>ONJQ01000046.1 GCA_900318175.1 uncultured Bacteroidales bacterium | reverse complement strand
GGCAATAGCGCAGAATTTGCCAATAATCAGCCGGTCACCTATGAAGTCGTAGAAATGAGTGACATGCTTCTCGAACTGGTCAGCACCATCCACATCATCATAGTAGGTATAGTCGCCGATGATGATACGCGGGTTCTTCACTACGTTCTTGATGAAGCATAGGCGCGGGAGATTGGGATTCGGGAATGCCTCGTCGGGGTTGGGTCTGCCTGTTGTATCCATGTGGCAATTTGTTAATTGTTTCTATCTTTCTTTATTAACGCCGAATTCTCATTTTTATTGCCCGCATGAAATTGATTCCATGAATCTCCCCGTACGTCCATTTCTTCTAGTTTCTTTATTGTTAACCTTGCATAGAACTCATTCTTCTCTTGAATATTAACCTCCATAATTTTATACTTTAATATTCCACGATATGCAGTTCAATGCTCCACCTCGACTCACGGCTTCCAATGCTGGTATGCCTACTATTTCGCAATTGGGAAGGGTGCTGCTGATTTGCTCCAATGCCTGCTCATCTTCAGGTATTCCAAGTTGCGGAACAAGCACGAGAGTGCCTATTTGCAAGAAGTTGATGTACGACCAACTGCGCTTATGCATCCGCTTTACATTATATTTCAGAGTGGTGACATCAAAATATTTATCCAATATTCTAAGGTATTTATCGGCAATGCCCTTGTCGAAGTCGGCATAGTTGGTCATCAGCACTCGGTTGTCGTCCAGACAATGGATGATACCGTCGCTGTGACCATATTCCTCGTTCCTATCCCATGGGAGGAAAACAACCTCACATTGGAAAGCTTCTTCTATCTGACGTTGCACCTCTTGTGGCGTTTTGTCTTTGTTCTCTACAAACACCTTATCCGTCATCACAACCTTGTCGCCGCATTTCACCACATTGCCTCCATCCATCACCAATTCCAATTCAAATCTATGGAATACTGGATGACTTATTGAGATAGGACGCAACCCATCGAGGCGGATTTCTTCCTCCATGCTCATTGGAAGCAGGCGAAGCAACTCGTTTGATTCCTCTTGGAAGACGAGTTCCGGATTGGTTTGGAGGGTGAGGCCCGTCTTGTCCTGGAGATAATCGGGAGTATATCTGTAGAACACGAGCTTATCCTTCTCGATTTGGATGGGCATAAAATCGCGGCACCAGATGTCTTTTGTTCCTTTCAGATAAGTGAATGGAATACCCCGTTTCCTCAACGCATCAACGATATGAGCATTCAGAACTGGGCATTTCTCCGGCAGCAGACTTGAGAAATAGATGGTGTTAGTGTGGTTGTCGTTAATCATAAATTTTTTATTACAGCTGGAATATAACCTAAATATTTCTTTGCAAATAAGAGTGCTTTTTCTTTGGACAAATTATCCTTTCTTATTTTTTCGATAATAAGCACCTCTTTGTCTCGATATTTACTATTTATAAAATTATTGTCTAACACCACTGCTCTGAGTTTGCTCTCAACAAAACCTTTTCCAAGATTGATTCTTTGTGATAATATCACATCATAGGAATCATCATTTATCTCAACCACAACGGCATTGTCCTCAATGCCTTTGTAGTCGAGATTGCTAGAAATACGAATGGCTTCCAATACGTTATGGGGACCATAATAAATCTTATCGTTCACAACAGCGCTCCTTATAAGATATGAGTAATATACGCCTCTTTCGTTGCTAACCACAAAGTCTATTCCGGCACGAGTACCTCCCTTGTAGCGGTCAATCTTTGTTTTACCATTTCGATGCACATAAAAATGATTCATATTATTTTGTTGTAATTCATTCCGATGAACTGACTCATCAGAGAATTCACCTTCTTTGTAGTAATACACTTCTATCTCCTTAGGTTTTATTACAGCTCCGTTCAATATTAGTTTTATTTGAGAGACAAATTGGGTTGCATCGTTTTGAAGTTTCACTTCTTGTAATTGTGAATATTCGATTATATTTACCATACAATTATTTATTTTTTAATTATTTACTTTCAACTGCAAAGGTATATACAAAAATCGAGATGACCAAGCTTTTTTTGCAAAAAGTTGTTAAAGTTTTCGAAATAGTTATTATCCATTTATCGTTATAAAAAAGCCTCCGGCAGTAAAAACAGCCAGAGGCAAAGTCTTTTATATGTCTTTATGTCTATTCTAATCCCTTTGTTTTATGTCATACTTTCAGTTTTGGTTTTGTAGTGCAAAACGCTCAATAATTACTTATTCGTTTTTATTCACTTTCAGCAATTCAAGCAGCTCTGCGTACTTGATTATCGGTATTCCGTTGTGCTGTTTTCAGGCCGGTGAGGTCTTTATCGCCACTGACAATGTAGTCAACGGGGACACTCTCGGCCATCGACAGCAGGTAAAGGTCCTTGATGTCCCGGATGGGCGAAACTGCCTGCATGGTGATTTCGGTGAACTGACATACGTCATACACCATCTCAAAGAAATAATAACGCGTCTCTTTCGAAATCAGTTTCTCGAATTTCTGACGTTCAATGACGGTGTGAATTTCCTCAAGCAAAGGCTCTGAGACATACACCTCCACGTCATGGCGGTAAAGCACCTCCCGCAACGATGCAAGCCTTCGTCCAATCATGAACGAAATCCACAGGTTAGTGTCGAACAATATCCTCATTTTCCGTAACGTACAGCATTAACTTCGGCTGCTATCTCCTCGTCGGTCATCTGTGGAGAGGTCGGGCAGGATGCAATGAAGCGGTCAATCGAGGTGCGGCGCGGACGCACGCTCCATCCCATACGGGCGGCTAATGCCTCGATGATGCCGTAATCGGAAACAGGAACCGATAAAACCAAGTCTTCCATAATTCTTTTCTTTATAATGTCTTTTTATTGCATATTTTCAATTTGCAAAGGTACACATTTTATTTGAATTGGCGAAATTAATTTTCAACCGCCATTCGGAAGGGGCAGTTTTTGAACTGTAGCGCTGTAGCACATAATAAATACGTTGATATGATGCGAGTCGGATAAACTTATCAACGGACAACGAATTAAAACAATCAAGCAATCAATCTTCGTTTCTTTTCGTTATCCTGAAGGTGCAACGGTCGCTCCCCCTAAGAATCGTATTCTCAATCCGGACATCAAATTGGCTTTCCGGTTCAAGCTGCGAGAGAATATATAATATGCTCTGACGCGAACATTCGCATTGCTCTGGATTGCTTCTCAGTCCACTTTTTACCTTTGGACACGAACACTCCAAATAACTCAACTCATATTCCTTACCGGGTTCGATCACCTTACCCATATAGGAGGTGTTATTGTAAGCTTCGGTATAGATTCTGTCAAAATCCCCATTATACTTAGCATATATTTGGTTATGCATCTGGAGGACATTGCCTTTAACGCACTCTATCGCTTCTTCTCTATAATCCATAGTAATTATCTGTTTGCCGTTTTTGTCCAAGTCATTCTTATATGGGGAATGCCGTCGAGCATGAAGGTGTCGGACGACTGTTTGAAACCTACACTTTCGTAGAACCCTTTTGCATATTCCTGTGCCTCGATATCGATAAGTGTAGCACCGAAACGCTCCACGGCTGCATCGATGGCATGAAGCATGATTTGTTTGCCATATCCCTTGCCCCGCTCGGTTGTGATGACCCTGCCGATAGAAATCTCCGTCATGTGGGTTCCTGCAGGGCAAACACGCGCCAGGGCGACAACCTTGTCTTCAACAGTCAGCCACAAGTGGATGGACTGCTGGTCGTCGCCGTCAAGGTCTTGATAGACGCAGTTCTGCTCGACCACAAAGACTTCGCTACGCACTCTCAGCAGTTCGTATAGCTCGTCGATGGTCAGTTCGTGGAACGTTTTCTTGTGCAAAATCATTTAGGAATGTGTTAATGTTAGAAGTTTATATGTTGGCATGATGCGAGTCGGAGCAACTTATCAACATATCAACGGACAACGATAATTCATTTACGATTTAACGTGTTAAATGTAGTCGATTAGATTAATGGTGCCTGCGTCGCTTTGGATATCAAGAGCGGGGACATACTCCACCATTTTTGTAGTGCCGCTGGCTTTATCGACATGGAAATAGACCAGTGCACCGGTATAGCTGCGGAACACCACTTGATAGGTAGAGTCGGTCTCCTCACCCATCTCAAGAGTCATGATGTCTGGGTTGCCATCGGCCACAGACCAGTCGTAGGCGCTGTGGCAATAGTTGCTGACCCCTTCGTAGGCCATTTCTTTTGTTATGGTGTTCTTTGATGCGTTGGAACCGCATGAACACAAAAACAAGACTGTTAATGCAATTAATAGCGCAATTTGTTTCATGGATGTTCTGTGTGTTGGAATTATTTATATCATGTTATAGGTTCTTTTCTGAGGAGGGCATGTAGGAATGTGTGAATGTGATAATGTGTTAATGTGTTAGTCCTTGGCGCATCAAGAAATTTGGCTGCATGGCCGCCATCCATTTGGGCATGATGGAATGTGTGAATGTTAGAAGTTTATATGTCGGCATGATGCGAGTCGGAGCAACTTATCAACATATCAACGGACAACGATAAATCATTTACGAATTAACGAGTTCAATGTCATAAATGCAGTCGAATGTTCACCGTACTACCACCACGCGGCGCACGGTGCAGCCCTCCACGGCTACAAGGTAGAGTCCCGTTTCAGGCATGGCAAGCTGGCATAAGGCCGAAGCCCTGTGCACGCTGCAGATGGTCCGTCCTACAATGTCGTACACCTCAACGCTGCGTCCGTCGGCTCCGCTGATGCTTATCTTACCCCCGCGGGTGGGGGTGACTCGCACATCGCCCTCGACGTCGGCTATCGCTTCCACGGTCTGGAAGGTGGCCACATAGGTTGCATCCCCGGTCACCACAAGGGTGCGGGGGTTGTCGGCCAGGCCGTCCTGCCATTGCAGGAAACGGTAGCCGGCGAAAGGCTGTGCGGTCAGCTGGATCTCCGTCCCCTGGGGATAGGTGCCTCCCCCCTCGACCGCGCCCATGGTCGGGTCAGCGGCGTAGGCGGTGATGGTATAGGTGGGCGCCTCCACGGCGGCAAAAATGGCCATATAGGTGGCATCCGAGTCCACGGTGACGGTCCGCACAGCCGAGTCCACGCCGTCCTGCCATTGCAGGAATCGGTAGCCCTCGTATGGCCGTGCGGTCAGCACAATCGAGATTCCTTGGGGATAGGTGCCTCCCCCCTCGACCACGCCCATGGTCGTGTCGGCGGCGTAGGCGGTGATGGTATAGGTGGGCGTCCCATCCGCTACAAAGAAGGCCGTATAGGTGGCGTCCGTATCCACGGTGACCGTCCGCACGGCCGAGTCCACGCCGTCCTGCCACTGTGCAAAGTGGTATCCGTCGCGGGCTGTGGCGGTAATGGTCACTGCTGTGCCCTGCCGGTAGGTTCCGCTGCCTGTCACACGGCCCATTGTGCTGTCGGAGGAGAGGACCGTCAGCGTGTGCATGCGGACGGTGGTATCGTCCACCTCGACGTCGTCAATCACCATCCAGTAGACGTCCGAGCTGCCGTGGTGGCGGAAAGCCACATGCACCGTCTGCCCGGCATAGCTGCTCAGGTCCACACTCCGTTGGGTGAAAACGGTCGTGGTCAGGGTGGTCTCGAACACGGGCTCGCCGGTGAAGTCTGCCACCTCGCCGCCCGTGGTGGAGACGTACACTTTGTAGTGCTCGTCGTGGAAGCCCGGCTCCAGTGCGCCGTCATACCAGCTCAGCCTGTAGTGGTGCCCGGCTGCCAGTTGCATGGGAGGCATCACTGCCCAGTTGTCCGGTGTGAGCGACCCCACGTTGTAGATGAACGAGGCCGAGCCCAGCGACTTTGTCCCCGTGTGGGCATGTCCGCTCACCGCTATCCATCCGTAGCCGTCGAAGTCCGCATCCATCAACCGCCAACAATCCATATCCTCATTCTCCTCAAATCCCATCCTGTAGGGGAAGGTGTCCACCACACATCTCATCACCCTCACCGTCAGCGTGTCGCTCACCATTATGCCACCCCATGGGACGGACACCACCACATGGTATGTGCCGGGTGTGCTCCACAGGGCCGTGACGGTCGCTCCAGTGTCCGCAGCGGGGGTTGCCCCTGTCAGGGTCCATAGGTATGAACCTGAGGGCGACCCGGAAGCGGTAAATGTGACGGGCTCGTTCACCTCGGCCCTGTCGGGGCCGCTGATGCCGACCGTCGGTCTGCCGAGGGTTGACATCACTGCCTTGATCAGCCACGTGCCGTTCAGCGAACCGCCCGATGCGGTGGAGAGCGAAGACCATCTACTGCTCAGGTATATCAGGCTGCCGTTTGTGTCGCCCGCAAAGGTGCATGCCGCTGCCGGATAAGACAGACCCGTGTTCGAGAGCACCACCCAGAGGGGCAGCGTGCTGTCAATAATCACAGGGACGGTCAACGGGCAGTCCTGCCAACTGGCCCGAGCCGTTGAGTCGAAAGTGTAGGACTGCGACGCAATCAATGTGGCAGCCGTCGTGGCCGACCCTTGGAACAGGTTCAGTGTATAGGTGCCGGCCTGGTTTACATACATCAGCACATCCGTCAGGCTGCGATAGCCCGCCAAGGTCTCAGGCAGCAGCCTGATGCCCCACGACAGGGCTCCTCCGGCGCCCACGGAGTTGGAGTATCCACCATTTCCGCAATAGGACACTGTGTCGCCCTCCATCACAGGTCCGCCGGCTCTCGACTCGAAAATGCCCCGTATCATAAAACTGTAGGAGTTCGAGAAAGACGTAAAAGTGTTCCCGATCAAGCGCGAATTATTGGTTCCGGCATAGTAGGTCAAGGCTGCTGGACGGCGTGCGTTGCTGCTCAGCGTAATCCACAGCGACTCGCTGCTGTCCACGCTGACGGGTGTCCGCAGTGTCAGGGTCCCCCAGCGTCCCTCAAGGGTCGACGGAGCATTGAAACTCTGTGTGCTCACCACCGTCGTTGGCGACGAGGAGCCCTTATACACGGTCAGTGTATAGCTGCCGCTTGTGCTCACATAGAGCTTTACCTTGGTCAGGTCGTGCCCGGGGGTCAGCACCGAAGCGGGCAGTTTGATGCCCCAATAGGTGGTGCCTGACGATACTCCATAGCTCGTCAGGTAATGGTCGGCGCAATAGCCCAGCGTGTCGCCTGTCAGGGGTTCGAAATTGGCCACAAGACTGTAGTTTCCTCCGTTGGCGTAGAACCTGCGGGGATTGAACATGTCGCCGTCACTCCAACCCGCAAAGCGGCATCCCGGCTGTGCCGTGGCCGTAAGTGTCACAAGGCTGCTGTTGGTATCGGTATAGCTGCCACCACCCGTCACAGTGCCATAGAGGGAGTTGTTTGACGTGACCGTCACGGTGGTCGTGTCGCCGAAATCGGTGTTGGGTTCAATCCCGATAACAGCCACATTCTTCAGGTTGAACGTATAGGTCGCGTTGCCGCCTGTTCCGCCGCTTTCCGGGTTCAGTTGCCCGATGGTGTAGTAGCCGTCGCACCATCCGCCCCAGCCCCAGTTGAAGTGGAACAGACCACTGGCATCATAGCCGTCGCACACAAAGCTGTGCCCCGCAGTGGAGTCGCGACCTGAATAGAGCATCGGACGGCCATTGTTCAACTCGCCCTTCAGCAGTGCGCTCCACACTGAATCCGAGTAATCCTCAATGGCCACCTGATGCAGTGTGCTTTTATATTTGAAGTAGGTGCGCAGCGCATTGTCGGCTGCGGCCAGAGAGGGGATGCCATTGCTGTAGGTGGAGGCCCCGCTGCCTCCCGAGGTCGCCAGTCTATAGTTCATCTCAACAGCCACGCCCACATGGTACATCAGCTTCGCCACAGAGTACACCTGGATGCTGCTGCTTCCCGAGGTCAACTGTGTCGGCATGTCGCTCCAATCGTATATCGTGGCGCCGAAGTTGGCGCTCAGCGTCCCATAGGTGGAATGCGTATAGGAGTGGGAGCCATAGCCCGTAGCGGGATGATTCCAGTACTTCATTATTTGCGCTGTGGCAGTGGCCACGCATCCTGTCACGGTGTGTGTGCCACTCGTGTCTTGGGGACACATGTTGTTATAATAGGGGGATTGGTTCCACGTGGTGCTCAGCAGGGGCAAGACCGCTGTATTCTGCGGTCCCTCGCTATAGCTGCCCGAAAGCAGTTCGTCCCATGCGCTGCGTACAGCGTCGTGCCGTGAGCCGTCGCTGGTAATTGGCGACCCCTCGACACAATTCCGCCAGTGGGTTATCTGGCTCTCATAATCGTCCAACCACTCCTTGATATTCGGAGGCATCTGTTCGGTGGCAAACCCTGTCGTGGTCGAATAGCCCAAAATGGGCAGCACGCAGTCGTCCGCCGAAACGATTGCAAACCCCTCCCCTGCCTCAGCGGTAAAGATGTAGAAATTCCGATAGGGCGTTGTGCCGGTGATGTCAACCAACTTCACATCCCCAGCCCCTTTGGCGCTGAGGAGATTCGAGGCTGCCTTCTTGGCTGTCTGCACCCCGACGGGTGCCGCCGCCGCAGTGGCACCCACACACATCGCCACCACAACCGACAGCGCAATCATTGTTTTTCTAACCGATAATATTACTCTCATATATAGTGTTTTTTGAATGTGTTAATGTGTAATTGTGTTAATGAGTTAGTCTATTTTCACTTTTCACTTAACCAACGTCACAGTTCCTGTTATTGTTTTGTATGCTGCATCGTGGATGTCCATGTAGCGTATGTAGTATACGTAAGTGCCCTGCGGGGCTGGCGTGCCGCCTGAAGGGGTGTCTCCATTGCCACTCTTTACGGTTCCGTCCCAATAGCCCGTCAGGCCGTCGAATTGTGCCACCTTCACCCCTCTGCGGTCAAACACCGCCACCTCGGCTTGCAGGATATGGTGGCTGCACCTCACGGCAAAGCGGTGGTTGGGTTCGCGGTTGGGCGTGAAGATGTTCGGAGCTATCACCCAAGTGCTGTCTAAGGGACGCTCACCCCAGTAGGGAATGGGTATAAGGGTGTAGTAGATGATGCTGTCGCAAGTGTCGCCAATGTGGATACGGATGGGCGTTTCGTGCTGCTCGGTGTTGAAGGTGATGCCGTTGAAGGTGTGGGGCATGTCGTCCGTGGAGACGGTGTCGTACACATAGCGGCAGTGAGGGCAGGTGACGAAGTCTACCCGCCACAGGGTGTCGCAGCTGCCCGTGGGCCATGTGGTGGTAATATCATACTGCCCCGTTTTCTCCAGCTCTTGGCCGCGGAAAGTGTAGCTCCCCTCGCACAGGTAAATGGAGAGTGAGGTGTCCACATCGCCGCGGATGTCGAGGGTGACGGACAGCGTGTCCGACTTCAGGGTAAGGCAGCCCTCGTACTGGTACTTGAACACAGCGCGGACGGTGATGTTTCCCGTCTGCTGGAAGGTGTGCTGCAAAGGCTGTGAGAAGCCCCCGTCGTCATGGCCGAAAGCCTCAGTGGTGCCGTCGCCGAAGTCCCACAGCAGACTGTCGCACGGACGTCGGTTGGTGGCTTGGAACTCCACGGGGTCGTGCACGCACCACAGCGTGTCCCTTGTCAGCGAGTCGGCCGGTTGCCCGTTCACCATGAGCCTCGTCCCGCCGGGCTGCACATGGGGCAGTGCAACAATATAGCTCGAGCGAGCACTCATGTAGGCCAAGAATGGGGAACCCGCCCGGTTGAGGATATGGTGTGTGCCATTTGTGCAGAAATTGCTTGAAGGATTGAAATGGGCATAGCTGTAGGGTGTCCCCTCGACAGGAGTGAAATAAGTGTATATCTGGCGGTCGTCCATATAGAACGAATGGATGTCAGCCGTGCGGGCAAAGATATGCAAATCGGTAGGGAGGGCACGAATATTCTCGTCGGGGTCCACATCGTTGACAGGGCCGTGGTTTATCTGCCCCCAATGCCACCATCGGGTGGGAATAAGAGTGGCAATATCGTTACCCACCCACTTGGCCAACAAGGGATGGTCCGAGGTGATGTAATAGGGTCCTTCATCCTTGTCGGTCTCCCACCAGGTCGTATGCCCTGGAGCAATGGTAAAGGTTCGCGAGGGGCCTGATGCTGCAGAAGCGTCGCGGATGGTGACGCGGGTCTCCTCGTCGAGAGCTGTGAAACGCATATATTGTCCCACATTGGGCGCCAAGTACTCCTGTCCGGCAAAGAAAATGGGAACCGACTGTTCCATTTTAATTCCGTTGATTTGGTTCCCCCTGATGCCGGAACCTCCCGTGCCGGAACTCTCGAAGACCGCAATGCGCTTGCAGTCGCGCGCCTTGATGCGGGTGCCGGCAAGGTCCACGGCAAAGGTGTCACGTCTCACCGTGTCGGCAAGAAAAGAGGGTCGCACCATCGGCACATCTTGCACCCAACGGGGATTGATCTCGGTGTTGAATCGATAGTAGGGTGCCAAGTTGGGGTAGTACTTCTCAGGCGGCTCGCCGGCGCTGAGGTGGAACAGCTGACCACGTCTGAGGGTGACAGTCAGCGTGTCGCCCGGCGCACGGTTCAACCAATCCCAGTCCGTTGGGATGATGTCCACCACGGTGCTGTCCTCGGTGGCCACAATGTCTATCGACGACATGTGTGAGAGGTATCGGGGCAAACGTAAGCCCGAATTTATGCCGATGTGGTGGTTGACTATGGGAGGCAGGGCGACATACTCGTCACGAAGCATCTCCGTGGGCAATACGCTGCAAGCAGAGGCGCCGTTGCCCGTGATGATGACGAACAGGGAAATCGTGTCAGTGCTGGTCACGTGGAAGCCACGAGGCTGAGGCAAGTCGCCGGGAACGCCAGTGTAGTCCACTTGGGGCACATGCGGATAGGGAGGTCCATCCCCAACGATGATATACTGGTACGGCACAGTGTCGATAATCCTTGTGTACAGGATGTTCATTTGGAAGTAGTTGTTCTCCGCTCTCGAAAGCCTCCTGCCCATCACATGGAACGTCTGCGAATAGTCAAGGTTCTCGTTGGAGACGGTCACGTCGCAGTCGCGTTCGCTCACAACATATAGACGCGAGAAGTTTGGAAACATTCCTCTCAACGACCGTGGAAAACAGATCCAGAAGTCCGTCCCCTGCTTGGCATACTGCACCCCTCGATGACTCAACGGGTCTTCGTCCTGCCCCATCAATCCTAAAGGTAACAACAATAACAATATCAGCAACCAGCGGGACATCAGCTAAACTTATTGAAAAGACAAAGGGTGAACGCCGACAACTATTCTTTTGGACAATGATACCACCGATAAACACGAACCAACTGCGCCATTCGTGCTATCAGGATTGTGTTCTATACCATGGTACACCATTTCTAAGAATAATATCTATTACAACGCAAAAGAAACTATTTTATTGTATGAGGATTCTAAAAAACTTTTGAATGCGTGAATTACTGAATGTGTCAATGCGTTGATATGGAATACTTGAATGTGTAAATGTGTCAATGCGTTAGTGCGTTAATATGGGAATACTGCATGCGTTAAAGGGATATCCAATAATTGCCTCGGAGAGGCAAACTCTCAATAACCCCGCACTTATAGTGTGGGGTACACCAAGCAAATACACTCTGCGTGTCGGAGACACGCGCTCTCAAAACAATGAATAAATAGAACTAACTTTTAGTAAGTGAGCGAGTTTTTTTCACCTTTCACTTCAGTTTTTTGTGTCCGATAGACGTGCTAAAAGCACGTAATCTTATTAACCCCGCACGAAGCGAAGCGCCGTGTGGGGTGGGAATAGGTATACTTATTCTGCGTGCCGGAGGCACGACACTTTGTTGATTGTTATGTTGTAGCGTTTCTTCGAAACGCATGGGAGGGGCATCATTACCCCACACTGTACACCTACGGTGTTTAGTGTGGGGTTAATAGGATTGTGTGCCTTCGGCACACCCAAGTCTTCCAAAATCAATACTTGTCATATCTCCTTGTCGGACAGCAAGATTCTTGAGTATACGAGTTTTTTCACCTTTCACTTTTCACTTTTCACCTTTCACTTCAGTTTTTTGTGTCCGATAGACGTGATGAAAGCACGTAATCTTATTAACCCCGCACGAAGCGAAGCGCCGTGTGGGGTGGGAATAAGTGTACCTATCCTGCGTGCCGGAGGCACGCCACTTTGTTGGCCGTAATGTTGTAGCGTTTCTTCGAAACGCATGGGAGGGGCATCATTACCCCACACTGCACACCTACGGTGTTTAGTGTGGGGTTAATA
>ONJQ01000020.1 GCA_900318175.1 uncultured Bacteroidales bacterium | reverse complement strand
CAAGAATATTTCTTAATAGAAATTATAGATTGGATAGATAGGATAGGCTAAATATTGTTTCAGATTTGTTTCAATTGTTGGCGGAGGAGAGCGTTTTCTTGCTCTAATTGTTGGAGGCGGGCGCGCAGGGCGTTCATCTCACGGTGGGCGGCTTCTAATTCTTCTTTCTTGTCGGAGCGGAAGTCGAGGCGGGCGGCGGTCATGCGTTCTTTGATGCCGCCTTCGGTTACGAATTCTTTTTCTTTCTTCTTTTGATAGGTCTGCATCATGGTGTCTACCATGCAGGAGAGTGTCACAGCTGCGTTTGCCATCTCCTCGTCGGTCCAGCGGTCGAAGAAGGGTTCGTAATCCTCAATCTTGTTGTGCTTTTGGCAGAAGTGTTGCATGGCGGCATAGCGGGGATGAGACACGTCCCACAGCGTAAGCTTATGGCTACGGAGATAGTCGAGGTAGTCCTCTTTCAGTTCCTTGATGCTGGCTCGCGCCACATTGAGCAGCTTCGCCTCCATCTCGGTGGAGGTTACCCCGTCAGCTGAACCCTCCACTATGTTCTGCTTACCGCTACGGGCAGCTTGCACCATCTGGTCAACTGTGCGGTCGCCATGGGCAGGGAGGAACCGCCTACAGAATACCACTGTCATATCGTAGAGCGTCACCGTTTTCTGGTAGAACCAAAGGTTCTCCCAGTGGGCTTGCTTGCGGAGGTAGTGGTATTTGTCTTCTTCTTGCATTGTTGTTTTGGTTTTTAATTTGACTTGATAGATTTTATAGATTTAATAGATTCGATAGAGGGGATAGATTTGATAGAAGAGATAGACATTATAGGCTAGTTTCTATTTATTTCTATCTTATCTATCTGTTCTATCCCTCTATCCTTTCTATCTCACCTCTATTCTTTGGCCGGGGGTGGTGGCGCGGAATTCTGGGGCGTAGAGGCATTGCAGCACTGAAGGAGGCAGGGTGAAGGTGCCGGGGTTGGTCACGTAGTATTCTGCGTCGATGATATACTTGCCTTTTTCCAAGCGGTCGATATAGACGGCGTTGTGGCTGTTCATCACGGCGACGTAGTAGTTCAGCCCACTACTCCAAGCCCAGCCGGAGGAGGTGGTCACAGGCTCCAGACTGGCAGCACGCAGTTCCTTCAGCTCCACATATTCCAACACCCTGTCGCAGCTGACATGCAGCCGCACCCGCAGACGGTCACCCACGCGCAGTCCCCTACCCTTCTTCAGCTCGGTCAGCGACCCGTCGGCCTCCACCTTGAAAAGCTGCCGCTGCAGGGTGACGCCCGTTTCCGAGGCCTCAATCTTGTCCATCTGCTCAGTGTACTGGTAATAGAGCGCACCCCAGACAATCCCCTTGTTGGCCCTTGTAATAGTGGCCGAGAGGTTCCGCGTTCCCACCATCTGTTCCAAAGTGTCGGCGCGGTAGGTATGCCGCAAATAGCCGGCATCCTGCTGCGGCGCGACAAGGGTATCGGTCATGGCCTTTCCGCGCACCACAATGCGGTCCGAACCTGCCAATCTTCCAAAGCCACTCTTCTCCGTTGCCCCGATAGGCATCAGGGCCTGAATGGCCCGCAGTGTGGCGATGTCCGAGCTCCACCGTGTGGTCTGCTTCTGTTTCAGCAGCCATTGCTGCATCTGAGCCACGGACAGAGTGTCCTGCGGCACCACCTCGCGGAAGGTCTCAATCAGCAGTGCCTGCGTCTCCACAGGGCGTTGGTAATAGTAATAGCCCGCCTTGTTGTCGCGCCAATACATGCCCATCTCGTCACTGCGAAGGGCTTTCTGCCTGATGCGCTCCACCATCTCCCGAGCCAGCCGAGTGTCGCCGTTACGCTGGAAGACGAGCGCCAGCAACGCTTGATCATACAAGGAGGTGTACTCGCCGTAACGCTCCTTGGCGTTGGCGTAGAAGAAATCGTAGGCCTTCTTTGTGCCAGCAGAGAACGACTTCCCCAGATAGTAGCTCCTCGTGTAGAGGTAATCCAGCATGATGGGCTTGCAGGTACTGCCGGGATGCTTGTCCAAAAAGCGTTTCCACTCTAAATAGTCCTGCAGTGCCGCCTTGTCCACAAAGTCCAGGGCGCGGCTTTGCATCCTCGTTTTGCCGCGCGGCAACTGCCGTTCCATCATTCCGTAGCCCTTCAGGATATACTGAGTCACATAGGGGCTGCTCCATCTGCCGCCGGGCATCCAGGGCCAACCGCCGTCGGCGTGCTGCTCCCGTTGCAGTTTTTCAAAGGCCTCGCTGCACTGTCGCGCCAGCTCCTCGTCGTCATAGTAGCGGGCAATGTTCCGCAGCCGTTCCACTTCGCTCTCGCCGTCGCCCAGCCACGGCGTCTCCTCCAACAGGGTTTGCCGCACATCCGCGTTGCGCATCAAGGGGCTCGCCTGCTCCGTGGCGCCGTCGGCGCAATGCTTCAGTTCCGGGAACAGGTTAGCAATCTTCTTGCCCAACGAGTTGACATAATAGCTGTTGAAAAGGTATATGTTAGACGGATTGCTGCACTGGCTCATATACGGCAATGTCTGAATAGCCATCCACACGGGGTTGGACGTATACTCCACCGTGAAGCTAACGGGACGAGCCGTCGTCGAGGCCGGGAGTTCCATGGCATACTGCTTGCTGCCTGCGCCGTTCATGTACATGCTCACCGACCGGGTCACTGCCTGTCGGTTTGTCAGCAGGGGCAGGGGGCCTTGCTCCCCGTCGCTATGCTGGCTGGCTGTGGCCACAAACTTGTACGTTGCCACCGTGCCGCCCGCTGTCACCACGACTGGGAACAGCACCTGCTCCGAGCCGTGTGCGCCTACCGTCACCCTTCTCACTGCCTCCTGCTCGCGCCCCTTACCGTCCGTTGTAGGGAAGGTGAAACTAAAGTGCACCTCCGCCGTCAGCGTGCTGTCTGTCAGGTTCATCACCTTGGCCATCAAGGTTGCGCTGTCCCCTTCGCGCAGGAAACGCGGCATGTTGGGCTGCACCATCAGTTGCTTGCGCGTAATCAGTTTCCGTTCCACGTTGCCGACCGAAAGGTCGCGCGTCCAAGCCAACCCCTTCACGTCCCACTCCGTCAGCAGGTCCGGTGCAGTGAAACTGTATTCCAACGTCCCGTCCGGAGCGGTGCGCAGTGTAGGTTCGAAGAATGCCAGCGTGCTCTGATTGGTGCGCAGATAGGGTTTCTCAGCGGAAACTCCCGTACCATTGTCGGCCTCATCCAACTCGACTAATTCTTCCTCAACCGCATAGTTCTCCACCACTTCCAACTCTGCCGACACCTCTGGGGCGGGTGCGGCATTGCTGCTCTTGGCCCTCTTGGCTGACATGGTCACCATACCATCCTCACCGCGGGCGGTGGCGTATCCCACGCCTCCCACAGAGGCCACAATCTCCTCCAAATACGGCTCCGCAATTCCTGCCCGCCTCCAGCGCCTCCCCCTGTGGTCCAGGGCGGTGAAATTCCAACCGGCGGGTGTTTTCCCCTTATAGAATAGCCATTCCCCCTGTGGCACGATCAGTTGGCGGCTTGACTGATACTGCCAATCGAATGCATAGTTCACACCCATCAGGCTCTGCGATTGGGCGTTGCGCCACGGCCACCAGCTGTAGTCCACATAGCCGTAGCTGTTCAGCGCGGCGTCGTACATGCCAAGCAGCAGTGCCGCATCCATCGTGCTCTGCTTCCCCTGCGTGCCGGGCAGTGCTGCCGAGCTGTCTGCCTCCTGTGCCTTCTTCACCCTCAGTGTCCATCGCTCCCTTTGGCCAGGCGTCAGCCTGTCGCGGTAGGTGAGGAACTCCACATCCAGCTTTTTGTGGCCGTAAGGCACTTCCACACGGTGCCTCACCGTGCTGCTGCGGCCCTCCTTCAGGGCGCACAGCTCTATCTCGAATCCTCCCAGCAACGCGTCGCTGACGGGTATATTTATGGTCTCAATCTCGTCATTCAGTGTCAGCACCCGTCTGTCTATCACCCGGTTGCCATGCGTCAGGCGGTACATCACCCGCACGCCCTCATGGCGGGTTCCCACACGCAGCCTTACTGTCTCGCCCACCCGTGCGCTCTCGCTGCTCACTTCGCTCCACAGCAGTTGTTGCGTGTACACCCTTTGGCAACCCTTGGGAGTGTACACCACTACGGCTGTGTCCGCCATGGGGCGCAGCTCCTTGGGACCGCTGTCGGGGGTCAGTATGATGCGATAGACACCTGCTCCCAGCATGGGCATCTTCATGCTGTTCACCAACTGGTCATGGCTCTCCACCCGCGCCAGCAGCACGCGTTTCTCCACCTCCCAGTGAGCCATCTGCGTCTCGTCGTAGCTATAAGGAGTCAGCGGGAAACGTTTCCTGAACTCCGTCTCCCCCATCGTGTGCAGCACGCCGCTCCGCAACTGCGGATGCTCCAACCACAGGCGTTCCGGCAGCCGCAGCTGCTCCACCTCCACATTCACATATCCTTTCATCGGCGTGCCGTTCAGGTCGCAATACTGGTACGTCAGTTCTTTCAGGTCGGAGGTCTGCTGGGGCAGGGTGATGTGCACATAGCTGTTCTCATAGCCGGCTTTCAGGGTCAGCCGCTGGCTGTGCGTCTCGCCGTTCAGGTCGGTCACGTCCACCTGCACCTGATACTGGAAACAAGGGCGTGTGGAGAGTTCCACCGCGCTGTCCGGCAAAGCGACAAAGGCTATTCGGAACAGTCCTTCCGCGTCGGTGGTCAGTGAGTCAGAAGCCACATTTGCGGAACCGTCGAAAGGCATATTGCCATACCAGCGGCGCCACCATGGGCGCACCATGGTGCGCGTCACGGACCACCGCACACGCGCACCCGCCACAGGTACCTGCGTGTACGATGCCGCCATACCTTCCACCACCAAGCTGTCGCCCATTCGTGGGGCAAGGCTCTGCCCTGCGCTGTCGCGACGGTCTCGCGCCTTCAGCGTGACGGTGAATTTGGGCTGTTTGTAGGCCTCCACGTTCAGGTAGCGGAGTGCCACCATCTGCTCACCCCTGCGGCTCATCGTCGTTCCCGCACGGCTAACGCTCTTCTCCATCGGTCCGAAAGCCTGAAGGCTGAAACTGCCGGGAAGTGCCTTGGGGGCAATCACGAACCGCCCGCTCACACGGCCAAATCCATCCGTGGCGCCGCTCAGCGAGTCCACCACTTTGTGGTTCACGTCGCGGAGCTCCATCCTGATGCGCTGCCCAGCCACAGTGTGGCCCTCGCGGCCACCGTTCACGCTGGCGGCCAGCAACAGGAATTGCACCGTGTCGCCGGGCCGATATACCGGCCTGTCCACCAGCAGTTGGTAGTCACTGCGCTGCGCCGAGGCATCGTCACCGCCTGCGGGGAGCAGTTCGCGTGTTATGTCCAACCCTCTGTGGCGCATCGTCAGCTGGTAATCGTAGTATTGCCAATACCCCTTCTTGGTTACCTCTCTGCTCACCAAGCGCTGCTTGAAGGCAAAAAAGCCGTCAGCATCAGTCTTCACCGTGCCGAGGGTGGTGAACTTCACTGGGTATGTAAGGCTTCGCCGCAAGTCCACACGCTGGTTGCGCACGGGCTGGCCGCTGACGTTGTCCACCACATAGCCGCTCACGCCAGTGGAGTCGCACTGCGTCAGCACGATGGCAGCACCCGCCACGGTGAATCCATTCGCCACAAATCCTTTGCTCTTGAAGTCCGCCGACGGCGACACCAAAAGCATGTAATGCCCCGGTGCCAATGCCGGCACGTAGCCGTAATGGTGGTGGTACTGATAGTCGCCCATCTTGACAGGCCGCTGCTCCGCGCTGCCGTCCGTCAGCTTCTGCTGCCAGCGTTCCTTCACACTGCATGCCAGCAGCCGTGCACGCGCTTGCTCGTCGCTGAGCTTGTATGGGTCATAGCCCGCTGGGAAGGCGATGACACGGTAGTGCAGCTCTGCTGTGTTCCGGCTCGTCACGCGCACCAGCAGGTCGCGCCCGGCGGCACACACTTCCTGCATATCGACAGAGATTACAGGCTCCTTTATTCCTTTTTTAAGATTGGCGCACTCCACGCCCCCTTGGCTCTTGGGCCAGCGGCTGATGGCGCTGTCGCAATAGGCCACGGCTGCGACAAAGTCATCGTCCGCCTCCGCCATGCGTGCCAACTTGAGATACAGCAGCGCCACCTGCTCGTTGCCGCTGCTACGGTAGCGGTTCAGACGATCCTGCACCAAGCGGCGACGGTAAGGCTTGGAGAGGTTAGGCTTGCCATCCATCAGTTCCAGCCAACGCAGTTCGTTGTAGAGCGTCAAGTTCATGTCGCCACGGCTGCGGCTGTACTCCACCAACTGCCGCTGCAGTTCCAGTCCCCGCTCCAACGGCACATTTTGCACGGCCAAGTGCATCAGCAGGTCATACACCGTCGGGGTGATGTTGAACAACGCCTCCTTGGGTTGCTCACAGAAAGGTGCCAGACTGCTGTTGGGCACACCGCGCAGGGAGAGGGTGTCCACCAAGGCGGAGTCGACATTGCCGAGGAACAGGTGGCACACAGCGCGGTCCACGGGTACCAGATAGGGCATCACGGCACGGAAGCGCGACAGGCTGCTGTCCATCGCATCTTCCTGATAGCGCATGGCGGCACGCTCCATATACCATGTGGCGGCAAGCAGTCGGTGCGACAGTTCCGCGTCGGTTCCGCGTGCTTCTGCCATATGCAACGCGGCGTTCCGCAGACTGTCCGCCGCGGCAAAGGCATCGCTGTAGTGCTGTTTTTCCAGCATCGCTTCTATGCGGGCAAATCCGTCGGAGGCTGTTGCTGCCTGTTGAGTCTTCTTCAACACGGTTTGTGAACAGAGGCTCCCCATGGCCAAGCCAAGGAGCACAAGGAGGATGAACGACTTTTTCATATCGGTAGGAGTTTTTTGATTCTGCATTGATAACGCCAATAAGAGCGTATTATTGCCCCTCTGCCAATGTAAACCTAAAGAGCCACATGATGCGCCGAGAGCGACACACCCCGACAAAAAAAGGAAGGACGGCCATAAAACGGCCGCCCCTCCTGCTTGGGCTGCATAAAACTTGTGAATGTGTTAATCTATAAACGAATTAACACATTCACAAATTCAAGACCTCATTTCGACGGAGTGCCGGGATATTGGAACGAGCCGTCCATCGTCACCGAGAAAGACACCAGATGGGTCTGGCCAGCCTCGGCGGCGGCAATGTCGAGCATCGTGCCAGTGGCAGTCATGGTTACGGTCTGGGCATTGAGGTCGAGAGCAGTGACACTGACATCGTAGGTGCATCCGGCAGTAGGCACAGACAGATAGGGAGGAATGCTGCCCTGTGAGGTTTCGACAAAGTCGCTTTCGCTTTCATAGAAGAAGCACTGAATGCCATCGCTGATGGTCTGGCTGCCGGTACGCGGGAGGATGTACGTGACAAAAACAGGACCTGACTCACCGGCATAAACAGCAAGGTTGAAAAGGTTGTCGCTTTGGCCCATACTCACAAGGGCAATGCCGTTATAGGGGGTGCCGTCCACAACAAATGATGCAGTGAAATTGCCCGGGTTCTCTCCGCCACCGCCCGTGGTGTCGGGTTCGGAGCCGATGGTCTTGAAGTAGGCCGTGTAGGTCACATCGCCGCCCACAGTGATGTTGCGAGGATTGTCGGTGTTGCCGTCGTTCCAACGGTCAAACTGGTATCCGACCTCAGGGGTGCCCCAAATACGGACGGTTGCACCGGCGTCATACTGGCCACCGCCATAAGCCTTGCCCATCTGTTCGTTGGCCGAATTGACGGTAACGGTGTACTTTCCAGGTGTGATGTTCTCTCTTTCGCATGAGGCGAATGTCATGCCTGCCAGCAGTGTGACGCATAGCAGTCTGAAGATGTTCTTTGTCATAGTGTGTTACTTTTTAGTGTTATTATTGAATTGAATTTTATTTTCTGATTTGATGGAAGGTGGTGGGACCGCCAACAACCTGCGGGTTCTCCTGCGAGAAGCCTGTTGTGATGCGAAGGTCGATAGTGAATGTGCGATTGACTGGGTCAATCTCGAAGGGGTCACGCTGCACTTCGCCATCCTCTTCGCTGATAAGCTCGCCCTTATGTCCATCATAGGTATAGGTGCAGGCCATTTCCTGGGGCTGCTGGGGTTGTCCACCCGTGACCGTCTCAAGAAGAATGCTCACATTGCTCTCGTCGACAAAGTCGATTGTCCAAGTCAAGACACACGGAAGCGTGCCCGCCTGAGGGTGCACAACGGTGCCGCTGTAGACCCCTTGCCAGGAGGTGCGCACGATGTCCAATGTTGTCGGGATGTCGGGCGTGGAAGGACCTGCAGGATTATTGGCTGCAGGTTCTTTCTCGCAGGAGGAGAAAGCGATGGCGGCAACTGCCGTCAAAGTCAATAGAAGGAGTTTTTTCATCTGTTTGTGTATTTTATGATTATTGTTTGATTATTCTTGATTCATACACACCGCTGTCGCTAACGGCACGGAGGAAATAAATGCCTGCGGGCAGACCAGACAAGTCGACATCACTGCCCGAAGTCGATGCCACACACCGTCCGTATATGTCGTACAGCTCGGCACGCAGCAGGGTGGCGGCTTCGATATGCAGCACATCGTGGACGGGATTGGGCCACACCCGCCAGGACGAGGTTTCTGCGGAACGCTGTTCTATGCCCAGATGGGCGCACGGCCATTCGATGAAGTGCGTGCCACCGTTCATGAACGCATATTCCACCGCCACCAGTTCCTCGCCATAACGGTTGAGGACACGATAGTTGATGAAGCGGTCGGAACTGCCGCCATGGTGGAACACCACGTTGATGTCGTGGGGAGCCACACCCACCTCGACGGTGGCGCTGCTGCCTGACGAGAGTGCCGCAGTGCCATAGACGTAACCCGAGAGGCTCTCGAAGCTGAGGTAGGCACCGCCTTCCCATCCCCCGTTGCGGGTGCTTTCCATCACAACCGTGAGGGGACAGTAGTCGTCGGAGGTGTAGTAGGTCTGCACCACTACGACCGAAATGCTTTGACCGTCCTGCGAAAAGGTGACGGTGGCCTGTCGCTCTCTTCCTGAGGTGTTCTCGCCGGCTGCAATGGCAATCGCCCCGACATGATCCACACCGTTGCGGTCAATAGTCACCCAAGGCTGGTCGGCACTGACGCTCCACGACGATACGGAGGTGTCGATGCTGCAGAAGTACAGCTGGCGGCTGCCACCGTCACGGGTGAAGGTGAGCAAAGTGTCGCTGACATGGAGACCATAGTCCGGCACAGCACCGAGCAGTGCTTGATTGCTTTGATTGAAATGGTAGATTGAGCCTATTTCCCCTGTCGGGCTGACGTTGGGGCAAATGTCGTCGACGGTGTAGTAGCCGTCACCGTTTCCGCTCCAGCCGAAGTTGAAATGGAAGAAGACTTGTCCGTTGCGGTACTCATACCCGTCGCACACAAAGCCGTGTCCCCCTTCTGGAGCCACGCCGCAATAGATAATGGGGTGTTGCAGACGCAGTTCGGTAACAAGGCTGTCGGCCCACCGCTGGTCAGTGTATCCATCGGTTCTGTATATCGGGCGCATTTTGCGACTGTAGTAGAAGTGGTCTTTAAGCGAGTTGTCGATACTGGGTGTACCCGGATGGCCCACCAAACCTGCGGCACCGCTGCCTCCCTCGGCATAGCCCATGTGGAGGCTTACGCCTACATGGTACATCAAGGTCGAGACGGCTAACTGCTGTCGGTAGGGGCTACCAGTGGTCACCTGGTCGGGCATGTTGGCCCAGTCGTAGAGGGTGTGGGAGAAATCGGCCGACTGGGCGCCATAGGGCGGACAGTTGTAGGACTCGTTGCCATGGCCGAAGGCGGGATAACTCCAGTAGCGCATCATTTGTGCCTGTGCTGTAGCCGCACAGCCTGTGGGGGTGTGCTGCGGGGTGAGCAGGGCATAGCCTCCGTCCTGGTGCCAATGGGTCTCCAGCAGCGGACCGATGCGGTCGTCGTTGTCACCATCCTTGGGCAGGTTGCCTTTGAGTAGTTGCTCCCACCGTGAGGCATCGGCGGACGTAGGCACCACCTGCTGGCCTATTCCGTCGGCTATCAGTCCACAGTAGGCTTCCATTCTTTCCGACACCTGCACAGGCAATGAATCAGGTGATAATCTGCCATGAAGCGAGTAGGCTATTACGGGGCGTGCACAGTCGTCAGCCGACACCAGAACAAATCCCTGGTGTTCGCCCACGAACAGGTAGACCTGGCTGTACTGCCAAGGACACGGATACACTTGCCCTTCGCCATGAAGCACTGTCTGCCAGAAACGGTTGGCCACACAGGTGGCTTCTTTTTGCGTCACCGGTCTGGCCGCAGCGGCCATGACAAACAGGCACATCGACATGAGAATGAGCGTCTTTTTCATGGGCTTATTCTTTTAACACTTTCTTTATTGTGACAGTACTGTCGGTTATAATCCTTACGTAGTATACGCCTGAGCACACATGGGTAAGGTCGGCGGTAGTCCCAACAGTGTGCAGCAGCACACGACCCGCAGCATCCAATACCTCCAGGCGTACAGGCTGTCCGTTATCGTTACCGCCCGTGACGGTTATCCGTCCCGTTGTGGGATTGGGCGATACACACCATTCCGGCTTCACCTCCTGCGGGTCGTCTATACCAAGCCGATTGCAGGGCCACTCTATGAGGAAGTCATCGCCATCGAAGTAGGCATTATTGACCTCCACCAGCGTTTCTCCGTGCCTGTTCTTGATCTTGTAGTTGATATAGCGGTCCAGTGCACCACCAGGATGCCAGCGTACCATGACACCATGAGGCGCGACACTGATGGTGGCCGTGCTGGTGCGACTATTGGAGGTATGCTGAGCAATGCCGTACACTGTGCCACTGGGCGATTCAAAGCTCAGGTGAGCATCTCCCGCCCAGGGTTCGTTGTGGGTGTTCTCCATCTCCACCGTCAGAGGGCAGTAGTCGGTGGCCGGATCGTAGGCTTCCTGTACTACATTAAGTGTAACCGAAAGGTTTCCTTGGGTGAAAAGCACAGTTCCCGTGCGTTCCACACCCGTGGTGTTTTCGGAGACATTGACGGTGACTTGTCCAAGATGGTTGAATTCGGTGTTGCCGATTTGAATCCAGTTGTCGGACACGACGGCAGTCCAAGGGGCATCGACCGTGTCGCTGGTGCTGAACCATACCTGCCGCTGGGCAGCATTGCGGGTGAAGCTTACCGTCTCCTCATTGAGGTAGAGGCCATATTCGGGATGCAGTCCCAGAATGGCATCGTTGGCCTGGTTGAAAGAATATGCGCCATAGGTGATGGCACCGACTTGATAGTAGCCGTCGCCCTCGCCGTCCTCGCCGAGGTTGAAATGGAGGTATCGCTGCGCATTGAAGCCGTCGCATATAAAGCAATGCCCACCAGAGGGGCCGTTGCCTCCGTACAGGATGGGATGATGCAGACGGAGCTCGGCAATCAGGGTGTCGGTCCATGCGTCGTTGCTCATCTGACCCTTGGCACGATAACGTATATCGCGGCTGTTATAGCGGAAATAATCGGGCAGAGCGGTTGCACATTTGACAAGGGTTGTGCCACTGTAGACGGTGGAATAGTGCATGTTGACGCTTACACCGCAGTGGTACATGAGTGTGGCCACGGCTGCCTTTTCTGCGGCAGTGGAGTTCCCCGTCAGGCGGTCGGGCATGTTCACCCAGTCGTAACGGGTGTTGCCAAAGTCGGCACTCTGGGTGCCATAGCCTGAATCGTCGGTGTAGGAATGGCTTCCACGCCCGAAAGCAGGATAGTTCCAGTATTTCATCACCTGCGCCATGGCGGTGGCCACACAGCCTGTCATCGTATGGCCAGGGCAGAGCTGGTTGTAGGGCGATTTCTGGAACCATTGGGTGGTTAACAGGGGTCCCACCTCCTCTTCCTCGGCGCTTTGCAGAGGCTGGCCTCCGTCCAACACATCCCACTCCTTTTGACAGCTTACATCCTTGGCGCTGCGCGCAAGCGCAATCTCCTGCTGGTAGACACTCACAATATTCCGCACTGCCACAGGCAGGGCATCGGGGCGCAGTGTGCCGCTCAAGGAATAGGCCAGTATCGGGCGGGCGCAGTCGTCGGCGGCCACCATCACCCAGCCCCCTTGAGGAAGGGTGAACAGGTGGACGGCATCGTAGTCCCATGTACGCAACTCAAGCCTGACGGACTGTTTGACTTGCAGGGTCTGTCTCAGAAAGGACTGCGCCACGTCGGCCGCTTTGCCCGCACTGACGGGTGCGGCATGGAGCGTGAGGTCGATTGCAAACAGGGCAATGATGAATAGAATCTTTTTCATCGTTCGTGATATGCAGATCGGTGTTGACTATCTTGTCTGGTGCAGCGTTGTGGGGCCTCCGTAGGTGAACATCTGGCCGCCCTCTTCGTGCTGGGTCTGGAACTGGAGGGTCACATTCATGGTCCGGTTGTAGGGGTCGCAGGTGAAAGGCCAGCTGCCGTCCTCGTCCGTAATGACACCCGCGTTGTGTCCGTCGTAGGTGTAGGTCATCTGCCACGAATACTGGTCGGAATCGAAAGCCTGGCTTTCCAGCCAGAACATCACCTCGCCGCGTCCGTCGCGTAGGAAGTCGACCGTCCAGTGGATGGTGCATGGCACAGCGCCATACTGCGTTTGGGTTGTGGTGGAATAGGTGCCTTCCCATTCGGTTCCCACAAGGGTTTCGTAGACAAGTTCTGTCGGATTGGTGTTGCCGCCCTGTTGATTGTTGTTGGCAGGTTCCTTCTCGCAAGATGCAAAGCCTATGGTTGCCAAGGCCATCATGCCCGCCATGAATAATCGAATTATATTCTTCATTGTAGTGTAGTATTAAAGTTATTATTGCTTGATGATTTTCTTTACCATAACGCCCTCGGCGGTTACCACACGGAGGATGTATAGACCGGCAGGAAGGGCTGAGACATTGACCTCGCCGTCTGCCGAGGTGGCCTGCACACGCCCCGAAAGGTCCAGGACATCGACACGACGGATTTCGGGTCCCTCCGGGATGTGGAGCACATCGCTCACCGGATTGGGCCACACGTTCCATTCCGCCGGCTGGGTGGCGGGCTCATCTATCCCCACAACGGTACCTATAGGACCGTCGGTGCCGGGGGTTGTGATATTGAAATAGTAGTTGTCCCAAACCATCAGGTCTCTGCCGCTGCGACTGAAGAGGGTGTTGTGTGCGGCATCGGCGACTGTCACCGTGCCGTTCAGTCCGTCAGCGCCCACGTCCACCAATTTGAGCCTGTAGAGACCTGCCGTGGCGGGCGAAAGGGTGTAGTCCACCGTTCTGCCGGCATCACCGTCAGCACCCTCGACACGATAATAGTACTGGCAGTCCGCCAGCCCCGCCAGCGTGAAGGTCACTTCCTGTGGATAGCTGTCGTATTTTATGCTCAGCGTAAGGGGACCTTCAGCCGTGTAGACGTCCACATGGGCATAGTCGACACTCAAGGCGTTGTCGCTGACATTCACCTGTGAGCCGCCCGTAGTGTATCCCGCAAGCCTGACGCTGACCGTTTCGCCATATTGCCCGTGGGCGGCGGGCATGTCGGCTATGCTGTAGGACGCCACCTGTACCGTGTCGGCGGTGTAGGGGCTGATGGTCTTATGGCGCACCACATTCGTGCCGTCAATCTCAAAGCGGAGGTCGCTGACAGGCCTGTCGGTGGGATTGACCACGCAGACATACGGGTGGTAGTCCAGCGAGCATTCATAGCCGCCCTTGTCGCCATAGGCAATGTAAGCTTTGTCGCCCTTGCGGATGGCCTCGCACACGTTCAGCACCTCCTTCCTGTCCTGGCACACAAAAACCAGCACGCTGAGGTCGTCCAGATTGTCCACGGCCAGGTCGCCAATCTGCCGGGGCACAACATAGGCATACTCCTTGGTGAAGAAACTCCCCGCCCTGACGTCATGGATGGTGTCGCCCCACTGGCCGGTAAGCAGGTGGCGCAGAATGTGCATGTGGCGGTACTGGCCGTTCACCATGTTTTCAGGGTAGTACTGCGACCCGCCTGTCTGGTTCCCCAGAACGTTGTTCTGGACCAACGCCACGTTGAGCATATTAATATCCCCTGGCCCATTGCCGGGATAATACACCTCCACCCTCACAACCATCAGGCGCGTGGCGGGGTCGATGTCCATTGTAGCGGCAACGTTCACCTTCGCCTCCTGTTCCATCATCTGCTGGGCGCAGGGGTAGGACTGCCCCGGGTCAATCTGGATGGTGCCGCTGCTGAACGCGTGGCGGTTCACCGTAGCGGAGGGATAGCCCTGAACTCCGGCCTGGTTGGCCAAAGCGTTGCCCCACTGAGTGGAGAACTGTGAAGCAAAAACGCCCTGATGGATGTTGATGGCAAAAGCCCTGCCGGGAAAGGACTTGAGGGTGAAATCAACGGCCTTGTGCCCCAAAGGGCAATACTGACAGCTGACGCCCGTGAACTCCTCAACAAGCACATTGCGGCTGCCGGGAGTGGTGGAGACAAACGTCTGCGCCTGCAAGGCAAACGTCATCAAAAGCATCGTTGCAGAAAGAATAAGTTTACGCATTAATAACAAATTTTTATTTGACAAATACATTTTTGCTCATAAGAACGTAACAAAAAGCCAAAACACTACACCCCCCTGCAAAAAAAATTAAATAAAAGGGGTGGGTGCTGGCGGGGTCGTTTTTCACTGTCGTCTTTTCCTCACCGCCGTCGCCATCCCGAGTGCCAGCCGGCACCTCTCCACCTCGAACTCCCCTCTTCAGAGGGGCTG
This sequence comes from uncultured Bacteroidales bacterium, assembly GCA_900318175.1. Lineage (GTDB taxonomy): Bacteria > Bacteroidota > Bacteroidia > Bacteroidales > P3 > Colimorpha. The sequence goes on along the minus strand of ONJQ01000020.1, from coordinate 36,770 downwards.
GGGGTATGCATCTATGACGGTCACACACCCCCCTCCGGGGTGATTTTGTGGAAGTCCCCTTTATGTAAAGCAGCTTCCGAAGGCAAGTCAAAAAGAGACGGATGTAACACGTGTGGGCGAAACGGGGACCTAAACACCGGGGTTGAGCTGACCCGCTGGCGAACTCCCCTCTTCAGAGGGGCTGGGGGTATGCATCTATGACGGCGCGGATGTCCTTCACCACCCCGGGCATGGAGACCAATTTCGGTGCTCCGTCGCTCCCTGTAGGACTGATAGCCCTCATGTGGTACTTCATTTATCCAATGAAAAAGGAAGAAATGAGGAACAAATATTAGAGAACTGACCTAAAAGGAGCGAAGGAAGGGCGAAGGGAGTATAATGGGATGATGGCGGGAGGGCTGTCGGCGGAGGGGCGCACGAGGACGCGAGCGGAAGCAGGGAGGGGCTGCGAAGTGGAAGAAAGCGGACGGGGGAGAAGGACGGTTGGGGGACAAAAAAAAGAAGAACCCATTGTTGGGTTCTCCTCTTTGTGTGACTCCTGCAGGATTCAAACCTGCAACCTTCTGATCCGTAGTCAGATGCTCTATTCAGTTGAGCTAAGGAGCCATCTTGGTGCTTTGGGTTATCTCTTCCTCGAAAGCGGTTGCAAAGATACGACTTTTTTTCGACGCACCAAATTTTTTTTTGACTTTTTTTGTAGCGAAGCTTTTAAAACAATGAAAACTTGGATTTTAAAAAACGAAAAAAAATATGTCAACGCATGTTGGAAGGCTTGCATTTGTACACTTCGCGGTATAAAATATCGCGAATTTCGTCAAATTCCTCATCGTCGATTTCGTATTTTGTCATAATTATCATGGGCACAGTGACTTGGTCTCCATGATAGGAAGGTTGGAGGTAGTCCTGAGGGTTGGAATAGAGGCCCATACTTGCGTAGAATTCAATGCGATGCTCGGAAATCTCGTCGTGCGGATGCTCCACTTCGAGAACCACCTGTTGGGTTTGCTGCGAAAGGAAATTGAGGAAGACGGCTTTGCCGAGACCCTGATTGCGGAGGTCTTCGTCAATGGCGAAGTGCTCTATATAGACAAACTCATCGAAGGTCCAGTAGGTAAGGATTCCGATGGGCTCGTCGCCGTCGTCGTTGGTGGCGACCATGAAATGAAATTTGTCTTTGTTACGATGCTTCAACTCCCCGAAAGGAGGTCGTTCTTCGTCGGGGAAAGCCGATTCGAATAGATCTTTGGCGAAATGCGGATGGTCGGATTGCGAAAGGTCTGTTAATTGTATCATTACTTGTTGGTTGTTATTTGGATATTGTGCTGCCCGAAAGCCTAAGCGTGCGGGCGGCGATTACTTTCATTTAAAGAGTTTGAAATTGTTGAGATTGAAACGGAAGAAAATGGTGTGTTGCAGGGCGAAGCTGTCGGAATCGTTGTAGCCCTTGTACTTGGTTTGCATGTAGCGGAGGGCGTAGCCGAAGTCGATAGCGGAGCCGTTGAGATTGTAGCCAAGGGCAAGGGAAGAGAGGGCTCCGAAGCCTATTCCGCCTTGGTTGATGTAATCGTAGGAGCCGGAGCCGGCATAGGGACTTTGGCCACCCCAGACATCAAGGATGCTGTAGGAACGGCCACCTATCATCATGGCGTTCTCGGTGACCTTGGTATTGTTGATGTCGGCACCAAGGGAGAATTCGAGGTCGAGGATGTCGGTAATCGGGAAGCGGCGGAGGATGGAGAAGTCGATGAGGACGCGCTTCTCGACACCGAAGATGTCGCAGGGGACGTATTGGCGGCTGCCGGGGATGCCGACGCCATTGTCGCTGGAGAGGAGGAACTGACCAGCAGCAGTGACCTGGCTGAAGTCGAAGCTGAGCAGCCAGCCCCAGCCACTGTTGTAGTCGTAGCGTATGCCCACGCCTATCTGGTAGGTGAGCTTATAGTACATGTCGGGGTATTCGGCAATGGTGAAGGCGCTGTAGGAGGGGATGGCGCTGGGCGAGATGAGGCCTTGATTGACGAGGCTGGTCCAGATCTGAGTGCCGTACTGCTCGGAACGCAGCACGCGGTCGATAGTGTTCTCGTTGCCGGGGCGACCGCTGTAGAAGTTGGCCTGCTTGGCATTGGGTATGAGCAGACCGGCATTGATGGACACACCAAGGCCGGAGAGGTGCTGCTGCGGGGTTGACGAGGCTTTCTTTTTCTGTTTCTGAGCCTGCAAGGGCATGGCGCAGACAAGGAGGGCTATGAGGAAAAGGGATATGTGATGTTTCATAGGTTCTGTTTATGTGAATGAATGATCTCACCAAGGAGTATGCGGGCACGGCGAAGCTGTATCTTGACGGTGCCGAGAGGCAGGTTGAGCTGGCGGGCAATCTCTTCGTAGGAGAGTTCGTCAAAATAGCGCAGGGACACGATGCGGCGATAGCGGGGAGCGAGACGGTCCACAAGGCTGCGGACCAGCTGGTCGCGCTGGCGGGTGATGAGCTCCTCCTCGGGGTTGGGGTCGTCGGAGGGAATGGGGAATTCGTAGGCCTCATTCTCTTCGGTGACGGACATGGAGTTGAGGGAGACAAGACGCATGTGCTGACGGCGGATAAAGTCGATGCCGTGGTTGCTGGCAATGGCGAAGAGCCATGTGGCAAAGGTGTTTTGGGGGGTGTAGGTGGAGAGTTGGCAGAAGGCCTTACTGAAGGCCTCCATGGTGAGGTCGTCGGCATCCACCGGGCTGTGGGTCATGCGGAGGAGCATGAGGTAGATGGGCTCGCGGTAGAAACGCATAAGGTCGGCATAGGCCCGCTGGTCGCCCTTGTCGCGGGCGGCAATGACAAGCTGATAATCGCGTTGTGCCTTCTCGTTAGATAGGAAAGGTTCCATGCCTTTTAGACCATTATTTCAGTTTCTTTTGGCGTGATAACGGAAATATGGACAAAAAAGTATTTACAACGAGAAAATAAATTTCAAAAAGGGGCGAAAGGATATAAATGACAGGCTTGACGGTGAGCCTGCGGGCGGCCTGGGCGGTGGAGACTATCTGCCAGGCGAGCTTGAAGGCAAGGACGGCGGCAAGGAGCTGCCAAGGGAAGGTGCCAAGAACAAGAAGGAGCGCACCGGCAAGGTAAAACAGGAAGACGCTGAGGGGTTTGGCAAGACGCGAGCATTTGAGACCAAAGCTGTAGAAGAGGTGGGTGACATCGCGGTGCTTGCGGTACTGGTGCCACTGGCGGAGCGTGGGCTGGGGCTGGACGTAGGTGTAGGCCTCAGGGGTAAGGACTACAGCGGTGTTGCGGCGGCGGGCATTCTGGTTGACAAACATGTCGTCGGCGCCGTAGGGGATGTAGTAGTGGTAGATGAAGCCGTCGTTTTTCAGGAAGAGGGAGCGGCGGTAGCTGAGGTTGCGCCCGTTGCCGGTGAAGGGATGGCGCAAGGCTGCGGCACCGAGGTACTCGACACTGTAGTCCAGGTTGTCGTATTGCTGCAGCCAGTTGAAGAGGGAGGGTTTGTAGGCTATGCCGCAATAGCCGAGGACGATGTCGATGTGGTCATTGCGGTAGCCTTGGACCATGGAGCGAATCCAATTGAAGTTGGTGGTGTCCATAGGCATGCACTCGGGCTCGGCAAGGAGAAGAATGTCGTTTTTGGCAGACTTGATGCCGATGGAGAAGGGGTATTTGAGGCCTTGATAGCCATTGGCATTTTCGAGCAGGGTGACGATTCTAAGGTGCGGATAGTTTTTGGCAAGGAGCTGGAGGACATACTGCGTATCGTCGGTAGAGAGGTAGTCCACCACCACCACCTCGAAGTCGGGGTAGTCCTGCTCAAGGAGGTATACGAGGTTGGAGCGGAGCCACTCGCCGTCGTTCTGGGCGGTGAGGATGACCGAGACGGGTTTGAGAGGTTCGTCCTCGGCACTTTTTTTACGTGATGAATTTTTCAAATGTCCCACACGGAAGAAGAAAAGTCCGTAATAGAGGCACAAAATAACCAGACTTAGGGCAAGCACGATGGTTAGCGCCATGGTGCAAGGGTCTGTGAGTATTGGAGTAAAGTCCATTTTGGGTTGAAATATTTTTCTTGCAAAAATATATATTATTTTTGATTTTTTTCGTATCTTTGCAGGATGAAATATTAACCGATTGTTCATAACTGTCGGCTGTGAGATGCTGAAAAGTTGAGAATTATGAAGTTCAAGATAGAGAAAGCGGATCCGGGTAGCAACGCCAGAGCTGGGATAATCACCACAGCGCACGGTGAAATAGCCACACCCATCTTCATGCCCGTCGGGACGGCGGGTAGTGTGAAGGCTGTGCATCGGCACGAGTTGGTCAGGGACATCAACGCTCAGATTATCCTCGGCAATACTTACCATCTGTTCCTGCGGCCAGGCTTGGAGACACTGCGGGCGGCAGGGGGACTGCACGGTTTCGCAGGATGGGAGCGGCCCTTGCTGACGGATAGCGGCGGATTCCAGGTCTTCTCGTTGGCCGAGAACAGGAGAATCAAGGAGGAGGGCTGCACGTTCCAGTCGCACATCGACGGCAGCCGCCATCTGTTCACACCGGAAAGGGTGATGGACATTGAGCGGGTGATTGGCGCAGACATGATGATGGCGTTCGACGTGTGCGCGCCCGGGGAGTCGGACTACCGCCATGCCCGCGAGACGATGGAGCTGACGCACCGCTGGCTGGACCGCTGCATAAAACACTTCAATGAGACGGAACCACTGTATGGCTACGAGCAGGCATTGCTGCCGATTGTGCAGGGGTGCAAGTATGCAGACTTGCGGCGAAAGAGCGCGGAGTTTGTGGCCAGCAAGGAAGCGGAAGCCAACGCGATAGGAGGACTGGCAGTGGGCGAACCGACTGAGACGATGTACGAGATGATTGAGGTGGTGAACGCGATACTGCCCAAGGATAAACCGCGATACTTGATGGGCGTGGGCACGCCGGCGAACCTGCTGGAGGGGATTGAAAGAGGGGTGGACATGTTCGACTGCGTGATGCCGACGCGCAACGGGCGCAACGGCCTGCTGTTTACTAAACACGGGACTATCAACGTGAAGAACAGTAAGTGGGCGACCTGCTTCGAGCCGATTGACCCAGAGAGCACTGCGGAGAGCGACAGGAGCTACACGCTGGCGTATCTGCACCATCTGATTAAGGCAGAGGAGATACTGGGACTGCAGATTTGCTCGATACACAATCTGGCGTTCTACATGTGGTTGGTACGGACGGCAAGGGAACATATTGTGGAGGGGGATTACACGCAGTGGAAGGCAAGTGTGCTGCCGGAGCTGGGCAGGAGGCTGTGAGGTGTCCGTGCAGGAGAAAGGGAAAGGATGGTACAGCGGGCGACGCGATTTTATGATGGGAAAAATAATAAACAGGATAATCACAAAATGTAACGCTATTATGAAACGTTTTTTAATGATGATGCTGCTGTTGGCAGCGGCGGCCCCCGGGGTGGGGCAGAACGCCTGTCCGGGGTTGCACAACCCCACGTCGTTCAACTCGTTGTCGACGGATATAGGGTCGTGGACGGCGCGTGTGGGCAACCGCGTGCGCGGCACAGGGGGCAGCACGGGAAGCAATGTGCTGAGCACCTGCTGCCTGAGCAGCAAGACGCCGATAAGGGGCAACGCGAACATCACTTCGACAACGCACGATTCAGGTCCGGACGATGACCGCTGTGCGTGCAACCACTGCACGCTGTTTGACGGCCACGACAAGCGTTTCCGCATCTACACGCAGACGGATGCGGGTATGGACCTCTTCACGGTAAACTCGGCCGGGCAGGGCATGCAGCGCATACCCCCGGGACACTTGACAAGCATACGCCTGGGCGACATGCGCGCCACGGGCCAGAGCGTCTACAACATCACGGACAACGAGGTGAACACGAAGGGCGCAGAGGCTCTGTTCTACACCATGATGGTGACGCCAAGAAACGCCCTGCTGTTTATTGACTACGCCATCGTGGCATGCCGCTATAACCACTCGCCGAGGGAGGCAGGGGAGTTTATCATCCGCGTGGTGGGCAAGAACAGCACGACGGATCAGTGGAACAATTTCCCGCTGAATGATGATCTTTGGTTCAATGTGCCGGCACCGGCGGTGACCGGGACCCTGCCGGAGCCTTGGGTGGAGGGGTTCAACGGGTCGCCCACAACGGCAGGCGCCACGAGCTGCTGCTATTGCTACAAGCCGTGGACGCGCGTGGCCATCAGCTTGATAAACTACCTGTACGACTCGGTGCGCATTGAGATGTACACGAGCGACTGCATCTACGACGTGGACCCGATCTATGCCTATATAGCCGGCAGCTGCCAGGCCATGGAGATCACCTCGTCGGGGTGTCCGCAGGGCATGTCGGACGCTGTGGACACGCTGCGCGCCCCCGAGGGTCTGATGGATTACACGTGGTATGTCTCCTCCAACGGCTACGACGGGCAGACAACGAATTCGGAGTATATGGCCACGCTGCCCTTCCGCCAGCTGGGGCCGACGAGCACGAACAACACGCACGTCTCGCGCATCAACGATTTTATTGCCACGGAGGCCGACGCGGCAAGGGAGATCGCGGTGGGCGACACGGCGGGCATCACGACCTACAAGTGCGTGATGACCTCGGCCATGGACCCACAGAAGCCGTTCCACTCCACGGTCTACACGAAGACGAGCAACATCAAGCCTGTCATCAATGCCCTCTTCACCACTGTATGCCTTGACACTTCGGAGGTTTATATGGAGGCTATGGGGCGTGTGCCGTTCCAGGGGCTGAACGCTCCCAAGATTGACCACAGCATGACCAAATGGGTGATACACGAGGGAAGCATGGTGGACACCCCGGTGCAGACCGTCCTGCATGGCGACACGGTGGTGTTCCGCACCAACGTGCCGGGCGATTATGCCATTGAGCTGACCATGTATCTGGAGGACAGCACGTGCAACACGACGAAGGTCTACGTCATCCATGTGGACACACCCCCGAACACACGGATAGACATCAGCAAGCGCACCCTCTGCGTGGGCGACCAGACCACCATCACGGACCTTACGGAGGACATTGTGAAGCGCAAATGGGTGTTTGCTGACACTACCATCGACAGCGAGACGGCCGGCATGGGCGGCACGGCGAGTGTGACACGCGACTTTGAGGATTTCGAGAACCCCTTTATGCTGATTACGACCAACGCCGCCGACTGCTCGGACACGCTGTACGACACCATCTATTTCTTCCACGACCCTGAGATCCATTTCTCGGAGGACACGATCATCTGCAACGGGCACGAGTCGCATGTGAAGGCGACCACCTCGGTGTCGGGCTGCTCCTTTGCGTGGTACAGACATCTTGACCAACCGGGCGAGGAGCCCATCTGCCGCGGCGATGCGCTCTACACCCGTCCCACCCAGCCGCACACCACCTACTACCTGAAGATTACGGCCGATGCCGGTTGCGTGGCATGGGACAGCGTGAACCTCTCGCTGCTCTCCACCCGCATCGTCGCCACGCCGAGGCATGCGAAACACTGCCCTGGCGACAGCGTAACCCTCACAGGCGAGGGTGCCCTGTGGTACGAATGGTCCAGCTACCCTCCCGACCCCGACCTCGAAAGCCAGAAGAACAACGCGACCATCGTCGTGTCGCCCCATCAGGAGACGCGCTACTATCTGGTGGGCTATGCTGCCGACAGCTGCGATATTGCCGCTATCGACATCACCGTCCGTGAGGTGCCGGAGCCCATCCTCGACTTCGACTATTCGCCCGACTATATCGACACCGAGACCCCCGTGGTCAGCTTTACCGACAACTCGCAGTACTCCGACCACTCGCAATGGATTTTCGGCGACGGCGGCGTGTCGACAGGCAAGACCGTCACCCACCATTTCGACATCTATACTAACGACTGCAACACCGTCACCCTGCGCAGCTTCAACGAGCTGGGCTGCTCGACGGACACCCTCTGGACCATTGACATAGACACCTTCGGTTTCTTCCGTCCCAACGTCTTCACGCCCAACAAGGCCACCAACAACGTCTTCAGCATCATCAGCAACAGCGAGATGGAGTCGTTCCATATCGCCATCTTCAACCGCCGCGGGGCCGTCGTCTTCACCTCGGAGGACATCCGCTTTAAATGGGACGGCACCAGCAACGGGAAACCCTTGCCGCAGGGCACCTACCCCTACGTGATCAAGTACCAGCGCAAGGGCAGCATACAGAAGTATTCCGTCAAAGGGTCGGTCACAATACTAAGATAGTATACACATGAGAGAACTCATTTTTGCGACAAACAATAAACACAAATTAGAAGAGGTAAGCCAACTGCTTGTCGGCAAGGTGAACATTGTGAGCCTTGCCGACGCAGGGTTGGAAGGCGAGATCCCCGAAACCGCCGACACCCTTCAGGGCAACGCCCTTCAGAAAGCCCAATGGGTGTGGGAGCGCACGGGCAAGGACTGTTTTGCCGACGACACGGGGCTGGAAGTGGACGCCCTCGGCGGCGCACCCGGAGTCTACAGCGCACGCTATGCCGGCGAGCACTGCACCTTCGACGACAACGTCAACAAGCTGCTTGCAGCCATGGAGGGCAAAACCAACCGCAAGGCCGCCTTCCGCACGGTGATATGCCTTATTGAGGGGGGCGAGGCCCGCTTTTTTGAAGGCAGGGTGGAGGGCTGCATCCTTACCGGGCGCTATGGCGAAGGCGGTTTTGGCTACGACCCCATCTTCATGCCGGACCGCTATGCAGTCAGCTTTGCCGAGATGCCGCTCGATGTGAAGAACCAAATCAGCCACAGGGGCCTTGCCGTCAAACAGCTGGTGAATTACCTCGCAAACTGACGCAGCGTCTGCCCTCCCCGTCGGCACTGCTCGCTGCACAACGAAACACTCAGGTCAATGAACTATACTAACGTATTCCCCCTACAGATACTCCAAACACCGTCCATGAGCGATGCCTACGTGCTTGTGCTCAGTGCGCCCGAGCGTGGCAAGCAGATACCCGTCATCATCGGCGAGACAGAGGCTCAGGCCATCGTCATGGCCATCGAGCGTCGGCAGGCGCGCCGTCCGCTCACCCACAATCTCCTTTTCAACATCATGGAAAGCTTCATGCTGACGCTGAAAAAGGTTACCATTGACCGTTTCGAAGAGGGCATCTTCTACTCCACACTCTTCATCAGCGACGGTTTCACCGAGAAGCATGTCGACAGCCGCACCACGGACGCCATCATCCTGGCCCTCATGCAGGGGTGCGACGTGATGATGGACCTTTCGGTGCTCGAAGAGACCTCCATGGAGCCCGGCGCCCTCGAAGCCAACATGCCGCAGAACAAAGCCCATCTCCCCAACCCCGAAGAGACCATTGAACAGCTGGAAGAGAAACTGCGCCAATGCGAGGAAGCCGAAGACTACGAACAAGCCGCCGAAATCATGAAGCGCATCAACCAACTGAAATCAACCTGAAAGCGCCCACTATCACATTAACACATTCCCACATTAACGAATTGCCACATTCACTCCATGACCCTTCAAAAGATAGACGAAAGCAGCCGTTTCCTGCTCGGCATTGCGGGCGACGATGTACCCCAGATAGCCATCATTCTTGGCAGTGGCCTCGGCCCCTTGGCTGACCACATCGAGCAGCCCATCACGATCCCGTATAGCCAAATCCCCAACTTCCAAACATCAACAGCCACCGGCCATAAGGGCAACCTCATCGTCGGCACCCTCGGAGGCAAACGGGTCTTTGCCATGCAGGGCCGTCTCCACTACTACGAAGGCTACAGCATGGACCAAGTCACCTTCCCCGTCCGTGTGCTGGCGCGTCTCGGCGTGAAGACCCTCTTTGTCAGCAACGCCGCAGGAGCCGTCAACCCCGACTTCCGAGTGGGCGACATGATGGTCATCACGGACCACATCAACCTCATGCCCAATCCCCTCATCGGACCCAATCTGGATGAACTCGGACCCCGCTTTCCCGACATGACCACCGTCTACAGCCGCCGACTGCGCCAAGTGGCCATTGCTGAGGCTGCCAGCCTCGGCATCACCCTACGCCAAGGGGTTTACGTGGCCGGCACTGGCCCCACCTACGAGACTCCCGCCGAATACCGCATGTACGCCACCCTTGGAGGCGACGCTGCGGGCATGAGCACCGTTCCCGAAGTCATTGTGGCACGCCACTGCGGCCTTGAAATATTCGGCATCAGCATCATCACCAATCAAAGCAACGACCTCAGCGACAGCTGCCTCAACGATGGCGACGACGTGGTGCTGCAAGCCAACCGCGCCGCTGAACAGATGACAACCTTACTGCGCTCCATAATCTCAAAAATCTAACGCTATGATAAAAGCCGCCTTTTTCGACATCGACGGTACTCTCCTCAGTTTCACAACCCATCAAGTATCCCCAGGCACCATCCGTGCCTTCCAAGCCCTCCATCAGCGGGGCATCAAAACGTTCATCTCCTCGGGGCGTCCCAAGGTGCTTATTCCCGACATGCCCGTGGCTTTCGACGGCTACGTCACCATGAACGGCGGCTACTGCTTTGTAGGCGACAAAGTCCTGCTCCGCAACCCCATTCCACAGGCCGAGACCGACAGCTGGCTGGACTACGCGCAGCGCGAGGACCTCTGCACCATGATTTTTACAGAGCACGAGATGTTCGTCAACACTCACTCAAACCCGGTAGCCAACGCCATCCGCAACCAGTTGGAATTCACCATGCCCCCACTCATGCCCACGGAGCAGATGAAAGGGCGCGAGACCTACCAAATCATCGCCATCATGCCCGCCGAGCGCGATGCTGCCGTCCTGCAGATGCTGCCCCACTGCCGTCTGCCGCGCTGGCATTCGCAGTTCAGCGACCTTGTCAACGCCCACAACAGCAAAGCTTCCGGCATTGAAAGCATACTGCAACACTTCGGAATGAAAAAAGAAGAATGCATCGGTTTTGGCGACGGCGGCAACGACATCGAGATGCTGGACTACTGCGGCATCGGTGTTGCCATGGGGAATGCCGACGACAGCGTCAAGGCTCACGCCGACTACGTAACCACCTCTGTTGACGAAGAAGGCATCCTTCATGCCCTCACCACCCTGCGCATCATTTAGTGGTCTCCCCGACTACTACGCTTTGAAATACACCATAAATTAACTCCCCATCCTGTCCTCGCACCGCTCTATCAACGCGATGGTAGTGTAGGTGGGGATGCGGAAATGTTACTTCACGTATTTTTCGATTACGACGTATCGCAGCTCAATGGCCGCATCAATGCCTCATTGAGGGGAACAAGACCGCGAGAACGACACGGCATCGGGTGACGTTAGACTGAGGCCTACCGTCCGTTGAACTTTGTAATGCGGAACACCCACGCCCCTTTTGTCTTGGAGAGATCCTCGACAGTCAGGTTGTTAAGGCGGATATAGATACTGCCAGCGAAATAGTAGTGGATGATGGGCTTGTCGCATCCCAACAACTTGATTTGGGAGAGCAGACCGGGACGAGGCATGTTTTTGAGGATGAGGACCTTGCTGTCAAGATGGGTGGCAATGGCGTAGAGGTTGCCGTTGTTGCGGGTGTAAAAGACCGTGCTATCCATCTCGCACATCTTGCTGTAGGGACGGGAGCCATATATGGCCTCGCCATTCACCTTCAGCCAATTGCCGAGGTCGAGCAGACGCTCCTGCTGGAGCATGGGAATGGTTCCGTCAGCATTGGGCCCCACATTGAGAGTAAGGCCTCCGCCAGCAGCTACCAGCTTGACAAAATGGCGGATGAGAGAGTCGCTGGTAAGATAATTCTCCAACGGCTCGTTACGGTTCAGACCGAAAGATTTGCCCAATCCGCGGCATTCGGCCCAGGGACGGATGGTGTCCTTGATGGCGCCCTTGTACTCAGGGGTCTTGAAACCGTGCTGCGTGCCCTCGCCCCAACGGTCGTTGACGATGGCTTCGGGTCCTACGGTGTTGTAGTACCAGGCTATCAGCTCCGGTGCACGGAATTGGGCGGCGCTGTTCTGCCACTCGCCGTCGGCAAAGATGAGACTGGGCTTGTATTGACGAACCAATTCTTTGAACTGAGGCATCATATAGTGGTCAACGTATTCGCCGATGGCGCTGTCCGGGTCGTGCATCCAGATGTGCAGATTATTGGTCCACTCGGTGAGGGAGTAATAGAATCCCATCTTCATGCCAGCCTTGCGGACGGACTGTGTGAGGAGCCCCACAATGTCCTTGTGCGGACCCGTCACCACACTGTTCCAGTTAGGTTGGTAGCGGCTGCGCCACAGGCAGTAGCCGTCGTGGTGCTTGGTGACAAGAACCACATATTTGGCTCCTGCGCGGGCAAAAAGGTCTGCCCATTGGTCGGGGTTCCAATGCTCGGCATGCCAAGTCTGGGCGTAGAGGGTATAGAGGTCGGTGGGTTTGGGGCGCTGCTTGACACTCTGGCTGTTGCTGAGTCGGCCACTCCATTGGTCGCCAAGCATGTATCCCCATCGGCGGTTGAAGTCCTGCATTTCGTTCACGCGGATGGTGTCGCCCACCATCAAGCCACGGTAGAACCATTCGGCATAGCCGTCCGGTGCAGACCATGCGGGCACAGAATAGAGTCCCCAATGTACAAAAATGCCCAACTTGGCATCCCGAAACCAGTCGGGATAGCCCCTTTGGTTTATCGACTCCCACGTGGGGTCGACCTTGGGAGGCTCAGGCTCCTGTGCTCGGGTCACAAAGCTGCACAACACGCACAACAGAGCCACCGCTATATATTTATATTTACACATAATAGCAAGGTTTTCAATATACAATAGTTCACAGCACGAGACTGTATCAAAGTGCAAAGTTACGAAAAAAAAGTGGATTCAAATTATTTTCGTAACTTTGCAAATTCAATTTATAGGTATGACAACAAACTTAGACAAGATTATCGTGGTGGGGGACAGAGTGTTGATAAAACCCAACGATGCCGTCGACCGCACCAAAAGCGGACTTTATCTTCCCGCCGGTTATCAGGACAAGGAGAAGATTCAGTCCGGCTACATCCTCAAATGCGGTCCGGGCTATCCCCTGCCCTCCATGGACGAAGGCGAGGCATGGAACCAGCACAGCACCGACCCGCACTATATGCCCCTCCAGGTGAAACCCGGCGACCTGGCCCTCTTCCTCCAGAAAAACGCCATCGAGATTAAATATAACAACGAGAAATATTACATCGTTCCACAGAACGCCATCCTGCTTGTGGAACGCGACGACTTTTAACACACCTTTTCCTATGACCAGCAACGAAATACGCAGTCAGTTCCTGAAATTTTTTGAAAGCAAGGGACACCACATCGTCCCTTCATCGCCCATGGTGGTCAAGAACGACCCCACCCTGATGTTCACCAATGCCGGCATGAACCAGTTCAAGGACATTTTCCTTGGCAATGCCGATGCACAATATCCCCGCGCCACGGATGCACAGAAGTGTCTCCGCGTCAGCGGCAAGCACAACGACCTTGAAGAGGTGGGCCACGACACCTATCACCATACCATGTTCGAGATGTTGGGCAACTGGTCCTTTGGCGACTACTTTAAGCGCGAGGCCATCGCCTATGGCTGGGAGTTCCTCACCGAGGTGATGCACATTGACAAGAAGAACCTGTACGTCACCGTCTTCGGCGGAGATGCAAAGGACGGACTGGAGATGGACACCGAAGCATACGAGTACTGGAAGGAACACATCGACGAGAGCCGTATTTTGAAAGGCTCAAAGAAGGACAACTTCTGGGAGATGGGCGATCAGGGACCCTGCGGCCCATGCAGCGAGATACACATCGACCTGCGCGACGAGGCCGAGAAACAGCAGGTGCCTGGCCGCGACCTGGTCAACAAGGACAACCCCCTCGTCATCGAGATATGGAACCTGGTGTTCATGCAGTACAACCGCCTTGCCAACGGCACCCTGGAGCCCCTCAAGGCCAAACACATCGACACCGGCATGGGTTTCGAGCGACTTTGCATGGTGATGCAAGGCAAGAAGTCCAACTATGACACCGACGTCTTCCAGCCCCTCATCCAGCAGATTGCCCGTTTGGCAAACCGTACCTACGGTCAGGAGGAACAGGCAGACATAGCCATGCGCGTCATTGCCGACCACCTGCGTGCCGTCAGTTTCAGCATTGCCGACGGCCAGTTGCCCGGCAACGCCAAGGCTGGCTATGTCATTCGTCGCATCCTGCGCCGTGCAGTCCGCTACGGGTATACATTCCTCGGCTTCAAAGAGCCGTTCATGAACCGTCTGGTGGAGACCCTCGTGGGGCAAATGGGCGAGCAATACCCCGAACTGGTTAAGCAGCAGCAACTCATCCAGCGCATCATACTGGAGGAGGAGCAGTCATTCCTCAAGACCCTTTCCGGCGGCATCAAGCGCTTTGACGACTACATTGCCGCTCACAAAGCCGACAGCAGCAAGACCATCGACGGTGCTTTCGCCTTTGAATTGTTCGACACCTACGGGTTCCCTGTGGACCTGACGCAACTCATGGCCTCCGAAAAGGGCTGGAGTGTGGATATGGACGGTTTCAACCGTGGCCTTGCCGAACAGAAAGACCGCTCGCGCGCTGCCGCAACGGTGGAGAACGACGACTGGGTGGAACTCATCCCTGGCACTAACCAAGAGTTTATCGGCTACGACGAACTGACCGCCGAGGTGCACATCACCCGCTACCGCCATGTGAAAGTGAAGGACAAAGAGTTCTACCAACTGGTATTCGACCGCACGCCTTTCTATGGCGAAAGCGGCGGACAGGTGGGCGACCAGGGCACACTGACCAATCCCGCTGGCGACATGGTGCCCGTGGTGAACACCAAGAAAGAGAACAACCTCATCATACATATCGTCACCAAACTGCCCGCCTACCTCGACCAGCCTTACAAGGCCGAGGTGGACAAGTGCCGCCGCATTGCCATCCAATGCAACCACTCCGCCACACACCTGCTGCACAAAGCCCTGCGCAACGTGCTTGGCACCCATGTGGAGCAGAAGGGCTCCAGCGTGGACGACCAGCGGCTGCGCTTTGACTTCTCTCATTTTGCCAAGCTCACACACGAGGAGATTCGCGAGGTGGAGAAACAGGTGAACATCGACATCCGCCGCGCTATTGCCCTCGAAGAACATCGCGCCATGCCCATAGAGGAGGCTCGCAAGCTGGGTGCCATGGCACTCTTTGGCGAGAAATACGGCGACAAGGTGCGCGTTGTGAAATTCGGCGACAGCGTCGAGTTCTGCGGTGGTACCCACATCGACAACACCGGCCACATAGGCTCCTTCCGCATTGTGAGCGAGGGTGCCGTGGCTGCCGGCATGCGCCGCATTGAGGCCGTGACAGGTGCAGCCGCCGAGGCCTATAACAACAATCTTCAGGACCAGTTGGATGCCCTCCGTGAAATGCTGAAGAATCCCAAGGACCTCACCGCTGCCGTGCAGCGTCTGCAAGACGAAGGAGCCGCCCTCCGCGCCGAAGTGGAGCACTACCAGCGTGCACAGGCCGAAGCCCTGACCAAGGACCTCGCCCGCCAATTAGAGGAGTCGCCCCTGCTGGTGCGCCGCATGGAAGGCGACCTCAGCCAACTGAAGGACGCCATGCTTGCCCTTGCTGCACAGAAGCCCGATATGGCCGTGGTGCTGGGCAGCGTGAATGGCGGCAAACCCTCCATCCTTGTGGCCCTCGGCAAGAACCGCGTCGATGCCGGACTGAACGCCGGAACCATCGTCCGCGCTGCGGGTAAAGAAATACAGGGCGGCGGCGGCGGACAGCCCGCCTACGCCACTGCGGGAGGCAAGAACCCCGACGGCCTCGACCGCGCACTGCAAGTGGCCGCAGAGATGCTGAAATAAGGAAGCGTGTTACCCTTCACGAGAATGTGCCAATCCGTTCATGCGACAATGTCTACGGATTGACACATTCTCTTTTTCCCCACATTCAGGACGTTTGTCCGGTTCAGCATTAATACCTAAACCTTAACACAATAGCACATTCTCACAATCAAATTGGTGCATTGTGAGTTTTTTTTTGTATCTTTGCAGTTGGTTTAGAATGTCCATTAGTGATGGCTTTTTTATCTAAATAGATGGAGAACACCGCTTTATGGATATTCGTGAGATATATTAGTAACACAATTTATAAAGATATGAAGAAACTTGCATTATTGTTTGTGGCAGTGGCCATGTCTGTGACAGGATTTGCATCGCGGTCGCAATTGACTGCCTTGTTTGGCTACTCGGTGTTTTATCTGCCTGAGAGCAATCAGCCTTATGTAGAGACGTATCTGCGTTTCGATGCCCGCGGCCTCGCTTTCCAAGAGGTGGAAGAGGGAAGGTTTAGAGCTTCAGTGGAGGTGACACTGGTGGCACGGAGGGGCGACACTGTGGAGTATGTGAAGAAATACAATCTGCTCAGCCCGTTCACATCCAGTGCTGAGGCCACGAATTTCACTTTCATGGACTTGCAACGTTTCGGCCTGGCCAACGGCATCTACGACTTGGAGCTGACGCTGAAGGACAACGGCACCGACGACGACCCTGTGATGCTGAAGGAGAAGCTGTTGGTATACTATGGCAAGGGGAAGCCGATGATGAGCGCCATACAACTGATGGAGTCCGCCATGCCGACCACGACGGAGAATATGCTGTCACGCAACGGGTACGACATGGTCCCGTATATCGACGACTTTGTGCCCGAACAGGTGCAGGTGCTGCACCCCTATTTCGAGCTTTACAACACGGACAAAGAAATCGGCAGCGGAGCCTACAACGTGGAGGTCTACGTCACCCAGCGGGAGTCAGGTATCCGGCTGCCCAAGATTGGCTGGAAGCGCAGCGGCGTGGCCCCAAAGGCCTGCGTGCCAGTGTTTGCCGACTTGGATGTGAGTGGTCTGCCTTCCGGCAACTACGTCATCGTGGCAGAGGTCACTAACGGTGATGGGGACGCGCTGTTCCGCAAGGAAGTGATGATTATGCGTTCCAACCCCAACATAGAGGAGGCTACGGCCACGGAGGCGGAGGTGGCCACCTCGTTCGCCGCACTTATCAATGACGAAGAGACTATCAACTACTATATTGACGCCCTTTACCCCATCTCGTCGGCTGCGGAGCTTTCCATTGCCAAGGATTTGTTGGGTAGACAAGCTTTGGCAGAGAAGCAGACTTACCTGTACCGCTTTTGGAAGAGCCGCGATGAGGTGAACCCCGAGGGCAAATGGAAGGAGTATTACAAGCTCATGAAATATGTCGAGGAGCACTTCACCTATCCCCGCACTCCGGGCTACCGCACGGACCGAGGCCGCGTGTACCTCCAGTACGGTCCCCCGGACTATGTGCGCGACGAGAAGAATTTTGTGGGTGCTCTGAACAACGTGCACTGGTCGTTGAACGCCAATACGGCCAACTCGCTGGGCGAGGGGACAAAGGCTAACGAGGGCTACATCTATTACCTGCCCTACCAGCTGTGGCGCTACAACACCCTGCCGGGCGACTACAGCAACCGCGTGTTCCTGTTCTGGGACGAGTTCCGCGGGGGCTATTACAAGCTGCTCAACTCCAATGCCCGTGGCGAGGTTGTCACTCCCGGCTGGGAGCGCATGCTGAGCCGCAACACCGTGGACGAGGAAGCCATCGGCGAGGTAGGACAGCAGTTCAACCGAGGTTATTAATCAGGTAGCATCAAAGCATTCACTCACCCATCTTGAGCAGCATCCTGTCCGACATATTATTTGTGATAGCCTACCATGTGGTGCGCTACCGCCGTGGCGTGACGAGCGCCAATCTGGCCAAGGCCTACCCCCAACTCAGTGCGGAAAGGCGCAAGGAGATTGAGCGGGCCTACTATCACCACATCTGCGACCTGCTCATGGAGGGCATCTACAACCTCTACGCCCGTCCGCAGAGCATCATGAAGCGATACCGTTTTGTGAACCGCGAAGTGGTGAACCGCTACTACGAGAGCGGGCAGAGCGTGGTGCTGATGTCGGCACACTACAACAACTGGGAGTACATGATCACCTCGCTGAACTACCAAGTGATGCACCACGGCGTGGGTGTCGGCAAGCCCTTACAGGACAAGTCTGTGGCATCGTACATCACGCGCAGGCGCGGACGCTACGGCACCGAGATTGTGGACCAGCACAACGTGCGGCAGACCATGGATTATTACCACCAGCACAAGGTGCCCGTGGCCTATATGATGCTGAGCGACCAATCCCCCAACGATGTGCACAAGTCCTTCTGGACCATGTTCATGAACCAGGAGACGCCCTTTCTCTACGGGGCCGAGTATTTTGCACGCAAGTACAACATGCCCGTCCTCTACTACGAAGTGACCAAGGTGCAGCGCGGACGCTATGAGGTGCGCTTCACGCCCCTGTGCGAAAGGCCCGACGAAGTGCCGCAATACACCATCACTTCGCGCTACATAGCCATGCTCAAGCAGACCATCAACAAAAAGCCTGAGTACTGGCTGTGGTCCCACCGGCGCTGGAAACGCACACGCCCTGCCGACATGGAGCTGAAACCACTGACTGTTGAATAATACTTTATACCCCACACACAATTAGCCACTAATTGCATCAAACTGAAGAGAAGAGAATGACCACTGCCGTTGTGATACTGAACTGGAATGGGAAGAAAATGCTGGAGCGTTTTCTGCCGTCGGTCACACTCCACAGCACGGGCGACACCGAGGTAATCATTGCCGACAACGGCTCTACTGACGACTCCCTTGCCTTTGTGCGGGAGCACTACCCCCAGTTGCGCATTATCGAGTTGGACAAGAACTACGGCTTTGCCGGCGGCTACAACCGCGCCTTGGAGCAGGTCGAGGCCGACTACTACGTGCTGCTGAACGACGATGTAGAGGTGACGCCCAACTGGATTGAACCCGTCATAGCCCAAATGGAGCAACACCCGCAGACGGCCATCTGCCAGCCCAAGCTGCTGATGTACGACCAGCGGGACACCTTCGAGTATGCCGGCGGCGCTGGCGGTTTCATCGATAAATACGGCTACCCCTTCTGCCGTGGTCGCATGTTCACCACACTGGAGCAGGACCGTGGCCAGTACGACGACCCCTGCCCTATCTTCTGGGCTTCGGGGGCCGCGATGTTTGTCCGCTCGTCGGTATGGAAGGAGTTGGGCGGCCTGGACGACGACTTTTTCGCCCACATGGAGGAGATTGACTTCTGCTGGCGCGCCAAGAATGCCGGCTACGAAGTGGAATACTGCCCCCACTCGGTGGTGTACCACGTGGGCGGCGGCACCCTGCCCAAGTCCAATCCCCACAAGACCTACCTCAACTTCCGCAACAACATGGCTCTCCTCTACAAGAACCTGCCCCAGAGCCGACTGGCATGGGTCATGGTCTGCCGTGTGGTGCTGGACTATGTGGCAGCGTTCAAATTCCTGATGGAACGCAAACCAAAAGAGTTCTCCGCCGTGGTACAAGCCCACAGAGCCTTCTACAAGTGGATGCCCCGCCTCAAGGTGAAGCGCCTGCGGAGGCAGCAGCAGCTTCCCGTCAGCTGTATCCACCCTCGGCTGATACTTGTTGATTACTATCTGCTTCGTCACCATTTATTCAGTCAACTACAAACAAAATAGAAATAAAATAGAAAAGAAATAGAAACTAAATACAAAATAAAAAATAACATGAGAAAAGTTCGCGTCCGTTTTGCCCCCAGTCCCACAGGCCCGCTGCACATCGGCGGCGTCCGCACCGCTTTGTACAACTACCTCTTTGCCCGCCAAAATGGCGGCGACATGATACTGCGCATCGAAGACACAGACCAGACCCGTTTCGTTCCCGGTGCCGAAGACTATATTATCGAAGCCCTCGACTGGCTCGGCATCAAGTTTGACGAGGGAGTCCACATCGGTGGCAACTACGGCCCCTACCGCCAAAGTGACCGCAAACCCCTCTACCGCCAATATGCGGACCAACTGCTGCGCGACGGCTGGGCCTACTACGCCTTTGACCGCCCTGAAGTCCTCGACGCCAAGCGCAAGGAATATGAAGCGCAAAAGAAGACCTTCCAGTACGACTGCACCACCCGCGGCACCATGGAGAACAGCCTCTCTCTGGGCGCCGACGAGGTGGCACGCCGCCTGGAGAACGGCGACCCGTATGTGGTCCGCTTCAAGTTCCCTGAGAATATCGACATCACCGTCCACGACCTTATCCGCGGCGACGTTGCCATGAACAGCCGCCTGCTGGACGACAAGGTGCTTTTCAAGTCGGACGGCATGCCCACCTACCATCTGGCTAACATCGTGGACGACCACCTCATGGAGGTGTCGCACGTCATCCGTGGCGAGGAGTGGTTGCCTTCGGCTCCCCTCCACGTCATGCTCTACCGCGCCTTTGGCTGGGAAGATACCATGCCCCAGTTCGCCCACCTGCCCCTGCTGCTCAAACCCGACGGCAACGGCAAGCTGAGCAAGCGCGACGGCGACCGCCTGGGATTCCCCGTCTTCCCCCTCGACTGGCACAATCCTGAGACTGGCGAACTCTCTTCCGGCTACCGCGAACGCGGCTACCTGCCCGAGGCCGTGGTGAACATGCTGGCCCTCCTCGGCTGGAACCCCGGCAACGATCAGGAGCTCATGACGATGGACGAGCTCATCAGCCTCTTCAGCATAGAGCATATCAGCAAGAGCGGAGCCAAGTTCAACATCGAGAAAGCCAAATGGTTCAACCACGAGTATCTGCAGAAATGCTCAGACGAGCGTATAGCCGAGATGTTCCTCCCCCAACTCAAAGAGCATGGCATCGATGCCCCCCACGACTATGTTGTCAAAGTCTGCGGCATGATGAAAGAGCGCATCTCCTTCCCCTCCGAGCTGTGGGACCAGACACACTACTTCTTCGTCGCACCCACCGAGTACGATCCCAAGGCAGTGGCCAAACGCTGGAAACCCGGCATGACCACCCACATGGCCAAAGTCATCGAAATCCTCAACACCGTCCCCTTTGAGTACGACGCCATCCATCAGGCCCTCCTTGAGGACTACATCAAAGGCAACGAACTCAACATGGGCCAGATTATGAACTCTCTGCGCCTTGCTGTCGTCGGCACCACCGTCGGCCCCGACATGCTCACACTCGTCATGACTATTGGCAAAGAAGAGACCATTGCCCGTGTGCAGCGTGCCATCGACACCCTCGGCGAGATAGACAATCAATAAGAATAATCACCGTCCGACAAGTCTGACAAGTTCGACAAGTCCGACAAAAAACAATACAACAATGGAAATCAATCAAGACCTCAACAAACCCGTCGACGACAACAGCCTCGACACCATCAGCATGAAAGAACCCCAAGAACAACATCCTGCCAACCCCGAGCCTATGCCCAACACCGAAAGCCCTGCCGCACAAGCCCCCAATGCCCCCAAGGACAACAGCTGCAACAGCAAGAAGAATTGCTGCCATACGGCCATCCTCGTGTGCAACATCGTGCTGCTCATCGGCCTCGTACTCCTTTACATCTTCCACTTCACCGGCATCGGCACCCGCAGCATGCACAATCCCAACGCCACGGCACCCGTGGTGGCCAAAGACGGAGCCCTCAAAATTGCCTGTATCGACAGCGACACCCTCCTGGCCAAATACCAATATGCCATCGACCTTCAGGAAGAACTCAACAAATACAAGGATTCACAGGAAAAGAACTACCAGCAGCAGGTGACCAAGTTCCAGAAGGACTATCAGACCTATCTGCAAACCGGCGAGAACATGACCCTCAGCCAGCAGCAAGCCACCGAGGCCGAGCTCAAACAGCGCTCCGAGAAACTCGCAACCCTCGAAGCAGAGCTCACACAGAAAGTCATGCAGAAACAGCTGGATGCCAACATCGAACTCCTCAACCGCATCTTTGCCTTTGTGCGCGAATACAATGCCGCCAACCAGCAGTTCGACATCATCATGCGCAAAACCTTCAACGACTCCCCCACCCTCTACATGAATCCCGCCATGGACATCACCAACGAGATCATCGAAGGCCTTAACGAAGAGTACAAGACCGTCAAAGGCAAGAAAGCCAGCAAATAACCCAGTCTATAGCAATAACAAAAGGGGCATGGTGTCAAACGACATCATGCCCCTTCTCAATTGGTACTAAGTTGCGTACTCCCCTTTTTAGTTTTAAACCAGCTACTCTTCTTAGCCTTTAGCCCTTGTAGTCACCGCGGTCTACAATGCTTTCGTAGCCTATGCTGCGGATGCGCTGTTCCGTGCAAGCGCGACATTCGGCGGCTTCCTCACCTGTGCATATCTTGTTGTCGTAGATGGCGTAGTCCTTGCGGTGGGTACGAGGCGAGAGGTTAGGCATGATGACGTTGGCACCGAACTGGATGCCGAGTTCACGTCCGCGCGGATGCAGGGTGCCGAGGGCCGTTGTTGCGGGCAGCAGCACGCGGGGATGCAGCAGCCTAATCAGTGCAAGCAACCGCAGGGTGGTCTCCACCTTGCCGTTGGGATAGCCCTCGAAGGGGGTGTTGTGCGTCGAGACAAAGGGGCCTATGCCCACCATGTGCGGCTGGAAGGAGCGGATGAACTGCAGGTCGGCATAAAGCGTGTCGATTGTCTGGAAGGGGGATCCCACCATAAAGCCACAGCCCACCTGGTAGCCTATCTCCTTCAACGCTTGGAGACAGTCCATGCGGTGCTGCCATGACATCTCGGCGGGGTGCAGCCTACCGTAATGCTCCGCGTCGGCGGTCTCGTGGCGGAGCAGATAGCGGTTGGCACCCGCGTCGTACAACGCCTGATAGCTCTCGCGACTCCGCTCACCCAGCGACAAGGTGATGGCGCAGTCCGGGAAGCGTTGGCGAACGGTGGAGACAATGCGGCACATGCGCTCGTCGTTGAACCATGCATCCTCGCCGCCCTGCATCACGAAGGTGCGAAAACCGAGAGAGTGCCCCGTCTCGCAGCAGTCGTAGATTTCCTCCTCAGTAAGGCGGTAACGGACTGCCTCTTTGTTGCTGCGGCGCAGTCCGCAATAGAGACAGTCGTTCTTGCAATAGCTGGAAAGCTCTATCAGCCCGCGCATGAAAATCTTGTTGCCATAGACGCTGTCGGCCACAGCACGTGCCGATGTGCGCAGATACTCAATAGCCTCCTTATTGTCGGTGGTGAGAATCAGCTCCAATTCATCGCGAGTCAGGTCTTGGCTCTCTCTGATGTGGTCTATCACATTCATTTCTTACGGCTTTTAGATTGTTCTTTTTTGTCTGCTTGCCCTTCTACCTGATCGCTCAGCACCTTCACCTCGTAGCCTATCTTGGCAAAAGCTTCGGTCAGCTTTTTCACGTCGGTCTTGGCGGGGTTGTAGATGATTCTCACCTGCTGTTTCTCCAGGCTGGTTTCAATCTTGCGCACACCCGGCTCGAAACGGATGTTCTCTTTGATTTTCTTCTCGCAGTTTTGGCAGTGCATCTCGGGGTTGGTGGTGACCACTAACACACGCATTTCCTTCTTACCACCGCCCGTATGGGCAGAAACTCCAATAGCAACAAGCAGTGCCATCACTATCATCAATAAACGTTTCATATCATTATAAGATTTACGAATTAACACATTAAAAATTCATTCTCACACCTGCGTAGCCCATGATTCCGTGTACGGGTCCCCAAACCATGGTCGGCTCGAAAGAGCTGCCCCACGGGTTGTCTGCTCCGATTACGGGGATGGGCTGGCGGTAGTTTGTGAGGTTCTCACCTCCTACGTATACCGTGATATGGCGGAAACGGCGGGTCACCTGCACGTTCAGCTGCGGGTAGGCCGGGAAACGCTCGTCCCACGAGAGCTTTCTGTCCTTAGTGGTGTAAGGCGTGGGCATGCGTCCGCCGCCGTTCAGCTGCAGGGTCACATCCACCTGTATCAACCCCATATAGGGTTTCCAAGCTACGGTGAGCAGCCCTTTGTAGCGCGACGTGAGGGGTTTCTCCATTAGCCGCCCGCCGTAGGTGCAGCGCACATCATTGTAGCGGAACGCAGCCGTCAGTTCCAGCTCCTCGTCAAAGTCTATCGACCCATCCACCTGCACGGTGTGGGAGAACGACTTCCCTTTCAGCATGCCAATACTTATCTTCTTCGGGTCGCTGTCGTAGTCCACTACCAGCTGGTTGATGAAATTCGTGTAGTAATACTCGGCGTTCAGCTTCAGGGTCTGTTCGCCCACGGGGATATAGAACGCTGCGGACAGGCCGCTGTTCCAGGCCTCTTCCATTCGCAGATCCTCGGCCACGGTCACATCGCGACCCGAAGCCAGCAGGTAGTGGTTCTCCGCCCAGGCGTGAGGCGAGCGGTAGCCTTTGCCTGCCGACAGGCGCAAGGTCATCATGTCCGAGACCATCCACTTGGCATGCAGTCGCGGAGTGACAAAAGTGCCGTACAGGCTGCTCCTGTCCACCCGCAGACCAGCCATCATGGTCAGCTTGTGCGACGGCTTATAGGTGTATTCGGCATAGGCTCCCGGCACTGTCTCTGGCCACTGGTCTATCAGCCGGTATCCCACCATGCTTTCCGGCACCCGTATCGGCCCCACCCGCTCATCCTTGCCCTGCATCAGCAGACTGAGGCCTGCCGACAGCTGGTGACGCGCGTTGAACTCGTGTTCAAACATCAGCCGTGCATACAGGTCCTTGTTCTTGGTGGAGTAGGTACGCCGTCCAAACTCCCCTTGCAGGTCATACAGGCTTCCAGTGGCCATCAGGGCGAGGTTGGTGTTATGCTCATAGTTCAGCAGCACGGCATGCTTCATATACGCCTCAACGCGGTCGGCGTCCAGTTTCACGCGGAAGGGGTTGTCCGAAACGCCCTTCATCTGGCCCCCCTCGCGCTCCTCGCGCATCAAGCCGACACCTCCGTGGAAGATATAGCGGCCGTTGACGTACTTCCAACGGTTCTGCACATGCCACTGGCCGATAGCTGGCGAGTCGTGCCAGCCGTCCTTGTTCATGTCGTGGTGCAGCCAGTCTTTCTCGCCATGCAGCAGTAGCTCGGTGCTCAGATGTTTGTTCAGGTGGATGTTCGCTACCGCATTCCCTTCGGTCTTCAGACGGCTGTCGGTATACAGGTTGATGTCCACGCCCTGTTCCTTGTCGGGCTTCAGATACTCGACATCTATCTGTCCCGTGATGCTCTGGAAGCCGCTCTTCACACTCGACGCCCCTTTGCTCACGGCAATGCTGTTCATCCACGACCCGGGCACATAGTTCAACTCATACGGCGACGCTGCCCCTGCAAAGCAGGGCAGATTCTCTATCAACAGCTGCACATACTGGCCGCTCAGACCCAACAACTTGATTTGGCGGGCGCCCACAGCGGCATCACTGTAGTTCACGTCCACGCTGGGATTGGCCACAAAACTCTCGCCGAGATTGCAACAGGCGGCACGGAACAGCACCTCCTGCCCCATCTTCTGCCCGTTCTCGGCACCGCCGAGGCGACTCAAGCCCTCGGCCTTCGACTTCACGCTCACCGCTGTAAGCGTCTTCTTTTGTATCGTGTCCTGCTTCTGTGCCACGGCAAACCACGCCACACACAGCAGCAGGCTAAATAGAATAATCCTTTTCATGTATTCTTTTGATTTGACAGTTTGCATTCGTTAATTCGTAAACGTGTTAATCCGTTAATTGACTAACACATTAACGCAGTCACACGTTAACACATTCACAACAGCCATCGTCAAACCCTCAAGACCGCACAATTGCCCGACAACCAGCCTGGCGGACTTCCGACGCCTCGGTATTGCCATCCAACGACAACATCACACATTCCGGGCATCCATAATATCGGTTCTTGTTTGCATACACTCATCGGCGACATCTGTGCCACGACCAGCGGCGACACATTCTGAACCATGTCTGCCACCGACACCGGCGACACCTTCACATCCATGCAGTCGCTGCCCCGGTTGCAGCAGCCATCGTCCAACAGGAGGATACTCACCCTCCCGGAGCAGGAGCAACGCTGGCATCCCATGCCCCCGGCCCCGAAGACCAGCAGCAGGAACACCGACAGCGACACCATGATATGCGACACTATTTTCATCGAGATTATAACGTCATCTATCCCTAATTATTGCACTGCCGGCATGCTAAATCTTCCAAAAAGATGAAAAAAAAGTAGTATATTTGCATCTAACTAAACACTATTATCCCAAAGGACATTGGCCCCATAAAATATTACAAATAAACAATTAATACACTGCCACACATGGAAAATACACTAGTCTACATCTTCAAAATCTTGGATTGGATAACAACACTTCTTGATTTTTTTGGAATCAAAATTACCCTGCCCCATACACGCAGATGGCACAAGGAATACATTGACAACAATATCACAAACGAATTCTCCAATTACCTTCCATCGGACAGCTCCTCTAATACAAATAACAATATCGAAACCTCCAAAGAGGAAGACATTAATGGCAACATTTACATCCAACCCTATATCACAACAATTCCGCCCAAAGACGGTGTACAAACAG
The DNA here is from genome assembly GCA_900318175.1 of uncultured Bacteroidales bacterium. GTDB lineage: Bacteria > Bacteroidota > Bacteroidia > Bacteroidales > P3 > Colimorpha. The sequence goes on along the minus strand of ONJQ01000020.1, from coordinate 10,229 downwards.
CCTTACAAATAAAAAATCCTATACTCTTAAAGGATTTCTTTCTCAAACAAGTATTTGTAAAACGTAGCAAATTACCTAAAGTATACTTGCTTCTCGGTAACACAGGCTCGGGCAAAACTTCCGCTCTTGTACATCTCTTGAGTGACTATATCAACAACCACACCCAAAGCAATCTGCCCTACAACATCCAAATCTTCTCTCTCCGTCCTGACAACTTCTTTGAGACCATCAACAATGCCCCCCTTGAGTACAACAAAAAGAACATCCTGCTACTTGATGCCTTAGACGAAAACTTATCAGCTCAAAAACCGAAAGCATCTAAAGAATACACAAATTTCCTCCACAAATTAGAAGAAATCTATAAAAACCCTAACTTTGCCTTTATTATCATCACATGCCGTTCACAATTCTTTAAAGACATCAGTGAAGAACCCAGCAAAACCAACATCCCCATCGGAGGAAGCGACCCATGGCTGAAGGTCAACAAACTGCTCTTAGAACCATTTAACGATAAACAAGTGCAAGACTTCTTAGACCAAACATTTTCCATCTCCAATGAAGCTGAAAAACATAGCAAAGCTGCAGCGCTCATAAAAAAACATAACTCAATAGCTTCACGACCCATCATACTGGCATATATCAGGGACATTGTCGAAAGTAACCGAGAAATCAACACCTCTCTCGACTTCTATGACACAATTGTAGATAAGGAATTACATCGCAACATCAGTCGAATCCAGCCAACAGTCACTAATAGACAAGTCAAGCAGTGGTGGGACATGACATCAGAAGTGGCAGGATACATGTACGAGCATGGGAAAACAGAAATCTTATACGATGAATTACTACATATCCTCATTGATCACCAATTAGCCAAGCCAAACGACACCACTATTAACGAAGACCTTTTCCAGCAACGCTCATTACTTACCCGTACAGGTGATATATTCCACTTCTCGCACAAATCCTTCTATGAGTACTTCATGGCCTACCGCTTCCTGCAACACCCCGAGGAGATAAAGCAAGTCTATGGTATGGACTTCGCCCTGCAGATCTACGATGACGCACTCCAAGCCTGGTCTGAACCAAAAGACACACCCTTTGCCGAACTGAAGAATACCCACCCCTACACCGTTGCATCCTCTTTGCACTGTTTAGGCTCTGCATTAGATGATATCAACCATTTCGGTCAAGCCAAACCCTATTACAAAGTCGCATTAGACATATTCAACAAACTGGAAGAAGGCAACCCCAATACTTATAAAGACGACATCACCCTGGTGTTGAACGACTTGGCCATCCTCCACAATAACACCAACCAACTGGACAATGCCGAAAAGGAATACAACGAGGCCTTAAAGACATACCGCCAACTGGCAGACAAGAACCCCGATGCATACCTGCCCGATGTAGCCATGACGCTGAACAACTTGGCCGTCCTCCACAGAGAAACCAACCAATTGGACAAAGCTGAAGAGGAATACAACGAGGCCTTGAACATCCGCCGCCAACTGGCAGACGAGAACCCTGATGCCTATCAGCCATATGTAGCCACGACACTGAACAACTTGGCCCTCCTCCACAGCAACACCAACCAATACAAGGAGGCCGAAGAGGAATTCAACGAGGCCTTGAACATCCGCCGCCAATTGGCAAACAAAAAACCCGATGCCTACCTGCCAAGAGTAGCAGACACACTGAACAACTTAGCCAACCTCCACAGCAACACCAACCAATACAAGGAGGCCGAAGAGGAATACAACGAGGCCTCGTCTACTTACCAGCAACTGGCAGACAAGAGCCCCGATGCCTACCTGGCCGATGTGGCGATGACGCTGAACAACTTGGCCATCCTCCACAGCGACACCAACCAACTGGACAAAGCCGAAAAGGAATACAACGAGGCCTTGACCACATACCGCCAACTAGCAGCACAAAACCCAGATGCCTACCTGCCCGATGTAGCTATGACGCTGAACAATTTGGCTGTCCTCCACAAAGACACCAACCAATACAAGGAAGCCGAAGAGGAATTCGACGAGGCCCTGTCTATCCGCCGCCAACTGGCAGACAAAAATCCCGATGCCTTCCTGCCATACGTGGCTGGAACGCTCTTTAACCTCTCATTGATGCACCTTACTAAGGAAGAAAGAGACCTCCCCGCTGCGGAGGCTGTGGCACAGGAGAGTATGGAGATATACCGCATTATGGCGGAAAAGAGCCCTGCCGCATTCGACCCTAAAGTAAAAAGGGGGGAAAGTCTATTGGAAGTCATCCAGAAGGCGAAGGAGGCAGACGAATAGGGTGTTGACTGGCCTTCCATTCACTCCTGTTCTTGATTCCTGAATCACAAGCAGAGCCTTTCAATACTGGTTCGTTATAATAACCTTTGCCGTTCTTTATCCGTCAGCTTGGCGGGTAAAAATGGAATAATGATGCCATATTGGAGAGAGTTGGTCAGAACTCAAGGACAAAGAAGCGGGCGGGATGTGAGTATCTGGTATGACAAAAAAAAGTTGCATTGTGTGAAATAATTCGTATCTTTGTAGCACTTAATGGAAACACACGTCATGCGTTAATCTGTTTATAATCATAGTTTTTAATTGACAAACCTTGCAATTCAGGATGCCGAAAGCATCCGTTGAAGGGGGATTTATTGCCCTTGCAGCGGAGAGTGATTTGACATAAGGGCATCCGGAAGCATTGTTCTATTCATTTCAAAATCAATAAAACTATGAGAAGAAAAAGACTCAAAAGCAATGGTACGTTGATGGCATGGAGCAACGGCGAGGAGACTCATCTGCGGCGGGAGCAGACGAGGGAGCTGAAAGCGGATTTCGTCAGGCAGCAACAGCAGTATCGCCGTCGGGTGGCGGAGGGCTATGAATGGGCGTCGGACAGGCCGGAGGTGATGCGCGGCGAGAGCATGCTGCGGGAGGAGTACAGCGACAGGCTCTGGGGCGTGGGGCTGCATGTGGAGAGCATGCTCGAGCTGATGCTGGCCGCCGTACAGCTAATCGACTGGGACGAGATTGTCCTTGGCCCCGAAATCAACTACCACCATCGCAATCTTTCACGCTTCCGCTACTTGGTAAGCCGCTGTTGGGAGCGGGTGCGCGAAGACCCTACATTAGAACCTCTGCTGGCCAACAGCACCGCCTACGACTGGTTCCTCGAAATGGAACAGAAATATGCCGGATGTAAAGGCACTGGCTGCATAGGCTGAAAAGCAAAGTCCCTCACACGCTCTCGTTACAGATTCGGCACATCTGCTCCGCGACCTTTCTCATCAGGTCCGGGCTCACCAGCGTGCCCTTGGGGCAGAGCGTAATTCCCATCATGGCGGCCACGTCGTGCAACTTGTGATCATAATCCTGTTTCAGGGTGAAGATATACGAGTGGCACGACGGACCGAGGAACGACTCCTTCAAGGCACTGGCTTTGTAGACAATTTCATTAAACATATGGTCGGAGGCCACACCGGTCTTGCATTCGACAACAAACAAGGTGTTGGCCTTGATAAAAACCACATCAAGTTCGTTGTTGTGCTGCATACCCGGACGGGCAATACGTACACCGATGGCTATCTGCTGGGGCGAGACGAGACGGAGGAGGGTGTAATAGACATATTCCTCGAACCATCCGCCGGTGAGGTAGTCGACTTCGGCGGGCTGGAGCATCTCCTTCTCCTTGGGTACAAAGCCGATGGCGTTGAGCAGCTCGGGGAGGCCGGGGACGGCGTCGCGGCGGTCGCGACGGCCGAAGGTGATGTCGTGGATGGACATGGGTTTGCGCATGCCGCGGTAGATGAGGCGGAGCTGCTCGAGGGCGTGGAAAGCGCGGTGCGGCAGCCGACGGGTGCGGAAGCAGTCGAAGACCCGCAGAGCATCGGCCTCACTGCGCGTGGGACGGTGGTTGCTCCCAGCAAGGTCGTGACTGAGGCCGTGGAGACGGAAATATTCAGCCATGGACATGCGGTAGCGTATGGTGTCCACAGCGTCACGGCTGAGGTCGGCACGGTCGTCAAAGGGGGAACGGACGATGAGGTTCTCACGTGTCTGAACGTAGAAGAGGCGTGCATCAAACTGGGAGAAGACGTGCTGGACAGCAAGGGCGAGATAACGGGTGCCGCCCGCCAGGTTGACCCAGTACTGGGCAGAGGGGTCCAAGCGGGACTGGAGACGACGGCTGATGCGCTCGTAGATGTAGCTGTCCTCGTCGCGTTTGAAGGCGATGAAGTCAATCTTGTCGTCGGGCAGACGGAACAGGGTGGCATAAGGGGCGAGAAGCTGGCGGTCCTCACGGGTGGAAATAAACAGGAGACGGTCCTCTTCCTCGTAGTATTGCTTGAGGAACAGGTAGGCGGCCAAAGGCTCTTCGGGGTCGAATATGTTGACAAGTGTTTTCATTTCAGTATTTCTATACATCCTTGATGTTGGGTTGCGTGGTTGACGCCGCGGCCTACGAAGCGGTAGAAGTAGGTGCCGGCGGGGATGCGCGAAGCGGCAGGGTCCCAGAACTGGTCGTCGCGGCAGATGTTCTCGGCTTGGAACACAATGCGGCCAGTGCGGTCCACAATGATGAGGAGGTTGTAGGGATAGCAGTCGTTCTCTACCAGCCCGCCAATGACGAAACGGTCGTTGAAGCCGTCGCCGTTGGGGGTGACAACGTTGGGGAATTGCAGCAGGCTGTCGCAGTGGTCGCCCTCCCAATAGATGAAAAGGTTGTAGAGGATGAGGCTGTCGCAGCCGGCCTCGTTGACGAAGTGGAAGGGCATGTTGTTGACGGTGTCGGTGAAAAGGCTGTCGAGGAAAGCCCAGGGGAGCTGGCTTTCGACAATGGTATCGAATATGGCGGTGTCGCTGTCGGCCTTGACGTAGACGAAATAGGTGACGGTGCTGTCCTGTCCCTGGCTGCCCTGCAGGGTGATGTTGAAGACGGTGTCGGTGTTGACCGTCACGCCGTGAAGCGTATAGGGCAGCTGGTTGGGACAGATATAGGTGTAGGTGGTGTCGAACAGGTTGTTGAGAACGGTGAGGTGGTAGTAAAGCAGCGTGTCGCAGTCGGGCGGGATGCCGTGCACTAAGATGGTTTCGAGGCCGGAGGCGGTCATGGTGTCGCCATAAAGAATCCAAGGCAGCCGGTTCTCCACCACGGTATCAAAACGCGACAGGGTGTCGTCGGGCCGCAGGGTAAGAGTGTAGTGACGCAGGGTGTCGCAGGCAAGGGACAGTATACGCTGTGTGTCGCTGCCAGGTTGGGTGAAGGTGAGTCCGTCCCAGGTATAAGGCATCTGGTTGCGGCAGACGGCGCGGCTGGCCGTATCGTAGACCAAACAGCCACAGTGGGGGCCGGTGAGCAGGATGCTGTCGGTGGGTGCACAGCGTCCGGCCATCTCTATGCGGCTGAAGCCGTAGGAGCCCGTGGTGTAGTAATAAGGCGTGGGCGTTTCGTAGAAGCGGAAGATTGCCCGTCCTCGCGGGGAGGGATTCATATTGAAATAAAATGTAGAATTCATAAAACGATATCGCCCTATCCCTCCAATAGAATGGGGCAAAGCAAAGTTCAGATAATCGACAAGCGTTGTGTCGCACAGCGGTACGGTACGTTCAGCGCTGAAGAAACGAGGCACCGTGTCGTCAATATTGATCGTAAAATACAGCACCGGGAGAGAGTAGAGCGAGTCGTCATACTGCGATAGCGTGTAATGGGTCATATTCAAGACATACGTATAATTGGGGTCGGGGTCCAACATCTCAATCGTATCAACATAGAACGGCACATGGTTGCCGTCGAATGGGAACTCCCTGATAGTGGGGAAAAAGTTTCTGAGAAATGTCATGTTTATGTCGGGGGAGAGCGGGTAGACGCTGTCGCCGTAACTCCAAAGGGTGTCGGGACGGATGATGATGCCCTGCTGCGGGGTGTTGTAGTCCATCTCGGCGCAATATCTCTGGGGATAGGCGTCGTAGGCGATGCTGCGTGGCTGGCAAAGGTCGCCGCTGTCGGGAGCGGGCACGAAGGTGTAGGCGGTGTGGGAGCGCAGGAAGCCCGGCTGCTGCCAATGGAAGAGGTTGACCTGATTGAAAAAGGCGGTGAGGCCGACGCGGAGGGTGTCGTGACAGCCCAGCGAGACCCATTGCTCAGCCGCCGAAGGGTCGGCAAAGAGGCTGTCGGGCCACCAGCGCAGACTGTCTGCCGGCTCGGAGACCAGCAGACGGTAGCGGACAGAGTCATTGACATGCTGAGGGTCGGGCACAAACAGCGTGTCGGCCACCGTGATGGAGACCGTACACGTAGGCTGAATCTGTGCATTCACCTCGGACAGAAGCGAGAGCAGAACAGCAGACAACAGGATGAACTTGCGCAACGACATAGCCGGATACTGCTACTTGGAGGGAGAAGACTGTATGACGGACACCTGCTTTTGGTCAAGCCGCACACGGAGCCAAGACTGGAGTTTATCAAGTTCAGCCTGTACGAGGGGTGCCGTCGTTTCTACGAGCACCACAAACCGAGAGGCGGACTGTGCCCCGGCGGCAGAAGAGAGTGTGCGGGCTTTTCCAAGCACCACACGGGTTACAGACGGATATTGCACCATCACCTCGCGTGCCACAGCGTCGCACAGATCGTCCTGCGCACGATAGAGAGCAAGCGAATCGTCCAGCCGCTTTATCGAGTCGGATAGCACAACCTGACGCTGCTCACTGGCATTATACAGTTCTTTGACCATGTCCGACTCCAAAGCGGCAATGCCGGTAACCAGATTATTGTCGCTGAAGACTATCTGGCTGCGCTTGATACCGTATTCCGCGGCAGTGCTATAGAAACTCTCCAATTCGCGGTCCGTGGGCGAAGGTCCTGCCACAAAAAGTTCGACGGAGGCATGGCGGAATGAGAAATGGTTCTTGTGGTCGTAGATGTAGCTGCGGCCAATGGTATTGTGGTTGGATACCAACTGCTGAGTATGACGGCTGAAATTGCTTTCGCGAACAATCCGCACTGCCGAGAACACACTTGGGATGACTACCGATACACTTGCACCTTCCCTGTCAAGATCGTCGGACATGTTCACTATTCGCAACAGCCTATACTTCATACTTTTGTTTGACATGGCTCTAATGGGTATAACGTAAAAACGTTTGGGCTTGATAACGAGAAAATGGAAAGAAAATTGTGTCTCTTTGCTCTTTGGTAAGGTGATTATATCTTTTCATTTGACAACACAGAGGTCGTCATTATAAAGAGTACCAAATTTAGGTAATCTTTTTTTCTACTTGGTATTGCACTTGTAACTGGAATTTATGTTCAAGTCAGATCAAAGAAACAGGAAACAAAAAAAGAAACACACACCATGAAAGAGACCATTTTTTCATTTTACAACGACTCCGACGCACACAATTTCGTTATCATTTTTTACATAACAGAGAGACAGGTAACTTTCATCAACAAGGATACGAATCAACAAATCACCTGGCAAATACTGTATTCAAAATATGAAGAATTGACCAACAAACATACGTACCAGAAACCACCTAAGAACACGTATCCAGCCATTAACCAAAACAACATATGCCCAAAATGGACATGGCAGAAACAGCCAAAAAAATGTACTTTTGCAATTTAAAAAAGGTAGTACACTATTAAAAAAAACGGTACATATACCTCCCTGAACTGCCACTACCAAACTGAAAACCTAAACTGCAATATCATATAGATAAAACATAAATGTCAAACTAATTAATTTCATCATCTAAAATGGCAATTACAAAAACAAAAAACAATCGCACGTTAGGACTGTCTGAATCTACTTCCGATAGTCTGTTGGCAAAAAGTAGTTATGAATCACCGACCATCAAGGTGGTTGCCTTCCAGGTGGAGTTGGGATTTGAGCCGTCGTCTACCCGTGTCGGAGATCAGCTGTCTGATCCTGTTCGAAATGGAATAGAAACCTTTGGTCAATATCAATCATCAACCGACGGAAGTTGGGCTGCCACCGATTATAACCCTTATAACGAGGGGCATGTCTTTTGACAATTAAGAATCACAACAAAAGAATTAAAAGACTTATCATAATGAAAAAGTTATTTGTATTATTTGCACTTTTGGCAGGTATTGCCGTGATGACTGGCTGCAAGAAAGACCAGGATGTCGTCACTCTCAAAGCCGTTATCGACCAGGAAACCAAAGCGTTTTTTGGTGATGATCATGATCACTTACCTTATTGGGATGGTGCCGACAGGGTGTATATCGCGGGTCCAGGTATCACCCCCAATTCTTATAGCCTCAATATTCAAAATACCACCTTTGCAACAATCTCTGATGTGCCTGCCAGCTCTGTTTACTGCGCCATCTTCCCAGCCTCAGCAGTCCATACAATGGGTACACCCAATGCCGCTGAAACTAAAGCAACTATCAAGTTCCCATCCGAACAGAAGTATATTTTGGACGGAGACCACCAACGGTTAGAGATGCCTATGGGAGCCGTCGCAACGCCTACCTCAACGGGTACCACCACACTCTTTTTCAAAAACCTTTGTTCCATCCTTCGGGTGAACGTAAAGAATTTGTTGCCTGACAATACTGCTTTAGAAGTGAGGAGAATCACCTTAAATGCATATGGAGCATACCTTGCTGGAAAAGCCGATGTTACCCTTTCCGAAACTGGTGTCCCTACTGTAACTATGGATGAGCTTGACAACGAACACAACAACGTTTTATCATTTTACGCTCCTGGATATGCGAGCATGGCTCACTTAGATTATAACTCTGACCAGTCTTTTGACATTGTCGTGCCACCATTCGACGCCACCTATCTCATCCTCGAGGTGGAGGTGTATGATCCTAATAATAATGGTAGCATTCTTGGTTACTCCTCTCATGTGATCGGTAATCCGAATTCAACTGAGCCTACAGTACATCTGGTGCGTAATAAGATTATACCCATCAACTTAGAAATCAAAAGTACTAATCTCCTCGAACCTTCTTATGCATACCTTGAACCCGGCCCGCAGTTTAAAGCAGATATGCATGCCCTAATTGATCCACTTGTCGGAACCTCAGGCGAAATCCAAGACATCGTCTTCAATCGAGTAACAGGTGGTATTCCTGCAACAATACCTGATGATTGGGTAGAAGTACAGGATGTTACTTCACCCTATAAAATATATGCCTATGTTTCGGGAAACACCGTGCAAATTAACTCTTATGCTCCGATTATTTATGCCAATTCCGACTGTAGCCACATGTACGAAGGCCTTACTACTCTCCGGTCTGTTCATTGGGATAATGACCCCACAGAAGGTGAAGGTGGCCTTCAAACCGAAGATGTGACTGATATGTCATACATGTTTGCGGGATGTACGAACTTAGCAACCTTTGCGGGTCTCGAACACTGCAATACTACTAATGTGACGAATATGGCACACATGTTTGAAGGATGTCATATTGAAGGTAGTGATCTTAGTCTTGCCCTCGCTAATTTCAATACTCATAACTTGGAAAACATGTCTTATATGTTTAGAAGATGCGGTGTTCTAGCGACTATTGATTTAAGTTCATTCACCACCGAACGAGTAACCGATATGAGCTATTTATTTTCTGGTTGCGAAAAACTGACACGCATTAATACGAGTACGAGCGGGTTTGTTATTTCCTCTAATACTATTATAGATAGTATGTGCCACCGTGTCGATTATTACAACCTCCCTATAAATCAATATAATCCTTCCAGGGATCCCTGCTATATCACCTGTAGTGATGGTGTTTGGAATACTATAAAGGGACAGGCTAATGGTAGTAATCCTGATCCTACTACAGGTTTTAACCTAACAGTGATATACAGAGGGCCCGCACCCGACCCCAACAATAAGTAGCAAATAACTGCTACTCCAACTTTCGAATAATCCGCTTCTGTCGGCCTCTCAAGGTGTTCTTTGAGAGGCCGGCTGCTTTTTTAAGGGTGGGCAGGGCGGAGGTATGCCACCCGTCAATAATAACGTTTATCCCAAATCGGTCATTAGGACAGAACTTGCATCATGGGGAACTCGAACCCTATATGCCATGACGGCACCTTTGCTTTGATTAGACTGGTCAAAGAGATCAATTCTTCTACAAGCAAATAATATCACACCTTAACAGCAAGAAACTCCTTGCCATCTTAACGGGTGGCAAGGAGTTTTGGTATGCGCGGCATAAGTAACTAGGCATTGTGACGATGCGTGGCCCTG
>ONJQ01000044.1 GCA_900318175.1 uncultured Bacteroidales bacterium | reverse complement strand
AGCATCTGCGCCATGAGGATGGCACAGGCCACGGCGGCGTTGAGGGACTCGGCAGTGCCGCCGAGGTTGGGGATGGTGACGGGGTGGGTGACGCACTCCTTGACCTGCGGGGTGAGGCCACGGCCCTCGTTGCCCACCACGAGTACGGAGCCACTGGAGAGCGAAGGCAGTGGCGACGGGGAGCCCCAGAGGTTCTGCCCGTCTAACAGGGCTCCCACAACGGGAAGGCCGCAGGAGGCGAGGTAGGAGGGAAGGTCGGCATAGAGCACTTCGGTGCGGAAAAGGCTGCCCATGGTGCTTTGCACCACTTTGGGGTTGAAGCAGGAGACGGTGCCATTGCTGCAGACGATGCGCCGCACCCCGAACCAGTCGGCGGTGCGGATGATGGTGCCCAGATTGCCGGGGTCTTGCAGGTGGTCCAAGGCCAGGGTGAGGCCGTGGTCGCTGCGGGGGGCCGGGGGCAGCTGACGGTCCAGAAGCATCCACACCTCGTTGGGAGTAGGCATGTGACTGAGGCGCGAGAGTGCAACATCCTCTACTTCATGGATTTCTGCGTTTTTGGGTAGTTCGGGGTGCTGCGAAAGCCACAAATTTGTTGCACAGACCACCTTGATAGGGGCTTTTGCAGCGAGTGCCTCGCCACACATTTTCACCCCTTCGACAACAAAAACTGCATCGGCTTCGCAGCGCTTTTGTTGCTTGTATACAGAGAGTTCCTTTAGTTTGTTCTTAGATATCATGAGGCAAAGATACGACTTTTTTTGAAATAAAATTTTGCTATGTCAGAAAAAAGTAGTAATTTTGCAGCCGATTTTAGAAAATACACGGTGGGCGTAGTTCAGCTGGTTAGAGCGCCAGATTGTGGATCTGGAGGTCGTGGGTTCGAGCCCCACCTCCCACCCTGAAAAAGAAAAGCAGACTGCGAAGTCTGCTTTTCTTTTTGTTGTCATCTCCGTTTTAGTTATCTCAGCACGTTGCGGTAGTGCATTTTGCCGGAAATGGTGCCGGTGAGCTGTCCGAGGATGGGCACGGTGGCAGTGGCGGTGCCGCTGGCCACGCTGGTCCAGTCCATGACGCCGTTGACGGGGGGAGCGATGACGGGGTGGGTTAAGGCAGCTTGGAGCGAGGCCTTGACGCCAAGGGTGTCGATGTTGATGGCGAAGGTGTCGTTCTGCAAGTGGAGGCCGGCGGTGTCCACGGTGCCACGCAGGTACATGCCGTCAGAGCTGGTCATGATGATGCCGTAGTCCTGCTGGGGGTCTTTCTTGACGGTGATGGTTTCCACATCCAGGTCGCGATCGATGGGGATGTTGAAGGTTGCCACGGTGAGGACAAGTTCGGTGTGGCGGGACATGAGGTAGGTGCCCAGGTAGGGGGTTATGTCAATCGTTGCGGGGGTGTTGCCGCCTCCGGGATTGTCAGCAGGGTCTTTCTCGCAGCCGCAGAAGAGCATCGTGGCGAGAAGGGTGATGATAAATAAGCTTTTTTTCATGATACATACTATTTATTAGATGTTATTATTCACTTTTTGTTGGATGGATAACGGAGAGGGCGGGTGGTTTATTGTGTGGCGGGTGCAGTTTTTTAGTGTTGGTGAACGGGCGGCTGTTGGAGCAGTTGCATGAGTTCCTCGCGCGGGCGGAGGGTGTAGGGCATTACTGCCTGCTGGCTGGGGGAGATGGTGTGGAAGTAGTCCAGCTGCTCGGCCAGGATGGAGCGCAGCTGGGTGGTGAGACGCTGGTGGGTGGCGGTGTCGCCGGCCAGGAGGTAGGCCTGGGCTATGCGGTGCATGAGCTGCACATCCTGCAGGGTGGCGAGGGGGAGTTGGGCAAGGGTCTTGTCGAGTGCGCGTCGCGCGTCGGCGTTCCTGCCGAGGGTGGCGAGGTTGTCGGTCAGGAGCAACACATCTTTCCAATACTGCTCAATGAACTTGCGTCCAGTCTCGTCGATGTAGACCTTTTCCACGGGGTGCCATGCCATGCTGTCAAGATGGCGGAGGAAGGGCTCGACGGCCACGCTGTCGCAGGGCTGTGGCATGAGGCGGTAGGCGTTGCCCTCCAACTGCAGCCGGTGGGGGTAGTACTGGCCCAGGTGGTCGTAGGCGTAGTGGGTGAAGTAGATGGGGCGGCCAAGGGCAAGGCTCTCGTCAAAGAGGGCGGCAAAGCGGGCGCTGCCCATCAGACCGATGTTTTCCACACGGATGTCGGTGCGGAAGCCTTCGACATAGTGGAGGTACCAGAGGGGGAAGGTGTCGTTGTCGCCGTAGGTGAAGAGGACGGTGCCCTGCGGATGGCGGTCGCAGGAGTTGAGGATGTTGGCAGCCGCATCGTGTGCCACAAAGCGGTGGCTGCGGTCGTGGTCGTCCCAGTTCTGGCACGCCATCAGGGCGGGTACGGCTAAGAGGGGGAGGAAGGAGAGGAGGGCGCGCAAGCGGGGATGCAGGTGCAGCCGACCCAGCAAGCGGTGCAGCCGTGAGATGGCCCAGGCGGCACCAAAGGCTATGAAGATGCAGAAGGCATAGAAGCTGAGGATGTAGGCATAGTCGCGCTCGCGGGGCTCATAGGTGGGGTGGTTGAGGTAGATGGAGAGGATGAAACCACCCATAAGGAAAAGGGTGAAGACCGTCCAGAATGAACGGCCACGCGAAGAAAGGACGTAGATGCCCAGGAGGCCGAGGAGGAGGGGAAGGAGGAAGTAGACGTTGTGGGCGCGGGTGTGGAGGCTGGCCGGAGGGCGGGCCCCGGTGCAGACCAGTAGGCGGTCGACAGGGGGTATGCCGGTGATGAATTGGCCGTTTTGGGGCGAGCCGTAGCCTTGGCGGTCGTTGTAGCGGCCAGAGAAGTTCCACATCAGGTAGCGCAGGTACATATAAGTCAGTTGGTAGGAACCATAGTAGCGCAGGTTGCCCGCAAGGGTGGTGTCGCCGCCGCTCCAGTCGGAGGCATAGAGGGCGTCGTTGGCGCGGTGCCGCCACAGGCGGGGATAGAGGGGTGCCTTCTCGTACTGGTCGCGCGTCAGGTAGGACTTGAAGGAGGCTGCAGTGGCGGGATGCCCCTCGTTGATGGGCGTTCCGGCAGCGGCGCGGATGGGGACGATGAGATAGGGCGAGAGGCCGATGGCAAAGAAGAGCAGCAGCGGCAGGAGGAGGGCAGGGGGGAGGAGCCGCGGACGTGCGGGCAAGTGGCGTGCGTCGTGCCATTTGAAAAGGAAGAGCAGAAGCAGCACGGGGGCGGTGAGGAGGGTGAGGAGATGGGTGCAGACCCCAAGGCCGAGGAGCAGGGCGATGAGGAGGAGCCACCGCTGCGCCCCGCGGGGGTCAGGGCTGTGGTACCAGCGCAGCATGGCCCACAGGAGGATGGAGGCAATGAGCATGGCAAGGCTGTAGACCTCGCTCTCGACGGCGGAGAACCACGCCGTGTCGCAGAAGAGGTAGCAGAGAGCCCCGATGGCGGCGGCAGGGAGGGGTAGGGGTTTGCCGCCCAAGGGCAGCAGACGGAGGGTCCAGAAGAGGAACATGACGGTAAACCCGGCCGCGAAGGCTGAGAGGGCATTGCAGCAGAGCGCCACCTGGGCGGGCGTGGGGGCCAGCCAGCAGAAGAGGTGTGCCAACAATTGGTAGAATGGGGCTCCGGGAGGATGGCCCACCTGGAGGAGATAGGCCACGGAGATGAACTCGCCGCTGTCCCAGAAGCTGACAGAGGGTTCGAGCGTGAGGAGGTAGACAAGGGTGGATAAGGCTGCCAAGAGCCATCCGGCTACCAGTTCACGACGCTCTTGTTGAAGATGTCTTCGCATAGTTCGTTGACGATTTCGTCGGTGAGGGACTGCTCGACGGAGGAGAAGTCGCGCGAGGCGGCATAGTCCTTGAAGCGGGAGAAGGCCTGCTCGAAATTGGCCTTGGGGTCAAAACGGTTGGTGAAGGTGACCTTGATGGAGATGGTGAAACGGTTGGTGGCCACGTTGTCGTCGCTGCCAATGGAGGAGGCGCGGGTGCTGTAGTCGGTGATTTCGCCGGTTATTTGCAGGTCGCCGTCGTCGGAGGTGACGCCGAGGCTGGTTTGCGAGGAGAACATCTGCTGCAAGCCGTCGTAGAGTTTCTGGCTCAGCTGCGGGTTGACGGTGGAGGCGTAGTTGGGGAACTGAGTGATGGAGATGGTTTTGGCCTCGGCGGGGATGGAGGCGCCGGTGAAGGAATAGCCGCCGGAGCAGCCGCCAAGAGTCAGCAGCGTGACCGCGAAGAGGAGGGTGGAAAGGAGCTTTTTCACGGTCGGGAGGGTTTAGACGTTCTGCGAGTCGTAGTCGATGTGGATTTCGTCCTGCAGTTGCCAAAGCATGTAGGAGGACTGCTGCTCCATGTATTCAAGGATGGAGACTTTGTGGGTAAGGTCGTTGATGGCCGAAATTTCGGCAACCAGGTCGTCAATCTTCTTTTTCAGGTTGTTATCCATAGCATAGATTTTTTTTTCTTGTGCAAAGATACAACTTTTTTTTAAAATGTGTTCATTCAACATCTATCACATCCAAAAAAAATAGTATCTTTGCAGTTTGAATATGACACGACTGAAATATTGGATAATGGCAGATACGCAGTACGGTGTGCACTCGCCCTTTGTGTTCGAGATGTACCGCAAAGTGCTGTTTGCCAGTGTAGGGAAAGACCTGAGGGACAGGATGCGCCAGGGACTGACGGAACGCGAAGCCGCCATGGTGGCCTCGGCCCCGCGAAGGGACAGGGCTTACCATGAGTTGGTGTATAAACTGCGCGACCACTATGGGCTCCAGTTGGTGTGCTACGACGAGGACGAGGCCGTGCTGAAACAAGCCGACACGGACACAGCGCGTCGCGGCGACAACAGGTTGGAGAGTGTGAAGGTGGTGTGCCGCCCGCACAGGAGCCACGCCCGCGAGTTGCGATGGCGCGCGCAGCAGGGCAACGAGAAGTATAATGTGAGTATAGATATATATGACGTTGGGGTGCTGATGATGCACCGCGGGCAGATCAGACAGCATTTCGTGCTGCGGTGAACGGCAAGGGGAAAGGGGAACCCCTCCTCCAAATAATGATAAAAGGACAGAAAAAAATGATAAAAAAGACTGTTTTGACACCAGCGGCTGTACGCCGCTTGAAATGGATGGTTTGCTGCCTGGGGGTGGCCGTTATGGCTGCTTGTGGCGACAGCGGAGAGTCGCCCAAGCCACAGGCTTATCTGCGCATTGATTTGCCGCCGCACCGCTATGCAGTGTGCGACACGGCGGCGTTGCCCTTCACCTTCGAGAAGAGCGCCCTGGCCAATGTGGAATGGAAGAAGGATGTGCCTGGCGAAAAATGGTTCACCATCACCTATCCCAAGTATAAGGGCTACGTCTTTATGACCTACAAGCGAATGAACGGGGTGCGTGACCTGCGGGCACAGGTGGACACGTCGTACAAGTTTGTGGAGGGGCATTTCTCCTACTCGTCGGGCATCGACGAGAACCGTTTTATGGACAAGGCGCACCGCGTTTCCGGCACCACGTACCACCTGAAGGGGCAGAATGTGGCCAGCACCTACCAGTTCTGGGCTACGGACAGCAACAGCCATTTCCTGCGCGGGGCACTGTATATAGACTGCACGCCCAACAACGACTCGCTGTCTCCCGTGCTGGAGTATATACAGGATGATATTGACCACTTGATAGAGACCATCCGATGGAGATAAAGCGTGCCTTTGTACTTCTGCTCCTTCTCGTCCTGACGGGAGGAATGCGGGCGCAGTCTTTCACCGAACAGGACTTCTCGCTCGACGTGGTGAATGCGGAGCGGCACGACTCTATGCGGATTGCCGGAACATTGACTATGCCCGACGGGGTGGAGGGACAGGTGCCAGCAGTGATTCTCATCACCGGTTCGGGCGCCCAGAACCGCGACGAGGAACTGATGGGGCACAAGCCCTTCAAGGTGATAGCCGAGTACCTGTCGGCGCGTGGCTACGCCGTGCTGCGGTGCGACGACAGGGGTGTTGGGGAATCGACTGGCGATATGGCCCATGCCACCACGCTCGACTTTGCACAGGATGTGGAGTACCAGTTGGATTACCTATTGATGAAACCGGAGCTGTTCGACCCTCGGCGTATTTTCCTCTTCGGACACAGCGAGGGTGCCACGGTGGCTGCCATTGTGGCGTCACGACGTAAGGAGGTGGCCGGGGTGGCGATGCTGGGCGGTTCCGGTGTGGACGGGAGGACCGTGTTGATGCAACAGAACGAGGCGGCATTCCGTTTGCGCGGGCTGGCGGACAGCCTTGTGGAGCGGCGGCTGGCATGCATGAGGGATTTGTTTGCTGTGTGCGACACGCTGTTTCTGGGGCAAGGGGTGGATACGGTGAAGACGTTGAACATGGCGTTCCGCCCGCTGTTCAAACAGCACGCCGCCGGACTCACCAAGGAGCAGAAGCAGCAGTGTGGGCTGACGAATACGGAATGCTACGGATGGGCACTGGCCATGGCGACACCGTGGATGCGGACCTTCCTGACATTGAATCCTGCCGACTATATTGCCAAGATGCAATGTCCGCTGCTGGCAATAGGCGGCGAGAAGGACTGCCAGGTGCTGGCGGAGGCCAACCTGTCTGCCATAAAGCGTGTGTGCAAGAAAAACAGGGTGAAATGCAGCATCGTGCAGTTGAAGGACATCAACCATCTGGGACAGGTGTGCCAAACGGGTGCAGTGGAGGAATATGCCACCCTCGGCCAAGCCCCCGACAACAGGGTGCTGGAGAGCCTTGCAAATTGGCTCGACTCCCTCAACAACCAACCCCACCCTACAACTCGTTAAAAGTCCTCCCTTTTTTATCCCTTCCGCACCCCTAACTCCATTTTTTTTCTACAATACACTAACGTTGGTTCGACGATAGGGTATCGTTGAAATAGCGTTTTAAGTTAATGGTTTGATGAGAGTTTGTGGGACTTTTGGAAAAAGTTTTTTCCATATTGGGAAAATTCATTATTTTTGCAGTATCTTATATGGAAGAAAGTATGAGGTATAAGCGATTGCGTTTTAATATTTTACTATTCATTAATCCTACTCAACAGTGCGGGATTGTTTTTCTTCTCCTTCAGCAGCTACGCTCATTTTTGTGCTTCGCCTAGTGCCAGAGGGATGAGCCTGTATTGTGTAGACATGTTTTAATTCATTAATATTTAAATTGTAATTATTATGGTTGAAAAAAGAAAACAGGAGTACGACACTCCAATGGTAGAACTGATTGAAACCCGTGTCGAAAAGGGCTTTCAGACAAGCATGAGCGAAGAACAAATGCGCAGCAGTAACATGGAAGGTGTTTCAGACAGCGGTAACAACTACGGCAACGCCTTATTCAGTTGAGTTTCGAACCATTAAAAACAGTCAAGAAGATGAAATGTAGATTTCTATCCTTTGTGTCCGTGGCATTGCTTGCGGGACTGGTTTGTTTCACCTCATGTAAGAAGGAAGAACAGGTGGTGGCAACTTTCACCGCCTCGATGGAAGACTGCGGCGATGTGCGTAATGCCAAGACTGTGCTGAGCGGCACCGCCCTGCAGTGGGTGGAGGGTGACGAGATAAAGATTCACTCCGGCACCAGTGCGGTCTTTACCGCCACACCGCTCGACCCCGCCACTACGGCAACGTTTGCCACTACCGACGGGAACTTCGCCGATGCGGGTAGTTATGTGGCCTATTATCCTGCCGACAACAATTTGAACCAGAGTACGGTGAGGCTGCCCGCCACGCAGGAGAGCGAGGACGGCTCGCTGATTGGGTTCCCGATGCACGCCTATGCCAACGGCAGCAAGAACCTGCAGTTCCGCAACCTCTGCGGTGTGCTGAAGGTGAACCTTCAGAAGACCGGTGTGACGGTCACCTCCATCAGGCTGACTATGGGCAGCCCGATTAACGGGGATTACACGGTGAACGACATGCTTAGCAACCAGGCCACGCTGTCTTCCACCCCCATCTCCGGGACAGGCAGCAACACCACCACGCTGGTGTGCAACCAGAGCATCAACACTGCACACGACTTTTACATCTACCTGCCTGCCGGCACCTATAGCGGGCTGACACTGGAGATTACGGCTTCGGATGGTTTTGTGTGCACCAAAGGACCCGCCACAGGCAGTGTGGTGATTGAGCGCAGCAAGTACAGCACCCTCACCCTGGGCGGCAACGACCTGGTGTTTGTCTCCCCCTATCCCGAAGGGGTGCTGCCGGGGGTGTTCACCGTTGTGAACGAGAACAATGTGACCTGCACGGTGCATTTCTCGAAGGGTAACCTACAGTATAAGGCCAGCACTACTACTTGGCGTTTTGCCGACCACCAGTACGACTTTGTGGGCGATGACACCTATGGTAATGTCTACGAAAATGGTGTAAAAAGTGATAATACCCGTATTGGCGAAAATAGATACACAGGTTGGATTGACCTCTTTGGCTGGGGTACTGGAAACAACCCCACAGCCAGCTCCCGTTTTGACGACTACAGCCATTTTGTAGACTGGGGTGTGAATACCATCACGGGAGGAGGCGCGGCCAACACATGGCGTACACTCTCTGTTGTTGAGTGGGACTATATCTTTGTTAACCGTCCCAACGCTTCATCCAAACGTGGCCTTGCCACGGTAGATGAGGTGCACGGATTGGTACTTTTGCCCGACAACTGGACGATGCCTAACGGCATAACCTCGCTCAATACTACTCTGAGCGATTGGACTGATAACGAATACGATGTTTCCCAGTGGGCTCAGATGGAGGCCAGCGGTGCCGTATTCCTGCCCGCTTCTGGCCAGGGTTCAGGGCAAATAGGCGAAGTCGGCCCTTATTGGTCGTATATATCTGCCGAGGGTAATGATCATCCCCAAGATTATGAGTATACCGATAATGATGGCATTGGACTGCGCTTTGCGACCTTCAATATCGGTTTAGTCGCCACAGGTTATATAGGCTGGCCGTCCTTGAGGCTCTCGGTACGTCTTGTGAGAAATGAAAATTAAGACAGTAAAACATTGAATCCTGTTGCGGGCTTGCTGCCCCCAACGATTAGGAAGTCCTTGCCATGACGGCAGGGACTTCTTCTTGTTTCAGGGAATGGCGCGTTAGTGACTTTGAATCAAGTGTTTGCCGATTGGAGTGGAAAATAAATTTGTCTATATCAATTATTTTCCCTATCTTTGCAAAATCAAAAAGTAATATATTAATAATTAAAATATTGGATATGTCGAAGTTACTCCTTTTAGGCGACGAGGCAATTGCTCAAGCCTTTATCGATGCTGGCGGCAGTGCCATCAATAGCTATCCCGGCACCCCCTCCACTCAGATTACCGAATATGTGATTAAGTCCAAAGAGGCAGCCCAGAAAGGCATCCGCGCCAACTGGTGCGCCAACGAGAAGACTGCCCTCGAGGCGTCTATCGGTGTTGCATACGCTGGCAAACGTGCCATGACCTGCATGAAGCATGTGGGTTTGAATGTCTGCGGCGACCCCTTCATGAATGCCTCTATCATCGGCACCAAGGGCGTCATCATTGTAGTGGCCGACGACCCCTCAATGTTCTCCTCGCAGGACGAGCAGGACAGCCGCTTCTATGGCCACTGGGCCATGATCCCCATGCTGGAGCCCAGCAACCAGCAGGAGGCCTACGACATGGTCTTCTTCGGCTATGAACTGAGCGAGAAGATGGGCACCCCCATCCTCATGCGCATCCCCACCCGTCTGGCCCACAGCCGCGCTGGTGTCGAGCGCCGCGAGCCGCTGCCCCAGAACCCCATCAACTACCCCACCGACCCCAAGACCTTTGTGCTGCTGCCCGCCAACGCCAAGGTGCTGTATCGCGACCTGATTGACAAGCAGCCCAAGTTCGAAGAATCCTCCGAGAATAGCGGTTTCAACCAGTATATCCCCGGCACCGACAAGAGCCGCGGTATTGTCACCACCGGTATTGCCTACAACTACCTGCTGGAGAATTTCCCCGGCGGCAAATGCCCCTATCCCGTGGTGAAGATTACCCAGTATCCCCTGCCCACCGCCATGCTGAGCAAGCTGTATGACGAGTGCGACGAGATTCTGGTGCTCGAAGACGGCCAGCCCTTCGTTGAAGAGCAGATTAAAGGCTGTCTGGGCAAAGGCAAGCCCGTACACGGCCGTCTGGATGAGGTCATCCGCCGAGACGGCGAGCTGAACGCCGAGAAAGTTGCCAAGGCCCTCGGTATGCCCGTTGCCAACGGTCCCGCAGTGCCCGAGGTGGTCACCAACCGTCCTCCCGCACTCTGCCAGGGTTGCCCCCATATCGACAGCTATCAGGCTCTCATCGATGTGATGAAGAAGTACGAGCATGGCCGTGTGTTCGGCGACATCGGTTGCTATACCCTCGGTTTCAACATGGGTGCTTTGAACACCACCGTCTGCATGGGTGCCTCCATCACCATGGCCAAGGGTGCCGCCGAGATGGGCATCTTCCCCTCTGTGGCAGTCATCGGCGACGGTACGTTCGGCCACAGCGGCATGACTGGTCTGCTTGACTGCGTAAACGAGAAAGCCAACGTCATCGTGATGATTCTTGACAACGACATCACCGCTATGACCGGCGGCCAGCCCTCCAGCGCCAACATGAAGCTCTTCAACATCTGCAAGGGCCTCGGTGTCGACCCCGACCACATCCGTCATATCGTTCCCCTGCCCAAGAACCACGACGAGTTTGTCAAGATTCTCGAAGAGGAGATTGCATACGACGGCGTCAGCGTCATCATCCCGCAGCGTGTCTGCATCGTTGAGAACAAAAAGCGCATTGCCGCCAAGAAATAAATTGTCAGAATAGTCCGACTTGTCCGACCAGTAAGACGAGTCAGACAAGTCGGACACAAAAAAAGAGAAATAACAATGAAGAAAGACATCATACTTTGTGGCGTAGGCGGTGACGGTATTGTCTCCGTAGCCAAAATCATCAGCGACGCAGCCCTTAACCTGGGCATGAATGTCAAGCAGAGCGAAATCCACGGTATGTCCCAGCGTGGCGGCAGTGTGTTCAGCCACCTCCGCATCAGCAGCGAACCCATCTTCGCCGACGTGATTCCCGAAGGCAAGGCCGATATCATCCTCAGCTCCGAGCCTATGGAGGCTTTGCGCTATCTGCCTTTCCTGGCTCCCGACGGCGTGGTCATCACCAACAGCGACCCCTTCATCAATATCAAGAACTATCCCGAAATTGAGAAGGTCAATGCCGAGCTGGCCAAGCTGAAGAAATGTGTCAGCTTCAACGCCAACGCCATTGCCAAGGAGCTCAACGCCCGCGGCAACATGGTGCTGCTGGGTGCCGCCGCTCCCTACCTTGAGATTGAGTTCGACGAACTGGAGAAAGCCATCAAGGCCATCTTCGGCCGCAAGGGCGACGCCGTCGTCGAGACCAACATCAAGGCCATCCGCGCCGGCCGCGATGCGAAGTAATATAGCCTAATATGTGTAAAAAGGTGGCTTCACACTTGTGAGGTCACCTTTTTGTATGAAGACCACCCATGTCTTTAGAGATCAACAAAGCCAAGTGTCTTGAAGGGATAAAAATGCTTGTCTCTTTCAATAATGGGGAGTCCCGTTTGTTTGACGTTGCCACTATTGTTGACAGTTACCCTGTATTCGCACCGCTGAAAGATAAAAATACGTTACAACAATTCCATATCTCCGACACGATTGAATGGTGCAACGACACAATAGACATTGCCCCTGAGTACATCTTCGAACACGGAGAACCGGTTCCCAATGGCAATGAAAATAATTTGCCAGTTGCGGCAGAAGAACTTATAGATTACGAGAAATAAGTAATCATAATGTACGAATGAAAGAGGATGGCACATTATGTCATCCTCTTTCGTTTTTAGAATAACTTTCCTGCCCATAGCTGTTGCAGGAAGTCGTAAATGTATATCGTTTCTATATCCCCAATCTTCCGATTTATCGGGTCGAGCGAGACTATTATTAGTCGGCAGCCGGGGTGCTCTTCCCCAAAAGCTTTCAAACCCTTTAGGTGCTTGGGCATCACCTCCTCGGACGATTTTATCTCAATGGCGATCTTTGCATCGCCAATAACAGCGTCAACCTCTATCCCTGAATAGGTGCGCCAATACGAGAGTTCCTGCTCGTTGTGGGTGTACCCAATGTAGGCCTTCAGTTCTTGCATGACGAAATGCTCAAAGGCATGTCCATACTCAACAGTACCCCTTTGCAGGTCTTTTCGGTGCAGCAAATGGTTGGCGATGCCCACGTCAAAATAGTAGAATCGTGGGGCTTGGACCAGTCGGCGTTTCTTTTCGTGCCGATAGGCGGGTATAAAATACCCTATCAGGCTATCCTCCAGTATCGAGAAATACTCTTTCACCGTAGTTGCGCTAACCCCGCAGTCCGAAGCCACGTTGTTGTAGTTGAGCATTTCGCCGTCAGAGAGGGCTGCGACCTCTAAGAACCGTTGGAAGGTGCTCAGATTCCGAACTAGGGCCTCGGCCTTTATCTCTTCTTTCAGATACACGTCCACGTATGCTGCCAGCCGAATGGACGGGTTGTCCGAAAGGTAATGAGTGGGGAGCATCCCGCCCCTCACAGCCCTGTCTATGTCGAAATCGGGTATCTCGCAACTCACAAGAGGATAGAAGTAACAAGGATAAGCCCTGCCGCCAAGCGTGTTGTATGACTTGCGTTTCAGCTTTCGGGCACTGCTTCCGCACAAAATGAACTGGAATCCATATTCCGAAATCAGTCGGTGCACCTCATTGAGCAGTTCGGGCACCTCGGCAATCTCATCGATGATTA
>ONJQ01000043.1 GCA_900318175.1 uncultured Bacteroidales bacterium | reverse complement strand
TGAAGAGGGGAGGTCGCTAAATAAAGTGCAACAGAAGAGAGAGCGACATACCCCCGGCCCCTCTGAAGAGGGGAGGTCGCTAAATAAAGTGCAACAGAAGAGAGAGCGACATACCCCCGGCCCCTCTGAAGAGGGGAGGTCGCAAAAACGGCATACCGACTATTAAAAAAATAGAAAAGTTTGTATATCTGAATATTTTTGTGTTATTTTGTAATGCGAAAAAGTGTCTCGCAGAGTGCTTTTCGGCTACAATTAAGTATTGAATGTTAAACAATTATACAAATACTGCTGTACTATGAAAAAGTGTGCAAAGGCTTTCATATCACTCGTGCTTGTAGTGGGATTGATGGGTGTAATGGGGGGATTGACTTCCTGCAGTTCGTCCCGTTCTGCCACGATGTATCCCACTAAGAAATACAAGTCGAGCAAAGTCGTCAAGTCGAATATCTCGGTGCGCGGCACGAATAAAAAGAATGGCTCTACGTATCGCTCCTACTAAGTTGTTGCTGGTGGTGCTGTTGCTGCTGCCTTTGGCAAGCAGCGCCCAGGGATTTGAAATCAGCGGTGAGAGCAGCCTTACGGGTACTTTCACACTGACTGTTTATGACGGCGACTCCACCAGCCATGATTTCACCGCCAAGGCAAACAGGGGCAGGTTTTTCTTTTCCGGCTCGTTGCAGGGCCCCGTAGTGGCCTCCATCCGGCACGATGCGATGCAGCGTCCCCTCTATTTCTATCTCGAAAACTCGTCGGTCTCCATCAATGTGAACGCCACCAGACCTGAGGCCTCGGTGATCAAGGGTTCGCGCAGCAACAGCGAGTACCGCTACCTGATGGAGCGTTACCGCGCGGCGGCAGACCCCAATGGATTCCTGCGGCAATATGTGCGCGAGAATCCCAGCTCGGTCTATGCACCGTTCGTTCTCTATGAGCAGATGTCCTCGCTGGACGAAACAATTGTGCGGCAGCTCGTGACCCAACTGACGGGCGATGCCCGCAAGGTGTATCACTACACCATGCTTCGCCGCTGGATGCGCCAGAGCCCCGCAGTGGCCGAAGGGAGCGAGATGCCCGACTTCGCCTTCCTCGACTCCAAGAAGAACCGCCACACCTTCGCCGAGGTGCACGACACGACAGGCTACACCCTGCTATTCTTCACCGCCGGCTGGTGCGACCTCTGCTCGCGGCAGCGCGACGAGGCGCAGAACCTGATGGAAGGGAAAAACACCCGCATGGTCCTCATCAATATCGACGACAACCCCAACGGCTGGGATGCACAATACCTGAAACAACTAACGGTGGACCATCTGCCCTACATCATTCTGGTCGACCCCAAGGGTCTTGTGGTAGGACGTGACCTGCGGATCTGGGAGTTGGAACGGATTGCCAAGCGCATGCCTTCGGAATAGCAAATGAATGCTTAGAATCGTTAATTGCATCAAATAGAACAATACTGTGGATTCTTTTCTGTACCCTTTGAAATTCCTCCCGCTTTACAAACAGAAAGTATGGGGAGGCAATAGGATTAAAGCCCTCGGCTTCGACTACGACCCGCTGCCCAACTGTGGCGAACTCTGGGCGCTCTCGGGCGTGGAGGGGAACGAGTCGGTCGTGGAGAATGGCTTCCTGGCCGAGAACCATATCAACGAACTTCTTGAGATTTACATGGGCGAACTGATTGGCGAGAAGAACTTCGACCGCTTCGGCACCGAATTCCCCCTGCTTATCAAGCTCATTGATGCCATGGACCGCCTCTCCATCCAGGTGCATCCCGACGACGCACTGGCACAGCGCCGCGGCATGGAGAACGGCAAGACCGAGATGTGGTACATCCTCGCTGCCGGTGACGATTCGGAAATTGTGGACGGTTTCGAGCAGCAGGTCACACCCGACGAGTACAAGCAGTTTCTTGCCGCCGGGCATGTGGAGAGTCTGCTCCATATAGAGCGCCCCCAGCCGGGCGACACCTTTTTCATCCCCGCTGGCCGAATACATGCCATCGGGAAGGACATCCTCCTGGCCGAGATACAACAAAGCAGCGACTGCACCTACCGCATCTACGACTACAACCGGCCCGACGCTGACGGCCAACTGCGACAGTTGCACACGGAGGAAGCCCTCGACGCCATCGACTTCACCCCCACCTCGGACGGAAAGACCCACTACACCTATCGCCCCAACGCCACCACTCCCCTCGCCCAGTGCCCATATTTCACCACAAACCTGTTGGCCATTGACAAGCCCCTGCGCAAGGACTTCTCCTCGCTCGATTCCTTTGTCGTCTATCTCTGTGTTGAGGGCATTGCCGCCGTCAATTCGATGAATACCGTCGTGCCCCTCCATGCTGGCGAGTGTGTGCTTGTGCCCGCCGTGGCCGATTCTGTTGAACTCTTTGCCAAGGGCAAGGCCCGACTGCTCGAAGTCTATATCGACCCCGACCAGTGGAAAGGAGAGTCGCGCAACCACTCGCACGACAACGATTGGTTGGCCGAATTGAAAACCACCTGAATGTGTGAATGCGTGTTATTTATTACCACAACGACCAACAAGGAGAGGTAGTTGCTCATCATTTCACAAGCATATAGTCGCAGACGCTCGTTTTTCAGGCAATAACGTAGCGAATCTATGACAATGTGTTATAAATGGTCGGGAAAAGACATCAACCCACTCGACAACTGTCAGAGTAATTAGGGTTAATGTTATACATTTTTATTTAGCGTAATTGGATAAGGATTATTGTACTACGGATTATTAGGGGACTTCTATAAATCACCTCTGAGAGGTGAGACTCTTCATAACGTTGCGGAGGTTGAGAGCAGAGCCGAACTTGTTCGGACTATGCCGATATGCAGCAACGTCTCGTAGAAACACCGTACAAGCAGTGAGGCGCAGTGCGGTGATAGTCAAGATGTGACCAGACTGCGTCCCGAAGTGAAGAAGTGCCAGTAGCACTTCGATAGCGTCAGCGGAGAAGATACAGGATTTCAATCTCAGTGCGAATGGCGCCATGCCGCAGGATGCCACTGACGGGCCGTCCGTCTTCGTCACAGGAGTACTCTGCCGTGTACGATGTCCCCTCGTCGCAGTCTGCCGCCAAGGGACAGCCCGCGCCGAAATGCAGCGGAAGCATGTGGTAATAATCCCCCATTACGCCCGTGCTTGTCAGGCTCCAGCAGATAGCCGACTCTGTGCCGATGGGATATCTAAGACAGCGCCACCCATATGAAACACTGGGGCTGCACCGGGGAAAGATCCCGTCTCGGTGCAGCCCCGGCTTCCATTCCGACCTGCTGCGGTCAGAAGCGCACGGTCACGCCACCGTGCAGTTGCAGGTGGGCGGGATTGTCGGCCACACCGATTCGCATGAAGAAGGGGTTGCCCCAGCCCGTCTCTACAAACAGTCCCCACATGGGGGTTATGAAATACTCCGTCCCGATGCCGAGGCTGTATTCGAAACGGACCTTGTCGGCAATGCCAAGGCCGGCTCTCGCCGCGGCATAGCCGTTCCAGCCTGTGCGCCCGGCATCGGGGACGGGCAGGAAGTGGTAGTAGGCGTTAACTCCGAACGCGAAGGCCCGGTCGGAGCCCGACCCATCGGCACGCAGTGTCTGGGGGTTCAGCGTCGCGTAGGTGACGTCGCGCACGGCGAGCCGTGCACCGACATCGAAGGACTGGGACAGGGAGCGGTTGTACTCGATGCCGATTTCGTTGCCGACGGTCTTGGAGAAGGCGTCGGACTGCTGGCTGAGGCCTACCAGGTGGTAGTTGTACTCGACCTTGATGTTGTTTTTCCGTGTCACCGGATTCTGCACATCAGCATGCTGAGCCATGGCCATGTGCGCGCCCAGCAGGATACATAATAACATTGTTGCTTTTTTCATGATATAAAAATTATTTGTTATTCACTATTTGATTAAACTTACTTTGTCAGTATTATTGTCAATATGTCGATTGCGATTATCACCGCCACGATACCGCCATAAAACAGCTTGGCCGCTATCCTGTCCTTTCTGCTCGGCAGCATGTTTCTTCTGCCACTGACATCACAATTATGCATCATTTTCATTTTTTCTCCTTTCTTGCTATCATTTTTTTGCCTTAATTTCTTGATTTCTTAGTCATTTGTTGAAAACTTTCTTGTCTTTGTTTTCTGATGCAAAAGTACTGACATTCTGTCAAATAAAATTGCTGATTCCTTGCGGGTTTTGCTCAATTTCTCTACGATGACACATGCTTTTGCCGATATGTGAAAAAGTATTTGTATATTTGCAAATTGAAAACTCTTAAAATTCAATGATTAAGAATATGTCTCAGAAGATAAAAGTAATTGACGATTCGACGAAGGCCGAACTCCGCGCTATCGACAATACCGGAGCAAATATTATCGAGAAGGATTTCTGCCTTGTTATGGACAATTCGGCAATAATGAAATATGCTGTCATTGATGCGCCTCTGCGTACTCCCGAACACCGTATAATGCTGGTTAAGAAAGGCTCTGTCGACCATACGTTGAATTATGTGGACTTTCATACTTCGGAGGGCGAATTGCTAATGACACCTGCCAACTATATTATCAATATTAACGGTCATTCGCGCGACTTTAACGCACGTGTTCTCTCTTTCCGTTTTGCAAACATGGTCGATGCCGGTCTGGTGGGATACGATGCCGTGATGCTACGACTCGGCTACAATGAGGAGCAGGTATTCGAGAATTTCTTCCAAATGATGAACCAAGTACTCAAATCGCCCACGGCGGGCAAACGCGATTTTGAGCATCTCGTTATCTCCATGCTCTACCGCATTCAGGGCCTCAACTCTGCACAGAACGGATTTCAGGCTCCAGCTATGGGTGACCGAAAACAGGCGATTGTTTCAAAATTCATGCAACTCCTCAACGCAAACGGTCCTGCTCCGCGTTCCATAGCCTACTATGCCGATAAACTTGGCGTTTCGGCCAACTATCTTAGTGTCGTGGTTAAAGAAAGGTCCGATCACACAGTCATGGAGTGGGTGGACATAAGAACCGTGACACAGATAAAACTACTACTTTTTGACCCAGACAATCTAACGGTAGACCAAATCGCCGAACGCTTGAATTTCTCTTCCTCATCACAGATGATAAGGGTGTTTAAAAAACTGACGGGTGCCACCCCTATTGAATACAGGAAAACCAAATCAGAGGAAATCAGGAAGAAGAAACCTTCCAACTGATAGTTGCTCCGTATTCGTTTGCAAGTCTGCCCCATCAACTCTATTGATTTATCGCCCCGGCAAGCCCCCTCTCCGAGGTGATTTATAGAAGTCCCCTATTTCTGATTTCGAATATCCAGACCATTTATTATCTTATTCCCAGCGAGGGTTCGTTGCCGAAGTTGCGCCCTTCAAGCATGGGAACGAAATTGGCGGGGCCGAGGACCTCGTCATGCCATTGGTCTGGTGTCTCACCCAGCTTGGTGATGCGGTGCATGGTCTGGTTACCTTCCGGGCCAATGGGAATGACTATCAGCCCCCCTGTCTTCAGCATTTGCATCAAGCCCATGGGCAATTCCGCTGCCCCACAGGTGACGAGGATGCGCTCATACTGGTACCCCTTCATTTCAGGCAGCCCGTTGAAGCAGTCGCCCAGAAAGCACCGTGCCGTATAGCGCAGCGTGCTGAGTAGGGCTTTGGTCTTGCGGAAAAGCACACTCTGCCGCTCAACCGTGAAGACTCTTGCCCCCATCTCACACAGCACCGCAGTCTGGTAGCCGCTCCCGGTGCCCACTTCAAGCACCGTCATGAGAGGTTCCAGCCTCAGCAGCTGCGTCTGCCATGCCACGGTGTAGGGTTTGGAGAGGGTTTGGTTGCAATCTATCTGAATGGCGCAGTCTATGTCGTACAGCAGCGTGTCCAACAGCGTGTCAGGGCAGAACCATTGCCGGGGCAGCTTTTGCATGGCCGCCAGCAATCGTGCATCGGTGATGCCGCGTTGCCGCAGTTGCTCTACCATCCGGCGGCGCCAGGCTTGATATTTAGGAGGATCCGTTAGCACTTTATTAATTCGTAAATTCGTAAATTCGTAAATTCGTGAATCGATTTGCACGTTAACACTTTTGAATGCGTTAATTCGTTAATTCGTTAATTCGTCAATCGACTAACACAATAACACGTTAACACAATAACACGTTAACAATTCTCACTTCTTCCCCACCCTTGGGCGCGGAGCTCGATGGTACTGTTCTGCGGCGTGACCATCACGGCGGGGGTCCCCGCTTCGGTGATGTGTCCGATGATGTGAATCTCGCGGTTGTCCTTGATTTTTTCGTAGTCCCCCTGTCCGATGGTAAACAGCAGTTCATAGTCCTCGCCGCCGTTCAGTGCATTGCTTACAGGCAGCATGTTCTGGCTCATCTCGGAGCATACACGGGTGGTCTGGTAGTCTATCGGAAGCCGTTCTTCGTAGATTTGGCATCCGCATTTGGACTGCTTGCAGATGTGCAACAGTTCGCTTGCCAGACCGTCGCTGACATCGATCATGGAGGTAGGGACAATCTCCTTCTCAGCGAGCAGCGAGACGATGTCCGTGCGCGGCTCGGGCTTCAGGAAGCGTTCCAGGACATAGTCGTAGCTGTCCAAGTCGGGTTTGAAATTGGGGTCGGCCTGGTAGGTCACCTTCTCACGCTCCAGGACCAGCAAGCCGCTGTAGGCGCTGCCCAGGTCACCGCTGACGCAGATGAGGTCGTGCAGCCGCGCTCCGCTGCGGTAGGTAATCTTATCGCTCTCCACCTCGCCGATAGCGGTGACGGAGATGACCATACCGATGCGGCTGCTGGCGGTGTCGCCGCCTACCATGTCCACATCGTAGCGTTCGCAGCAAAGGCGGATGCCCGCATAGAGCTCCTCCAACGCCTCCACCGAGAAGCGGTTGCTCACCGCCACACTCACCAGCACCTGCCGGGGTGTGGCATTCATGGCACAGATGTCGCTCAAATTGATGGCCACAGCCTTGTAACCCAGATGGCGCAAGGGGGTGTAGGTCATGTCAAAGTGGATGCCCTCCACCAGCATGTCCGTCGTCACCACAGTCTTCTTTTTGCCTGTTCCCAGCACTGCGCAGTCGTCGCCCACGCCCTTGACCGTACTTTTGTTCACGCGGTGGAAGCCGTCCGTAAGCCGTTCTATCAGGGCGAATTCGCCCAACGACTCCAGCTCGGTGCGCCCTTCCTGATATTCCAGTCTCTCCATAGTTGCAAATGATGATTTAAACTGCAAAGATACGAAAAAAAATCCAATTATCGCCTTTTTGTCCACAATGGGTCAAATATCCTATTTCAACTTGGGCTCTTTTTGCATTGCATTTTTTTTCTTGTTCAGAAAATAAATAGAAATAACACAGAAAGTAAATAGAAAATAAATAGTGTATAAGATATTGAGGATATGTGGGTTATAGGCTGGTTTCGGAGCAAGGGGTTTGTGGTGTGGCGAAATTGTTGTATCTTTGCAGTTTAAATGTGAATTGACTATGAAAAAAGATGTTTTGCGGGCGGAGGACATCCGCTGGCGGTTCTGGGCCGAGGGCTCCTGCCGTTGCTTGCGTGCGGAGAGCCTCCGTTGGTGCATACGGTTGTTGTGTGTGGGGATGTGTTGGCTGGTGCCCATGATGGGTGGGGACTGGGGCGCGGTGGCGCAGACCTTCAGTTTCACCGCTCCAAGCGGGCATGTGCTGCGTGCTACGATTGTGGACGGGGTGGCGGAGGTGTCAAAACAGACGGCGATGACGGTGAGCGGACGCTTGGTGATTCCCGACACGGTGAGGAACGGGAGCATGGCCTACAGTGTGGAGCGGATAGGGTCGTTCAGCTCGACGACGGTGGACACGGTGGTGCTGCCCAACACGACGAGGGTGATTACAAACAGGGCCTTCAGTAATTGCGCCTTATTGATGCAGGTGGTGATGGGGGACTCTGTGCAGAGCATTGGACAGTATGCCTTTTATCACTGCGGGGCGTTGCAGGGGGTAGTGCTGCCGACGACCATGGAGACAATAGGCCAGTATGCTTTTGCCGAGTGCGGCGGACTGGCGGACACGCTAACCATTCCCGATGCCACGCTGACGCTGGGGCGCGACGCTTTCAGCCAGTGCCGCCATCTGCGGGCTGTGCACATCGGCGGCGGACTGCGGGTGGTGCCGGACGAGTGCTTTGCCTATTGCGACTCGCTGCAATGGGTGGAGGTGGGTCCAGCAGTGGACACGCTGAGCAGGGGTGCCTTTTTCGGTTGCTTGAGTTTGACGGAGATTGTGTTGCCAGCGGGACTGGCGGCTGTGGGCTTCGGCACGTTCGAGGGCTGCGCGGCATTGCAGCGCGTGGCACTGCCGGACAGTGTGCGGGAGATTGGGGCATTCGCCTTCAGCCAGTGCAGCAGTCTGGAGCGGGTGACGATGGGGCTGGGCTTGGGCATGATAGGCCGCTATGCGTTCAACCGCTGTCTGAACTTGGACAGCGTCTGCTTCCTGTCGGCTGTGCCGCCCGCCTTGGAGGTGGATGCCTTCGGAAACATGCCGGAGGGCACAGTGTTCTACGTGCCGTGCGGGTCGGCCAGAGGGTATGCAAACGCATGGGGATTGGACGTACACCTTGGGGAGCCGGAGGCGGGCGTGACCTTGCAGGTGGATGTGGACGACCCCGCACACGGGAGCGCGGAGGCTCCGGAGGGGGTGCGCTGCGACTCGACAGCGGTGGTCGTGGCAACAGCGGGCAGGGGCTATCGGTTTGAGGCGTGGAGCAACGGGCGCACGGCCAATCCCGACACACTGCGGCTGACGGGCGACTCGACGGTGGTGGCACACTTTGCGGCGGAGGAGTACCGGCTGCGGGTGGAAGTGAACCACGGCGAGTGGGGCACAGCCACAGGAGGAGGCGTCTATGAGTATGGCACGGAGGCCGAGCTGGCGGCCACGGCATTTGCGGGCTTCCAGTTCCTGCAATGGGACGATGGCGTGGCGGAGAATCCGCGGCGCGTGAGGGTGGAGAGCGACACACTGTTCACCGCCCTGTTTGGCCGAGAGGGGAGCGCGGAGGGAGCCTCCGCCGAAACGGGCGCAAGGGTGCAGGCCGCGTGGAGTGGGAATAGGGTAACCCTGACGGTCGAGAACGCCGAGGGACATCAGGTGACGGTGGTGGACCGCTTAGGCCGACAGGTGGCCACGGTGGCTCACGCCACGGGGCGGCAGCAAATCGTGGTCCCGATGGGGGAAGTCTACATAGTCCGCGTGGGAGCGGGAAAGGCCGTAGTTATCAATCTTCCAGCAATAGGCCGCTGACGCACCAGTGGCTGAACGAACCGGCCTGAGGCTCGCCCTGGGGGATGACCACGGTGAGCGTGTGGAAACCGCGGGAGAGCTTGGGCAGGGTGAAGTAGACGGGTTGTGTGGCCGTGCCAGGACACCAGCCTGAGCGCGAGAAATCGCTGCTGGACATGCCGTTCCAGAAGTTGCCGCTGACGGGGTTCCACTCGCGGTAGCGTCCGCAATCACTGCGCCAAGGGGTGTAGGTGAAGAGGGGCTTGCCGTCGATGAGGATGGTGTGAGTCTTGGGGTTGAACTCGTCGCCCCCGTCCCAACCGCCGTGGCCGGTGGCAATGTAGCGGAGGCTGTAGCTAACGGTGGTGTCGTAGATGCCGAACTGGACTTTGAGGCTGTCGGTGCCGAAGAGTTTGCCGTAGTTCTGCCCAGCCATCTCTAATACGTTGCAGGTGTTGAAGAGTGAGCGTGGCTGGCTAATAGCCGATTCGGGCAATCGGGGGTCGGTGTCGCCGGGGTAGGACTTGATGTCGAGGGTGACGGTGTGGCCGCCCTTGTCGTAGTTGCCAATCCAGATGCCAATCCACACTTCGCCCTGCAGCAGGGAGGCAAGGTCGGTTACCTCCTGCTTGTAATAGGCTTCATCCTGCCAGTCGAGGCCGTCAATCTGCACGCGGTCGTTGAACCGGCCCACACCGAAGGGGGTGAAGAATCGCATCAACTCCACGGGAGGCTCGTAGACTAAGGAGGAGATGTAGTATTGATGAAGATGGCTGATACCGGGGAGGATGCCTTGATAGCGTTCGCCATCATGGCCAATGAAGGCAGGAAGGCTGTCGGGATGGTTGTTGATGCCATCGAAGAAATTGGGCTTCAGATTGTTTTGTGCAGCAGGAATGACAAACACTGACCCTGTGCGGTCGTAGGCGTCGCCGTTGCTGCGCTGGTGCAGTTCGAGGAAAGTCTGGTAGTGGGCGGGCAGCTTGGGAAGGCTGATGCGCTTGAGAGCCAGAGTGCCACCCGCATAGTGGAGGACGCTGTCGAAGGGTGTGTTCAGCCTGTAGTTGCCCTGTATATGGTCGTTCTTGCCGCACCAGCAGAGTTGGACGCTGTCGAACACGCGGGTGGTGATGACCATCTTCTGGCGTTTGATGTTGGAGAGTTCACGGCCTGAGACAAGCGGAACGCGACCGTCCAAGTAGAATTTGCTGCTGTGGGCCTGCTCAGTGCGTACCAGCTGCATGCGGCACTGGCCGTTGCGCCAAAAGCTGACCAAGAGGCCGGGGAAGCGTCCATAGTAGGGAACGGGCGAGAGGCTGCGAGGCTCCTTGGTCCTTGACTTGGGGCCTCCATGCCAGATGGTTTTGAAGGGCTGCACGTAGAACTCCAGTTTGTTGCTGTTGATGGAGCAGGTGTAGCGGGTGAGGCCGCCCACTTGGTCGGTGTCGAACTGTATGTCCTTGCGGCTAAAGGGGGCCAAGGTGCGGTAGTATTCCCAGTTGCCATTGTCAAAGAGGGCTGTGAGATAGGTGATGGTATCGGTGTTCTCGTCGACAAAGATGTCCTCGGTGGAGTAGCCCTTGATGTAAGAGCCCTTTGTGTTGGCCACATGATTGTGGTATTCGCCGGGCAGACGCTCGCCGGACATGACAAGGTATTGCCAGCTGCCATGGATTTCAATCTGGGTGTACTGGGTGTCGATGCGCTCGCCATAGTCGTAGGTGGCATAGACAAAATGGTTGGCATTTTTTGCCACCTTGACGGGTTGGGTCTGAGCCGAGAGGGTTGCGATGGCTGCCACGAGGAGCAGCAGGGCGGCAAGTCTTTTTTTCATGGTGGTGTGCAATTAATCGGTTGTTGAGGTGTCTTCAGCCTGTTCGTCGGGGAGATCTATCACTTTGAAACGCGACTGGCGCTGATGCCAGCGGTCGAGAGCCAGCTGGCGCAGGTCGGCCACGTCGTCGCGCTCGTCCATGATCTCTAATCCCACGATGGTCTCGATAATGTCTTCGAGGGTTATGATGCCTTGGAAGCTGCCGTACTCATCAATGACGCAGGCGATGTGGCGTTTGTTGCGGAGCATGGAGTCCCAGATTTCGGAGACGGGCATCTCCTCTTTGTACATGACTATGTCGCGCTTTATCTCGCCGAGGGTCATGTTGAACTTGTCTTCGGTGAGGAGTTCCAAGGCCTCACTGCGCAGCACGTAGCCAGTGATGTACTCGTCGCTGTCGCTGTAGACGGGGATGCGGGAAAAATGGCTGTAGGTCTTGTCACGGTAGAATTCCTTGAGGGTCATCTGCTCCGGAGCGATGGCGGCAACGGTGGTGGGGGTCATCACATCCTCGGCTTTCACGTCGTCCAGTTTGATGACGTTCTGGATGATTTTGTTCTCGTCCTCGTCAATCACCTCTTCATCCTCGGCCATATCGGCCATGGCTGCCACCTCTTCGCGGCTGACGGCAACTTCGTCCTCGTCGTCGGTGGCGATGGTCTTGGAGAGTTTCTCAACAATCCACACAATGGGGAAAAGCAGGATGATGATGAGACGGAGTGTGCGGGTGGTGAAACCCATCAGTTTCTTCCAATAGCGGGTGCCTATGGTCTTGGGAATGATTTCGGAGAAAACGAGGATGAGGATTGTGGTGATGGCGGAGACAAGACCGAACCACTGGCTTCCGAACACCTCGGTGGCTTGCGCTCCAACACCGGCGGCACCGATGGTGTTGGCGATGGTGTTGAGCGACAGGATGGCGGCAATGGGGCGTGCGTTGTCCGTCTTGTATCGCTTGAAACGCGTTGCGGGCTTGTAGCCTTCGTCTTCCCGCATGTTGACGTAGGACAGCGGGGTGGACATGAGCGTGGCTTCCAGTATCGAACAGATGAACGATATGGACATCGCGCCCAAAAGGAATATCAGCAGGAGTGTCATTTAGATTTAATAATTAATGATTGAAAGCGGCAAACCACCGCGAGTGATAAATTATTTGATTATTAATAAACTTGTATTGAACATCTATTCTATTACTGGATTGTTATTTCGTCAACCATCAGCCAGGCGGGCTCGCCGCTGTATGGATGCCATAGCGGGAGGGTCGGCTGGCAGTGAACACGCAAACGCACGTAGCGCACGCCCCTTGCCTCGGCGGGATGGAAGAGACCCCGGCGTGGAGCAAAGGTGCGACGGAGCATGAGACGGCGGCTCTCCTTGCCCTCGTTCACTATGGGACGCACGGGTTCGAGAGGCTGCCAAGGGGTGTAGCGCTTACCGTCCTGCGACCACTGTATCTCCACGCGCAGCGGACGCACCACCCAGTCGGCGGGGCTGTGGCAGAAGCCTGCCGAGATACGGTCGAGGGTGAGAGGCTCATCCAACACGATGTTGAAGTCGATGCTGTCCCGGCCGCTGAAACCGGTCCAGCCGTCGCTGTAATTGCCCGCTATGCCCAGACGCCCGTCATGCAATGTCTTTGGGAAACCGTTGCTGTAGGTTGAGTTGGGCTGATCGGCGGGTTGTGTGCTGTCGCCGTAAGTCTTCACGGTGACGCTTTCTATGTGGTAGGGATGCCCTTTGGGCATGTCCTTCTTCATCTCCGGCGGGGTGTCGAAATAATAGCCGCAGTAGCGCCACAGGTTCACGCTGTCCGCAAGCATGGAGGGGACCATGGCCAGCCGGAATTGCTGCACGCTGTCGCCACTGATGCGGAAGCGTTCACTCACACCGGGGCCGCAGGTGGCGGTACCCAAACCCGCTTGACGGGCGTCGATGTTGACCACATAATAGTTGCTGGGGGTAAGGTCCTTGATGCGACGGGCTGCCGTCATGACGCTGTCGGTATAGCGACGAAGACCGAAGCCCACACGCCCCGTATCAGCCGAGCAGAAAGAGAGCCGACGGTCCTTGAGTTCCAATGAAACCCAGTAGGCTGCGCGGTTGCCACTCTCCTGCGGCACCACGTGCAGCTCGCCACACACATCGGCGGCAACGGAGCGGTTCAGCCCCTGCCATTGGGCTTGGTTGCGGTCGGGGTAGGTCTCATAGAAGTTACCCCACCACTCCACCTGGTCACAAGCCGTGTCCACTCCAACCTGCACCCCCAATCGGGGCAGGGTGCGGTAGCTGCCACGGGGTTGCAGCATATAGCACAACTGCAAACGCCCTTCGGCATCCACCTCCACTATCTGGCGCAGCAACATGGAGTTACCTTCAGGGGTGTTGAGTTCAAGCAGCATATCCACCTCAGCCATGCGGTCGGGGTCGCCTATGGGGGTCACCTCGCAGCTCACAGGGCTTGCCTGCAGGTGGTCCAGCCCCTCCCAGGCGCGGGCCCCATAGGGGTCCACAAGGTCGTTGAGCGTGGGCGGACGCCAGAAATTCCACCGCAGCGGAGCCTTCAGCATCTCTACACCGCGGTACTTATAGCTGGTCATATATCCGTTGTCGGTGTTGATGGTGAGCGAGAAGAGGTCCTCACGTCCCAGCGACACCTGGTGCTGCTCTTTGTTCAAGCCCCAGAAGAAATCCCTCATCGAGGCCTCGCCCAGCTCTATGGAGTCCGTCGGGCTGTCGATGGTCTTCACTTCAAACTCGTCGTGGCTGTTCTCGCTCAATATCCAGGACGTCCCCGCATCGTATGGGTCGTCCACCTCGTAGCTGTCGCCAGTAAAGTTGAAGCGCACAAAGAAGCGCTCGCCGGGCAAGGGTTGCACCTCCGGCATACGGAAGGGCAGCCTGCAGCACATTTTTTTTAAAAGCCATACAGCATCCAAGATATCTGGTTTTGATCATCAAACGCCAGAAGCCTTTTTTTATCTTGAATGTTTTGAATCTTGAAGGATCCAGAACATTACCGTTTTCATCCTGCGTTA
The DNA here is from genome assembly GCA_900318175.1 of uncultured Bacteroidales bacterium. GTDB lineage: Bacteria > Bacteroidota > Bacteroidia > Bacteroidales > P3 > Colimorpha. The sequence goes on along the minus strand of ONJQ01000043.1, from coordinate 538 downwards.
TACAATCAGATACAACAAAATCCGCATTTTTTAACGCAGACAGTGTAACATTAACCTTTTCAGGAAGCCATTCATCATCCTGATCCGACAAAAAAATATAGTCTCCGCGGGCATACTTCAAGGCATTTTCAAAATTTTTAGTATATCCGTGGTCTGTTTCATGGTGTACAATTTTGATACGATCATCATTAAGCTGTCTGACAACTTCCAGTGTCCTGTCGGTTGAAGCATCATCCGAAACTATAACTTCATCATTTTCAGATAATTGTGACAAGATTGATCTTAACTGTGCTTCAATATATTTTTCACCGTTATAAGTAGCCATGCAGACCGATATCATTTGATCTCCTCGCTTTTTATAGATTCCCATTTATCAGAAATCGGGTCAAATCGTTTTATTATCCTTGCCGGAATACCGACAATAACACAATTATCAGGATAAACACCGTTTACAACTGCGTTAGATCCGACAATACAATGCTTTCCCAAAATAGTTCCGGCCTGAATCGCTGCGCCATACCCGATAAAACAGCCTTCA
>ONJQ01000042.1 GCA_900318175.1 uncultured Bacteroidales bacterium | reverse complement strand
GTAGTCCTCACGACTTATCAAAGGGTAGTAGCGATTGGAACGGTTGAATGTCTCATGTCCCACAAAACCCTTGGTCTCCAAAATCCTTACTATAGTAAGAATGGTATTATAGGCCGGCCTTGGCTCCTCCATGGCCGCCACAATCTCGTTGGCAAACCCCTGCCCCACTGCCCAAATGGCTTGCATCACCTGCTCCTCCGAGCGGGTTAGTTCTTTCATTTCGTGCTTTTCCATAATTATAGAACTTTGTTTATAATTAATTTTTTAGTTCCATAACGCAAACAAAGTTGTATTATTGTGCGCTGACACAAAAAAAAATTCATTCAATTGCTGCCCGGCATGGATTGACCCAACGTCCCGCCGGGATTTCCCTTGATTGAAAAAGCTTTGCAGCAGTGTGTTGGGAGAATGTTGGCGAAGCAAGGGGACCGACGGGGACTGGTAGCGACACGCTGTCACGCCGGAGGCAACGAGCCGTATGCAACACAAAAAACGGCTGTATCTTTAGCCCCACGAAAAAGGGAGTATGCGATTTTCCTAAACACACGTTATCAACCACTTCAACATTTCATCAACGCCCTTTCAACGCTCGTTCAATATTGAATCAATATAGAAGGAGCGTTGAACGAGGGTTGAAGAGCCGTCGGAGAGGCGGAATGAAAACAAAAAAGGCTCTGCATAAATGCAGAGCCCTGGGATAAAGATAGAAAAAGTTTACAAAACGAAGCGGATGCCGAATTCGTGGATCTTTTTGTTGCCCGAGGTGTAGGTGGGAAGCAGGTTGAAATAAATTTCCGTACCCGGGGAGAAGATGAACCAGCGGCTTTGCGTACCGATGCTGGCGTCAACACGGAAACGGTTGAACTGAGCACCTTCAGCTCTCAGTTTCGGGAAATTGAAACCGGGAGCGACGCCAATATACCAGCCATGGTTGTTGTCCTTGTTGATATGGCTGAGCTTGATGGGAACGAAGATAGTGCTGTACTGTCTCGACTGCTCTTTGCCAGCGAAAGAGTTGAGGGTGATACCCTTGTCAACATCGGCCTGGTTGAAGAGGTGGCTATAAGTGAGGTAGGTGAAACGATAGCCGATGCCGACATTGAAGTCCCAACGCTTGGCAATGGGGCGGTGGTAGTCGAAGGTGACACCCACGTTGGCACCCACACTGTTGTAGAGGCTGTTTTGGGTATAGATACGACGGGCGGAAACGATGCTGACATACGGGTCGGCGGTGAAGTTAGGACGACGGTTCCATGCAGTGTAATGTTCCTCGCGTTTGCGCTTCTTCTCGGCCTTTTTCTGCTCGGCTTTGGCTTTGTTCTCAGCCTTGGTTTGCTCGCGTTTAATGCGGTCCTGCTCTTTCTTGGCGGCCTTCTCAGCTTCTTTCTGCTGCTCCTGCTGCAGTTTCTGCTGTTCCTTCATGCGCTCTTCCTGAGCCTTCTGGGCAGCCTTCTGTTGCTCTCTTTGCAGCTGTTCCTGCTCTTTCTGCTGCTGTTTGAGCAGTTCCTGCTGTTCTTTCTGTTGTTGTTTCATCAAGGCTTCCTGCTGCTTGGCACGCTCAATAGAGTCGTTGCTCTGGGCAAAAGCGGTGCCGGCGGTGAGAGCCATGGCAATCAAAAGAATATAAAATTTCTTCATAGTAATATATTTTTAGTTTCAGTCGATAACGCAAGGCCGGGGAAATTATTGTACAGGATAATAAAAAAACTTAACAAAAAAAGAAGGAGTTTCAATGAAACTCCTTCTTCCTTTCTAAGTCGGGGCGAAAAGACTCGAACTTTCGACCCCTTGCACCCCATGCAAGTGCGCTAGCCAACTGCGCCACGCCCCGAACTTGATTTGTTCCGTAGGTGATTATCTCCTCTCGAAAACGGTTGCAAAAGTACTACTTTTTTTTATTCTGACCAAATTTTTTTTCAAAAAAAGTTTCACGAAAAACCGAAAACAGGGGACAACAACCTATATTACAGAGCAATATTAGTCACCAAATAATTCAATAAAAACAGCATCTCCCACCTCGCCAAGAGGTGATTTTTGACCGTTTTCGACACCGTTTTTATACAAAATGCGAACACCTGAGGGTAAGCACGATTTCATATAATGCTGTAGATTGCTGATTCTCCGTTCAATAACAAGATTTGCATACATCTGGTCGGCCACCTGGGAACTGTATAACGTGAACTCTGCCACAACGTTAGGATTGTCGCGGAGATAATCGACAATAGGCTGCAAGGCCTCTTCGGACTGCGGAGTCAGCTCGATGTCGCCGCTCTCGCGGAAGATATTGTCGAACACCATGACGCGGCCAAAGGGCAGCCGAGCGAGGGTGACATTGTGGGTCTGTGAGGCAATGAGAAGTTCCTCGTTGGAGCGGTAGAGTGAAACAGACTTGACATAACGGAAAAAGTCGGGCTTGGACACCTTAAGGGTGTAGCCGTCGGCGGGATGTGCAAAAAGGCTGTAGGAGCCCGCCGAGTCGGTGGCGACTTCGGCCACCAAACGCCCCGATGAGAACAGACGGACATCGGCCTGGGGAACGGGGTTGCCACGGGAGTCGGTGACGGTGCCGGAGAGTATCACGCCGTCAAGCCGGCCAGTGAAGGTGAAGAGCTGCTGAAGACCGTGGCGGGTGGAGAGCCAATAGCCACGACCCGTGGCGGGGTCGAAGGCAAGCTCCGTGTCGTCGCCAGCACTGTTGAGGGGTTGAGGCAGGGGCTGGACGACATAGTTGGCAAAGATGACATCGTCCGCTTTGCTGCCAGAAGGGAACCTGACAGCGTAAAGATGGAACCCAGGAAGGGCGCCGGGCACACCATTGGAGGCAAAGAGGAGGTAGTTGCCATAGAAAACGGGGCAGATCTCGTCGCCCGGGGTATTGATGATATTGCCCATATTGACGGGCTTGCTCCAGCGCTTGCCGTTCCAGAAGGAGCACCAGAGGTCGTTGCCTCCGAGCCCCACCTTGCCCTTGGCGGAAAAGATGACCGTGGTGCCGTCGGCAGTGAAGATGGGATGGGTGACTTCGCGAAACCACGACTTGAGTTCCACTTGGCGGTTCTTGAAGAAGCGGGCATTGGTGTGGACGTTGAAGCTGCTGGGTTCAGACTCGTTGAGGGTGGTGAAATAGAGCAGACTGTCGGCACCGTTGCGCACCACATAGTTGGCTCCGGGACAGAGCGGGGTGAGCACAGTGTCCGGGCTGAGGGAAGTGACGACACTGCCTGAGGTGACGGCGGAGACAAGCACACCGTTCTGGTAAGCAAACAGATGGCCGTCGACCACGGAGAGGTTGCTGAGCCCCCACGGGAGTGAAAGGCCGCTGACCGGGGTGACCACAATGGGAGCCTGCGCCCAGAGGCGGGACAACGGCATTAGGGCCAAGAGGAGGAGTATGAGCAGAAGACGTTTCATGGCGTGCTATTGGCCAAAGGCAATGGGAAGAGCTTCCTCCATGTCGGTGATATAGTGGAACGTGAGGCCTTTGAGATAGTCAGCGGGGATTTCCTCAATGTCGCGCCGGTTGTCCTCGCAGAGGATGATGTCGGTGATGTCGGCCCGCTTGGCGGCAAGGATTTTCTCCTTGATGCCCCCCACGGGGGTGACAGCCCCACGCAGGGTGATCTCGCCTGTCATGGCAACGGTGGGGATGACCTTGCGCTGGGTGAAGGCGGAGACCATGGCCACGAACATGGTGATGCCCGCCGAAGGGCCGTCCTTGGGCGTTGCACCCTCGGGAACATGGATGTGGATATTGCTGTTTTCCAGCTTCTCAGCATCAATGCCAAAGCGGTCGGCATTGGCCTTTATGTACTCGAAAGCAAGGGTGGCGGACTCCTTCATCACGTCGCCGAGGTTGCCGGTCATGGAGAGGGTGCCTTTGCCTTTGCTGATGCTGGATTCGATAAAAAGAATCTCACCGCCCACCTGGGTCCATGCCAGGCCGGTGACAACGCCCACCTTGGGTTCCTTGCCACGGCGCTCGCTGTTGTGGATGGGGAGGCCGAGGATGTCCTTGAGCTCCTCCTGCTTGACGTCGCGGGAGAATTCATTGCCTTCGGCCTTCTGGACAGCACGACGTCGAATGATTTTGGCGATAGTCTTTTCGAGTTGGCGAACCCCGCTCTCGCGCGTGTAATCATTAATAATGACTTTGAGCAGGTCGTTGCTAAACTTGAGGTCGCGACGGGTGAAGCCATGCTCTTTGAGCTGGCGGGGGATGAGATGACGCTGGGCTATTTCGAGCTTCTCTTCAAGGATGTAGCCACTAAGGTCGATGACCTCAAGACGGTCCAACAGGGCGGGCTGGATGGTGCTGAGGGTGTTGGCCGTGGCGATGAAGAGGACGTGGGAGAGGTCGTAATCAAGTTCGAGGTAGTTGTCGTGGAAAGCCTTGTTCTGTTCCGGGTCAAGAACTTCGAGGAGGGCCGAGGTGGGGTCGCCGTTGTGGCTCATGCCCTGCACTTTGTCAATCTCGTCGAGGACAAAGACGGGGTTGCTGACACCGGCTTTCTTCAGGCTCTGGACAATACGACCGGGCATGGCGCCCACATAGGTCTTGCGGTGGCCACGGATTTCGGCCTCGTCGTGGAGACCGCCAAGGGCCACACGGACATATTTGCGGTGCATGGCTTCGGCAATGCTCTTGCCGAGGGAGGTCTTGCCAGTGCCCGGAGGGCCAACAAGGCAGAGGATGGGACTCTTCATGTCGTCCTTGAGACTGAGGACGGCGATGTATTCGATGATGCGCTCCTTGACCTTCTCCATGCCGTAGTGGTCGCGGTCCAAGACTTTCCGGGCATGGGAAGTGCGGAGGTCGTCCTTGCTGTAGACATTCCACGGCATGTCGAGGAGGAGCTCGGCATAATTGAGTTCGACGGTATAGTCAGGGGTCTGGGGGGAGGTGCGACGGAGCTTTTCGATACTGTGATTAAAGGCGTCCTGGGCTTCCTTGCCCCACTTTTTCTTTTGCGCACGTGCCACCAGGCGCTCTATATCCTTGTCGGATGAGGCTCCTCCCAGTTCGTCCTGGATGACGCGCATCTGCTGGTTGAGGAAATACTCGCGCTGCTGGCGGTCCAGTTCCTGACGGGTTTTGCCCTGGATGTCGTCGCGCACGCGGTAATAGTCATTCTCTTTCTGGAGCTGTTCGAGGAGCATGATGGAGCGGCGGTCGTAGCCGTCGGCATCGAGCATCTCCTGCTTGGGCTTGACGGGGATGTCGAGATGGGAGGCGATGAAGTTGATAAGGATTTTGTCGCTGGTGATGTTGCCGAGGGAGTTGAAAATATCCTTGGGGTTGAGGCCCACACCGTTGTTTTTCATCTGCTCCATGTCGGAGTATTCCTTGCGGATGGCAAGGACGCGATTGTGGAAGGAACGGGAGCGTGGCTGATGGTTGTTCTCGTCGATAAGAACGGCGCAACCACGGTAGTAGGGCTCTTCGGCAGTGATGCTGAGGAGCTGGCATTTCATGGTGCCCTGAATGATGGCAAGGTGGTTGTCGCGCGGAAGCTCAATGACACGGAGCACGCGGGCTATGACGCCGATTTGGTAAAGGTCGTCCATCTCGGGGAGCTGGTTATCGTTGCGCTGGGCGACAACGATAATGCGCTCATGGTTCTTCTCGGCATCGCGGAGCAAACGGAGCGAGGCCTTGCGGCTCACACCGATGGGCAGCACTACGCCGGGGAAAAGGACGTTGCCGTGGAGGGGCAGCAAAGGCATATCGTCGGGGATGGAGTCCTCGTTGAGCAGGAAGGACTCGTCCTCTTTGGTGATAAGGGGTATAATCTCGGCACGGGCAGAGAAGGCGTCGGAATCGTCTGCCTCGAAAATGTCTAAATCCTTTAATAAATCCATCTCAATACTTAGTAATCTTAGTTGAAACAGCAGGAACCTAAGCGCAGAGAGGCAAGGATTCCTTGCAAGCCTGGCGCAGAGAGGAAGCTGCTGCTATTGCTTATACGCAAAAAGGACAAAAATGTTTCAGTTCTTATTGTCTTGGTTCCGTTTTTCCAGATATATTTCAATGTTTTTAATAACCCAGTTGATAAAAAGGATGACCAGCACGGCAATGCCGGACTGGATCCAGAGACCATAGCCACACATGCAGCCGACAGCGGCACTGCACCAGACGGTGGCGGCACTGTTGAGGCCGTGGATGTTGAGACCGTCCTTCATAATAACGCCGGCACCAAGAAAGCCGACACCCGTGACCACCTGGGAGAGGACACGGAGGTTATCGTTATTGACGGGGCCACCCGACTGGACAGCAGCAGCGATAACGCTTTCGGACAACAAGATGAAGAGGCACGCACCTACGGAGACCAGTGCGTTGACAGCCAGACCGGCATTGCGTTTGCGCAGCTGGCGCTCGATGCCGATAAGTACACCTCCCAGCAGCGCACAGAGGAGGCGGTTGAGAAAAACGTCGTATGGCATGTTGTTACACTTTAAAACTATTCTGTATCCTTTTCTTCTTCACTGACAGCGGCGTCGCTCTCGGCTGAGAGGACAACGACTATCTCGCCCTTCACCTCTTTGGCGGCGAAATGGTCATGCACCTCCCTGAGGGTTCCGCGCATTGTTTCGGCGTGGAGCTTGCTAATCTCGCGCGAGACGCTCACCTGGCGTTCCTCGCCAAGGACGGCGATAAGTTCGTCCAGAAGCTTCACCAAGCGGTAGGGAGACTCGTAGATGACCATGGTGCGCTTCTCTTCGGCCAAGAGCTTGATGGCCGTTTGGCGGCCTTTCTTGTGAGGCAGGAACCCAAGGAAGACAAACCTGTCGCAGGGCAGGGCGCTGTCCACCAAGGCGGGCACAAAAGCCGTGGCACCCGGAAGGGTCTCCACAGGGATGCCGTTGCGGACTGCCTCACGCACCAGCAGGAAACCGGGGTCGCTAATGCCGGGGGTGCCAGCATCGGTCACCAAGGCGATGACCTGCCCACTGAGCAAGCGCTCCACCACGCGGTGCAGCGTCTGATGCTCGTTGAAGATATGGTAGGGCTGCAACGGGGTGGTGATGCCATAATGCTGCATCACCACACGCGAAGTGCGTGTGTCTTCGGCCAATATGAGGTCTGCCCCCTTCAGCACCTCGACGGCACGGAAAGTCATGTCGCCGAGGTTGCCTACTGGTGTGGGGACTATGTATAGTTTCATTATTCCTCTTCGAAATCGTCGGGAATCTCCATGTCGTGGAAGACGTTGGTGACATCATCGTCCTCTTCGAGCATGTTGATAACCTTCAGCACCTTGCGCATGGAGTCTTCGTCGATGGTGCGGGTGGTGTTGGGGATGCGCTGCAGTTCGGCACTCTCACACTCGATGTGCAGTTCCTCAAGCATCTTCACCATGTTGCCGAAGTCCTCGTAAGCGGTGTAGAGGGTGATGTAATCGTCGTCGACTTCCATCTCTTCCAGACCACCGTCAATGAGGGTCATTTCCAGCTCGTCGATATCCATGTCGGGCTTGCGGGGGATGACGAAAACGCCCTTACGGGTAAACAGGAAGCTCAGGCTGCCATTGGTCTCCATGGTGCCGCCATTCTTGTTCATAATGCTGCGGATGTTGGCAACAGTACGCATGTTGTTGTCCGACAAGCATTCGATGAAGAGGGCGATGCCGTGATTGGCGTGGCACTCGAAGGTGATTTCCTGCAAGACGGCGGCATCCTTGTCGCTGGCCTTGTTGATGGCACGCATCAGGGTGTCCTTGGGCATGTTGCAGCCACGGGCATTCTGCACCAACAGACGGAGGCGGGGGTTGCTGTCGGGATCAGGACCGCTCTCGCGGACGGCTACGGCTACCTCTTTCAGAATTTTGGAATACTGTTTAGAGCGCTTGGCATCGGCTGCACCTTTGGCTCTCTTAATTTTTGACCATTTGTTGTGTCCTGACATAAATAGTTACTTTTATATTATTATACAATTAATTGTTTACTGTTCTATTTGACAAAGAATTTGATGTAGGTGATGGGCTTCCCCTCGGCAAGGAACATGCGCTCGTAGAAGGTCTGCGTCATCTGTGCCTCGCGAAGGCACTCGATTTCTGGGTGCTCGTCGGCGGGAGTGGCATAAAGATTCTCCGTGGCGTACTCCACCCTGTAGCCCGCAGGGGCAATCACCTCGTCGCGGGTGTATTGGTGCAGCTCCAGCGAATCAGTCTTCAGGTGAATGGGGGAGCCCGGCTTGAGGAACTTCTTGTAGTAGATTAAGAAACGCTCACACGTCAGCCGTTTGAATTCTTTCTTGGGCTGTGGGTCAGGGAAGGTGACCCAAATCTCCGACACCTCATCCTCGGCAAAGAAGTTCTCTATCAACTCAATACGCGTGCGGATGAAAGCCACATTACCCATTTGTTCTTCGACACCCGTTTTGGCGCCACGCCAAAGACGGGCACCCTTGATGTCCACCCCCACATAATTGCGGTCGGGATGAATACGGGCCAGACTGATTGTGTAGTCGCCCTTGCCGCAGCCCAGCTCCAAAGTGATGGGGTTGTGGTTGCCGAAATGGTCGCACCATCTGCCCCTCAGGGCAAACCCCTCAGTTTTCAATTGCTCGAACGAAACCTGAAACAGATTGGGGAAGGTCAGGTTCTCGGCAAATCTCTCTAACTTATGATGACCCATAGGCTGTTATTGCGGCGGCAGAAAAGTTTATTCGTTGAAATTATAAATCTTCACGTCGCTCTTATACCACGACTTGATGTGCTTCTCCAAAGACTCGGCGGCAGTGCGAGTGGGGGCAGAACCCATGCTCACATAGTAGCCACCGGACTTGCTGATAATGTAGGCATCGCTGCCTAAAGCTTTCAGCTGGTTGGCGCACTTGTTGGCCGACTTCTTCGAGGTGAAGAATCCAGCCACGATGTCGAAGCCCTGTTTGCTGTTCTTGAAGGTAGGAGCCTCGGGGACGACCTCTTCGTAAGGCTTGTCGGTCACGGGCTTGACAGCCTGAGCACGGCCCGCACCTGCCACAGCACCGTCGTCACCACCGCGTCCCTGACGGAAGCCGTCAGCACGCAGACCCAAAGTCATCACCACATCGTTCAGCATGCCGTCAAGCAGATCCAAATCCATCAGTTCGCCTTGTACCTTGTAGCGGTAGTAGCGGGCACCTGCCGACTTGTAAGCCACATAATGGCTCTTCAGCCAGAAATTGTCGTGCGGGAAGAAACGCTTGGGGCTGTAGCCTTCAACCATCAGCTCATGCAGACGGGCGTCAGCATACTCGTCCACCTTTGCCATCATCGGTGCGAAGGCATTGGAGTAATGGTGGGCAGCCAAGAACGTATGCACGTAGTCCTCCATATAGTTGTGCAGGTGGCCTACATTATATAAAATGTCTTGTTCCTGAAACATCAACAGCGGGTAGTCCTCGGCGGTGAAAGGCTCGGGATAGACCAGATCCACATCCTGTGCGTAAGAGACACCCTTCGTGGCGGGGGCATGGTTCTTGCCAAAGAACCACCAGGCAGCAGCTGCCAACAGCAACAACAGCAGGATGATGACAATCCACAACCAACCGTGTTTCTTCTTTTTCTTTTCTTTCTTTTGCTTTTTCGGCTCCTCGGCTTTCAGCATGGCACGCTCGTTCTTTGCCATCTCTTTGGCGGCTTTCTGAGCCTCTTTTTCCTTTGCCTTGGCGGCGTTGCGCTCGGCTTCCTCGGCAGCCTTGCGGGCTTCCTCGGCGGCTTTGCGAGCCTCTTTCTCAGCCTTGGCGGCAGCCTTCTCTGCACGGCGAGCCTCCTTGGCGTCCTTGGGTGAAGCGGGGATCTCGTCCAGCATGCGTTTCACCTCCGACAGGTGATCGGACTGCGGGGCAGCGACCTTCGGTGCCTCGGCCTTCACGGGCTCCGTCACGGGCACTTCAACCTTGACGGGCTGAGCCTTGGGGGCCTCCTCCTTGGGAACTTCCACCTTGACGGGCTCCGGAGCGGGCTGGGGTGCGGGGGTCTCCACCGGTTTTTCATCCACGGGGGCAGGAGCGGGTTCCTCCTTCACCTCGGGAGCGGGGGCCTTGGGGGCGGCGGGCTTGTCGAAGGCGGCGAAAGGGTCTACAACAGCCTTAGGCGTGTAGGTGGATATATTCTCCAATGGCTGCTCATGTTTCTTGCCGGCATCCAAATCCAATCCTTCAATGGCATCAAACCTAACCTTACTACCCACATAACGCATGCTACCAATGCCGGGGAACTCATGTCCGCTGGCATTGCGCTGGAGCTTGTCCTTCAATGCTGCGATATAGTTGATCCACATCTGCTCGGCAATCTCGTTTGTGACGCACTCCTTCTCGGCAATACGGCGCACTATGGCCTTGTTTCCCGTCAGTGTTTCCACCATTGTCACCGTGCGACGTGCGGGATGGTAGGTGCCGGTGGAGGCATCGTGATGGGCACTGACATTGCTGCTGGACAATGTTCCCATGCCAGGAAACTCAACAACATTACCCTGTTGGATGAATTCTACAATAAGATCTGTTATATTCATATACTTAATTATTTTTCGTTCTGTATGTCATTCAAATAGCGTTCCGCGGCCTCCATGTCCTCCGGCGTGTCAATGCCTATGTTGGCTGCCAACGTCTCCCTGACACTGATAGTGTAGCCGTTCTCTAACCATCGCAGCTGCTCAAGCGACTCACTCCGTTCCAAAGCCGACTGAGGCAACCGCACCAGCTCGGCCAGTGTCGAAGTGCGGAAGGCATAGATACCCACGTGCTTGTAGTACGGTTGGCTCACAATCCAGCGGTCCTGCTCCACTCCGCGCAGGTGCGGCAATGGCTGGCGGCTGAAATAGAGGGCCCTACCCTGCCTGTCGCATACCACCTTCACATTGTTGGCGGACAGCAACTCCTCCGTGCTGCGGATGGCAGTCTTCAGCGTGGCGATGCTCGTCTTCTCATCGGCAAAACAGCCCACCAGGGTGCGTAGCTGTTCAGCCTGCACAAAGGGCTCGTCGCCCTGCACATTGATGGCCACGTTGTAGGTCTGCCCCTGCTCCTTGAGCCGTTCCACCACCTCGCCACAACGGTCAGTACCACTGCGGTGATGGCTTCCCGTCATCATCACACGTCCACCGAAAGCCTCCACCGCACGCACTATCCGTTCGTCGTCGGTGGCCACCACAGCATCCGTCAGCTCCGGCACAGCCGAAACGCGCTCCCACACCCATTGCACCACAGGCTTGCCTCCCAGCAGAGCCAGCGGCTTGCCGGGGAAACGGGTAGATGCGTACCGTGCGGGGATTATGGCCAATACTTTCATATTATGAGAATAACGAGTTTATTTCAGCATCAATCATATTATACACCACGCCCAGGTCCTCATCGTGAGCCACGAAGTCCAACTTCGTCAAGTCCACAATGATGTATTTCCCCTTGTTGTATTTCTCCATCCAGTCCTCATAGCGCTTGTTCAGCCCCGTGAGATAGTCCAGCCGGATGCTGTTCTCATACTCGCGTCCGCGGGCCTGAATGTGGCGTATCAGCGTGGGCACATCGGCTCTTAGGTATATCAGCAAATCGGGCGGTTGCAGAAACGACGACACCAGTTCAAAAGTGTGCTGGTAATTGTCAAAGTCGCGCGTGTTCATCAGGCCCATGGCGTGCAGGTTAGGCGTAAAGATATAGGCATCCTCATACAATGTGCGGTCTTGAATGATGTTCTTGCTCTCCTTGCGGATGTCCAACAGTTGGCGAGTGCGAGTGTGGAGGTAGTATATCTGTATGTTGAACGACCATCGGCGCATATCCTCATAAAAGCTGTTGATATACGGGTTCGTCTCCGTCGACTCATAGATGGGTCTGTACCCATAGTGGCGGGCCAACAATTTTGTCAGTGCCGTCTTTCCCGAGCCAATATTTCCTGCAATAGCGATATGCATAATACGTCATAATTCGCCTATCCGTTTGGGGAACAAAAGGATAGGCTTTTTAGTTTATTATTTTGTAACTGGCAAATATACAAAAAAAATCCGAGACAGCAGAAGTTTTTTTCAAAAAAACCTTTTCTGGGCTCCCAGGAGGCACGCTCGTGGCTGCGGGTTATTCCTCAGCCATGTGCTGGCGGCTGGTGCCCCCGTCGGTGCAGACTAACGAGTCCAAAATACGAAAAAAACGCTGGGCGAGGCAATAATAGCGGCGGAGATGCGTTATAGCAAAAATAAGAAAAAAGGACAAATTATTAAAACGTTATAATTTATGAGCTTAATCAAATCAATATCTGGTATCCGCGGCACGATAGGTGGCCGTCCGGGCGAGGGGTTGAGCCCCCTCGACGTGGTGAAATTCACTTCAGCCTTTGCCACATTCCTCGGCCAGCGTGCCGGAGGAAAACGGCTCACCTTGGTGGTGGGACGCGATGCACGCCTGTCCGGCGCCATGGTGGACCGACTGGTAGTGGGCACCCTGCAGGGCATGGGCATTGACGTGATAGAGACAGGCCTCTCCACAACTCCCACAACGGAGATGACCGTAATAGACAAGCATGCCGACGGCGGCATCATCATCACTGCCAGCCACAACCCCAAGCACTGGAACGCCCTGAAGCTGCTCAACGCCCGCGGCGAGTTTATCGACGCCGCCGAGGGTGCCGAGGTGTTGCGCCTGGCCGAGAGCGATGAGCTGAACTATGCCGAAGTGGACGAACTGGGTCAGGTGACCGAAGACAACACCACGATTGAGCACCATATCGAACGGGTGCTGGCCTTGGAGCTTGTGGACGTTGAAGCCATCCGCAAGGCGGGATTCCGCGTGGCAGTGGATGCCGTCAACTCCACCGGCGGTCTGGCCATCCCCAAGCTGCTGCGCGCCTTGGGCGTGAAGGAGGTTGTGGAACTGAACTGCGACCCCACAGGCCACTTTGCACATAACCCTGAGCCGATACCCGCCAACCTTACCGACATATCCCGCGTGGTGCGCGAGAACAGGTGCGATCTGGGCGTCGTGGTTGATCCCGACGTGGACCGTCTTGCCCTGGTCTGCGAGACGGGTGAAATGTTCGGCGAGGAGTACACGCTGGTGAGCGTGGCGGACTACGTGCTGCAACACACGCCCGGCAATACGGTGTCGAACCTCTCCTCCTCACGCGCCCTGCGCGATGTGACACGTCAGTATGCCGGTTGCGAGTATAACGCTGCCGCCGTGGGCGAGGTGAACGTCACCACGCTGATGCGCAAGACTGGAGCCATCATAGGCGGCGAAGGCAACGGAGGCGTCATCTACCCCGCCCTGCACTATGGCCGCGACGCGCTGGTGGGCGTGGCACTGTTCCTCACACTGCTTGCCAAACGCGGCATGAAGGTGAGCGAGCTGCGCAAGACCTATCCCGACTATATCATCTCCAAGAACCGCATCGACCTCACCGCGGGCATGGACGTTGACGGCCTACTGAAACGGCTGGCCGACAAGTACAACGCCACTCCCGGCTGCAAGGTGACCACCATCGACGGCGTGAAGATAGACTTCGAGGACGGATGGGTGCACCTGCGCAAGAGCAACACGGAGCCCATCATCCGCATCTACAGCGAAGCCCACACCGAAGCCCGCGCCAACGAACTGGCCGAGCAGGTGAAAGCCGAAGTGTAAGCACTTTACGAATAGGAATGTGAAAGGTGAAAAGAATGTTTGTACATCTTTTCACCTTTCTTTTTTCATTTTGTTTATCAGGTGCCGCACTCCGGGCTTGTACAGCTCGGGCTGCATAATGCTGAGAGTCTCCTGAAACTCGCGCACCAGGTCGGGATAGGGGCTGCACATGCTGTAGGCGAGTTTCATGCAGAGAGCCTGCACGCCGGGAGGCTCCTGTGGCAAGCGCATGTGCAGCAGACAGAAGTCGAGGAGGTCGGTACGCATCCCTTCTTGGCTCATGGGTATCTTCTCCACCAAGCAGAGTACAAGCCTCCGGAGCGAGGTGTCCGATGTGGTAAGAGCCAAGTCGATAAGCCTGTCGGGCGGGAGCATGCGGATTTCGGACAGAGGCTTGTGGGTCAGCACCCAAGCGGCATTGCGTGCCACACGGATGTCTGCATCATCAAGACACGTCAGCAGCAGCGAACAAGGCACCTCCTTGGCAAGAGTCCCAACCTCGGCAGCGCCCAAAGAGCCACCAAGCACCTGCAAGACATTGTCGCCATTCCACATACAGCAATAATACTTAAGATTAATACCGCTGCAAAGGTACAAATAATTCTTGGAATACCAACAGGAGCATTCCTGTTTCTTCCAAAAAGAGCTGCTAATCCAGAAAAGCATCACTTTTTTCTATTTATAATCCAGTAATTCATACCGTTTTTCTATATTACAAAAGAAGTATATTCTAATACATCACTACTCAGAGTCTCATTATTTTTCAAAAAATAATAGATTCATTTTGCCAAATCAGAATAATTGTATATCTTTGCATAGTTGAACAAAAAACAGAATTGACATGTAAGCAATAGTAAAACAAAGACATATTGAGCTCGACGCTCTTGTTTCCTTAGTGTAAACGTCTGGAAAACTTTTACCAAGAAACGGGAAAAAGAAGGCGGATAGTTCACGCGTTGGCGTGGATTCTTTCCCACTTATTTGTTTCAAGGTACTCCAGACACCCACACTAAGAATAAGTGGCAAAAAAGGATTTACGCCTTTCTTTATACCCCTTACTGAAAAACACCTGTTTCCTGCTCATAACAAAACAAGCAGGAAAGCCGAAAACTGCATCAAAGAGTAGGCATTATTTATGTAACGGCTATGAAGAACATTCTATTAATTACTTTTTCAATGCTAATTTGCATTAGTACATTTGCTCAGAAGAAAGCAGCGTGGTCAATTAACATTGGGGGATCTTTCCCTATTGGGAGTTTTGCCAAGATGACATATGATAAAAATTTAGAAACAGATTGTGCTTTATTCGATGAAAATACTATTAATGTAATGGGGCAGCAGCCACTGGACTAAGTCTTGGTAGCATAGTTCTTTTCCCCCTACAATTCGAACGGCTTAGTTTTGCTGTTTCATTTGATATACATTATAATCCTCTTAATAGTACTGCAAAATCGTGTTTAACACAGTTGAGTTACATGATAGATGCAAGCAGTCGACAAGAGATTGCAAATGAGGGTGGGTCTTCAATCGTTTCTTCTTGTTCATTGGATTGGAGCGGTGCATATTACAATATTCCAATCTTAGTAGGTCTTCGGTACGCATTACCCTTTCAAAACGGAATAAGTGCATTCGCTGAGGGGAATATTGGTTACAATCTTAGACTACTCTCCCCAATACAATACACGGAAAGAATTAGCTGTCTCTATCGCGGTCAATCCATTTCCCTCAAAATGAAAGAGACTCTTTCTTATGCAGCAAAAGGTGCAATGGCGTTCCGTTTGGGTGTCGGTATTTGTATTACTGAGAAATTATCCCTGTCCGCATTTTACTATTATTTAGGCAATGGAGATGTCTCTTCTACAATAACAGCTGATGATGGAGAAGGTCAACCAACTAAAATGAGCTACCAACTCGGTACACTTACACCAATGGTAATCACTTTAAAATTAGGTTATAATTTTTAATACCACATATCATTATGAGAAAACTAGTTGTCCTATTGATGCTTTTGTCTTGCTTATCTGCCACTGCACAGACAGAACACCTTACATTCAAAGGTGTTCCAATTGACGGAACATTGAGTACATTTGTCGGCAAACTGAAACAGAAAGGTCTTACCTATCTCGGTACGGAACAAGGGGTTGCCTTATTTAAAGGAGAATTTGCCGCCCATAAAGGTTGCTCTATTGCCGCTATAGCACATGAGTCAGGCTATGTGTATCGCGTAGGGGTCATATTTCCAGAACAAGATACTTGGATTCGACTATACAATGACTATTCATCGTTAAAAGAAATGCTTACACAGAAATATGGCGAGCCCACATCTGTTGTTGAAGAATTCCAATCCTACGGAAGTGGTGATTATAGCGATGACATTAAGATGCATTATGTCAAAAATGACAGATGTAGGTATATTACCGATTTCTCAACCGAGAGCGGTATTATTGAATTACGAATTGAACATAACGACATGATGGAATGCCATGTTATTCTATTATACGAGGACAATACTAACGGAGACAAAGTCCGTTCCAGTGCAATTGACGACCTTTAAATAACAATAGTATGAAAAAGATTTGGGTTTACATACTCGGTGTGCTAACTGGTATTGTCATCACCATAACCGTTTTATTCATTATTGGTATTAGTAACCGTCAACACACTCCCGATGGCTTGGAGTTCTTCGAAGAAGTCGGTGATGTCATGGACTGTTCAAGCTATCAAGTATTCCAAGCTTTAGAAGACGGTTATGCTTTGGCCTGGGAATTTGACAATGGTTATCTCCCTAATATCGCAGGGCCTGTAGTTTTATTATATAACGAAGATGGTACCCCATATTACGATCAGCAGATAGTAACTGCCTCTTCTAAAGAATGCTTCTATCAAGTAGGAATTTACCGATATCCGACAAAGAACGGAATAAAAAGGACCGTGCCAATAATCATGTTAATGGAATAATTGTCTTAATTTTCTATTATAATCGACAAATCTTATAAGAATTTTCTATTATAATCGAAAATTCTTAGTATCTTTGCAGTCGGAAAAGACTAAAGAATCATGATAGAACGGCTGCTTAAGAACTTGATTGAAAAAAGATTATATCGCAATAAGGCCATTATTGTGATTGGTCCACGGCAGGTTGGGAAAACCACACTGCTGAAAATGTTAGTTTCCGATACTAAAAACAAGGTGCTCGAATGGAACTGCGATGAACCAGACGTACGACGTAGGCTGACCGAACCTACCTCTACAGAGCTAAAAGCTGAAATCGGTGATGCCAACTTAATATTGATAGATGAGGCTCAGCGCATAAAAAACATTGGTATCACACTAAAACTGCTGATTGACAACTACCCAGAAAAGCAGGTCATCGCCACTGGGTCATCGGCTATTGAGATGTCTAATTCCATCAACGAGCCTCTAACCGGCCGGAAATATGAATATGTGATGTATCCTTTCTCTTGCGAAGAGCTCTTCAATGAGTTTGGTGAGCAGGAGGAACGGCGTATGTTGGAGCGGCGGTTAATCTACGGCTCCTATCCTGAAGTAGTTAATAACTCAGGTGAAGAGCGGGAGACTTTGACGGAACTTGTGGGCAGCTATCTTTACAAAGATATATTCTCTTTTCAGGATGTACGTAAACCTGAAATCATAGAGCAACTGCTTCAGGCTTTGGCTCTTCAGATTGGTAGCGAAGTATCATACAATGAGCTGGGCCGCCTGCTGGGGTTGAACACTGCAACCGTCCAACGATATATCGACCTATTAGAAAAGTCATACGTTGTATTCCACCTACGCTCATTTAGCCGCAATGTGCGTTCCGAGCTAAAGAAAAGCCGGAAGATATACTTCTACGACAACGGTGTGCGCAACGCTCTGATAGGCGACTATAAACCTCTGGCGCTAAGGAACGACACTGGTGCCTTGTGGGAGAATTACATCATCGCCGAGAGACTGAAACATAATGCATACAACAGTTTTTACGGAAAAAGTTATTTCTGGCGCACACAACAGCAGCAAGAAATAGATTATATCGAAGACATTGACGGTGTGCTGCATACCTACGAGTTTAAATGGAACGAGGGCAAACATCCCCGGTTGACCGACACTTTTGCAAAGGCTTATCCCGACCACACATTCACTGTAGTCAGTCCCGAAAACTATCGATCCTTTGTAAAAGGCGAAATATAAGAATATCATTTAAAACAACTAAACATCAGAATACCATGCAAGGAAATTTCATTTATCACAATCCCACGAAGCTGTACTTCGGCGAGGATGCTATGAACCATCTGATTGATGAACTGAAGAACTATGGCCCGACGGTGATGCTCAGCTACGGCGGCGGTTCAATCAAACGCAACGGCATCTACGACGCGGTGGTTGCCGCCCTGAAAACTGCGGGCAAGACCGTTGTGGAGGATGCCGGCGTGATGCCCAACCCCACCTACGAGAAGGTGCAAGAGGGCTGCCAACTGGTGCGGGAGAACAAGGTCGACCTCATCCTGGCCGTTGGCGGCGGCTCCACCATCGACTACGCCAAGGGCGTGAGCGCCTCCGCCTACTGCGAGGAGGAGCCTTGGGAGAAGTACTGGGTGAAGCAGGGCAACCCCACGTGCCAGACGGTCCCCGTGGGTTCCGTGCTCACCATGGTGGGAACGGGAAGCGAGATGAACGGCGGCAGCGTCATCACCAACCGCAAGGCGGGATTCAAATTGGGCAAAGTGTTCGGCCCGGCCCTCTACCCCAAGTTCACCATCCTCAACCCCCGCTTCACCATGACCGTTCCGCAGTACCAGATGGTGGCCGGCTTCTTCGACATCATGAGCCACCTGATGGAGCAGTACTTTGCCGGCAAGGCGGACTGCACCACCGACTACATCAACGAGGGCCTGATGCGCTCCCTCATCCACGCCACCCGCATTGCGGCCAAGAACCCGCAGGACTACGAGGCACGCGCCAACATCATGTGGACAGCCACCTGGGCACTCAACACCCTGTTGAAATGCGGCAAGGGCGGCGACTGGGAGGTGCACCAGATTGGCCACGCCATAGGACTGGTGACCGATGCCACCCACGGTATGACGCTTGCCAGCGTCTCCCTCCCCTACTACCGCCTCGTGATGCACGACGGCCTGCACCAGTTTGTGCGCTTTGCGCAGAACGTGTGGGGCGTGCGTCCCGAAGGCAAGAGCGACGAACAGGTGGCCTCAGAAGGCCTTGCCTGTTTGGAAAACTGGATGAAAGAAATCGGCGTGGTGATGAACTCGTCCGAGCTGGGCGTGACCGAGGAGAACCTACAACAGGTGGTCGATGCCGTCCTCATCCTGCCCGTAGGCTACCGCACCCTCACCCGCGACGAGGTGGTGTACATCCTGCGCCAAAGCATGTCCGGCCCACGAGCCAACTAAACACAATCAAACGGAAGAGGGCGTTGCAGTGCAACGCCCTCTTTCGCTATTCTGTGGCCACGAACTCCATATAGGTGGCTGTATCGTGGTAATAGATACAGATGGATTTTGCGCCCACGTCGCACTGCACAGCGGCATTGAGTGCTTCGAGCATGCGGTCTTCCCATCCCGACCCGTCGTAAATCTCGGTCATGGTATGCACTTTGATGCTCATATACTTGTCGTCAATAAAGGCATAGCTGCCGGTCAATTGGTTCACGCCGCCGCCCGTGAGGGTGCCGTCCTCGTTGAAGGCTATCCAGTACGTGAGCTCCCGTCCTTTGAAGGTGGGTGTCTCGGTGGTTCGCGTGCGGCGGTCCACAAAGCTTTTCAGCTTCCACACCTTCCCCGTCAGGGTGGGTTTCACATAAGTAGTGTAGACCGTGCGGACGGATGCGGGGTCGATATTGTAATATTCATATCCCCGGCCAACGATACCGAAGAGGAGCCCAAGCGGGCGACCCTGGCAGTCGACAAAAGACATCCCTCGGTCGGGGCAGGACATGCAGTCGGTGAAAAGAAAACCATCCTTGCCCCCGTCATACTTACAGATGCACACCTCGGCATCGCGTCTGTCGCGATTCGCCTCGAATGCAACTATCAAATCGTGCAGCCACTCCAAGTCCTGCAAGGCATCGTCCGTGCCGCAGTGGCACACCTTCTCGCCAATGGGGAGGGTGGCTTCGCGCTTGGAGCAAGCGGCAAGGGCAAGGCAGAGCCACACCAAACAAAGAGAAAAACGCATAGCCCGTTTCAGTGTTGAGGTTGTTTGTTTCATCTTAAAGGGGGTTTAATGGTGATTGTATCTTCTGTTTATACAACGTAGAACAGGAAGAAATCTTACAGACTTTAACACACTTTAACATGCGAATGGATATTTGAATCTCCGGCTCATCCGACGACGACAAACCGCCGTACTAACCATCCCGCTTGCACCCGCACAACATCGGTTGCCCTTCCACAGCTTTTTTACTGCATTTTGTTTCTATGGCAGAAATAAAGTAGAAACTAAATAGAAACGAAATAGAAACAAAATAGAAACGGAATGGAGGCAAAAAGGCCTTTCAACTGCCACTTTTCACCTTTTACATGAAAAAAAAGTTGTATCTTTGCACCCACAAAACTAAACTTACAAACATGAAGAAAGTACTCATTATCTGTGGCAGTCCGCGCAAGGGCGGAAACAGCGATCTGCTGGCCGAACAGTTCGGCCGCGGGGCCGCCGAAAGCGGCAACCAGGTGGAGACCGTCCATCTGCGCGACCTGAAAATCAATTACTGCATAGGCTGCCTTGCCTGCCAGCGCACGGGCAGCTGCTTCCAGCAAGACGATGCCAACAGCCTGCTTGGCAAGATGATGGAAGCCGACGTGGTGTGCTTCTCCTGCCCGGTGTATTACTACTCCGTCAGCGGACAGATGAAGGTGTTTATCGACCGCATGAACCCCCTTTACGGCCACATGGCCCACAAGGACTTCTACTACATGGTGACAGCCCAGGACGAGAGCCACTCCCAGTTGGACCGTGCCATCGACGCCATGGAAGGATTTGCCGACTGCTTTGAGGACATACGCCGCTGCGGACGCATCTACGGTGGCGGGGCCGTGGACAAAGGCGACATCGTAAAGCTGCCCGCCTACCAGGAGGCCTACACCATGGGCCGCAACGTCTGAACGTGGAGCCAAACAACATACTGGCCGTCACCAACCGCACGGAATTCCGCGCCTGGCTTGCCGTGCATTGCAACACCGAGACCGAATGCTGGGTGGCGCTGAAGCGTGGCCGTCCTGTGGACGAGGAACATTTCTGGTACATCGACGCTGTTGAGGAGGCGTTGTGCTTCGGGTGGATTGACAGCAACCTGTCCGTGGTGAACGGGGTGCGGATGCAGCGCTTTTCGCCCCGCAGGGCTGGCAGCCCTTGGTCCGAGCAGAACAAGGAGCGTGTGCGGCGGCTGGAACGGATGGGGCTGATTACCGATGCCGGACGGGCAGTGCTGCCCCCGATGGGGCCGCGGAGCTTCGTCTTCGACCCCGACCTGGTAGGCCAGCTCAAAGCAAACAGGGTATGGACGCGCTTCAGGAGTTTCCCACCGCTCTACCAGCGCATACGGGCCTACAATGTGGCATTCTACAAACAGCGTGACCCCGCAGCCTATCGCCAAGCCCTCGAACACCTGATAGCCGAGACGCGGCAAGGCCACATGTTTGGCCAGTGGGACGACTACGGCCGTCTGACAGCTACCGACAACGAATAAAAACAAGCACCAACAATCATGAGTAACACAACCCCAACAGGAAAAGACTACGTAGGCAGCGACAGCCTCTATGCCGACGTGCAACGCACCATGCAACTGGCCGCCGAGATGAACACGGGATGGCACACCGACGACGAGGTGCGCCAATACATGAGCCAAATCACAGGGAAACCCGTGCCGGAGACCCTCCGCATCTTTACCCCCTTCCATATCAACTACGGCCTCACCACCACCTTTGGCGAGGACAGCTTTGTCAACTTCGGCTGCACCTTTCTGGCCCTGGGCGGCATCACCATTGAGGACGGCGTGTTTATCGGTCCCCACTGTGTGCTGGCCACGGAGTACCACCCCGAAGAACCCTCACGCCGGCACCAGCTGCTGACCAAACCCATCGTCATCCGCCGCAACGCCTGGCTGGGTGCCGACGTGAAAGTGCTGGCAGGCGTGACCATCGGGCAGGATGCCATCGTGGCGGCGGGCAGCGTGGTGACACGCGACGTGCCGGCGGGCACAGTGGTTGCCGGAAGTCCGGCACGCATCATCCGCGAGATTCACCGCGATGCCTAAGTCCCCTTCAGACCCCACCCCTATGACGAAGACAGAGACAATCATCGACACCATCAGCAACAAAAGCCACAAGGAGCTGTGCCAGGAAGTCCTTGCCATTGCGACACCATGGATGTGCTCCGCGCCAAATGGACGGTTGAGATACTGACGGCCATAGTGTGCGGCAACCAACACTTCGGTGAGATACTGCAAGCCATCCCCGCCTTGAGCGACAAGGTACTGGCCGAGCGGCTGCGGCAGCTGACTGCCGACCGCATACTGAACCGCTGCGAACTGCCCACGCCGCACTACAGCCTCACCGAGCATGGGCGCGACCTCTATGCCGTGGTCTACAGCATGGCGGACTGGGGCATGCAGCACCGCCGCCTGATGCTCGTAGCCCCACTTACCAAACGGTAAGCAGGAGCCTCCGTTCGGGACAGAACGCGTATCTTTGCATCCCAAAAAGAAAGGACATAAGATATGCATTTTACTGAACCTGTTTACCGTAACCCCTATTGGCCCACCTTCCCGCTGATTCAAATCACGCAGGGATGCACCCACAACAGCTGCAAATTCTGCACCATGTACAAGGATGTGCCCTTCCGCATGCAACCCATGGAATGGATTGAGGAGGATTTGAAAGAGTTGCGCGCCACCGTGCCGCACGCCAAGACCATCCAGTTGCTCAGCGCCAACCCTATGGCATTGACCTACGACAGGCTGATGCCACGGCTTGAACTGATCCGCAAATACCTGCCTGAGCTGGAGCATATGTACACCGCCACGCGCGTCTCGGACTTGAAGAACAAGAGTGTGGACGAG
The DNA here is from genome assembly GCA_900318175.1 of uncultured Bacteroidales bacterium. Taxonomy (GTDB): domain Bacteria; phylum Bacteroidota; class Bacteroidia; order Bacteroidales; family P3; genus Colimorpha. The sequence continues at coordinate 6,371 of ONJQ01000042.1, read as the reverse complement.
CTGCGACGCCTCCGCGAGGTGGGTTTGAATGAAATATCGCTGGGTGTGGAGAGTGGCGACGACTGGACGCTGCAACGCATCAACAAGGGCTACAGTGCACAGGACATACTGGAGCAATGCCACAAGCTGGAAGAGGCTGGGATAGCCCACTGGATGACATTCCTGAACGGCGTGGCCGGACGGGAGCACAGCCATGAACATGCCGTAAATTCAGCCCTCATCTTCAACCAATGCAAGCCCATGCTTGTAGGCACCGGCGGCCTGACCCTCTTCCCCGGCACCCCACTGCTGGAGGAAGCACAGCGTGGTGAGTTCACGCCCCTGACCGAGCAGGAGCTGATGGAGGAATTGAAAACCTTCCTCGAACTGCTGACCTGCGACTGCGAACTGAACACACACCACACCTCTTCGCTCTATCTCTCGGGGCCCTTCCTGCCCCGCAAGAAGCAGATTCTCGATGCCCTGCAAGACGCTATCGACCATGCCGACCTCGATGCCATGGCCGCCCGCCGAGCCAACAAAAGGGGACTATAAAGGAAGCATTGACAGCCGTAGGAACGCCATCCACTGCCGCACAGTCCAACATATTGTCCGAAGGCGACGGCTCGATTGTACTGCACGGCTATGGGAACGACTCACGCGATGCCCTGATGTGAATGAGCCGTGGCCGTCGGCGTTGATGACTCTTAATAACTATTATGGGATTGTATACAATGATTTGAGGCACGAGACGTTATAGATTCATCAATAACAGACTCGATGGGGTTATGGGTTGATAGTTTTTTATTTCACTTAACTTCTTTCATACTATGAAAGCAATCTTTATCAATGCAAGTCCCCGCAAGGGATGGAACACTGCCCAGTTGTTGCAACGTGCCATGGAGGGTGCCGCTGATGCCGGTGCCGAGACGGAAATGGTGAACCTTTACGACCGCTCCCTGAACTACAAAGGCTGCATGAGCTGCTTTGCCTGCAAGGTGAGAGGTGGTCGGAAAGGCATTTGTTCCTTTAAAGACGACCTGCAACCCATCTTGGAGCGTACTCTCCAGGCCGAGGTGCTGGTTTGCGGAGCTCCCGTCTATTGCGGCTATCCGACGGCAAGCCTCCGCGCCTTCATGGAGCGACTGATATTCCCAGCTGTCAACTACGCTGATTTTGGCCACCCCGTGGTGATGAAAAAGCTGCGTTCCGCCACCATCTACACTATGAACTGCCCCAACGAGGCAATCTACCGCGCCAACGACTACGACATACTGATGGACACCAACGCTCACCAACTCGGCATGTTAGGCCCGACAGAAATCCTCTGTTCCTTCGACACACTGCAATTCTCGGACTACAACCGCTATGATGCCGACGCAATAGATGCCGGGCACAAAAAGCAGGTACACGACACCCGATTCAACGACGACCTGCAAAAAGCCTACACTCTGGGTCGCCGGCTGGTAGAGGAGGTGTGATTCCAGACGCTGGCATTAGCCTGATGGCCCCATACAGAGCTCATGTTTTTTATCTAATTCAATTTTTATTGCTATTTTTGCACCGTAAAAATATTACATAACATGAAGCATTTACATTACCTAACCATGCTGACAATCTGCGCAATCATTGCAGCTTGCAGCGGAAACGCACCACAGGCAGAACCCACAGACAGCACCAGCCAAAAGCCCACTCCGGGCACAGGTGGAGACCACTATGTCCCCATGGCTGAACGCACTGGCGACACTGCCGTAGTCTATTTTACCCGCGACCTCTCCGCCAACGGTCTGATCAAGGCCTACGAACAGGTGAACGGCAACATTGAAGGCCGCGTGGCCGTGAAACTCCACACCGGCGAGAAGAACGGCCCCAACATCATCCCGCGCGAGTGGGTGAAGGCCCTTATGGCCAAGGACCTCAAGGATGCCTCCATCATTGAGACCAACACCTACTACGAGGGCGACCGCTACACCACAGCGAAGCACCGCGAGACCCTGAAGGTGAACGGCTGGACCTTTGCCCCTGTCGACATCCTGGACGAGGAGGACACCGTTACACTCCCCGTGGTTGGCGGCAAATGGTTCACCCGCATGAGCATGGGCAGCCACCTGAAGAACTACAACAGCCTTGTGGCCCTCACCCACTTCAAAGGGCACACTCAAGGCGGTTTTGGCGGCAGCAACAAGAACATCGGCATCGGATGTGCCGACGGCCGCATTGGCAAAGCCTGGATACACACCACACCCGGCCAGCCCGACCAATGGGACATCGCCACTGAGGAATTCATGGAGCGCATGACCGAAAGCACCAAGGCAACCATTGACTTCTTTGGCCCTCGCGTGTGCTACGTCAACGTGATGCGCAACATGTCCGTCTCCTGCGACTGCGAAGGCACCGCCGCCGCACCCGTGGTCACTCCCAATGTGGGCATCCTCTCCTCCACAGACATTCTGGCCGTTGACCAGGCTTGCATCGACATCATCTATGCCATGACCGAAGCCGAGCACCACGACATGGTTGAGCGCATTGAGAGCCGCCACGGCCTGCGCCAGCTCAGCTACATGAAGGAGATGGGCATGGGCCACGATGTCTACATCCTTATCGACCTCGACAACGGTGGCCGCCGTATCACCGCAGCCGATGCCGCCAAAGGTCTCAAACCCTTCAAGAAATAGCCCTTCTCAACAGAGGCCTCCCACTGGTTGCGAGGCCACGCTTTGAATAAAAGAGGCCGCACCCGCACACTGACGGGTGCGGCCTTTTTTGCTCTGTGTCCCACATCATGTCAAAAAGCATCTTTTTGGTGCTATGATGCAATAATAATGGCCTTACGCCGTTATGGGCTATTATGAAACGTTTTTTTAAGATTGCAACTCTTCTCTCACTGGCCCTTCTGGTGGCTCTTCCGGCCCAAGCCAGAAAGAAAAACAAATACGAAATAACCCTCACCATCAAAGGGGGAGCAGACACGGTGATGTATCTTGGCCACTACTATGCCAAGGGCAACGACGTGGTGGACACCGCCTTCCGCGACAAGAAGGGACGCTTCGTCTTCACCGGCACCGACACCCTTGCCAATGGCCTTTACTTCTTCGCAAACCCCAGGGGGATGTACGTGGAGTTTGTGGTCTACCACGAGAAGCCCTTCTTCACCTTCGAAACCGAGCAGAGCAACTGGACTGCAAACATGAAAGTGAAAGGCAGCCACGAGAACGATTTCTTCTTCCAGTTCCACCGCACGGACGCCGCCTTCACCGCCGACCTCACGGACAAAAGCTACACTATGGACTCCCTCCAGTTTGCACGCTACCGCTACCAAAAACTCTTGGAGCTGGACAACATCAAGATGGACCTGATTGAAAAGAACCCCGACCGCTTCCTCTCGAAGATGATGCTTGCCACCAAGGAGATAGAGCCCCCGACGATAGGCCCCAACGGCGACAGCCTCACCATGGACCAGCGACGCGAATACTACCTTGAGCACTATTTTGACAACATGCCGTTGGAGGACAACGCCATCATCCGCACGCCGAAGGCAGTCTTCTACGACCGCGTGATGAACTTCTACGACAACATCCTTAAATTCACACCTCCTGAGGTCATCATCCATTATATGGACCCGATGCTGGAACGCGCCAAGAAAGCCCCGGATGTGTTCATGTACCTTGTCATGCACCTCACCCAAAAATACCTGCAAAGCAACGTGATGGTGTACGACGAGGTGTACGTCCATCTGGTGAAGAACTACTATGCCACTGACGACAATTTCTGGTCCTCGCCCAGCTCTATAGACAAGGAGGTGCAGCGGGCCACGAAGTGGGAACGTCTGCTCGTAGGAAGGGAAGCCCCGGAGCTAATCCTCTTCGACACGCTCCACATCCCCCACTCTCTCCACGCCCTGCCCCACAAGTGGAAACTCCTCGTCTTCTGGTCGCCCAATTGCGGCCACTGCAAGCACATCGTCCCCAACGTCTATAAGGTCTTTGAGAAATACAGCTCACAGTATGACATCGGCGCCTTCACCATCCTCAGCGACCCCGACGACAAGACGCGTGCCGAATGGCGCAAATTCATGGCGGACCACAATATGAACAGCCCCGCATGGCTCAGCTTGGACGGCGGCGAGGCCAATGTGGACTGGCACGATGTATACGACATCGTCACCACGCCACAGATTTACCTCATTGACGAGAACAACATCATCCAAGCCAAGAAAATCGGCGAGGATACCGCCGAGCGCATCATCACTGCCATCTGCGGAGGGCAGTGAGCCCTCTCGGCACAAGACAATCAGAAACGAATAAACAATAAAATATCTCAACATGAAAAAATCATTATTAGTGGTGGGACTGGCTGCAGCCACCCTCCTCTCCACAGGATGCAAAAAGAGTATGGACAATCCCTTCTTCTCACAATGGGGAACACCCTATGAAATCCCCGATTTCGGGAAAATCAAACCCGAGCACTACATGCCCGCCTTCGAGGAAGGCATGAAACAACAAGTGGCCGAAATCGACGCCATCGTCAACAACCCCGATGCTCCCACCTTCGAGAACACGATAGAGGCCTACGAGTACAGCGGCCAGCTTCTCAACACGGTGAGCGGCGTCTTCTTCAACCTCAGCGAGTGCGAGAACAGCGACGAGATGGAGGCCATCGCCGAGGAGGTGACTCCCAAGCTCTCCGCCCACGGTGACAACATCGCCCTCAACGCAAAGCTCTTCCAGCGCATCAAGGCTGTCTATGACCAGCGCGACGCCCTCGACCTCAACCCCGAGCAACGCCGTCTGCTGGACGAGACCTACAAGGGCTTTGTCCGCAGCGGTGCCAACGTCCCCGCCGACAAGCAGGACCGTTTCCGCCAGCTGAACGAGCAGATAGCCTCCCTCACCCTCCGCTTTGCACAGAACGTGCTGAAGGCCACCAACGCCTACCAGCTGGTCCTCGACACTGCTCCCGCCGGCATCACCCCTGACCAGATTGCCGCCGCCAAGGAGACCGCCGATGCCGACCCCGCCACCAAGGGCAAACTGGTCTTCAAGCTCAACCTCCCCAGCTGGGAGCCTTTCATGCAGAACTGCGCCGACCGCAACCTCCGCCAGCAGATGTGGGAGGCCTACACCACACGCTGCATCGGCGGCGAATATGACAACACCAAGATTATCGACACCCTTGTCAACCTCCGCCTTGAGCGTGCCAACATCCTTGGCTTCAAAACCCACGCCGACTACGTGCTGGACGACTGCCTGGCCAAGACCCCCGAAGCCGTGAACCAGTGCCTGATGCAGATCTGGACCCCTGCCCTGGCCAAAGCCAAGCAGGAGTGCGCCGAATACCAGAAGATGATCAAGGCCGACGACCCCGCCGCCAAACTGCAGCCTTGGGACTGGCGCTACTACAGCGAGAAGCTCCGCAAGGCCAAATATGACCTGGACGACGACGTGGTGCGTCCCTATTTCAGCCTCGACAATGTGCGCGAGGGTGCCTTTGCCACCGCCACCAAGCTCTACGGCATCACCTTCCGCGAGAACAACACCCTGCCCACCTACAACAAGGAGGCCCACGCCTACGAGGTGCTGGACGGCGACCGCGTCATCGGCATCCTCTACATGGACTTCCATCCCCGCGCCAGCAAGCGCAGCGGTGCCTGGATGACCGAGTTCCGCGGACAGAAGGTGGACCGCGACGGCAACAACGTCATTCCCATCATCCAGGTGGTCTGCAACTTCACCAAGCCCACTGCCGACAAGCCCTCACTCCTCAACTTCGACGAGAGCGAGACCCTCTTCCACGAGTTCGGCCACGCCCTCCACGGACTCCTCAGCAAGTGCCACTACCCCTCGCTGGCCGGCACCAACGTGCCCCGCGACTTTGTTGAGCTCCCCTCCCAGATTATGGAGAACTGGTGCCGCAACCCGCAGGTCATGAAGACCTACGCACGCCACTACCAGACCGGCGAAGCTATCCCCGACGAGCTGATTGCCAAGATTGCCGCCGCCCAGACCTACGGCCAGGGCTTCATCAACACCGAGCTGCTTGCCGCCTCCCTGCTCGACATGGCCTACCACGGCATCACCGCCCCCCAGCATGTTGACCCCATCGCCTTCGAGAGCGACTACCTCAACAGCATCGGCCTCATACCCGAAATCATCAGCCGCTACAAGAGCCCCTACTTCCAGCACATCTTCACCACGGGCTACGATGCCGGCTACTACAGCTACACCTGGACCGCCATCCTCGACCACGACGCTTTCGCAGCCTTCGTTGAGAGCGGCGACCTGTACAACCCCACCCTCGCCAAGAAATTCCGCCACATCCTTGAGAGCGGCAACACTATCGACCCCATGCAGATGTACGTCGAATTCCGCGGCCAGCAGCCCAGTGTGACGCCC
>ONJQ01000049.1 GCA_900318175.1 uncultured Bacteroidales bacterium | reverse complement strand
TGTTTTTGTCCCCACCAAATTTCGACTTAAAAAACAGCCTACTTTTTGTCCACTCGGACTCTTCGTCTCAAAAACAGCCTACATTTTGTCCATTACGCCTCTGATAGTATTATTTTACCTATCATTACAATTTCTTCAACCGTTATTTCTCGTCCTGCTTTAGCCTGTACCTCAAATCCACTAGCAAAGACAGGAGCAGAAAGTTCATGCCTATATGAGGTGTCCCCGTTCCCTTCGCAAGATAACGCTTCATAAAGCGTGTCAGAGAATAGCGACTGGAAACTTCTACTCGCATTTACATTAAACTCCGTCATAAAACGTCGCCTTTCTCCAGCATCCCTCACAAAAAAGTTCAATATTTTATTCAATAAGCCCATATAACTACCAGCATACTATTTTAATAATACATCTTCCATTTGTTTACAAAAACCAATGTACCCACTATAAACTTGGTTTAACACCTTCGGCTATATCAATTCACTTTTGTGCTTTGTATTTGTTGTAGAATTATATTACTACGTCATTTTTTTCTAGGGTTGTCTTTCTCCATTCCTCAAGAACACATTTTGTTTCTGACGGGAGATTTTCACATTCTTCAAAAGCGTTTTCTCCAATTCTCACATAGGCAATAGGTAACGTTATATTCTTCAAATCTAAGCATCCGAAAAATGCATGATCACCAATAGAAAAAACACCTTTTAAACCTGACACCGTTTTGAGTCCTCGACAATCATGGAAGGAATGTGGGGCAATCTCGATAATATTATCCGAAATGAAAAAATCTTCAAGCAAAATGCACTGATAGAATGCGTGGCTACCTATTTTTTCTAAGTTGTCTGTAGCTTTAACTTTACGCAAAGCTCTACAATTGGCAAAAGCACCGTTGCCAATCTCTTTAACCTTTGATGGAAGCGAAACTTCCGAAAATCGAGAGCAGCCATTGAATGCATCCTTATCAATAACCTCACATTTTTCATGTATTTCGACATGATTGATGGTTATGTCTAAGCATTTCTCTAAATGCTTATAATCCTCGCTATATGAACAGCCTTCGTAAATCTTACTCATTTGTAAATTGTTTTTTTACTTTCATTTGCGATTACAAAATGATTATCTGCTTCAAACCATTAAGCTGTAAGCCGATGTTTCGATAAGGGCATAAAGAAAGGCGCAAATCCTTTCTATGCTATTATGCCACCTTATTTTGTTGGAAAGGTTGTCTGGAAATACCTGTGAGTAAAATAAGGGGAAAGGAATTCACGCCAAAGCGTGAACTTTCGCCAACTTATTCTCACTCGGTAATAACGTTTTCCAGACATTCTTCCAACGAGAACAAGAGCGTCAGCTCAATATATGTCTTTTATATCTATTTTACGTCATATTTTTCGTTTTCAAATTCTGTGCAAAGATACGACTTTTATCTGAATCAACCAAAGTTTATTCTGAAATTGTAGTTTTCAATTGATAGGAGCTGTTTCCTCAGTGAGACCCCAGATAGCCATACTCTATGAGTTGGCGCAGATAACGTTTGGCGAAGGTGGGGTTGAAACAGAAATAATACCTCATGGTTTGAGGTTGCAAGGATACACATTATCATCTAATCACCCCTTCGTGCAGCTGATCGATGGGGAATATCAAGTCCCAGTTGCTCCTCCACGATGGTGCCGAATCTGAAAGGGATTTCCATACTACGCATTTTTTCGTAACGAACTTTTTCGTGATTTCACGCTGCAAAATTGGTCAAGTACGTTGCTATCTATTGGTGAGTTGACTGGTTATGCGAGCGTACCCCCGTTCTTTTAATTCCTTATTTCAGAAACTCCATAGGGCTGATAACGGGTATCTCTGACAAAAGGAAATCCTTCTCATTCCGTGTAATTATTCCGTCCACTGTTTTAGAAGAAACTGCGGAGCAATATTGCACAGCATCTTCAAAATCTCTCCAGCCAGATTGCAACGCCATCGAAATAACTAAGCCATCAACAGGGACTGTATGCAATACATCACAGATTTGAGATAGACAACTAATTCTCTCATCATGCGAAAGATATTTGCGCAACGAATAGTATATGTTAGTATAAGACAGCGAGCAAAGACTCAACTTATACTCACCACCCTCTGCACCGTCAAGCAAGGCCGCTGCTGCATCAGCACCCTCTCGATTAAGAAGTAGGTCGATGATAACATTTGTATCTACCAGATAATGTTTCATGCTTCATAACGGTTTGCTAATTCCTGTTTATAGTCGAAATCCTTGGGAGCAGTTGCTATACCACGAAGACGCTGTGACAGGGTACGACTCTTTGCTGCAACACTTCTCTGCTTAGATGCAAACTCCAGCAGAATAATATTCATTTGCTGTTGAAGCCAACGTTCTACAGCCTCCTCATTGGGGAATGCCGGACGAATCTCTTCCATTAAAGAATCATTCACCGAGATATTGTAGGTGCACATATTATTATTGTTTATTTTGTATAACGAGAAATAGAGTAGAAAATTGTGTGAACAAGAGCATCAGCTCAATATCTGTCTACTTTTTATGTCATATTTTTCGTTTACATATATGTTGCAAAGATACACATTTTATTTAGAACTATAAACTATTAATTTTTATTTTGCTTGAAATCAATTAGTTTTAAATGCTTTGCAATTGCCCATTCATCAACTCATACAAATATGCCGGACTTTGTACGTATAATTCGTTTTCTTCATCTTGCAGGGCTTCCACCAGCGGGGATGTATAGACTTTCTCCATTGCCTGCTTGATGCCGCAACCGGAGTCCTCCATTACATATTTCACCAGCTCGCTCAGGACATAATTCGTTTCTTCGCAACAGACATTTTCTCGCCTCGGCATAGTGCAAACACTTCGTGATTTGCCCTCTGCTCTCGGCTTATCGAAAACGTTGGTCAAGTATGTTGCTATCCGATGGTGGGGTGGCTGGTTCATGCGAGCGTTCCTCCATTCTTTTGACAATAAACAATCAGGTCGTCGATGGTCTCGTCCATCGACTGCAAGTGTTCCACATCGTAGAACTCCATCAAGAATGACAAGCCCTTATGTTCGTGCAAATAATTCGTTTCTTCGCAACAGACGTCTTCTCGCCTCAACATACGGACAAATACACCTTTTTCTTGTTATTTAAAACGTTCATTATAATCCATTTGCACATACTTTCCACCATTCTCATCCGGCCCTTAAAGAACAGAGATTGGAAACTCATTGTAAATTAGCCATTTGTTTTACATTTAGTTTAGCTTTTGTTTAGCTTTAGTTTACCTTTTGTTTAGGTAAGCTAAATAAAATAGAAAGTACATAGAAACAAAATAGAAATAAAGTAGAAAAAATATAGGGCTCTATTGATACGTTTTTGAGAGGGAATCTCTCCTACACGACGAGATGTATTTGCTTGATATTCCACACACTAAATGTCGCGTCCCTGTCGGGACGCACTTTCTGTTGTCTTGCCACTATCACGGCACTGCGCCCATGGCTTGTACCGTGTTTTGCATATCGCGTCCCTGTCGGGACGCACTTTCTGTTGTCTTGCTGCTATCACGGCACTGCTCTCAAGGCTTGTACCGTGTTTTGCATATAGCGTCCCTGTCGGGACGCACTTTCTGTTGTCTTGCCGCTATCACGGCACTGCGCCTAAGGCTTGTACCGTGTTATGCTTGTCGCGTCATTTCGGGACGCAGTTTGGTCACATCTTGACTAACACGGCACTGCGCCAAAGGCTTGTACCGTGTTATGCATGTCGCGTCCTTTCGGGACGCAGTTTGGTTACATCTTGACTAACTCCGCACTGCGCTCAAGGCTTGTACCGTGCAATTATTAGTCTCAACTCTCCGTGGTGATTTATAGAAGCCATCTCAAGCATTCTTTTAGTTCCTAGTTCTCAGCTCTTACTTGTTCTCTGGCCAGGCTTTGGAGTTCCATCTTGCCGAAGCGGAGGGTGACCGAGAGGCTGACGAAACGGCTGTCGGTGTGGGAGGTGCTGTAGCCGAGGAGGTAGGGGTTGGTGTTCCAGGACTGGGAGCGGTTCCAGTTGAAGAGGTCGGTGACGTTAAGCACCAGCGAGAGACGTTTCTCCAAGAAGTCGGCACTGAGGCCCATATCGACCGTGTAGCTGCCCTGCTGCTCGATGAAGAGCGCCTGTGTGGGGGAGGAGTAGTTGGCTGAAATGTTTAGGCGTATCCGTTTGGCAATGTTTGCCCAGCCGTTGAGTCGGAAGGAGTAGGAGGTCATGGCTGTGGAGTAAACGTCAGGCCGGGCAGCGGGTCCGGCTTTGGGGTGGTCCACCTCGTAGCCCGAGCGATAGAGGTTGGCATAAAGGCGGAAGTTGAGCCAGGCTGTGGGGCGGTAGGTGACGTTGCCCTCGACACCTGCCTTGTAGCTGCTGCCCACGTTGTAGGGCATGCTGAAACTGATAATCCGGCCAAGGAAGGGGTCTATTTCGCTGACTGCCTCTTTGCAGTATTCGATGTCGTTGGTGGACAGTCGCACATAACTCTCTATTCCCACCGAGCCATGGGAGGAGAAATAGCGGTTCCAGCTGAGGTCGACGCTGTGGGTGTGCCCAGCCTTGAGGTCAGGATTGCCCACCTTGTAGGAATCCTCGTCGTAGAGACGGCTGGTGGAGAGGTTCTCTGCGGAAGGCATAGAGGTGGCGAGGGAGTAGGAAAAGCGGAAGTAGTGCATGCTCTTGGTGCGGTAGGTGAACCGCAGCGAGGGCTTGAGGTAGAAATAGGCGAAAGAGGTGTCGTCGGGGAAGAGGGCATCCAAAGAATAGTGGCATCGGTTCCAATATCCACGCAGTCCCAAGGTCATGGTGACTGCCTTCCATTTGTGCCGCCAACTGGCAGAGGCGGAGGCCTGTGTGGTGAGGTCTCTCTTCTCGTAACGGTGCAGGAGGTCGAGCCCGGTGTCCGGGTTGACACTAAAGCCGGTGTCCGGGCTGACATTATATCGGGGTGTGGAGTAGTTGTGGACCAGAGAGGGCACAAGTGAGAGTCCCAGTGTCAGCTCGTCATCAATGCCTAATGGTCTGTTATAGTCGGCACTGAGGGTGAGGCTGTTGTTGGTCATACCTCCGAGGTAGGTTTTGTCGAAGTCGCCAAGCTCGGGTGGCAATATGCCCTCAAGCAGGGTGTAGTCGCGCTGCTGGGTGCGATCGCTGTAACTGTAGCCGTAGTTGTTGTAGAGGGTTACGGAGAGGTTGTGCCCTTGGTTGTCGAACTTGTGTTTCCAACTCAGATTGGCCATACTCGTCAGTCTGAAGTCCCGGCTATCCTGGCTGTTTGTAAAAGTGTAGTGCAACATCTGCGGGAGGTAATACCATTGGTCGGTGGTGGTTAGCGAGTGTTTTGTGGCGGGGAAAGCCACAACCAAGCCGAAAAGGGAGAGGTCGTTCATAGAGTCGATTTTATAACTACCGCTAAGGGCCAAGGTGCCAATGTGGCGGTTGGTGTTGTTTTCGGTGACGGTGCTGCTAGAGGCAGTGGTGTCGAACCCCGCTGTGCCGTCTTGACGGAATAGGGAGCTGGACTGCTCCGTCCTGTGGGTGGGCGTGCTGCTCACTCCAAGATAGACGTTGGCGGAGAGTTTTTCGTTTTTCAGAACATAGCTCACCCACGGGCTGACCGAAGGGCGGTTGCTGCCACCGAGGCCGAAGGAGAGGAAATGACTGTTGCGTATCTTGGTGCTGGTGACGATGTTGATGATGTGGCAGCCCTCCTCCACCATATATTTGGCCGAGGGGTTCTTGATGACCTCGATGCGGTCGATGGCATCGGCGGGCAGCGATTCCAGATAGACTTTCAAAGTATTGCCGTTCATGTGGGTCGGGTAGCCGTTAATCCATATCTCGATGTTGGTGGAGCCGCGCATGGTGATGTTGCCTTCGATGTCCACCTCCACGCTGGGGGCGTTCTGCAAAGCATCGAGAGCGGTAAGACCTTTGACAGTCTCGTCGTCCGCCACGTTGTAGTTCACCACCTCGTCGTCCATGCTGTAGATGGGGCGCGGAGCACGCACCGAGATGGCCTTGAGGGTTTTGACCCGCTGCTGGAGCAGAAGGCTGTCCTGCCGCAGGGAGTCTTGGTGGGTCATCACATGGGTGCTGTCGGCCTTTGTGGTGTCAGTCTTGGGTAGCTGCTCGGCCACAGCGGCACGGATTGCGTCCATCTGTTTGGGAGGGATTTGCGCCATTCCCTTGGCGATAGGGCATAGTATGAGCCCTATGAGGAAAGCAAGTTTCTTCATAACCTATTAATTGTGAATGTTTATAGTATAAAGTTTAAAGATATCTGGGTGCGGCAGCCTACTTTTTGGTTTTTAGTTTTTCCTTATTCGGCGGTGGCTTTTTTTACAGTGGTTTTCAGCACATACTTCACCGACTGGGCATACACCTCGTCGTTGGGACAGTGGAACACCAGTGCAGTCATCGTGTCATCGGAAAAGTAAATCAGATACACACCCTTGTCGCCAGGCAGCGGGTCGGCGGCGCGGCAGTAGACATGCAGTATCTTTGCCTGCTTTGACGAGGCACTTGCGCTGTCTTTTTCGAGGTTTATCTTCATATCCATATTCTTCATCTGGCTTAAGAAGGCAGTGGCTATGGACCCTTCGAGCGTGGAAACACGGCTGAACTCAGGAGTGCTGTCGAGTTCATGCATCATATCGCGTACTGGCTTTTTCCCAATGCGTGGAGGGGTCTTCTTCAGGGGGCAGTGACCGGCAGTATCGATTGTCTTCACAGCCTTAGGCTCGCTGTAGGGCAATGCCTTCAAACTCTTTTTCAGACGGTTGAACGAGCTGGAATCGTTCGCTTCCAACATGGTGATTGTCACCTTGTGGCCACTACCAATCGGGAAATCCTCGATACAGGCGGCATTGATGCCTGTGCGACCCAAGTAGATCTTGTAGAGTGTGGTTTGCGCCAGGGGCTTGCTGCAACATAGCATTATCAGCATGGCTGTCAATATCAATTTCTGTTTCATACTATATCAATGATTTGATAGCCGTTTCCATCCTTGCCAACACCTCATCGGCGTTGCAGTTGTTGTCGCAGTACACCCTCACCCCCTCGCTGGATTCGGAGTAGGCGAAATCGGTTTCCAAGGCCGGGGTTTGCTGGAAAGGGGACGAGTGCCGCACTTCGTCGAACTGCTGTTTCACGGTGCGGGGCAGATTGCTGTACATTGGCTGTTCCTGCCGTGTGGGGAACAGCAACCCCGCAGCCACCAACGCCACTGCCGCCAGTATGGCGGCATAACGCCATAGTGAGTTTGATCTGTTTGCCGGGCGAGGCAGTGGACACAGTTTCTGCTCACAATCGCGTTCCAGCCGTTGCCTGCCGGCTTGGTGCACCTGTTCTATCAGTTGGTCTATATCTTTCATAATTGCTTTATACTTTTAAAGATAAATCCTTTAGCTTATTCTTTATCCTCGACATGCGGGTTTGGACAAGGGTCTCGCTGATGCCCAGCATCTCCCCTATCTCAGCCTGTTTCCATCCGTCCAAGTAGAGCCGTAACAACCGCTGGTCCTTGGCGGGCAGCTGTCGTATCAGCTCATGTAGATAGGCCAATGCTTCGCGGTCCACTGTGTCATCGGGCATTTCCAAACCGTCTATGGGCATAGTCTCCACCTGCCGCTTGCGGTGCCGCAACCACGATATGCCTGTGTTCACCGCCACACGCCACACCCATGTAATTGTCTTTGCCTGTGGCCTGTAACGCTGCCATCCCTGCCACAGATTGATGATGATGTCCTGACGCAAGTCCTCGCGGTCCTCTGCCGTGTGGCAGAACGACCGGCACACGCGGTCTATCGCCGCCGAGTGAGTCTCTATCATTGTCAGAAATGGATGTTGCATCATACCCCTATTAAACGCCGGAAAAGTGAAAAAATCACAATGGGAACGTGTTAATGCTTGATTGCTTGACGAATTGAAAATTGAAAGTTGAAAATTGAAATGTTTTGTTGGTATGTTGATATGATGCGAGCCGTATAAACATATCAACGGACAACGAATTAGAACAATCAGGCAATCAAGTAATCCTCAATCTTCCCAGTACTCCACTTCGTACTCCGTTGTATAGTCTGAATTTTCTTCTCGGACAACGCCACCTTTGGCATCATACCGTGTGCGGGTGACACTGCGCTCCGCAGATTCGTCTCCCTCCGGCGGGTAGCTGATTTCTGTTCGTTCCAAGGGGAGACCGTCGGGACTGAAACGAACAATAACATCCGATTCAATGCCTTGCACCCACGATTTGCCCGACGTCTCCACCACATTGCCTTGCGCGCCGTAGCGATAGGCCAAAGAGTCGCATCCACCATAACCGCACGAAATCTTGTACAGCACCCTGCCTTGTCGGTCGTAGGCGTAACGCTCTTCGTAGTTGTCCAGCCCACGCGAGCCGACTTCGTCGACATAGGTCTGGTGCAGCAGGTGCCCCTCGGTGTCGTACTCGCGACGGAAACGGCAGGTATCAGTCTGTTCCTCCTTCATTCCATGCGACGACTCTCTTTCGTAATAGGCATAGTCGCACGCTGTAACACCCCGGTCGGAGCATTCCAGGCGGATAAGACGGTAGATAATGACTGTGGTATCGATTTTAGAGTTGACGCGGTCGTATGTAAACGTTTGGACGAGACTGACCAGCCCGTCGGGAGTGTAGTCAAGGTTTTCGATGAAAAGACTGCTCCACACCATCCGCTGGCTGTCGTTGTCCCAACGGCACTCAGCACGTTTCCATTGCACCAGCCGATTGAGTGAGTCGTAAGTACACTCGATGCTGTCGGGCATCTCCGACCCTTGGCGATGATAGGTCTTGTAGCCCTGCCGGTCGTAGCGGGTGGTTGCCACCAGCCTGCGGGCACCCGCCGCCTCGGTGGAGAGTCGATACGCCTTCACTGTGCGGATGTGGTTTGCCATGCGTGAGGGTAGAAAACGGAGACAGTCGTTCACCTCCGACATCTGAGCATTGGCTGCCACCCAACAGCCCACCAAAACAAGTGTCAATGCTAACCGTTTCTTCATGCCCACATAACGTTCATCCCCACAAAATATTGCCTCACCCACCCTTCGAAACCCTTACCCAAATCGTTCATAAACCCTAATGACCAATTGGGGTTTAAAGTCAGTTGTGCGCTATTCCGTGACAAAAAAAATACCCCACGTGGTTGTCCACGCGGGGTATTTATGTTTAACGATTCTGTTATCCCTATTTGAGGAATTTGAAGTTTTTGCCGAGGTACTGGGCTTGGTCGCCGAGGCCCTCTTCGATGCGCATAAGCTGGTTGTATTTGCAGATGCGGTCGGTACGGCTGGCGGAGCCGGTCTTGATGAGGCCGGTGTTGAGAGCGACGACGAGGTCGGCAATGGTGGTGTCCTCAGTCTCGCCGGAACGGTGGGAGATGATGGAGGTGTAACCATTGCGGGTGGCAAGGTTGACAGCGTCGATGGTCTCGGAGAGGGTGCCAATCTGGTTGAGCTTAACAAGGATGGAGTTGGCCACTTTGCGGTCAAGACCCATCTGCAGACGCTCGACGTTGGTGACGAAGAGGTCGTCGCCAACAAGCTGGCAGCGGTCGCCGATGGCGTCGGTGAGGAGTTTCCAGCCGTCCCAATCGTCTTCGGCCATGCCGTCCTCGATGGAGATGACGGGGTACTGCTCAACCCAGCGTTTCCAGAAGTCGACCATCTCGGTAGCATTGTACTTCTCGCCCGTGGACCAACGCATCTCGTAGAGACCCGTCTCGGGGTTGTAGTACTCGGAGGCTGCAGCATCGAGACCGATGAAGACGTCCTCGCCAGGACGGTAGCCGGCCTTCTCGATGGCCTGGCAGACCACTTGGATGGCCTCGTCATTGGAACCCAGGTTGGGGGCAAAGCCACCTTCGTCGCCCACGTTGGTGGACATGTTGCGGGACTTAAGGACAGTGCGGAGGTTGTGGAACACTTCGGCACCCATGCGGAGAGCCTCGGTGAAGGTGGGAGCACCGACGGGCATAATCATGAATTCCTGGAAGTCGATGCTGTTGTCGGCATGGGAACCGCCGTTGAGGATGTTCATCATGGGGACGGGAAGCATGTAGCCACCGCAGCCACCAAGATAACGGTAAAGCTGCTGGCCAGACTCCATGGCAGCGGCCTTGGCACAGGCGAGGGAGACACCGAGGATGGCATTGGCACCAAGACGGCTCTTGTTGGGGGTGCCGTCAAGTTCAATCATCTTCTGGTCGATGGCACGCTGTTCTTCGACATACATGCCGCGAAGTTCTTCGTTGAGGACGTTGTTGACATTGTTGACTGCCTGAAGGACGCCTTTGCCAAGGTAGACGGACTTGTCGCCGTCGCGGAGTTCGCAGGCCTCGTGGACGCCGGTAGAGGCTCCGGAGGGGACTGCGGCGCGACCCATGGCGCCTTGTTCGGTGAATACTTCGACCTCGACTGTGGGGTTGCCGCGAGAGTCGAGAATCTGGCGGCCCCGGATTGCTATAATCTGTGACATAGATTTATGTGTGTTTGGTAAAAAATGATTTGTCTATATTGTTGAACTCAGTTGACTGCAGAACCCGTGGCTTGTAGCGGGAAACGGCAGACTGAAAAAAAGGAATGCAGAGAGTGTTGACACCCCGCATTCCTTTGTTGTAGTATTACCCTGAGAATATTATTCGGCCTTGGGGGTTTCTTCGACTGCGGGAGCTTCTGCAGCAACAGGAGCCTCGGCGGTTTCAGCCTTCTTGGCGCGGCTACGACGGGTGGACTTAGCTTTCTTCTCAGCGATGGGTTTAAGCATGTTCTCGTTGTAGTCGACGAGCTCGATGATGGCCATGGCGGAGTTGTCACCATGACGGATGCCGGTCTTCAGGATGCGAGTATAGCCACCGGGGCGATTGGCGACCTTCTGCGAGATTTCGCGGAAGAGTTCGTTGACGGCCTCTTTGCTGTGGAGGTAGCTGAAGACAACACGGCGGTTGTTGGTGGTGTCCTCTTTGGAGCGATTGATGAGGGGCTCGACATATACT
>ONJQ01000035.1 GCA_900318175.1 uncultured Bacteroidales bacterium | reverse complement strand
CTGGCTCTTGCCGGTGGCCTTGTCGAGGGCGCTGACATTCAGTATGCCGTTGGCATCGATGTCGAAGGTAACCTCAATCTGAGGTACTCCACGCGGTGCAGGCGGAATGCCTGCCAAGTGGAATCGGCCGATGGTCTTGTTCTGGTTGGCCATAGGACGCTCACCCTGCAGCACGTGGATTTCCACCTCGGGCTGGTTGTCGGCAGCGGTGCTGAACACCTGGCTCTTCTTGGTGGGGATGGTGGTGTTGGCGTCAATCAGACGGGTCATCACGCCGCCGAGGGTCTCGATACCCAGCGACAGAGGAGTGACATCCAGCAGCAGCACATCCTTAATCTCGCCGGTCAGCACACCGCCCTGGATAGCGGCACCGATAGCCACCACCTCGTCGGGATTCACGCCCTTGTTGGGGGCTTTGCCGAAGAACTCTTCAACTTTCTTCTGCACGGCGGGGATACGGGTAGAACCACCGACCAGAATCACCTCGTTGATGTCGCTGTTGCTCAAGCCGGCATCTTTCATGGCCTGACGGCAAGGCTCGATAGTGGCCTGAATCAGGTCGTCGCACAGTTGCTCGAATTTGGCACGGGTCAGCTTCTTTACCAAGTGCTGCGGCACACCGTCGGCAACGGTGATATAAGGCAGGTTGATTTCGGTCTCCTGAGAGGAGGACAGTTCGCACTTAGCCTTCTCGGCAGCCTCTTTCAGACGCTGCATAGCCATCGGGTCTTTACGCAGATCCATGTGCTTCTCGGCCATGAACTCGTCGGCCAGCCAGTTGATAATCTTCTGGTCAAAGTCGTCGCCGCCCAGATGGGTGTTACCGTTGGTGCTCTTCACCTCGAAGACACCGTCGCCGAGGTTCAGGATGCTGATATCGAACGTACCGCCACCCAAGTCGAACACAGCCACGTTCATATCCTTGTTCTTCTTGTCAAGGCCGTAAGCCAAAGCGGCAGCGGTAGGCTCGTTGACGATACGGCGCACCTTCAATCCGGCAATCTCGCCAGCCTCCTTGGTGGCCTGACGCTGGCTGTCGTTGAAGTAGGCGGGGACGGTGATGACGGCCTCGGTCACTTCCTGACCCAGATAGTCCTCAGCGGTTTTTTTCATCTTTTGCAGCACGATGGCGCTGATTTCCTGCGGGGTGTAGAGGCGGCCATTGATGTCCACGCGAGGTGTGTTGTTATCGCCCTTCACCACCTTGTAAGGCACTGCGGCGATTTCTTTCTGCACGCGGTCGTAGGTCTCGCCCATGAAACGCTTGATGCTGTAGACGGTGTTGTGAGGGTTGGTGATGGCCTGACGCTTGGCGGGGTCGCCCACCTTGCGGTCGCCATTCTCAATAAATCCCACCACGCTGGGGGTGGTGCGGTTGCCCTCGCTGTTGGCAATGACAACGGGCTCGTTGCCTTCCATGACTGATACACAACTGTTGGTTGTACCCAAGTCGATTCCAATTATTTTGCTCATAATATTACTTTTTTTTATTTTTTCAACTTAAATATATCTGCCAGCCATGCGGCTGACACCCCCTTTGCAAGCAACATCCGTGCCAACCGGAGGGACTGACACGGATGCTGACAAAATGACAGATGCAGGAGGGGAAATTGTAGGTGGGGGATAATAATTGTCTTCCTGTCGCGTCCCTGTCGGGACGCATCGCTCCGTCTCGCACAATCACCGCACTGCGCCTTCGTCTTGTACGGTGTTATTCATATCCCACCCCTTCGGGGTGCTGCTGGCGAGATGTTGCTAATGCTTGTCTCCCTGTCGTGTCCCTGCCGGGACGCATCGCGTCGTTCCGCACAATCACCGCACTGCGCCTTCGGCTTGTACGGTGTTATTCATATCCCACCCCTTCGGGGTGCTACTGGCGGGATGTTGCAATCGCTTGTCTTCCTGTCGCGTCCCTGCCGGGACGCATCGCTCCGTTCTGCACAATCACCGCACTGTGCCTTCGGCTTGTACGGTGTTATTCATATCCCACCCCTTCGGGGTGCTGCTGGCGAGATGTTGCTAATGCTTGTCTCCCTGTCGCGTCCCTGCCGGGACGCATCGCTCCGTTCCGCACAATCACCGCACTGCGCCTTCGGCTTGTACGGTGTTATCAATATCCCACCCCTGCGGGGTGCTCAGTATTTGTTGGAAAGCTGCAAGTCCACTCCATAATCCACATTTCTTCCTCATAGTTTTTTCCATTTATCCAAGCTACGAGGAACAAATATTAGAGAAATGAGGAACAACTGACCTTGAAGGACCGAACCTGGTGACAAGGACGAATTGAGAAATGGGGGGGAAAAGACAACCATTCTTTGTCCATCATCAGTTTTCACTTTTCAATTGCAAAAAAGTTGTATCTTTGCAGTTGATAAAACGGCAATGGCGGAGAGCTGCATCACTCAAAAAAAGCTGATGCACAATTATTCGCAAAACAACAAAGCGAGACAATGAGACGAATCATCTCCCAGCTATTATCTATGGCTCTTATTGCCATGGTGTTCTCTTCCTGCCAAAAAGAGGACGTCACCTCCCTGCGTCCTGTGGCGGGGGAATACCTGCTGCCCCTCACAGAAACCGCCGACCTCAGCGGCCACTGCCATGCCTACAACAAAGAGCGTCTACGGCTGCTTGACGGGGTCGGCCCATACCAGGAAGCCATCGTCTCCAACCTGCAACTCGGCAAACCCATCTATGTCTCCCCCGACATGATGGAATAATAAGCGTAGATCATATTAATTTAATCATATATCTTTTTATCATGAACAACAATTATTATCACCCTTTGGGCCGGAGTAACCGCCTTAGGGAAACGGGCATGAGAGGTCTGCTGTGCTTTGCCGCATTGCTTCTCGGCTTAATGCAACCGGCTGCAGTGCAAGCCACAGAGCGGAACGGCTCCGCCTTCTTCATTGATGCATCCCACTATGACGCCTACTCCATGGGCAACGGCAAGATTCACTTCAAAGTGCTTATTTTCGCCGATGGCTCGGAGCACAACTACAATGCCGGACATGGCGGCTTGGGAGCACGTATCTGGACACATGTGGACAGCACTACCTCCTGGAGCAACTTCATCTACTATGCGTCGGACAACTACAAGTGCAAGGCCGGCGCAATGGCCAATCGTCCGCGTGACAAAGGCTGGGTGGAATTCAGAGTGGCCGCTGGCGTCGTGGTTGTCACCAACAGCTACGACGGCACCAACCCAGCGTTCACCGCCGACGGCGCGTGGCACTCGGTGGACATACGGCGCACCGACGGCGGCGACCATTTGACCTACTTGGAGTTCGACTGGTATGTGCCCGAAACACTGCAGAACACATCATTCGTCTGCGGGGTTGAATCCGTGTTCCACCAAAGCGGCGGGAGCAACCACGACCAACGGCAGTTTATTGTCGGCACCTTTGAAGGTGGCGGAGGCGACCAGCAGCCCCAGTTGATGAGCCCTATATTCTACACCTCCTCGACCGCCGGCGTGAACAGCTACGGAGCGGCAGGCTACGGCATGCTGGCAGTCCCCTACGCGGCTTTCCAGCAGACCTATAAATACTACACCGCTTGGAACCCCACCGAAGTGCCCTGCACAGACCAGTCGGGCCTCATCTACGTGCCCAGCTGCGACACCGTGCGGCATGGCTTCCGCATCACCATGCAGACACGCCACAGCATGTCGACAGGAACCGCCGAAGTGAAGCAATGGCTACGGTCCAACATGGTGGACATACCCGCCTACCACAAGATTTACGACATGCAGGCAAGACCCTACACTTACTTTGAAGAGCGCACCAACCTGTACCATCAGGACAAGCGCTACCAGGACATTAGCTGGAAGTTTCGTTGGCCCAGCGAGACCGACATTGTGCCCAACGACATGTTCGAACTGCAACGAGCCTACGACAGCAACTTCACCACTGCTCAGACCATTGCCACCATCCCCATCAACTGGGGCGTGGGGGACTCGCTGGTGGACACCACCTACCGCTACATAGACTCCGCCGAGGCCGCATGGGGCAACCCCATGGATAGCAGCAACATGATATACTACCGGGTGCGGCGCGTCTCGGCAGCCGTGTGGGGATGGAACGACCACCCCTACGCCGCCTCAACCAGCGACACCGCGGGAGCCACGCTGGCTCACATCAGGAAACAAACCTGCTACTACACCACAGACTCGGACTTTTTCAACAATCACAAGATACACTTCCACTTTGAATTGGCCAACGGCAACTACGGCGATGGCACCCAACGATCGCCCCGTAGCACATGGTACTACTGGAACAAAAACGCCACATTGTGCATAGAAAAGATTCTGAACGAGACACACGACACCGTGGTAACACGCATCCCGCCGGACACCATCTTCTCCCTATTGAGCCACTCCTACCTGCATCCCGATTTCGACACATTCTACCGTCTCGGAATCGCCCTGGAGGTGGAAGACGTGCTCACCACCCCCTGCATACACTACAGCTTTAGGTTCTATGTGGACACCACGGATATGCACTTGAAGGTGTCCGAGTTACCTATTACCAACAACACCATACCGGCCCCCATCCCGCTACGCGGCCTTGTGGAGCCCTATTTCACCGATGCCGCGGGCCTGAACAGCCTTGCCGCCACCGACCAGCAATACCCCGACCATGTGCTGCTGACATGGGATGCCACCGAAGGCGGTGTGGACTACTACACCATAGAGACCCGACCGAACAGTACAGCCACGTGGACACTGCTGGACACCACCTCCAACAACTACTGGAGGGACGAGACGGCAGACCCCTCGGTCAGCACCGAGTGGCAATACCGCGTGACCATGCACTACACCTGCCAAGGAACCACCACCACCGACAGCCGGGAGACCACCGGCTCACGCTCGCCTTGGGGCAGAGTGAGTGGACGCATACACTACGAAGACGGCACGGTCTGCCCCGGCATCAGCGTCGCAGCCACACGCACCAGCGACGGCCAAGTGCTGCAGACGGTGGTAACGGACATTCGGGGAGCCTATCTCTTCGACAGCCTCCCCTACGCCGGTGGACAGGAATACGTCATCACTCCCACATCGCAGAGCGCCGTGTTCCACTACAACCACACCGCACAGGGCTACGCAACCGTAAACCTGTCGTTGAACAGATGCATTGTCGACAACATCGACTTTGACAACATCTCCTCCGTGCGGTTCACTGGCCGCGTGCTGTACGAGAACAGCTCTGTCCCCGTGCGGGACGCCAACCTGATGCTCAACGGCAACATGGTGCACATGGCCAACTCAGCCGTGCGGACGGACGCCTCCGGCCGGTTCGAGATACGGGTGCCGCAAGGCAGTGCCTTCACCCTCCAGGTAGTGAAAGAGGGGCACCATTTTGCCGGCGACGGATTTGTGCGCATCGACGGCGACAGTGCGCTGACCCTTGAGAACTCCTTGGACGGAGTGCGCCTGTGGGACCAAACCAAAGTGCGACTGGCAGGACGTGTGGCAGGAGGCCTGCTGCAACGCCAGTTGCCCTTGGGCTTCGGAACCTCGCACAACAACCTTGGCGACAACCTGAAGCTGGTGCTTGAACTGGAGGGCGACAACGTCAGCTACATAGTGCGTATGCCCGACGACCTGACACGTGACACCCTCGAATACACCGTGCCGCACCTTGTCTACAACGGCACCGCGACACCGGACACCACCGGTTTCACCCGCGTGCACTACCAGCTGCGCCGCATCATCATAGAGCCTGACCCCACTACGGGCGAATACTGCGCCGACATCTTCCCCGTGCGCTACAAAGTAATCCAAGCCACCGCTCAGGGCTACGCCACCCTCTTCGGCCACGACCGCACCAGCGAGACCATCGACCTCAGCAACGCCGCCGAGAGCCAAGACACCGTAGTGCGCGAGAGCGACAACCACTACACGCTCCACAACGCCCGTTACCTGCTCACCTACCGCAGCCCCATCAGCATCACCTGCAAACAGCTGCGCTACGGCATGGAGATGGACTATTACGGCGAACCAAGCATGGAGCGCAACAACATCCAGAACGAACACATCAATGTTCCCCTTGCCACGCAGGACAGCAACGGCACCTACCACTACCTTTTTGGTGCCCCCGTGTTCTTTTCGCAAAACTACGACTTCCGCGCCTATGCCCATGAGGACTACTACTACAACAACAACCCCGATGGGACACACGACCGCGTGCACATCCAAGACGGGACGCTGAAAGTGTACAACGGCATGCACGACGCCGCCAACACACAGATCATCACCAAACAGCTGGACAGCTTGGGCAAGGCCGACTTCACCATCCCGGTGGACTACGTCTCCTTTGTCCGCAACGACGAGGAGGTGCAGCGGGTGCTCGACCTCTCGGTGGAGAGCGAAGGGGAATACGTAGAGCTGCAAGCCCTGAAAGGCTACGTCACCGGCCACCGGTGCATCGGGACAGAGTCCATCACCTCCACCCATGGCGCCATACAGCTTTTAGACGTGCTGCGCGACCCGCCGGGCAGCGGCTCGTCCGCCTACATCGAATCAGGCGCAGAATACTCCTATAGCTATACCTACAGCTTCGACTTTAAATTTGGGCTCAACCTCGGTTTTTCCTTTGGCAACCACGCCTCCATGGTCATGGGTGCCTACATCGGCATGCCCGCAGGAACCTTTGCCGGACAGAATGTCAATATCAGCACTGCCACCTCCTTCGCCATCCCCATCCAGTCCGCCTATCACTACAAGCACGACGGCAACTACACATTCAAGACCGCCGAGCGCATCAGCACCAGCAACAGCCCTTACAATGTCGGGCAAGACGCCGATGTGTACATTGGAGCCGTGCAGAACGTCTACTACCGCCGGATGGATGCCGTGCAGCCCATCGACTCATTGACCTACACGGCCCTTGCCGCCCGCAGCGCCAACGGCAGCATGCACACCGTGGCACAAGGGGTGGCTCCTGACGGCAAGAAATACTACCTTGCCATAGGCCACGAGATTGAGACAGGCCCCTACCTGAACTCCACCTTTGCCTACACCCACAGCCACATTGAGAACAACATCCTCCCACAGTTGAAGATGCAGCGCGACGCCTTGCTCCTCACCTGTGACAGCACCACAGCGCTATCCATAGCCAATGCACAGCACAAGGCCGTGTACTGGAGCAGAGTGCCCCCCGACGATTCCAACTGGGCCGACATCAACCACTATGTGATGATTACACCCACCAACAGCTCCGCCATCTACCCCGACGAAGTACTGGGATTCAACCGTGCCATCGCCGACTGGGTGTCACTGCTACTGATGAACGAAGCCGAGAAGGTTTCGGCCATTCACAACAGCGGCAGCGAGACGGTGGCCACCTACTCCGTCAGCAACGGTACCACCGTGACCTCAAGCAACAGCTATTCCTATAGCGATGCCTTCCACGTGTATGTGGACTATCCCGGAGCCAATCTCGGAACCTCCAATCTGGCCCAAACCGTCACCTCATGGTTTGGGAAGTCCGTGTGGGCTCTGTTGAATGACAAATATGCCCAAGTGGAACGCAGCAGCGAACACCGTGGCAGAGGCACTGACCCATACTACTTTGTCAGCAACTGGACGGGCAGCCGCTTCGAATTCAGCATCACTCCCATCCTGGATTTCAATTGGAGCCGAGACCCAATAAAGAAGACTACCCACACCCGCACCATAGGCTACTCGCTGGTGCCAGATTCATACAGCAATATGGACGTGTCCATTTTCCGCATCAAAAAGAACCGAAACGATTATCAATTCAACATCGATTCGGAAGAGACGCGTGAGTTTGTTGACGACGGTGGCGACTACAGCGGCGACGACTACCTGTACGGTTCTCTTGTGTACTACCTTCGCGGCGGAGCCACCAAATGCCCCTGCGAGGAGGCGGACAGCACCCACTACTATGTGCCGCCCATGCCCCTGTCGGCTGGGTCGCTGAAACTGGAGAACCCAAAGATTGACATAGACATACATGAGCGTAGCAACGTCCCGGCTGACAGGCCGGCCATCTTCACCCTCCGCCTCTACAACGAGGTGGAAGCCCTCACAGGTATCGGAGCCACGGGGGCCATACAATTCAAACTGAAGATGAACGACCAGAGCAACCCCAACGGCGCACGCGTCTACATTGACGGCATGCCCCTCACGGATGGCCGCCTCATCAGCCTCACCAAGGGGCAGGTGGTGGTGAAAACCATGGAAGTGTATGCCGGCGACGGCTACGACTTTGAAGACCTTATCATTGAGCTGGGTTCCACATGCATAGCCTCCACCAAGGGCAAAGCCCAATTCTCCGTCCATTTTGTACCCGTGTCGTGCGACGTGAACATTGCCTCGCCCCATCAGGGCTGGGTGATGAACACCCTTTCGCCCAAGGACTCGGTAGGCTACTACCTGCCCGTAACCATCAACGACTACGATGTCAACTACCGCGGTTTCGACCACATAGAACTGCAATACAAGCTTTCCACTCAGAGTGACGACGGATGGGTGAACCTCTGCTCCTACTATGCCGACAGCGCACGCTATGCCGCAGCCACTGGCACCAAAGCCATGATTCATGGCGGAAGCATTGAGAACATACGTTTCTATGGCGAGCGCGACCCGATGGAACAACGCTACGACCTGCGTGCCGTCAGCTTCTGCCGCCATGGCAGCGGGTTCATCTCGCGCGCATCCGAGGTACTCAGCGGGGTGAAGGACACACGCTGTCCGCGCGTCTTCGGCGAGCCGCTACCCGCAAACAGCATCCTCGGCGTTGGCGACTACTGCCGTCTGCGCTTCAACGAGCCCATTGCGGGCAACTACCTGGACGAAGACAACAATTTCCAGATAGTGGGCGTCACCAACAGGTCGGGAATCACCTCCTCGACTTCGGTCCACTTTGACGGCTCGGAGGGCTGCGAGGCAACGAGTGCTGTCACCCGTGTGCTGAGCGGCAAATCCTTCTCCATCGACATGATGGTGAAGCCGGATGCCCCCATGTCCGAAGGCCCACAGGAGCTGTTCAGCCATACCACCAAGGAGGGTGGCATAGCCTTCGGCTTGGAGCCCGACGCGGGCCGCTACAGACTGTATGGCACCCTCGGCGACGTTACCGTCCGCTCCCTCCCGCTGGAACCGCTGACGGCCTTCACCCGCGTGGTGATGACCTACAACGATGCCACCAACCAGGTGCAATTCTATGCCGGCACGCAGAATGTTTCAGACCCGGACAGTGACCTCCCCGTGTCCAACACCTACACAGGAGCTGCACCCTTGACTTTCGGCCACGGCTATAAAGGCAATATGCTGGAGACGCGACTGTGGATCAAAGCCATCTCGCCCGCCGAGATTGCAGAGACACACCTGAAACGCCTCTCCGGCTACGAACGCAAACTGGCCGCCTACTACCCCATGAACGAGGGACGCGGAGAAATCCTCCACGACAATGCCAACGGCTCTGCCCTGACCATGCATGGCGCCAACTGGACCACCCCGTCGGGCTTCTCCCTCCGCATGGACGGCACACAGACTGTCACCCTTGACCAAGACGTGCTGTCCCGCTCCGCCATCCAGGACTACACCCTGATGTTCTGGTTCCGTACAACGGCAAACAACGCCGCCCTCTTCTCGGCTGGATGGGATGGGCAAAAGGGCACCCTGATTGCCATGGAAAACGGACAGGTGGCATTCCACTCGGGCAACATGACGCAGCTGACCTCCGGCACCTATACCGATGGCTTGTGGCACCACTACGTGCTGACGGTGAACCGCACCTTCAACAACGCCTCCATCTATATAGACGGGGAGATGGTGAACACCTTTGCCACCGACAGCCTGAACGGCCTTAGCGGGGTGATGCTCTTAGGCGGCGATGCCTTCGGCCTCACCCATACACTTGCAGGCAACATCGACGACCTCGCCCTCTTCGAGCAGGCTCTGCCCAACAGCCTTGTCGAGACCTTCGACAACGTCTCGCCCTTTGGCGACGAGATGGGGCTGGTGGCCCTGCTCCCCTTCTCGGAACAACAGGAGAACCCCAACGGCGTCATGGAGGAGATTTTCTCCGTCAACAACCGCCGCATCTTTAAGGCCACGGACGGTACCATTATCAACAAAGTCCAGCCGTTAGTCATTGCTCCCGATTCCGCCACACTCGCCGCCATGGCCGACCGCAACAGCCACGCTCCCGTCCGCGAACGCGACCTGCTGACCAAGATTAACTTCGACTGGTCCTTCAATCAGGACGAGCTGGTGATAAACTTCAACATGCTGGACCGCGAGATTAACAAGAACAACATCTACCTCACCGTCCGCAATGTCGAGGACATGAACGGCAACCGCACCGTGAGTCCCATCATGTGGCAGGTGTATGTCAACAAGAACACCCTTGTCTGGAACTCTGACGGCATCAATGAAGTGTTCGACGACCGTTCGGCAACCGATTACATCATCCCCGTGCAAATCAGGAACACCAGCGGCAGACGCCATCAGTACTACATTGATGGACTGCCCGAATGGCTGCGTGTCAACCAGGAATACGGCAGCATCGAGCCGCAGGAGACCCTCAACCTCGAACTGGTCTTAGACAAGGACCTCCCCATCGGCACCTACTCCGAAATCATCTATCTGACGGACGAGAACGGATTGGCAGAGCCCCTGAAAATCTTCATCGCAGTGAAGCCCACCTGCCCCTGGCCACAGATAAACATCAATGACTATGACCGCCAAATGTCCTTCAGAGGGCAAGTGCTTGTTGACGGCATCTACGACACCGACGTCGAGGATGTCGTGGTGGCCATTGTCGACGACCAGATTGTGGGACGGAGCAATATCAGCTACGACCCGTCCACTGGCTCCAACTATGTCTACATGACCATCTACGGCAACAGCGGCTCGCAGTCCCGACCCGTCTACTTCCGCCTGTGGCAGTCCACCTCCGGGCGCATCTTCAGCCTCTCGTCGTCCAAGGATGTCACATTCGATAATAACGGCATGGCGGGCCTGCCACCTGACAGCCCCGTGATTCTCTCCACCACAGCGGGCGAGGTGCAGAACCTCAACCTCCAGGGAGGCTGGAGCTGGATTTCCTTCAACATCATCCCGGACAATAACGGAGCCCTGAACAGTCTGTTCTTCACCACCAAGCCGTTCGACGAGGGCGACCAAATCAAGTCGGCTTCCGCCAGAAAGTTCTCCGAATACGACGGCGCTCACTGGAAGGGCTCTCTCACCAAAGTGAGTTACAAAGATGTGTACATGTTCCACGCCGCGGCTGACCATCCCAACACTCAGGTGGTGGGGCGTCGCATCGCGACGGATGCTGAGCGGACGGTAAAACTGAAACATGGATGGAACAGCCTCCCCTACCTGCTCAGCCACGAGGAGAGCGTCACCAACGCCCTGGCGGACTATGTGGAGCACGCCACTGTGGGCGATATGGTCAAGTCGCAACACGGCTTTGCCGTCTTCTCCGAGAATCAACGTTGGGAAGGCTCGCTGGGTGCGCTGTATCCCGGCGAGGGCTATCTCTTCAAACGCCTTGGCGAGGAGGCGGTATCCTTCACCTATCGCAACGGCAGCATGGATGCCGCCAAGGGCAGCGGACACATCGACGCCACCAAGGGGTCATCGCGGGCAATAGCAGGAGGTGCCTCCAGTACCAACATGACGATGATTGCCACCGTGGAACATCCTGCCTTGTGCAAGCGCGTGCTGGCATACGTGGGCACTACCCTCTCCGCGGTTGCACTGCCGCAGATTGTGGATGGCGACACGCTTCTCTTCCTCACCATCGGCTCCGACCTCAACGGCGAGGTGACCTTTGTGCTGGAACAAGAGGACGGCCTTGTGGGCACTGCGCGGACAAGGATTCCCTACCAGCCCGATGCCCATTACGGCTCCCTCCGCCAGCCGGTGATGCTGGCCCTTGAATCCACTGTGGAGGGCGGCCACAACGTGGTGGCACTGCCTTCGGTCTTCACGGACCGTGTCACCTTTGCCGCCATTGGCACCGCAACTCCGCACGACGCACATATGAGCGTCCGCATCTACTCCGTGCAGGGCAAGCAGGTGGCCACGGTAGAGGGATCGGCGCCCCAACTCTTGTGGACCGATTGCGCCGCACTCCCCGCTGGCGTCTACTTCGCAACAATCACTTACAATGGAACAACAACAACCCTTAAACTGATCAAGAAATGAAAAAGAGCATAATTATATTCACTGCCCTCATGGGGCTTATCCTTACGGGCTGCCAAAAGGAGAGTGTCACCTCCCCCATCGATTCCGGCAATCCCGAATTACCCACAAGCGGTAACGAGACTCCTGCATGGAGCGTCGATACCAACTACGACTACAGCAGCAGCATGACCGCCGTGGTCAAGGTGGATCTCACAATCACCTACCCCAGCATCGGCGACGAGTGGCAGCTCACACCCTACGACCTCGTCGGGGCTTTCTGCGGTGAGCGGTGTGTCGGCGTGGCAGAGCCTACAGATTCCCTCTTCTTCGTCTACATCACACCTCCCGATGCCGAAAACACTGAGCCCATCACCCTGCGCTACTACTCCCGTCTGCTGAAGAACATCTTCTACAGCGATGACACCTTCCCCTTCAAGAACGGCGAACAGCAAGGAACGGTGACCGACCCGCTGCGTCCCCGTTTCCGCACCGCCGAATAACTTGTTGACAAACCGTGAATGTGTTATCACGCCCCTGTGTTTATCCTTACACAATAGCGTGATAACACATTCACCTTTTAACCCAAATCGGTCATTAATAGAGGGGGAATATAGTACATGTTGCAGATACCTGGTAATCAACAAACCATATTGTCATTGTTCTAATGACGGTCATTATAAAAATGACAACGTAAACATTGTATTTATGTGCAATATACTATTTACGTCATATCTAACGACCGTTTTGGGTTGAAAACAAAAAGGTCATCCTTATTCTTCTCCATTTATTCTCACTGCAAATATCCATAAATACCGACTTAACAAAATGTTAAATCATGGTATATACAAAGAGATCTGTTAGATAGAAAAGAGTCCCTGCCGCAGTGGCAAGGACTCTCCTATTATTTCTTGTTGCTGTGGCGGACTTGCTATCTGCCAGCACCTAATCACTCCTCTGCAACGTGAGGCAATGCCTCATCTTTGAGGACATATTGAGGCACACCATACTCATACAATGTGTCGGAAGGCAGGTCTATGCGGTCGTTCCAATAAACACAGGTACGGCTGCTATCCACCCGTGCCTGCTCCCAAAGATGGGAAATCTGTTTCAGCATACGAAACTCATCAACCTGCTCAATATCCTCACCCACATCGTACACCACCTCCTTCCCGTCGTCAAACACAACCGAGAGTCGATAATTAGGCAAAGTCTTTATACCTTTTATGCGCGGAAGAGTATCCATTATTCTAAAGGTGGCAGTTTATGTATTTGTTGTGTATTCCACATATCGATAAGTGATTTGGCGTTAGCACGCAACCATTCTTGAACAAGACGCTGCGCTTTCTCGGGCAGATCACCAAGAGTCATCTCAAAAGTGAAAAGGTCAAACACCCCCACATATTCATCATAGATTGCATGAATATGAGCCGGTTCGTGTTCTTTCGGCTTGAAGAACATCTTGATAATAATCCCATAAAAACGACTAATCTCAGGCATATCATCCGACTTTTTCAGAATGCAAAATTACACATTATTTTCCAATCATCAAGAAAAGTGACAAAAAAAGAGTCCCTGCCGCAGTGGCAAGGACTCTCTTTTGCTTATCATCGGAAGCACCTCGGTCCGCAACAAAGTATCTCATATTATTCGATATCTCTAACAGGTCGTACTGCTCTACCGTAGCTGCGGGAGTTACTGCTCATAGCGGTGAGGTAGCCACCGATGGTGAATCCCATAAAGTGAGCACTGCTCCCATTTCTGTGAGTAGTCGACCAATAATAGCCTTCACTGCCCACAAAGCTAACACTCGTTCCCCATCGACAACCCGCTGCAGGCAGAAACACCGCACCGGCATCCTCCATTACAGCCCATTGTGAGAGGGTGTAGCTATTAAGAGCCCAACCATCTGAAGATGAAAGCCCTGTATTAAATGTATACCCAGATGGTAGCGTCCAGTTATCGGGCAAGATAATCAAACCACCCACACCATTTATGTTGCCTCTACCATGTTTGGAGGAAGCGTTGTCACGGATGTTGAGTAAATAATTCCATTCATCTTTTGTGAGTGTGCGCCACAGGTGATGGGCATTGCCGCCATTGCTGATGGCATTGTGCCACGCCCATTCTGCCTCTGCATAGTTGCCTGTCATGCCGTTAGTGGAAATTCCATCAAGATAGTAGTCAGAGTATGTTGTGCTGGTTGACCACGGTTGGTAACAATTGGCTCCACTGTTCCACCCGCTGGTACCCCATCCGAATAGGTCTATCCATCCGCTGTAGGTAGAGCTGATGTTGCGGTTATCACTCCCACTGACAGTTCCACCTTGGTTACCTTGAACATCAGCGGTCTGTGTCCCAACAAAGTCCCACTGATGCTCTGCAAACCGCCATGTGTTAGTGCTTGCATTGTACTGTAGGTTGCCTTGCGAGAAACATACCTGCTGCGTGGCACTCACTGAGAAAGCACCTGGCAGCATACCATCGACCGAAGGAGGGTCTGGCGTTATTTGTCCATTCCAATGCAACACTGTCAGGCTTACTTCCGCCATTCTGTTGTGGCACAATGACACATCCGTTTTCTCAAATGTGGCATATTGACCAGTGGTAGCATAGAGCGTGATGGTTACATCGTCCTCATCAAACTCTGGTGCTACGATGTAGTAGACGTAGGTGTCCCTGTCCCCGCGACCTATAGTGGGTCTGTCGCCGAGCGGGAATACCAACGACACATCGTGGCTTGCCGACGATGACACCATCGTACCAATATGGTCATTCGGACTTCCCGTCACGCTGGCACTGCACAACCCGCTGAGGTAGGCGGTAGCAGCTGTAACGGTAATGTGGTCAAGGACGAAGTCATTATCCATCCGATTGCTGACCACTACCTTAATGAGCGGGCAGAGGTTATGGAAAGTCAGCGATTCGCTGGATGAGTAAGCCCCCATCGGCACCTTCACCTTTTGGTCGCCACGGCTGTCCACCTCATATATTTGTTCGTGAGGCAGGGTAACAGCAATGGTACTACTGCTGGAGATATCCACATTGCCCACTATGTCGGCGGGGTAGATGGCGCGGTAGTGGTTGCTTTCCACCACATCGGTTATCTGTGCCGACGAGCCCAGTGCCGCACTGGTGGTGCAGGTCTGGTTGTTCACCCGTATCAGGTCATTGTTGTGCCAGCAGGGGGTCAGGTTGTCGATATACACCTTGGCATCCCTGCCGTTGTCAATGTTGGCACCCAGTGTCACAGTGCCGTGTTCTCTTTTGCAGCCTGCCAGCATTACTATACCCGCTACCAGGCCAATCGTCGTTATTGTATAAATTCTCTTCATAATGTCCTTTTTTACTCCTTTATTGTCTACTTTTTTTTATTAGAAAAAAACATTCTTTTCTTTAAGACCGCTACCGCGAGTCCCCTCTTTAGAGGGGTGTCGCGATAGCGACGGGGTATGTATCCTGCTCACGGAGCGAGCATAAATAATATGACTCCTTTTAGTTGTGCCTGCTCCGCAGGCGGATACATACCCCCCGCCTACGGCGTACCCCCTCTAAAGAGGGGGCGGGCTGGAGCCGACCATGCTATCTTAACTATATTCATTGGATAATTTATATTTTGAAAAATCACCTACTTTATTAGTTTAAAAATCACCATCTTTCTAATTCAAAAGAGGTAGTTGAATTGCCACTCTGGTTATTCCAGTTGTCGCGTTCGAACAAACTTGTATGGCTGCCTGGCATATCGTAATCCCAAATCTCAAATTCAAAATGAGTGTTGGACACGCCAAGTCCCATCTCCACCACAAACTCGACTACCTTGATGACTGGAGGGCTGTAAATTACTTTGATTCGTTCTTTCATTGCTGTTGTTGTTTAGGTTGGGACATAAAAAAAGCGTGGAACGTTTTCCTTGCCTGAACGTCAGGGTTTCCACGCCCTCCAAAATCCAACAAGTCATTCCACGCCGAAACAATCGGCGTTTCGTAACCTATTCTTGATTTTGGAGCCTTTAAATGGCAATGTGGAAATTTGACGTTCAAGAATAGCACGAATCGCTATTTTATTATGTCTTTAGTTTCTTTTGTATGCTACATAATTGTTCGTATTGATTATACGGATGTTCGTTTTTGTCATTTTGACGCTGCAAATATACAACTTTTTTCGCAAACAATAAATCTTTGACTGATCTTCCCTGCCAATCAACTGCCCCGTTCTTGTCTTAATATCATTACAATTTCGTGCCTTTCTTCTGGGGAGAAACACAAATTGCCTTGAATTATCCATTATTTAATCGATGGTAAATTCGTGATAATTCGTGTTGTATATGTTTTTTTTTACCCGCCTGCGTTTATGTTATGAATTTTATGTAAATTTGCAAGGCAAAACGACGTGAATTATCACTCAATCCGTTTATCTTATCAAGCAATGGATATGTTAGAAAGATTATATCAAACCTATCTTCAGAGCCGGCAAGTAACCACCGACTCGCGGCAGATTACCCCTGGCTGTCTTTTCTTTGCCTTCAAGGGTGAGACCTTCGACGGCAACGCCTTCGCGCCCCAGGCTTTGGACCAGGGCGCCGCGCTGTGCGTCATCAGCGACCCGCAATACAAGGTGGACGATCGCTGCATTGTGGTGCCCGACGTGCTTGCCACCCTGCAACAGTTGGCCGCACACCACCGCCGCCAACTCTCTATCCCTTTCGTAGGCATCACCGGCACCAACGGCAAGACCACCACCAAGGAGCTTGTCCACGCCGTCTTGGCCAAACGCTACCGCACCCACGCCACCTCCGGCAACTTCAACAACCACCTCGGTGTGCCCCTCACGCTCCTCGCCATCCCCGCCGACGCACAAATTGCCATCATAGAGATGGGGGCCAGCCATCCCGGCGAGATTGCCGCCCTCTGCCGCATCGCCGACCCCGACTTCGGCCTTATCACCAACGTGGGCCGCGCCCACCTCGAAGGCTTTGGCAGCTTTGAGGGTGTTATCCAGACCAAGACCGAGCTGTACCGACATCTCTCCGCCAAAGGGGGCACCGCTTTCGTCAATGCCGACAACGACATTCTCACCGCACAGGCATCCCAATGCGGCCTGAAAACCGTCACCTACGGCTGCAACGCCCAAGCCCAGGTACGTGGCACCCTCGTAGGCAGCGACCCCTACCTGCATTTCTACTTCGAGATTGGCGACAATGTTTACAACGTCCGCACCCACCTACTGGGCAACTATAACTTCGACAACTGTATGGCCGCCGTGGCCGTGGGACTGCATTTCCGCGTCGAACCTTGGGACATCAAGGAGGCTATCGAGCAATACGAACCCTCCAACAAACGCTCGCAATACAAACAGACCGCCCGCAACACCCTCTTCCTCGACTGCTACAACGCCAATCCCTCGAGCATGAAAGTAGCGCTCGACAACCTCGAAGCACTGCCCATGCCCAACAAAGTGGCCATCCTCGGCAGCATGCGCGAACTGGGAGCCGAAAGTGCCAACGAACATAAGGCCATCGCCGACCGCCTTGCCGACTCCCCCATCCAGGCCATCCTCGTAGGCGAGGAATTCGGCTTTGTGGCTGACAACCCCGCATACAGCCGCCTCCAGTGGTTCCCCGACGTGGAAGCCGCCAAAGCAAGCCTGCGGCAAACGCCGCCCACGGGCTGCACCATCCTCCTCAAAGGCTCCAACAGCACCCGCATGTGGCTCCTCGAAGAGGTGTTGTAACACTATTCTTCCGACAGCACCTGCACCTTCACACTATCCTCCACCGAGGCACTCACCCTGTCCAACTGGTCGGAGGTGACGATAATTGTCTCCAATGGTGTGTCGAGGGCATGCAGCTCGCGGAACGCGGGGTTGGCGGTAATATCCACCTCGCGGATGCGCGTCTCACGAATGTAAAGTATTTGTAGATGGGGATTATGGCTGATGTCGATAGCTGTGATACCCGGCGAGAAGATGCAGTAAATCTCCTCCAGTAAGGGGTTGTGGCTCACATCCAGCTGCTGCAACTGCGTATAGCTCACCTCCACCAACTTCAGCTGCGGGCAATGGCTCAGGTCTATGTGTTTCAGTGGAGTCTCTATGGCGCTGAACTGCTTCAACCTCGGGCAGTGGCTCAAGTCCACGCTGTCCAACGGGTTCTCGCTGCATATCAGCACCACCAGGCTGTCGAACATCTCCACCCCTTGCAACGACTGTATGCCCATGTCATGCACATTCAGCAACTGCAATGCCCTCCCCATCGCCGTACGCTTCAGCACCTCGCGCCGAGGCATCCAGAAGCCGAAGTGGCGCTTCAACCCTTTATACGGCTCCGCATAGCCCTGTTCCAGCAGATAGTTGCGGAACACCTCGTCCGGCACCCGCGCCACCTCCACAGCGCTGCCACCCTCCAACTGCGGCTGCACCGAGGCGCAGCCGCAGCAGAGCAGCACTAAAGAAATGAAAATGGCAAGTCGCCGCATAGGTTACTTTAATGTGTAGTAGATAGGCATCACATACTTCGACCGTACTGGTTTGCCCTTGAATGTGGCGGGCTGCCATTTCGGCATGGACTTCACCACCCGCAAAGCCTCATCGTCGCACTCGCCACCAACGCCATGCAACACAGCGGCCTCCGCTATACTGCCGTCGGTATCAACAATAAACTGCACAAACACTTTGCCTTCCACTCCCTCGGCCTTGGCCTTTTCGGGATAGACGACCGACTTGGCAATAAAATCGACCATAGCCTCAAAACCTCCCGGATATTCAGCCAATGCAAACCCCACGTCTGGGTCTTCATCGTTCCACCACGACAATGCCGTTGTGTCTCTGCTCCATGCCACATCATACCATCGCGCCACCGTGCTGTCGTCACGGTTCACCATAGGCATAACCACATATTTCACCGGTTGTTCAAGTCCTTCGGCAAAGTGCACAGCCTCAGCCGAGTCGGCAAACACCTTGTGTTTTTCCAACTCTTCAAGCGGAAGCAGAACGCCCATAAACTCGCGTTCCACCAGCTGTCCGTCGCGGTAGGTGTCGATGAACGGTGACACCTCATACCTGCCATCGGGGATGGATGCCTGTTCAGGAGCAGGCTCCTGGTTTTTACAATTGGCAAACAGCAGCAAGGCTGCCACAGGCAAGGCAGTCAATGCCTTGACCCACCCTTTGTGGGATTTAGGTTGTTTCATCATGGTAGCGAGATAACGCTTGTACGACCCCTCATCACCTTGCCGCAGCACCGCCTCGTCGGCCAGATACTCATGCACCTCGCACAAATCGCGCTCATACAGCCACACAAACGGGTCGAACCACAGCAGACAGCAAACCGTCTGCACCGCCAGCCTGTCCCAACTGTGCCCCTGAGCGGCGTGCAACCGTTCGTGGCACAGCACCTGCTGCAACTCGGCATCGCTCATGCCTCCGCAACCCACGACAATATAGCGGAAGAAGGAGAACGAGGATTCCTCGCTGTCCGTCACCGCCACATGAAAACGCCCCTGACGGACATACGTGTACCTGCGCAACTTGTGCCACAACACACCATAACGCAGTGCCAGCAAAAGCACACTCACCGCTACCCCAGCCCAATAAATCACGCCCAACACCGTCCAGACATCCAAACTACGGGCCACCACCACATTTTCTCCAACCACTGGCTGTGGCACGACGGACACAGGAGCATACTGCCCAGGAGCAGGCAACTCCAGCAGATAGCCGCCACCCCCCACAGCCGAAGGCGCAACAACGGCAACCTGAGGATGCACCAGCGGCAATAACAAACTCAACCCCAGCGTTGCCAACAGAAAGAAACGGTTCACATTCAGGCAATGCTCCCGCCGCAACAGCAAGCGGTACAGCCCCCAGAACAAAGCAGTGCCCACAACGGCAAAAAACAGATAGCGTATCATTTTTCCAATTCTTTTGTCAGTGATTCCAAATCCTCCAACGTCACACTCTTCCTGTCCACCAGAAACGACACCATGTTGCGGAACGAGGCCCCAAAGAACCGGCTTGCAAAATGGCCGAGCACCTGTTGCGAGTAGTCCTCACGACTTATCAAAGGGTAGTAGCGATTGGAACGGTTGAATGTCTCATGTCCCACAAAACCCTTGGTCTCCAAAATCCTTACTATAGTAAG
>ONJQ01000037.1 GCA_900318175.1 uncultured Bacteroidales bacterium | reverse complement strand
GTAGGCATCGGTCATTGCTACATCCTGATGTGCGAGGGTCCAGCAGTCGGGTTCGACCATGGTCTTGGCGGTGGTGGAGGTGGTGTAGGAGTCGAAGTTCTCCGTGTAGGGGAGGTCGGCGGGGGTGATGGGGCTGCAGGCGACGGCGTCGGTGGTGATGATGATGTTGTCGATGGCGGCGGGGGGCTGGGTGCCGGCAGAGCCGTCATTGCACCAGATAAACACCATGTTGTACGTGCTTGCGGCGTCAAAGACAACGGTGTCGATAATTGTACTCCAAGTGGAATCCTTGCTCAATTGAGAGCCACCATCGAGAGCTATCCAGCCTTCGGGAATAGTAGAATTAAAGGCATTAGGCGATTGCCCATTAGGGGATATGTGGGGAAGGAGTTGTTTGCTGGTAGGAACGAGGAACACGCGGAGGTAGTCAAAGTTTGATTCACCATAGGATTTCCAGTCGAAGGAGAAATAAACGCTGCCTGCCGGGAAGTCAAAGGTCTTGACGGCATACGACCACTGGGTCTTGCTGATGGTGTAGGCATTAGTTGTGCCCATGTCGTTGGAGATGTATAGTGCTTTGGCTCCTCCATTGTTGGTGGCATTGCCGATAGTCCACTTGTTAGTCTGGTCGTTTAGTAACTGCCATTTGGTGGTGCCTTCAAATCTTTCGATATAGGGATTGCTTTGAGTGATAACATAAGGTAAAGTAATTGTGGAGAATGATAGAACATCGCTCCATTCGCTCTCCAGACCGCTGCCACACACTGTTTTAACAAACACGTTGTATTGGGTGGCATCGCTCAGACCAGTCAGTGTAGCGCTTGTTCCTGTAGCCGACACGGTGGCCATAGTGCTTGGGTCGGTTCCTGTGCCGTAAGCAACGACAAAGTTGTTATGGCTAAGTCTGGATGGAGTCCAGGAAATAGTCGCCGACGTCGTTGTCACATTATTAAGCAATAAATCTCTGGGGCTTCCGCACTGGGGTATCACTTCGAGTGTGAAATCGTCCATGTATATATTCCGTGAGTAGCTGCCGCTCGGCACTGTGTCGGCGCGCAGGGCAACAAAAGCACCGCTGCCGGTGTAGCCTTCGAATGAACAAGTGTATTCATGCCATTCATTGTCATGGTTCAAAGTGATGGTTTCCCAGGAGGAGAAAGTGGCAATGTCATTGGGATCGGTCATCACGCCCACTTGGATGTTGTTGGTGGAACTACTCTTTGCCCAGAAGGAGAGTTGTAGTGTGTTGACGGGGTAGATTGTGGTGTTGACCCCGGGCAACACTACAGCATGGTAGTTACCATAGGATTCATTTTGGGTTGTTAAATACCAATAAAGCCCCTGACTGCCGTCGTCAGTGTGGTTATATGTAGATGAATGTGACACATAGGGATAACCAAAATAGACTGTGGCGTTGTTCAGGCGGTGCCAGCATTCCACAAAGGCAGTGCTGGTGCTGCTGCCTGAGGTCACGCCTTCCGACTCTTCAAAGTTCATGGTGTAGGGTAGATTGTCGAGACCGGTGCAGTTTGTGCGGAATATGGTCTGGTTGGTTCCGCCTAAGCCAGAAGAGCAGACAGGTGTAATTTGAACAGTGTATATTGTGTTTGGATCCAATCCGGTAATGGTAATATTGCTATTGTAGGAATTCAACGTCACAGCATCGGAGGGTGCCCCGCCTTCGGGCAGGTACGTCACCGTCCAGCTGGTTGCCGAGCCCTGCTCAGTCCACGTCAGGTTGGCCGAGGTGGTAGTAATGTTTTGCACGGCAATGTTCTCCACCCGTGGGCAGGCGGGCCGTTGTTCGAGTGTGATGTCGTCGAGATTGACAATCCAAGAGCCACTTTCAGGGCGGTCGGCGCGCAGGGCCACGAATTCACCGCTGCCCGTATAGTTCTCTAACGAAACCATGTACTCATGCCAAGCCAGGTCGGTGGTGACGTTCACAGTGTCTATCAATGTGAAGGTGGTGATGTCGTCGGGGTCGGACATCACACCTACTTTTATGACGGGACTACCTGAGACTCTGCGTGCCCAAAAGTAGAGTTGCAGCGTGTTGATAGGATAGGTGTAAATAATAGAAGGTAGCGTAATCGCTTGGTAGTCGCCATAGGAGGTTGATGTGGAATTATTCCAATAGAGGCCTTTGCTGCCGTTGTTGGTGTGGTTGTAGGAGGATGTCCCGGAGATGTAGGGGATACCGAAATAGGTAGTTGCGTTGTTTAGTCGGTGCCAGCATTCCGCGAAGGAGGAGTTGGTGCTGCCGCCGGTTACCTCATTCTCGAAGTCCTGTGTGTAGGGTAGGTCTATGGAACTGCACGCAGTATGCACCGGGATGAATAGGCTTTGGCCGGTGGTGCCTACAGAGCAGATTGGGGTGATTACTAATTCATAGTCAGTATTTGGGCTTAGGCCTGTGATATGGCAGGAGGGCGACGAGACAAGGTTATAGAATACCGTGTTCCCACCGTTGGGTAAATCGATGTTGACATGCCACGAGGTAGCCAAATCGTTGGCATTCCACTCCGCGTCGATTGAGTAGGTGGTGACATTGGATACGGTGACCCCGGTGACCTTGCGGCATGTGGGCAGATTCAGTTGTATGTTGTCCACGGCTGCCGGTGGCTGGCTGCCACTGATTCCGTCATTGGCCCACATGAATGCCAGTTTGTAGCGGCCTGCCGTCGTCACTTCTACATTTTCTGCATATCGCTGCCAGTCCGATTGGAGGTTGAGTTTGTCTGGTCCGCAAAGGCTTATCCAGCCATTTGGCAGAACGTCTCTATCGCTCGATGAATAGCTATTGCCGTTGAATTGGCCTGCCACCAACGAGTATTCATCGGGAACGAGGAATGCCCGCAACCAGTCGTAAGAGCTTTCGCCATCGGCTTTCCAGTAATAGCTCACCTCGTAGGTGCCGGCAATCAGGTCAAACTCGCGGTAAGCCCACGAGATGGAAATGCTGCGATTATCGTAAGCGTTGCTCACACCGTTGTCGTTGGAGATATAGAGGCTGCGGTGGTTGTCGGTAGCGGTGGCGTTGCCGATGCACCACTGGTTGGTCTGGCCGTCGTTCACCAGCACCCATCCTGTGGTGTCGTCCTGTCCGGTGGTGCCGAAATAGCACCAGTAATTGATGGGATTGGTTGGCACAAAAATAGCCTGTAGGTTCTCGTTTCTCCACACATTAAAACTATATACCGAGTCGGTAGATTCAATGACGTTATAAGTCAAATTTTTCCAACCTGCGAACCGGTATCCTGGGGCAGACACGGCAGTCAGCGTGCAGTAGTAGCCGCTGGTAAAGGTGCCAGTGTCGAGCACCATGCCGGCGTTGGCGGGAAGGGCCGAGGCGGCAACAGTGTACTGTATAGGCTCGAAACGGACACGCCCCACGGCTGCCGGGGGCTGGCTGCCGACACTGTTGTCGTTGCACCACATGAACACCAGCCGGTAGCCCCAGCCGTTATATATATGCATATCGCACGAGTAGTCGTACCAAAGCGTATCCCCGTTGAAATTTGGAGTGGAGCCCAATTGTGTCCATCCGTCGGGTATGGTTTCGCGGAAATTGTAGCAACTGGAGGTGCCGTCCGGGAAAACGCCGGCAGTCAGTGTGTCAGTCACGGGAGCAACGAAAATGCGCATATAGTCGTAGTTGTTCTCGCCGTTAGCCCTCCAACCGCACGAGAAATGGAAATCGCCCGCAGGAAGCGGCTGTTTAAGGTAGGCATACACGATAGAGCCTGCGTTGGTGTTGTAGGCATTGTTCACGCCGTTGTCGTTGGAGATATACAGGCCATAGCCGTCATCCCACAAGCTTGCCGCCTGTCCGAAGCACCACTTGTTGGTCTGGTTGCCGTTCACAAAAACCCAGTCGGAGGTGTCCCTGGGGTGGAAAATGCTGGAGTAATAACTGCTGTTGTGTTCAAAACGTGCATACACGGTGTCGTTGTCCGTCAC
The DNA here is from genome assembly GCA_900318175.1 of uncultured Bacteroidales bacterium. GTDB lineage: Bacteria > Bacteroidota > Bacteroidia > Bacteroidales > P3 > Colimorpha. The sequence continues at coordinate 16,733 of ONJQ01000037.1, read as the reverse complement.
GGTGAAGCTGTAGGTGGGGGCACTCGACAACAGCTGCCCATCACCGTCGTACCATCCTCTGAATACCGTCCTGTCCCACGGTGTGGCATGCAGCGTGCAGGTGTTGCCGGCATAGTACTCTCCTGAGTTGGTCACTTCTCCTCCGTAGTAAGTGTTATCGAATAGGTCGTACTCGGGTATCACGGTGATGGTGCGTGTGACCGGGCGGAACGTGATACGGTCGATACCCGCCGGTGGCTGGCGGCCTTGGGTGGCATCGTTTATCCATACAACCACCAGCTTGTAATCGCCCGACACGGGTACTTCAATCTCGTCGGAGAACCTTTCCCATCCGCCCCCTAAGTAATCGTTCAGTGGATCTGTCCCGTTCAGGCTTATCCATCCGTCAGGCACCCAGTGAGAAAAGTAATCGGTGCCAACGTTACTGGGAATCACACCTGCCGTCAGCGTTACGTTTGCGGGTACGAGGAATACACGCATATAGTCGTAATCATAATTAGGGTGATGTTCTCCGATACATTGCCAGTAATATTGTACAAAATATCTGCCGGCTGGCACGGTCATCTCGTGATAGGCCCACACATAAGAACGTGCGGCAGTATCGTAACTTTGGGTCACGCCATTGTCGGCGGAAATATACAGGCTTGTCCCATACCATTCGGAGGAGGTGGCATTACCAATGCACCATTTGTTGGTCTGGTTGCCGTTCACCAGCACCCAGTCTTCGGTTTGACCCTCATTGAATGTGCAATAATAGTAGTGATCTGAAGCTTCCACCGGAGCCAGGTTGTAGGTGATGTGCACGTCCTCGGTAAGGGTGTTGAAATTATGTGCATAATACTCAATATCTTCACCGTTCCTAGTCATGTTCAGCACACGGTAGCCCGGGGCGGGTTCTACGGCCACCTCATATTGATAGCCCCTTGGGTGTTGGCCGTTTTGGGTTCCCACCACCTGGCCGGCACCCTGCGGGTTGACCGACACGGTGATATTATGCTTCGGGGGTGTGATATCCACCAAGGCGGAGTTGTCCGAATTGAAATCGTAGTCGTTTGGGTTTAGTGATCCGATAGTGTAGTATCCGTCGCATTGTCCGCCCCAGCCCCAGTTGATGTGGAACTGGTCGTCGCTGGTGTAACCGTCAAGGATGAATACATGTGAGCCAGAGGCAGTACTCGAACCACGGTACAATACCGGCATTTCATTCCATAATTGTTGTCTCATGTTGGAAATCCAACTGCTGTTGCTGTAACTCGATTTCTGGATGCGTCTTACCCAGATGTAATCGCAGTAATTCTTCAGTAACTTATAGGCACTGGGGTAGTGGGTGTCACTTACATAGAGATTCGCCGAACTGCCGGAGGCGCCGTAATTTGTTTCGAGAAACACGCCGATATCGTACAGCAGGTCCGACACGGCATCCACCTGGTCGGTTGAACTTGATGAGGTCAAATGGTTGGGCATGTAGTAATAGGGTTGATAATTACGGCTAGTTGATAGTGTACCGTAGGTGGAATGAGTATAGTAATGCCCCGGCAAGTACTCAGGCCACCTATAGTATCTCAATATCTGGCCCACTGCCACGGCCACTGGTCCTGCAGGCACGTGTCCGTTGAAGCTTGAGGGGGCATTTGCGTCAAGAGGGCAGGCATTGTTGTAGTAAGCCGTCTGTGCCCAGGTGGTGGTAATCAGCGGCTCTATCACCACGTTGATATCGGGTGCGTCATCTTCGAGCAGCTGCCGCCACTGCGAATTGAGCTCTTCACTTTCAGCGACGGAATGCTCGCGAATGTAGGCTATCTCTCTTTCATAGCCCTGTAGCCATCCACGGAAATTGTCCGGCATGTTTTCGCCCGGAAAGTTGCCAGAGGTGGAGTAGCCCAGAATGGGCACAACGTTGTTGTCGCCCGACACCAGGATGAACCCTTTCTGGTCGATAGAAAAGACATAAAACTCGCGGAAAGGCGTTGTCGATGTGATATCGACAAGTCTCTCGACGCTTAAATTAGCATAGGCTGGTACAGCCTTCTTGATGTAGGTCAATGCAGCCTTCTTTGCCTGGTCGGGACCGACAGGCTTTGCAAAGGCAATGCCAATGCAGCATAGCATCAGCAACATCAAAAATAATAATTTTTTCATGACAAAGAGATATTTAGAGGTTATTAACTGTTTTTGGTTTATAATTATTTATATCACTCACATATGTCACTGCTGCACAATTTAAGATGCTGCAAATATACGATTTTTTTTGAATATTTTCATTTTTTTTTCATATTTCACACATTTTTAACATTTCTTCGGTCCCAAATTGTCAGCATTATTTGTGAAAGATTATTATTTTGTATAAATGGATGGTCACATTGCTGTCTAAGGTGTGAAGAAAGCATCCATTGGATGATTTCAATTGCGAAGCGGGGAAAAAGGCAACAGCGATACAGAGATATGATGAATTGCCGTACCGGATATTTTATCTATCTTTGCATTCATAAGTTGCGTTTTGGTTTGGAATCTATTCAGTAAGATGGGCTACAGGATGGAATATTCAGTTTCAGATTATCTTACTTTGGAGTGGGGAAAGATGTAGATACCACTACTTATTGAGGGCAAGTCAATGGACGCAGGATTAGGCATTGGAAGATTAGGCGTTTCTCATCGGTTTGAACTCTTTGTGAATTCTGTTTATATATATATATGTGATTGATTTATAGTGCAATTACAAATGAATTAGAAACTACTTTTTAGCTTGATTCTGCTTATGGTGTTGAATCTCTGCTTGTTGAACAATTGGTAGATGCGAGTTCAACGCTCCTTCAATATTGATTCAATATTGAAGGAGCGTTGAACTGGTGTTTCCGAAACGGCGATGTGGGGAATGTAGAGATAAAAAAAAGCCGCTGCAGATGGTGATTGCAGCGGCTTTGCAGCGGAGAGGCAGGGATTCGAACCCTGGGACCAGCAAGCTGGTCAACGGTTTTCGAGACCGCCCCGATCGACCACTCCGGCACCTCTCCGTTGATTGTCAATGTGATGCGAGTGGTATGCTCTCTCAATTGGTGATGCAAAGGTACTACTTTTTTTTGAATTAGCAAAAAAAGTTGTACCTTTGCAGTTGGATTGGCAACCAAGTGGGTTGTGTTATTGATTAATAATTAATATATTATAGAACTATGAAAAAGTATTGTATGGTACTATTGTGTGCCTTGATGACCATGGGGCTTGGGGGAAGACTCCACGCACAGTCTACGGATTCAATTATGCCCATTGAGTTTGGCAATTTTGAGAATTGGATTGAGTACCCCAGCGACACGGTGGTGATGGTGGTGCCGATTCCTTTATATGACGCTTATACGCTGCCGGAGGGCTGGCACGCCCCGATGTTTGTGGTGGACGACACTATTGCATACGGCACGTTCACCCTGCCGGTGCATTTATCGCTGCCTGTGTGCAAGGTGTCTCGCGACACGGTGCATGCCCCGCAGGGACGGTCGGCATTGGTAGCGGAGTCTTTTTTGCTGGGTGATGTGCTGTCCGAGGTGGCAAGCACGATTGCCCTGAATGTGTTGGACTCGTCGCTGACAACGGAGGTGTTGCCCTCGATAGTGACGAATGCGGAGGTGGATTTGATGAAGATACTTCCGCTGATGGAGCGTGCTGCCGACAACCAGTCGGATTTGTCATGGCTGCTGGAAATGGCGGACACGATGGACCTGAACGAGCTGATTAAGGGCGGTGCCCCGCTGAACGGATTTGAGTTCAACAAACTGCGCGGCATGTACAAGTACCAGGATGCGAACGGCGATGCTGACATTGACGACAATGCCACACTTGTGGCCTTGGGCACTTATTACGACCGTGATTTGGGCAAGAGGATGCTGGTGGGCGCAGGCTCGAAGAACCTCTTCCAAATGTACGACACGGTGAACTATGAACAGTTCACGATGGATTACTATACGCTGAACGAGTATTACCCGGCGGAATATGCTTTTGTGGAGGCGGACTCGATGGTGGTGATTGCCATTTCCTCTACCAATGAAAAGAACCGTGCACGTGGTTCGAAGTTGTTTTTGGACAGTCTGACGATGGTGCAGCGCGACGGGTCGTGCGGGCGTATTACGAATGTGTGGTTGGATGATTGGTCGACGGTGCATGCTGTAATTAAGTGGAGCAGCAATGTGGTGCCAGACAGGTGGACGGTGACATACGGCCCTGCGGGTTTCGACCGTGGACGTGCACCCCACTACACGGTGCGTGACAGTGTGACGGCGTTGATGAATCTGGAACCCAACACCACGTATGATTTCTATGTGCGTTCGGAGTGCGGTGATACCTCGACGAGCACATGGGCTTATCTGCAGTTCACTACCGATTCGCTGACACACCATTCGATAAACGATGTGTTGGCAGAGGCTGTGACGCTGAGTCCTAATCCGGCCCAGGGGTATTGCGAGGTGGATTTTGGCGGGTTGTCTGTAAGTCGGGTGACTCTCTATGATGTCACTGGCAAGGTGGAGGATACCCGCAAGGTTTCGGGTAATAGTGTAAAGGTGACATTGCCGCGTTCAGGTATCTATATTGTGGCTCTCCAGACCCCGCAGGGGATTGTCTATAAGAAGGTAGTGAACAAATAACACTCCAACGGCAGAATAAAAGGAGAGGATGCCACAAAATGGCATCCTCTCTTCTTGTGGAATAAGATTTGAGAATGCCTTGGTTGCCCTCAGTATGATACATGCCTTTGTCCCGCTAATTAAGGGACGGCTGCCATTTGTCACATCAATTTGCACATTTTTTGTAATTCAAGAATTATATGTATGAGTTTTTCAACAATAGATTTGTCCAGTAGGTATTTTTTCTCAATAAAAAACCACCCGCACCGAAAAGGTGTGGGTGGTTTTTTTATAATAAATGTGTGTCTATTCTTTGCGCTTGTTCTTGACAAGAAGAACGAGGGCGAGGGTCTCGAAGACGAGGTAGACGATGTAGCAGATGCAGAAGGCCAGAATAAAGGTGCGGGCCTGGGGAATGTGGGTGAAAGCCCAGATGCAGAGGAGGACCAGATGGAGGAAGAGGGTGCCGACGGTGAGCCCAAGGAAGTTTTTGACGAAGGTGCGCGGGTCTTTGTAGAAGCTTTTCACTACGGCGTAGTGCTGCAGACCGGTGACGATGGCAAAGTAAAGGGGTATGAGGGGCATGATGGGTTGGAAGAGGCCATCGGCAAACCAGAGGGTGCAGAAGGCCGCTAAGACCATCACGATGGTCACAACGATGAGGTAGACATAGTACTTTTTCATGGTTGAGGGTGTATTAGGGTTTTGTTGTCGGCGTGAGGCGAGGGGAGTTTAGTGGATGAAGTGGATGGTCTCCTTGGTGGTAAACTTCTCGCAGTAGTGGCAGCGGAGCTTGAGGTTTTCCTTGTCGACGATGTCGAACTTGGTGGGGACGGCTTCGCTGTTGGTGATGCACTTGGGGTTGGCACACTTGACGAAGTTCTCGACGTGGTCGGGGATTTCAGTGGCGAACTTTTCAATGACTTTGTAGTTCTTGATGGTGATGATGGTGACGAAGGGGGCTACAAGGGCCACTTTGCTCACCTCGTCCTTGGTGAAGTGCTTGTTTTTGATTTTGATGATACCTTTGCGGCCCAGTTTGGAGCTTTCGAGGTAATTGCCGATGAGGACTTCGTCCTTGTACTCTTCAAGACCAAGGATGTGGATGACCCGATAGACCGATTCGGTGGGGATATGGTCGATGACAGTGCCGTTCTCGATAGCGGAGACGACGAGTTCTTTCTTTGTGTCCATGATTTAAGATTATTGTTGGTGTTGATGTATCTATTAAAATGACGCGACGTGTTGTTATTTGGCACCAAGGATGGCGGCCATGAGGGCCTGACGGACGTAGACCCCATTCTGTGCCTGACGGAAGTAGTAGGCATAGGGGGTGCTGTCCACATCGGTGGTAATCTCGTTGACGCGGGGCAGGGGATGGAGCACGCGCATGTTGGGTTTGCAGCCTTGGAGCATGGAGGCGGTAAGGATGCAGCTGTCTTTGACGCGCTCGTATTCGAGGGGATCCGGGAAACGCTCGCGCTGCACGCGGGTCATGTAGATGATGTCGGCGGTGGGAATGACACTCTGGATGTCGGTGTACTGGTAGTATTTAAGACCGGCATTCTTGATGCTCATTTTGACCGACGAGGGGAGTTTGAGCTCGGCGGGGGAAACCAGGTGGAAGGTGGCGTTGAAGTTGCACATGGCTTGGACGAGGGAGTGGACGGTGCGGCCATACTTGAGGTCGCCTACGCAAGCGATGTTGAGGTTTTCGAGTGTGCCCTGGGTCTTGCGGATGGAGTAAAGGTCGAGCATGCATTGGGTGGGATGCTGGTTGGCACCGTCGCCGGCATTGATGACGGGTACCGTGGACACCTCAGAGGCGTAGCGGGAGGAGCCTTCCTTAGGGTTGCGCATGACGATGAGGTCGGCGTAGCTGGAGACCATGACGATGGTGTCGTGGAGCGATTCGCCTTTTTGCACGCTGGTGCCACCGGGGTCGCTGAAGCCGATGATGCGGGCACCAAGTTGGTTGGCTGCGCTCTCAAAGCTCAGTCGGGTGCGGGTGGAGGGCTCGAAGAAAAGTGTTGCGACGACTTTGTCGCTAAGAATACGTTGCTTGGGGTTCTTCTCAAAACCTTCGGCAATGTCCAGCACTTCGATGTACTCCTCTTTTGAGAAGTCGGTGATGGAGATGAGATTGCGTCCTTTTAGTGTGCTCATATTATTGTAATTTGAATGTTTATTATTATCGATTATAAGCGGTTGAGGCCGTCGATGGCGGGTTGGAAGGTGTGGTCGATGAGGAGTGCGGCCATAAAGTCTTCACGGGCATGCTTCTTGTCGCCCATGAGTTCGTAGGCGCAACCGCGGTTGGTCCAGGCCTCGATGAAGTTGCTGTCGCACTGGATAGCGCGCGTGAGGTGCTCGATGGCTACGGGGTAGTCGCCATAGGTGAAGAGTTGGAGGTAGCCCCGGTTGTGCCAAGCCTCTTTGTGGTTGGAATTGATGTCGAGAATCTGCTTGTAAATTTCTTCGGCTTTTTCGGGTTGGTTGAGGTCTTGATAGTACATGGCCATGCCGTAGAGGGCGTTGGTGTTTTTGGGGTCAAGACGGAGGGCCGTGTTGAGGTATTCGATGGCCAGTGGGTCATGGTGGTCGGCATAGAGCATGCCGAGCTCTTCGAAGGCAGGTCCGTAGTCGGGGTAGAGGTCACAGACTTTGCGCAGCAGGAGGATGGCGTTAGTGGTGTCGGAGGTCTCTTTATAGATGAAGCCTTTCATGAAGAGGGCGGTACGGTTTTGGGGGTCTTTTGCAGTGACCTTGCTGAGGTTCTCCATAGCTCGGTCGTAGTCACGGCTGTAGTAAGCTATCTCGCCCAGTTTGAGGAAAGCCTCTTGGTTGTCGGGGTCGAGTTCCAAGGCGCGTTGAAGGCTCTTGTAGCTGTGCTCTACGTCTCCGTTGGCAAAGTAGGCATCGCCGAGGAGGGTGTGGTATTTGAACTCCTTGTCGTTGATGGAGATGGCTCGGGAAAGATCGGCAATAGCATCGTTCACGCGGTTGAGTTGAAGGTAGATTTTGGCTCGGTCGTAATAGAGGTTGTCATCTTTGGGATGCTTGTGGATTTTTATGTCGAGCACGTTGAGAATGTCCTCATTGGACATGTTTTCTGTGGGGGTGCTGTTGTTGCAACCGGTAAGTGCCGCAAAGAGCGGCAGGAGAAGGATGAGTATAAGGGTTTGATGTTTCATTGAAATGTGTAACGCTGATAAGTGTTTTTTATTATATTTTAGAAATAATTTTTCTTGCAGGGAGGTGTTGGGGGTGAGTCTGTGCTATATGGAATCGAGGATGGCATGAAGGCGCTGTTGTGTTTCGGCAGGGGTCTGGGCGAGCAACACCGCCATGGATTGCTGCTCGGTGATGGGGAGGCTGCGACGGATAAGACACCAGTACTCTTTGGTCTTACGCATACGGCTTTCTTCGCGGATGGGAAGTTGGGAAATGGCATCGTTGAGGGCGAGGACGAAATGAAGTGTGGCATGGAGGTCGTCGGGGTGGTTGTGCTTTATGCGGAGAGGCAGGAGAGGGTCGAAAAGAATGCCGCGGCCAATCATAAAGTCTTCGATTTTCGGAAACCGCTGGTGAATACGGCGGTAGTCGGAGAGGGTGCAAATGTCGCCGTTGTAGATGACTTTATGGCGCAGAAGGGGTTGCACCCGCTCAAAGGTATTGAGGTCTACCTGGCCGGAGTATTGTTGTCGTCCGGTGCGGGGATGGATGGTGACGCTGAGCAGGGGATAGTCGTTGAGAATGGGGACAAGGCTGAAAATCTCGTCAGGGCTGTTCAGGCCTAATCGCATTTTGACACTGAGGGAGGGACGTAGGCGAGGGATAATATAGTCGAGTATGGAGCGCACTTCGTCGGGGTAGGGGAGGATGCCGCTGCCTCGGTGTTTGGCAGTGACCCGTCGCATGGGACAGCCTATGTTCCAATTGATTTCGCCGTAACCGATGTCGTATAGGCGGTTGGCAAGGTCGACAAATTCGACAGGTTCCTTGCCAAGAATTTGGGGAATGACTGGCAAGGAGTCGCGGTTGGCTTCGGGCACAACGTCGTCAATCTTTTTCCAAGCATCGGCCAAGTTGCCATGGGTGAGGGAGAGAAACGGGGAGACGGATGTGTCCAACGCACCAGGAAAGCACTGGTGATATACCTTTCGGAACATCAGTTCGGTGAGTCCCTGCATGGGGGCGAGAATCAGCATGACTCTTCTTCTTTGTTCTTTTGGGCAAGTTCTTCCCTTTTCTCTACGATATAGGTTTTAAGGGTTTGGGAGAGTTTGTTGCCGATGGTGTAGGTGGGTTTGTAGAGAATGCTTTCCTCTTGGAGCTTAGGAGTGATGAGGACGTGGTTCCTGTCGATGAGAAGGATAAAATTGAGCAGGATGCTGATGACAACAAGGCATTTAAGCATGCCCACCACGGAGCCCAGCAACTTGTTGAGGAATTCGGCTTTGACCATTTTGAAAAGACCCTCGACCACTTTGCCTAAGAAATAGGCCAGCACTATGGCTCCCATGAAGGTAATGAAGAAGGCAGTGAGAACGGAGCCTTCGCCTTCGAGACTGAGAGCCTCGGCCACCCAGGTGGAGAGATGGACCGCAGCCCAGATGCCGGCCAAGATGCCAAGGAGTGTTGCCACTTCGAAAATGATGCCACGTCGCCAGCCTTTGTAGATGAAGTAGCAGAGGGGAATTGCGATAAGGATGTCTAAGAATGTCATGTCTTTTTTTGTTGTTGAACTTATTATACTACAGATAGCGGTATATAAAACGAGAACGCCCCCGATAGGGAGACGTCCCGTCAAATACATCTTTGAAATAAGTAAGCACGCTCTTATATACGCAAAAGTGTTCTTTTTGTTTCATTATTGAGCAATTTTTTTTTGTTGGGAGTGCTTAGAAAGCCAGTTGTCAGCAAATTGTATAAGGTAAAAAACGATGATGCCGATGCAGAGGCCCAGCATCGCTCCGCAGATTACATCGCCAGGGTAGTGCTTGCCGAGATAGGGGCGGGAATAGCAAACCACCACTGCCCACAAGAATATGAGCAGGGCGAAAAGCCAAGGGTGTGCTGCCTTGCGGCGGAAACGGAGGCTAAGGAATGTGGCCAAGGCAAAGACATTGGCAGCATGGGAGGAAACAAAGCCATACAGGCCGCCACAGGAGGTGCGGAACATGCGCACATGGTCAAGAGCTTGGCAGGGGCGTAGACGGCAAAAAACATCTTTGAAACAGACCACGGAGATACGGTCGGATAGGAGAAAGCAAAGAGCAATGCCCAGCAGCACGAGCCACCACCGTCGTGGCTCGCGACGCAGGGTGGTGAGACAGAACGCCACGACGAGCACGATGGCCCACGACCAACCCTGACTGGCCACCCACAGCACCCAGTCGGACATTGTGGAGTGGTGTTGGTTGATCCAGTAGAAGGCTGTGGTGTCTAACTGCTCAAGATTCGACATTGGCTGTCAGCTTTTTGTACAATAAGTCTTTCAGCTTAGGTATATTGTAGCCCGTGACAGCGGAGATAAAGATGGTTTCCACGTCGTGGGGCAGATGTTCCTGCAACTGTTCCATCATTGTCTCGTCGATGATGTCACTCTTGGTGATGGCCAGCACCCGTTGTTTGTCAAGCAGTTCGGGGTTGTACTTCCTCAGTTCGCCGAGGAGGATTTCGTATTCGTGGGCGATGTCCAACTGTTCACAGCTGACCATAAAGAGGAGAATGGAGTTGCGTTCAATGTGGCGTAGAAAACGCAGTCCGAGACCTTTGCCTTCACTGGCCCCTTCGATGATGCCGGGAATGTCGGCAATGCAGAAAGACTGGTTGTCATGGTATTTAACAATGCCAAGGTTGGGCACCAGGGTGGTGAAGGGATAATCAGCAATTTCGGGCTTGGCAGCGGAGACCACACTGAGGAACGTTGATTTGCCAGCATTGGGGAAGCCGACAAGTCCCACGTCGGCCAGCACTTTCAGCTCGATGATTACCCAACGCTCAATGGCAGGTTCGCCGGGCTGGGCATAGCGGGGTGTCTGATTGGTAGGCGATTTGAAATGGTCGTTGCCCAGGCCACCGCGACCACCCTTGGCAATGATGACTTCCTGTCCGTCTTCGGTCACTTCACCCAGAATCTCGCCTGTTTCTGCATCACGGCAGATGCAACCCAGGGGCACGTCGAGTATTTGGTCGGCACCTGTTCGGCCAGTGCAAAGGTTCTCACCACCGTTCTGACCGTTTTCGGCAAAGACGTGCTTGGTGTATTTGAGGTGCAGGAGTGTCCACCGCTGGCTGTTGCCGCGCAGGATTACATGGCCGCCACGTCCGCCGTCGCCCCCATCGGGACCGGCCTTGGCGTTGTATTTCACACGGAGCAGATGGGCCGACCCGGCACCGCCTTTACCCGAGCGGATGAATATCTTGACATAGTCGACGAAGTTGGATGTCATAGCTAAAGGATGGTTATTGTCTTTCGTTGATTATAATAAGGGCTGTCGGCCACGGGGCAGACAGCCCGATGAGATGTCTTTGACGGATTAGAGGGTGTCAATGGCGTTGGCAATGTCGAGCGAGATGCGCTTGATGTCGCCCAAACCATTAATCTTTACCTCTTTGCCCTGTTTTTCGTAGTAGGAGGCTACGGGAAGGGTCTTGTTTTCGTATTCTACCAGACGGTTCTTGATGGTTTCCTCGTTGTCGTCGCTGCGGCCGCTTACTTTGGCTCTTTCAAGCATGCGGCGTATCAGCTCTTCACGGGGCACATCGAGGCGCACCATGCAGGTAAGGGTGCGGCCATGCTTAGCCAGCAGGCGGTCGAGGGTTTCTGCCTGTGCCACATTACGGGGGAAGCCGTCGAAAAGGATGCCCTTGGTGTCACGGGCAATGGCATTGTCGATCATCTCCACCACGATGTCGTCGCTGACCAGCTGTCCGGCATCCATAATGCCTTTGATGCGGAGTCCCAGCGGGGTACCGTCGGCAATCTCCTTGCGCAGCAGGTCGCCGGTAGAGATGTGGGTGAGACCATATTTCTCGACAATAAAATCGCTCTGGGTGCCTTTGCCAGCACCGGGTGCGCCAAAAATAACAATATTCTTCATGGGTATTGGCAGTGTTTGAAGTGTTGTGAAGTGATGGTGACATAATGGATGGCGGAAACAATCAGTCTCCGCCATCCATTAGTTTTGAGATTTTATTCAACAGATTCGATGGTCAGATTGTACACCAGGGGGCTGTAAGGCAGGATGTCTCTTCCAGCACCACGGGCGCCGTAAGCCAGTTCGGAGGGCATCACAAGGGTGATGTCGCTGCCAGCGGGCTGACCCATAACGCCTTCTTCCCAACCCTTAATCATGGGCTGGCTGCCAACGGTGTAGGTCATTGGGCCGTACTCGCGACCTTCCTGATACTTTTTGGCCTCGCGGGCATCAGCCTCGCGGCTGGTGTCGAACAGGGTGCCATCCAGCAGACGGCCAGTGTAGTTGACGGAAACTTTTTTGCCAGTGGCAACCTTGGGACCGTCGCCCTTCTTGTTCACGATGATGTACAGGCCGCTCTTGGTGGGTTTAGCGGTGATGTTGTTCTTGGTGATGTACTCGGCCAAAGTGGCGGGTTCATTCTCTTTGCGCAGGTTCATCTCCTCGATGAAGTTGGCCTGCTCTTGTGCCAGTTCGTCTTTGGTGACGAGTTCGTGGAGGGTGATTTCATAGTAGAAGTACTGGCCACTGCCTTTCTTGTACTGGGGGGGCATTTGGCTTTCCATCATGAAGTTGCCGATGGAGTCAGCGGGAATCTTGAAGATGGCTTTGTCGCCGACATGCATCATGTGCAGACCTTCCACGATGTCGCCCTTGAACATAGGGGCTTCGGCCACCTGGAAGATACGGTCGGGATTGCCGGTATTGTTGAACAGGGTGTCGTTCTCAATACGCAGAATCAGCTCACCCACCAGCAGGTCGCCAGCTTGGGGCTGTGCACCCTCGCTATTCTGGGTCTCAAAGCGATACAGGAGGCCGTTCTCGGTCTGCTTGAAATTGTTGGAATTGCAAGCCGTCATAAAAGCGGCCAGCGTCAGTGCCATAGTGGCAAACAATAATGTTTTTTTCATTTTTTTGTGTGATTATTTATGTTGTTATTTTCTTTTTGCGATTTCCTGAATGTCATATACTATCACCGTTCTTGACCCCACACGGTCGCCGTCGCCCACCACGCCGTAGGCACTGTTCGACGGGGCAATCAGCCATGCCTTGCTGCCGTATGTCATCTGTTCCAGTAGGTCGTCCAAGGCCACGGTCACCTCTCTGCGGCCCACCACTAAGGTGTCGGTCTGTCGCCGATAGATGGGGGAGCCGTCCAAGGCTTCCAGTCGGTAGGTCACCACAACGGTATCGTCTGGTTCCACGCGCTCACCGTCGCCGCGGCTTTGGAGAAGGTACTGTGCACCGCATGGCAAAGTCTTCATTTCCCATCCGCGTCGTTGCATATAGGCTTCTATCTGGGTGGCCTCGGATTGTATCACCACACGGTTGGCGTTAATCATGTTTTCCTTCACGGCGGCAGTCTTGTCCGATTCAAACTCTATGACAGGTGTCCTGTCGCCACAGGAGGCCAACCACATCGATGCAGCCAAGACACATCCCAGTATCCATAGATTTCTTTTCATGGCTTTCATTCTCCAACAGATAAAGGTTTGACATTTGCTATGCCCAGCAGTTTTTCCACGGCCTTCAGTGTTTCGTCAAAAGCCATATTGCAGGTGGCTCCAGCTGCCTTGGTGTGACCGCCGCCGCCCAATTGTTGAGCCATTCGGTTCACGTCAACGTCATATTTGGCACGGAAGGAGACCTTGGTCCGTTCCTTCTCTTCACGCAGCAGCACTCCCACTTCCATCTCTTTTATCATCAGCGTGTAGTTCACAAGACCTTCCATATCCTCTCCGCTCACGCCAAATCGACGTTGGTCGTCAAGGGTGAAGGCCATCAGCGCAACTCGCTGTTCTGGATAGATGCGCAGTCGCTCGCTCAGGGCAAAACCATAGAACTGCATACGGTTTACCGAGAAAGTGTTGATTATTCTATTGTGGATCTCGGCTGGCTGGATGTCGTATTTCACCAACTGTGCCGCGGCTTCGAAGCAGCTGGGTTGCTCGCAGCTGAAGGCAAATCCGCCAGTGTCCGTGTTCAACCCTGTGTAAAGGCAGGTGGCTACATCGCGGTTCATGTAGCTTTCGCCCCAAAGCCATTCGGAGAGCCACAGCACCAATTCGCACGTGCTCGAAATCTCAGGGCGTGAGAAGATGAGGTCAAACTCCTCCTTAGCAGGATTGTGATGATGGTCAATCAGCACCTTACGGCACTGGGCATTGCGCAACTCCTCAGCCAGCATGTCCGTGCGCGAGGCGGCATTCAAGTCAAGGCAAACAATCAGGTCGGCTTCGCCCAGCATCTCTCTCCACCTTTCCCTTCCCGTCTCGCCGCTGACAATGCGCTCCGCACCGGGCAGCCATGTGAAATTCTTGGGGCAACCGTTGGGCAATACGGGCGTCACGCGGCAGCCTTTTTCCGTGGCTTGATCCATCATCAGGGTCATGGCCAAAAGGCTCCCACAGGCGTCTCCATCGGCATTGGTATGGGAGACAAGCAGAATATTCCGCCCTTCGGCCACCCATTGCCGATATGTTGCTATATCTTGGTTGTCAAAGACTTTTGCGTACATTTTTGCCTTTATGATACCGTTCTATCAAACTGCAAAAATACTATTTTTCCACGAAATCCAATAAGTTTTTTTCTACGTTCTTGAAAAAAGTTGTACCTTTGCAAAAAATAAAAAAAACATCACCCCAAATGAAAAAGACATTTATCCTCTTGGCAGCCGCTCTCCTACTGACAGTAGGCTGCAAACAGAAACAACAGGAATCCGAGGACATCATCGGCAAACCTGTGACAACAGTCGAAAACGGGCGTTTCACTCCCGAAATCATGTGGCAACTTGGCAAAATGGGCGAGTACGCTGTCAGCCCCGATGGTTCCCGTCTGGTCTACGCCAACACCTACTACGACATCGCCAAAAACAAGGGCAATGCCGAGCTCTATCTCCTCACTACCAATGGCGAAGACAAGGCCATCCGCCTCACCAACACCTCCGCCAGCGAGTTCAACCCCGTGTGGATTAACGACAACACTCTTCTTTTTGCCCGTGGCAACGACATCGTCTCCATTAATGTGGACAGCAAAGCCGAGAAAGTACTCGCCACCATCGAGTCCGGCCTCGAAGGCTTTAAAGTCTCTCCCCAAGGCGACAAGATTCTCTACATCAGCGACCTCCAAGTGCAACGTCCCGAAGACATCCAAAAACTCTATGCAGGCCTCGACCAGACCACTGGTCGCATCAACGAGGATCTCATGTACCGCCATTGGGACAGCTGGGTAGACGAGTATCCCCACATCTTCCTTGCTCCCCTTAGCGACAAAGCTGTCGACCTCGCCAAGGCTATCGATGTCATTGGCTCTAAGCCCTACGAGTGCCCCATGCGCCCATGGGGCGGTGTCGAGCAGTTCAACTTCTCGCCCGACGGCAGCTATGCCCTCAGCACCAACAGCGACATTTTCGTCTACAACATTGCCGACGGCTCTACCGTCAACATCAGCGAAGGCATTATGGGCTACGACCAGAACCCTGTCTTCAGCCACGACGGCAAGAAGATTGCATGGGAAAGCATGGAGCATGACGGCTACGAGAGTGACAAGCTCCGCCTCATGGTCCTCGACTTTTCCACCAACCAGCGCACCGACTACACCGCCGACTTTGACTACGGTGTCAGTGGCATCAGTTGGAGCGACGACGACAGCCAACTGGCAGCCGTGGTCATGTATCGTGGCATGAACGAGATTTTCGCCTTCGACGTCAACACCAAAGCCATCCGTCAGGTCACCAAGGCATGCCATGACATCAACGGCTTCACCCTCTCTGGCAACAACATCTTCGCCAACGAAGTCTCCATGCAGCATCCCTCCGAGATTTTCTGCTACACCCTCAACGGCGAGAACCAGACTGGCAAGCAGCTCACCTCCATCAACAACGAGGTACTCTCGCAGGTCCGCATGGGCCGCACCGAAGAGTGCTGGATTCCCACCTCCGACGGCAAAGAGATGCTCGTATGGCTCATCTATCCCTACGACTACGACAGCACCAAGACCTATCCTGCACTCCTCTTCTGCGAGGGCGGTCCTCAGAGCATGGTATCGCAGTTCTGGAGCACCCGTTGGAACTTCGAGGTCATGAGTGGTGCCGGCTACTTTGTCATCGCCCCCAACCGTCGCGGCTGCCCCGGCTTTGGCACTGCTTGGTGTGAAGAAATCAGCGGCGACTACGGCGGACTCTGCATGAAGGACTACATGGCCGCCACCGACTATTTTGCCAAGAACATGCCCCAGATCGATGCCGAGCGTATAGGTGCCTGCGGTGCCTCCTTCGGTGCCTACAGCATCTACTGGCTGGCAGGCCATAACGAGAATCACCGTTTCAAAGCCTTCCTCGCCCACAACGGTATGTTCAACTTCGAGCAACAGTGCCTTGAAACCGAAGAGTACTGGTTCACCAACTGGGACCTCGGTGGCCCCTACTGGGTCAAAAACGCCAAGACTGCCCACTCCTATGCCAACTCTCCCCACCTCTTTGTCGACAAATGGAACACCCCCATCTGTGTTGTCCATAGCGAGTTCGACTTCCGTATCGTAGCCTCACAAGGCATGGCAGCCTACAACGCCGCCAAACTCCGCGGCCTTGATGCCCGCTATCTCTACTTCCCCGACGAGACCCACTGGGTGCTCCGTCCCCAGAACAGCCTCCTCTGGCATCGCAACTTCATCGACTGGTTCGACAAATACCTCAAAAAATAGCCCTACACTGTAGTGGCATATACCAAAAGCGGTGTCCCCATTTGGGCACCGCTTTTTTATATCTCTCTTTCAGCAGGGCAGGTGGGGAAACATCCCGTTGTGAGGGGAATTCCCGTCACTTTAAGGGACTTCTATTAATCACCTCGGAGAGGTAAGACTCTCCATAACACCGTACAAGCCGTAAGGCGCAGTGCGGTGAAAGCCATGAGGTGACCAAACT
>ONJQ01000050.1 GCA_900318175.1 uncultured Bacteroidales bacterium | reverse complement strand
CAGTTTGGTCACCTCATGGCTTTCACCGCACTGCGCCTTACGGCTTGTACGGTGTTATGGAGAGTCTTACCTCTCCGAGGTGATTAATAGAAGTCCCTTTAATTCTTGAATGGGCTAATTCTTGAATTGGTTGCTTGTAAGCTGGGTGTGGCGTTTGCTCTTTATGAGATAGTCTATGACTTGGTCCACCCACTGGTTGCGGGCTTGCGAGAGGAGGGTGTAGGCTTCGAGCAGTTCAGTCATACTGGTCATGCCGGCATCGAAATGGTTCTTGACCTCTACGAGGTTGTCCGCGGCCTGTTCCATGCCCAAGCGACGGACGGCTATGAGGGCGTAGGCTTCGGAGGTCTGGTTCCATGACTGGAGGGCGCGGAGGGCGAGCTGCTGCTGCATGTCGGCACGGGTGTTTTCGGCTTTCTGGCGTTGGAACTCGTTCTTACGGATTTGGTGGGCATTTTGCCACCATGCGGTAAGCGGGACGCTGAGGGTGGCAAAGAGGAGCCCGTTGGGGCGCATGGGTGTGTGGGCAATGTTGTTGTAGCCATAGGTGGCGCCGACGGCAAGGGTGGGCAGTCCCTCGCCCACAGCCATGAGTTTCTGCAGACGGGCGGCCTCGACACCGAGGGTGAGGAGGCGGCTCTCCGCACTGCCCTGGGCGGCTACGGCAGGGTCAATGTAGTGCGGCGGCAGTGAGGCCGAGGGGGTGAAGAGTGGAAGGGTGTCAAAAGCAATGGGGCTCTCGGGGTCCGGCACGCCGATGTACTGGCAGAGAGCCCGGGTGGCAAGGTCTATGCCATTGCTTAGCTGGAGGGCGGAGACGGTGGTCTCGTTCTGCTTGATTTGTACTTTGAGGAGGTCGTTACGACCTGTCACCCCGGCGTCCACGGCAGCGGAGACATCGCGCGAGAGGGTGTCGAGCATGCGTTGCAGGTGGCGGAGGGTGCGTTGCTTTTCACGGAGGGATACAATTTGCCAATAGAGCGTGTAGGCGTTGAGCTCCACCTCGTCCCGTGAGAGGTCGAGCTGTAGGGAGGCGGCTTGGGCACCCACGGAGGCGAGCCTGTTGCCATTAACAATGCGACCACCGGCAAAGAGGGGCTGGGTGAGGGTGAGGTTGGCGAAGGCCCCGTGGTCGAGCATCTGCAACTGCGCATCGACGGAAAGGCGGTCGGTGAACCGGCTTACCAGTTCGGAGGCACTGACCTCATAGCCCAGAAGGTCGAGGAGCTGCTGGAGGAGACGCTCGGTCTCCTCGGCGGTGATGGGGTGTCCATCGAAAGCTGCAGAGAGGGATAGGTTGTCCTTGTTCTCGGAAGCGGAGAGGTCAATGAGCGGGTGCTGCGCCTTGAAATAGCCCGCCTGAAGAGCGACGGTTGGGAAGAACTGGGTGAAGGCGGCACGGCGGGTCTCGCGGGCTGCGGAGAGGTCGAGGGCAGCATTTTTGATAGCCACCTGGTTGCGCAAAGCCATGGCTACACAGCTGTCGGGACTGAGATGGAGGGTGTCCGAAACGGTCTGTGCACAAAGAGGCACAGAAAGAACGAGAAGCAGGATTAGGGAGAGGGCTTTCATTGTTGCGTTGATTTGTTGGGTGAAGACTTGTCGAAAAGCTTCCAGTAGGCCACGGGGAGGACGGTGACGATGAGGGCGATGGCAAAGAGGGTGCCGAAACAGATGACTATGCCCATGGGCATCCAGAGGGTGCTGCGATGGATAATCATGGGTATGACGCCGACGGCTGTGGTAGCAGAGGTGAGGAAGATGGGCCTCATGCGTCGGCGACCGGCCTCGAAGGCCACCTGCTTGAGGGGAAGCCCTTCGGCACGGAGCTCTTCGGCATAGTCGAACATGACTATGGTGTTGCGGACATTGATACCGATAAGGCTGACAATGCCGATAATGGCGGTGAGGCTGACATCGGCCTTGAAGATCCACAGCCCCACAGAGCCTCCCAAGAGGCAGAGACTGGTGCCGCAGAGGGAAAGGAGGGTGAGGCGAATCTTCTTGAAGTTGAACAGAAGGAAAAAGAAGACGATAGCGATGGCGGCAATAAGGCCTACGATGATGCCGTGCATGTTGTCCTGGTTGACGGCATCGAGGCCGCCGTAGGACATGGTGACACCCTCCGGCAACATTTCGGAGAACTCCCCTTCGAGCCATGGTTTGAGTTTCTTGATGACGGTGGGTTGGCTGCGGCCAAAGCGCAGGTCGGCACCCACGGTTGCACATGGGATGCCTCCCCAATGGGCAATCTGGGCGGGCTGCCAGTCAGGCTGAATGGTGGCCACCTGGCGTAAGGGGACCCATACACCGGGGATGGCTGTGGGGACAAGGGTGTTCTGCAACTGCTCGAAGTCAACGGCAGCAAGTGAGCCAAAGGGCAGGGCAAGACTGTCGGCAGTGGCGGGCTGCGAGAGGCGGAGGACGACCCGAAGGGGGTAGTCCTGCTCCCACAGGGTGGTGACGGGGAGGCCTCCGAAAAGGGTGGCCAGATTGGCCGAGAGGACAGCCTTGGTGATACCCAGGCGCGAGGCCTCTTCCGGCTTGAGGTCTATGCGGACCACGGGGAGACTGCCCTCCATATCATTGTGCACCCAGACAAGGTCGTCGTCGTGGGTTTGCATGAAATGCTTCAACGTGTCGGCATACTGGCCAAGCAGAGCACGGTCCTCGCTGTAAAGCCTCACCTCGACAGGATTCTTTACGCCCTGATAATCCAACTGCTTGACGCGGATTGTGGCATTGGGATAGGCATCGACATAAGTGTCCTTATACCGCGCAATGACCCTCTCGGTGACAGTATAATCCTTTGTGCGCACAATCATCTGGGCATAGTTCTTGGCGGGCATGTTGGGAGAATAGGCAGCCATAAAACGCGGCGAGCTGCTGCCCACAAAAGTCGTGACGCTTACCACATCATTGTCGCACTGCAGCACATGCTCAAAGTCCCTGCACACCTGCGCCGTCTGCTGGAGTGAAGCCCCAGCGGGCAGATGAATCTCCACGGCAAAGCTGTCGCGTTCCGCTTTGGGCATAAGCTGCAAGGGGAGATTTAGAAACAGCAGCACCGCCAATCCCACTGAGAGGAGACCGGCACCAATGGTTGGCCACGGATGGCGGAAGCAGAGGTGCAACAGGCGTTCGTAGCCCGTCTCCAACAGGTAGAAGAAACGGTTTTGAATCCTCGTCGCCACATTCTGGCGGCGCTGACCCGGCTTGATCATCCGCTGTTCAAGCCACGGCGTCAACAGCATGGCCAATGCCAACGAGACCCCTAACGAAATGCTGATGGTGGTGGGAAAGAACTTGACAAAATCGGCCAAAGGCCCCACCATGGTGAAGAGGAAGGGGAAGAAAATGGCGCAGATGGAGATGGTGGCCACTATGAGCGAGGGGAAGAAGGTCTTGGCACTATGTACCGCGGCTGCCCATGGGCGCTCGCCTCGGCGCAGGTTGTCCATGTAGCCGTCAATCATCACAATGCTGTCATCCACAATCATGCCAAGGGTGACAATAAGTGCCGCAAGGGTGACGGTGTTCATCTCGTAGCCGATGATGTACATCACGGAGATGGTGATGGCCGTGGTGAGAGGAATCTCGATGGCGGGAATGAGCGCCGAGGTGATGGGGAAAAGCAGCAGCATGACAGCAATGACCACAAGAATGGCCGTCAGCAAATCCTTGAGGAAAGACCAGATGCTGTCGTCCACCACCTTGGGGAGGTCGGTGATGCGGGTGAGTGTCACCCCGTCGGGAAGAAGTCGACGGAAGTCCTGCAAGACCACGTCCACATCCTCGCCAAACTTAACAATATTGTTGCCCGGCCTCATCTCTATGCTCAGCACCAACGACTGATTGCCGTCGTGAGTGATGTAGCTTGTGGGGGTTGCATAGTTGCGCTCAATGCGCGCCACATCCTGCAAGCGGACGGCCTGCCCGAGGGGCGAAGTATATATCACCTGTTCGCCCAGTTCTCGTTCCGACTGGTAGGGGCTTGTGACATGGAGGGGGACCGTCTCATCACCATCCGTAAGCGTGCCGCCTATGCTCAGCAAACCTTGGCTGAAGAGCTGCGCTGTGACGACTTGATAGCTGATGCCGTAGGAGGTCAGCTTTTCCTTGTCGACATACACATCCAACTCCTCATGCTGACTGCCGAAGGTCTTGATGTTGCCCACCGCCGGCACCGTGCGCAACCTCCCTTTGAGGTGGTCCATGTAGCGTTCCATCTCGCGGTAGGTCTTGTCGCGCGAGTCAAGCGTCACCAGCATGGACGACGTGTTGCCGAAATCGTCTACCACCACCAAGGCCAACACACCAGCCGGCAATTGACTTTTGAAGTCCTTCAGGCCATGACGTATCTTCGACCACACCTCGGCCTGATTCATCACGCTGTTGTCCAACTCCACGTATACATACACCACACCCTCCTGCGTGTAGCTGTGGGTGCGGCTCTTGCTCACCTCTTGAAAGGTGAAAAGGTAGTCCTCAAGAGGGGTGGTGACCTGCTGCTCCACCTCATCGCTCCCCGCACCGGGGTAGACCGCAGCAACAATGCCCTGACGAATGACAAACTCGGGGAACTCCTGCTTGTTCATCCTGTCAAGACCATAGATGCCCAGGACCACCAACAATGCGACTATCAAGAAGATAATCTTGGGATTGGCCATAACGGTCTCTATGATTCCTCTTCGTTGCTTCATGTCTTTAGCAATGGGGACTATTGTTTTGTTTGCGGACTTACATCCATGCCTTCGGAGACTTTCAGCATGCCGTCAACAATAACGGTGTCGTTTTCGTGCAGTCCTTCATTGATCAGGACCCCTGTGCGCGTCAAGTCTGCCACCCCGACAGACTGCCTGTGGGCCTTGCCCTGCCTGACAAGCCAGACGTAGCGGCTCCCATTGTTGGCCATCTGCACGGCACGCCCGGGCAACTCGTATCCCTCGCCCATGTCCTCGGCGGGGAGACGGCAGCCCGCCACCATGCCCGGCAAAAGGCCTTGGGGCCTACGCTGAAGGCGGACCCGGAAACTATAGCTGTGGGCAACCACATCAGCCGTAACGTCACGCTCGGCCACTACTCCAGGCAGAGACATCCCAACAGAATCTTGAAGTGCAGCAACATCCACCAACACACGTGTGCCCACGCGGATGCGGTTCACATCCACTTCGGGAACGCTGATACGGATATAAAGAGTGGACATGTCCACAATATTCATCAAGGGCATACCCGGCGCAATATGCGACCCGGCTTCCATCATTATCTTCTCCACAGTCCCGCCCACAGGGGCATAGAGATTGCAATCCTCTAAGCGGCGTTTGGCAATCTCGTAGGTGCTGCGGGCCTGATTGTAGCGAGTCTGCACCTCCACCCATCTGATTTCGGGCAAGCTGCCTTTTTCATACACCTGCCTGGCCCGGTTGTATCCGTCCCGTGCCTGCTCGAAAGTGGCAGCAGCCACATCGCACGCATTGGCAGCGTCACGGCTATCGATGGTAGCCAACAGATCGCCCGCTTTGACAATCTGCCCGCTCTTTACATGAATGGCTGTCACCCTTCCGCCTATGCCAAAGCCCACCGGGGTCGACGAGGCCTCCTCGACAGTACCTACATAGCTGCGATGGCTATGCACAACACCAGAATGAACCACCTTCACACCCACTGGTACAGGGTTGCGTTTTGTTTCCTGTGGTCCAGCGTGGCATCCTGCCAGCAAGAGCACAGCCGAAATCAGCAGGGCATCCCCTACCCTTCCGACATAACGGCCCATCACAGCTCGCGCATTTCTTGTTTCAAGAACTCAAGGGCTGGGGTGGTGGGCAGTTTGCCTTCAGCCACGTTGGCGAAAATGGTGCTTGCCAAACGTGCAGGGTCGGCATCGGCAGGAACGGTGATGGCAGCTGAATTGATGACACCCACCATCTCGTCCTTTGCCCTGCGGATACGGTTCCAAGCCTCGGACGAAATGTATACCTGCTGGCTGAGATTGTGCTCCCACTCGTCGCGGATGGTCTTGGTCATCACACCTTGCAACAGCTTGGTATCCATACCTGGCTGGTAGCAACGGAGCACGAGGCTCTCCGGCGAGATACGCTCAAGAAACAGAGCCATGCGCTCGTAGGCCTGCAACTTGATGGGGGTGACCAGTTTCACCGCCTCGCGGTGCTCGTCCACCCGCATTTGCAGCATCTCCAACTTCTGCTGATTGTCAAAATACCGCTTCGTGATGCGGAAAAAAATGTACCCGGCCAAAGCCAACGTGGCCAGAACAGCCACCAAGGCACTGAGAAAAGCAATGAGAAATATCTTCATATTAGTCTACTATTTTAGTCAGTTATTATAACCACAACATTCTGTATAAAGCCACTATGCATTTCAGCAGAAAGTGCAGCACTCAGATTTTTATTCTTTGTTGAATGGCACTTAATCCAGCTTAAGGACGGCAAGGAAGGCGCTTTGGGGCACCTCCACGTTGCCGACTTGGCGCATGCGCTTCTTACCCTCTTTCTGCTTTTCGAGCAACTTGCGCTTGCGGGTGATGTCGCCGCCATAGCACTTGGCAGTCACATCCTTGCGCACTTGCCGCACTGTCTCACGGGCTATAATCTTGCTGCCGATGGCTGCCTGTATGGCCACGTCAAACTGCTGGCGAGGTATCAGCTCTTTCAGTTTCTCGCACATCCTCCGCCCAATCGGGTAGGCGTTGTCAACATAGGTGAGCGTGGAAAGCGCATCAACGGGGTCGCCGTTCAGCAATATCTCAAGTTTCACCAACTTGGAGGGCTGGAAACCGTTGATGTAATAGTCGAATGAGGCGTAGCCTTTGGAGATACTCTTCAGCTTGTCGTAGAAATCGAACACCACCTCGCCTAAGGGCAGGTCGAAAGTTATCTCAATGCGGTCGGTGGTGAGATAGGTCTGGTTTTTGAGGATGCCGCGCTTGTCCATGCAGAGTTTGATGACAGCCCCGATGAAGTCGGCTTTGGTGATAATCTGGGCGTGAATATAAGGCTCATACACTTCGGCAATATTGTTTGGCTCCGGCATTCCCGAGGGGTTGTACACGTCCTTCTCCTCGCCGTTGGTGAGCTTCACTTTGTACTGCACATTGGGCACTGTGGTGATGACATCCATGTTGAACTCGCGTTCGAGACGCTCCTGCACAATCTCCATGTGCAAAAGCCCAAGGAAACCGCAGCGAAAACCAAAGCCCAAGGCCAGAGAGCTCTCCGGCTCAAAGGTCAACGAGGCATCGTTGAGCTGCAACTTCTCCAGCGAGGCACGCAGCTCCTCATAGTCATCTGTGTCAACGGGGTATACACCAGCAAAGACCATGGGTTTGACGGCTTCAAAACCGGCAATGGCCTTGTCGCAGGGACGCTGCACGTGGGTGATGGTGTCGCCCACGCGCACCTCCTTGGAGGTCTTGATTCCGCTGATGATGTATCCCACGTCGCCAGCACGCAGCTCCTTGCGGGGCTCCATGTTGAGGCGCAGCACACCAATCTCGTCAGCGTGGTAGTCCTTCTCGGTGCTGACAAACTTGACGTGGTCATTGGTGCGGAGGGTGCCATTGACAATGCGGAAATAGCTGATGATGCCGCGGAAAGGATTGAAGACAGAGTCAAACACGAGGGCTTGCAGCGGGGCTTCGGGGTCGCCTTGTGGGGCAGGAAGTCGGTCCACGATGGCCCGCAGCACTTCCGGCACCCCCATGCCGGTCTTGGCACTGCACGAGAGGATGTCCTCCCGCTTGCAGCCCAAGAGGTCAATTATCTCATCGGCCACCTCCTCGGGCATTGCGCTGTCGAGGTCGATTTTGTTCATTACGGGGATTATCTCCAAATCGTTTTCCAGAGCCAAGTAGAGGTTCGAGATGGTCTGAGCCTGGATGCCCTGGGTTGCATCCACAACAAGCAGCGCCCCTTCACAAGCAGCTATGGAGCGGCTCACCTCGTAGCTGAAGTCCACATGGCCGGGGGTGTCAATCAGGTTCAGCACAAAGTCCTTGCCAGCGTTCTCCCCGTTGCCGTCGTAGCGATAGTTCATCTGGATGGCGTGGCTCTTGATGGTGATGCCGCGCTCCTTTTCCAAATCCATGTCGTCCAGCACCTGATCCTGCATCTCGCGCTGCGAGACAGTAGCGGTATATTCCAACAGACGGTCGGCCAGCGTGCTCTTGCCGTGGTCGATGTGGGCTATAATACAAAAGTTGCGTATGTTGTTCATCGTATATTATGTGTCATTCAAGTCCTTGCCGTTCCGGGAGCCTCCCGTGCACAGCAGTAAAACAAAAATGCAAATATACACTTTTTTTTTGGAAAATCGAAAAAACTGCGTTTTATAATGATGGTATCATTTGATGATAGCGTCCCGACAGGGACGAGACCTTGCATAACACAGTACAAGAGGACGAAGTCCTCGCAGTGCCGTGACAGACCAACGTCCCGACAGGGACGCGACACAAAACGAATAAACCCGCCAAAAGAGTGCATGATGGTTCCTCCACCCTTCTTCAATCTCCTTTTGGGTCGGGCAGCAAGAAGTCCGAAATGTTGTCAGGCGTGATAATCTGAAATTCGGAATCAGGGTAGGCCTCGGTGAAAGTCTTGGTAATGGATGCTTTTGCTCGCGGGTTCCATTTCATCTCATAGGCATGCAGTTCACCTCCCGACTCTTCCAGATAGTCTATCTCCTGTTGTTGTTTGGTCCGCCAGAAGTAGCGGTTCACCCACCGATGGTAGTACTCGTTGCTCTTCATCCTTTCGGCAACGACGAAATTCTCCCACAACGATCCTATATCCTGCCTCACCTCAGGGGCTCTATAATCGGCTATCAAGGCATTCCGTATGCCGTTGTCATAAAAATATATCTTGCGGCTGGACTTGAGTTCGTGGCGCAGGTTGCGCGAGAACGAGGGCAGACGGAATATGATATAGCACTGCTCCAGCAGGTTGATGTAGCGTTCCACCGTCTTGCTGTCCATCGAGCACATCTGGCTCAATTCATTATACGACACTTGCGACCCCACCTGATAGGCCAATGCCCTCAACAGGGTTTGCAGTTTGTCGGGATGCTTGACACTCTCCCACGAGAGAATGTCCTTATACAGATAGGCATCGGTCAGCAGTTTGAGTATCTCCACCTCGTTGCCGTCGTTTGTCACCACCTCTGGGTAGTATCCATAAATGATACGCCTTGGAAGCATCCGCATCTCTTTCAGTTTTCCGTGATGCGCCACCATCTCGCCAAACGACAACGGGAACATCTGATACTCCCATTTTCGGCCAGTCAGTGGCTCGTTCACTTTGTTAGCCAATTCAAAAGCAGAACTGCCTGTGGCAATCACTTGAACCTCACTGTCCGAATCGGCAATCAGTTTCAATCTTAGGCCAATGTTCTCTATACGCTGTGCCTCATCAAGGATTACAATCTTTGAATTGCTATTTTGTACCTGCAACTCGTCACCGTTCAACCACAATACACCCTCTTTTTGTCGCAATAATTGTTTCAAAAGAGTGGTTTTCCCCACCTGACGCGCCCCAGTAAGGATGATAATCTTACCTACAAACAGCTTGTTCTCAATTGTTT
The DNA here is from genome assembly GCA_900318175.1 of uncultured Bacteroidales bacterium. Taxonomy (GTDB): domain Bacteria; phylum Bacteroidota; class Bacteroidia; order Bacteroidales; family P3; genus Colimorpha. The sequence goes on along the minus strand of ONJQ01000050.1, from coordinate 3,427 downwards.
TATATAGCAATCGCTCAATCATAATCCATTACTTTTCACCCTGCAAAGATACAACTTTTTTGGAATCTATTCCGAAAAAGTCATAACTTTTGCGGAATTGATTCCAAAAAAAGCAACAAACTTCCACTATTGAATTATCTGGACCACGACCTTAATACGACTTTCACTTTTCCTAAAGTGAATTTTGTATCTTTTTCACTTTTCCAAAAACGAATGCCACCTATCAGTAGAATAGGCGCTCAGCGAAATATGTAGAAAAATGCGATTCGTCCCGGCTGGGACGAGACCTTGCATAACACGGTACAAGAAGACATAGTCCTCGCAGTGCCGTGATAGACCAGCGTCCCGACAGGGACGCGACACATAACGAATAAACCCACCTAAAGAGTGCGTGATGGCTCTTCGACCCTTCTTCGGTCTCTCGGCGAGGTCGATCTATCCCATCGGGTAATAAAATTCCACTGCTGGATAGTATCAGAAAATATTGTTTTGACAGCAAAGCTGATTACAAATCCTCATAATAATTATGTGTCGGATTGGCAATCCGACACAAAGAACCACGACTGGAACATCCGCTTCGACGTGTTATTTAGTGTTGTTTGAATGAATATTATTAACCGTTAAGACTGTCTAAAATTTGAATTCCGACTAGAATCCATACGATATCAGTACAATAAATAATCCTATTATCATAATTACCATTCGGATAAAAAGAATCTCAAATCTCTTAAATATTATACTTATCAATTACTAATCCACGCCAGCTCCTCATTCGTATCGTTCTAATAATTAGTTTCACTAAACAATGTAACACAAATACCGGAATAAGAACAAGCACCCACCACCATGAAATTCTCCATTCCCACTCCAATTCGGGATGTTTTATTTGTCTGTCGATACTAACGACAAAAGAAATAATAGTAATAGTAATAATTAGAACCCATAAGCCTTTATTTTTTTTCGCTTTTGATGACCAATACTCATTAAATGCGGATTCCCAAACCTTCCATCCATTTGAACCAATCCAATTATTTGTAATAATCCATTTCTCTCCTTCATCAGTTTTCAACCAATCATACCAGATTTTTGGGTAAGATTCATACAAAGCGTTCCTCACCACAAAATCACGTCCATCCGAAGATTTCAGCCATTTTCCTCCTTGTCGCGTCTGAATCCATCTTTTCTTTTCTCTATAATGTCTTTGTTCGAATTCATGTATTCTGTTTCCCCCTAACTGATCCAAGAGCCAATACTCTCCTTCTTTTGACTTTAGCCACGCGGCACCATCATTTGTACACCACCAATGTTTGCCATAATTCCTAAGTAACTTTTCATATTGATTAACTATTAAATCAAAATCTTTTCTCAACCATTTTCTCCCAGTTGGACTACTCAACCATGATTGTCCACTCCTGCTACTAAGCCACATATTAAAAGTTGGATTATCCCTCCATAATATACCTTTTTCTGAAACCACCCATCTCTCCCAATAATACTTAATCTCCCTCCTTTCCAAATTGTCCTTCATCCATATTTGACCTTCTGGTGATTCAAGCCACTTATTTCCAAATTCCGATTGCAACCATCTAGATCCAGATAATGAGTCTAACCACTTTCTTCCCACCAATGTATCCAACCAAATCCAATTTTCCTCTTTTTCAAACCACCCATTATTAACTTTTGCGTCAAACAACTTATATCCATTTCCTGTACTTTTTTGCAGGCAATCCTTCAACCATAAATGTCCCATCTCTAATTCAAGCCACTTATTTCCAATAGACGTTTGTAACCATTTAAGTCCAGATGGTTCATTTAGCCATTTTCTTCCATCTAATGTATCTAACCAAATCCAATTCTTCTCTATTTCAAGCCACTTATATCCATCCATGTCCAACCATAAAACTCCCTCTTGGGTTGCGAGCCACTTTCTTCCTTCTTTTGTCTCAAGCCAGTCCCTATTATGACTAGACGCAAGCCACTTTAGCCAGAAGAAATCATTACAATTACCAATTGGACTATGCGTTATCCATTTAAAGCCCACCTCAGTTTCGAGCCAGTTATACCCTGCATCTGTTCGCAACCATTTTTGACCTTCCAATGACTTCAACCAATCATCACCAGCTTTTGACATTAACCACCCCCATTTTTTTTCAAAGGTCATCCATTTCGAGAACCAAGGAACAACAAACTCATTCATATTCTGGTTCCTCAACCAATTCTGTCCAATTTCTGTTGACAGCCATTCCCCTCCTTTTGTTGTTCTTAGCCACTCATGTCCTCCGCTCATTGTTAACCATTGAGAACCTTCATTCGTCTCTAACCAATTCCACTTTTCTATTGACTCTAATTCCAAATATGTTTTTCTATTCTCTCGATATTCCGCACTAACTGCTACAGCATTAATTATTGCAGCAATCATTCGACCTTTTTGCTCAACTTCTTCCTTTTTTATTTGTGCTTGAAAATACTGTTCCCGATTTGTTCCACATCTTGGACATGCTGGATATTTTGCAGAATATCTATGTCCACAGCCAGGGCACTCTTCTTCCAACCTTTTGCTACAAAATGGACAATAAATCGCATCAGTAGGGATTACCTCTTGGCAAAATGGACACAATTTATTCTGTTCCATTTGAGATGAGGATTTTCTATCACCTTCCGATTCTTTGAATAGGCCTTTCTCGCTCTGATTATCAGAGGGTGCTGAATTACAACCATTTACCTCAATAGTACTATCATTGGGGCTTGAATTATCATTAGGAGTAACTTTATCCTCCTTAAGTTTAGGGACACGAAAGCCATTATATTCACCCAATCCAACAAACCTGTCAATACCGCAACTTTGACAATTTACGCCATTACCAAATTCTTTACCACAACTTGAGCACTTCATATTGTTTTTTTTATAAGTTTTACTTCCATCTCTTGCTTTATATTAACAAGCTCCTCATAATTGTACTTATTTTCTTGAATCTTTTGAAACATTTGTTTTGCAATTTCTTGTTTCTCTGAATCCACAAAACGGTCGGGATGAGCCTCTGAACATAATTCTTTATATAGAACTTGTAGTTCTTCCATTTTTTTGATGTTCCCAAACAATCCTTTCATGTTGATCGTCTCTTTCTTTATCTCATCAATCAAACGTTGTTGGTCTTTGTTCCGCTTCTTAAATAGTCCCATATCACATACCCTTTATACCTAATAGTCCACCAAAATTAAGAAAGTCCTTTATTCTCCAATTTACAGACCGACCAGTCCTGGCTTCGCACACAATCAACGTATCCCAATGGAGAACATACATTCTTCTAACTATGCTTTGGTCTGATAGGGGTTAATGGACAAAAAGTAGGCTGAAATTGCTGTAGTACATATAACAATCAGAGCGTTGCGGCGTTCAAAGGTTATGAATAAAAAAAATGCGTTTTCT
>ONJQ01000031.1 GCA_900318175.1 uncultured Bacteroidales bacterium | reverse complement strand
GCCACATTGTTCAGTTCAAGATGCTCGCATGGCACGCTGTCCATCCTGAAGGTATGGCCAACACCATTTATGACAATCTCATCCAGTTTGTACGTACGCGGCACACGGACTATGAGGCGCTTGTGAGGCAGATCCTTTTTATCCAGCTTTATGCCAGGCTTGCCAAACGTGATATTCAGTTCACCGTCGTGACCAAAAGAGTAATACATCATGGTGCTGTCGTTAAGGGGTTTGTCGGCAGTCTCGCTAAACTCAACTCCATTCTGGTCGTGGGCAACAATGGTCACTGAATCATACATCCAATCTATGGTCAACTTCTCCACAGGCCATACACTGGTCTGTCCCGAGCCTATGACATAATTGTCCTCGTTGTCTTTATTACCCAGATGCACTTGACCGAATTCCTCCATCAACTTATCGACAGTCTTTCCGGTGCTGAGTTTGCAACCGCTCATGGTCATTGCGCCCATCAGGACCAGACCCAATGCTACTGAAATTCCTATATTTTTCATGATTTCTTGCTTTTCAATTTTCAACATTCTTTTCTCAACCGACTAATATTTCATGCGTTTCAGCCTGTAAGCCGTCCACCAGAAGAACACCACGGTCAGCAGGATACCCCATGCTGTTGAGACCCAATAAGCAATATTGAAACCTCTCACTGGGTCAACGGAGTGAAGAATCCTCTCCATCCAGTTGCCGTTCATCATCATCGCACCCATAATGGGGGTAAGGATGATGTTCAGCACAAAACTAATAAGCCATGTCCACAACAGGGTTTGCAACACCTTATGCTTCTTGAAGATTGTGTTGGTGAACAAGAACAGTGCCGCGTAGCTCAAATAAGCCACCAGACCATACAGCACCACCTTTCCCGGAGTAACCACCTCGGCAAACACTCTCAATTCTTCTGAATCCAGATCGGGAACATTGCCTGACACCAACATTCTATAATAATCCAAACCCGAGGCCAAATAGTCGGTCTGCCACAGCCATTTGTTGTACGACCCAAAGGGCAACAACGTCAGGAAATAGTCAAGCACAATACTACCACATAAGCAGAGCAACGGGCATATCACCACCGTGAAAAGCAGCATGCTCAGATACTTCTCCAGCTTCGAAGCTGGCAGCATGGCATAATAGATGCCCTCTTTCTGTAGGTTGCAGGTGCGATACATGCGCGAAGGGGTCACAATGACGGCCAAAGACACCACACAAGCTATAAAGCCCCAGCGCACCTCCGGCAATATTGCAGGTACATCCTTCACTCCGCTGAGTGCCCACCAAAACAGCCACACAGCCAAAGGCAACAAGGTAATAATCAGAAGCGATGTACCCGCATTCTGCCATATATTGCTGAAATCCTTACGGACCAATTTCCCAAAACGGGACCAATCAAATGTCTTATTCATAACAGTTTATTATTTATAGTTTTTTTCTGAACAATCCGAATAATCTGAGTAATCCGATTCTTTATTTGAAGAGTTCTTTCATCAAGTTCTTGTTGCGAAGCACGGCGTTGAACAGAGCCTCGATGTTCACCTTGCTCTCGCTGCCGTCGTTGTTCACACACACGTTCATGCAGCCGCCGGGCATCTGCTCGGTATACAGGGCGCCGTCGATAGGTGCCACGTCGTACGAGAAGGTCAACTTGCGGGTCACCTGGTCAATGGTGGCGTTCAACAGCACATCGTCGTGCGTCAGGATGATGATGGGGTCAATCAGATTCTCCACATCTTTCACCTGATGGGTGGAGATGATGATTGTGGTGCCTTCGGTGGCGCGCTTGGACAGCAGCGTGCGGAAGTCGGCCTTCGAAGGGATGTCCAACCCATTGGTCGGCTCGTCAAGCAGCACATAGTCCGTCCCTAACGACAGGGCACAAGCTATCAACGACTTTTTCTGCTGGCCGAACGACATCTCCTTGAAATTCTTTTCGGGCTCCACCCCCATCTCCTGCATCAGGTGCAGGAATGTGCCGTAGGCATACTTGGGATAGAAAGGTGCCAACTCCTTCACATAGTCCGCCGGTGTGGCGTTGTCGGGTATGGTCACCTCGTCGGGCAGAAAAACGATATTCTGCAACATCTCCGGCTCACGCTCAAAGCAGACATGACCATCAATGGTGCAGGTGCCTTGTCGGGGACTTTGCAGTCCGCAAATCAGTTTCAGCAACGTGGTTTTGCCCACGCCGTTCTCGCCCAGCAAGCCATAAATGCTGCCCGGGGCAAAGGTCAGGCTGATGTTGTGGAACACCGCCATTTTCTTGTAGGAGAAATCCAAATTTCTAATCTCTATCATAATTCTTACAGTTTTTTATTATTCTTATTTTGCAATTATTTATTGTATTCCAATAATTTATCCGTTTTATTGTCATAGTGTATTACTTAACTAATACACTGCAAAGGTACGACACTTTTTCGAATCTGCAAGCACATTGTTATAGATTTAACATTCTTTAACTTTATTGCAGGAAAATCGGCATTTCAACAGCCTCGTTTCTTCACATTATAGTTGCTGCAAAGCAGCCGGTTACGCCCAACCCTCACTCAGCATAGCTGCAGGTTGTGTCCTTCTCTGACCGAGACGGGACACTTGGAAGCCAGTTGTTCCTCGAAAAAAGGAACAAATATTAGAGAAATGTTAGAGAACTGCATAAGAAGGAGCGAAGGAAGGGCGAGCTGTGGATGGCACATAAAAAACTATAGGCAACTAATAATCACGGGTTGTTGATTATTAATTGCCTATTATCAAAACTGTTGGACGGTGTGTGCGCGGATGGGGCTACAGGAGTTTGGCCAGGAGGTCGTGTTCCATGGCCTGGGTGACAAGCACCTGTTGGAAAGAGCCGACCGGCAGCTGGCGGGTGGCTGGGATGAGGACCTCATCGTCAATGTCGGGGCTGTCGTATTCGGTGCGGGCAACATAATAGTCGCCTTCGCGGCGGTCGACAAGAACTTGATATTGTCTGCCCACGCGGGAGAGGTTTTTCTGCAACGAGATGGACTGTTGCAGGGCCATCAGCTCATCGACGCGGCGCTGCTTCTCCTCTTCGGGGACGGGGTCGCCAAGGGATTCGGCAGGGGTCCCCTCTTCGGGCGAATAGGCAAAACAGCCCATGCGGTCGAAGCGGGCATCGGCAACAAACTGCTTGAGCTCTTCGAACTCGGACTCGCTCTCGCCGGGATAGCCAACGATGAGGGTGGTACGGATGCTGACATCGGGGAGCTGCTGGCGGAAACGGTCCAGAAGGGCAAGGGTCTGCTCACGGTCAATGCCGCGCTGCATGGAATGGAGCAGACGGCTGTTGATGTGCTGCAGCGGTATGTCGATGTAGTTGCAGATGTTGGAGTGCTGGCGCATGGCCTGGATGGCGTCGAGGGGAAAATCGGTGGGATAGGTGTAGTGGAGGCGTATCCACGGGGCTCCGCTTTCAGTGGCCAGCCGGTTGAGGAGGTCGCCCAAACGGCGGCGACCGTAGAGGTCAAGGCCATAGTAGGTGGTGTCCTGCGCGATGATGATTATTTCTTTAACGCCCGAGGCGACAAGGTTTCTGGCCTCGTCGACAAGTTCGTCGATGGGGCGCGAGACGTGTCGGCCACGGATGAGGGGGATGGCACAGTAGGAGCAATGGCGGTTGCAGCCCTCGGCAATTTTGAGGTAGGCATAGTGGCGCGGCGTGGAGAGGGTGCGTTCGGCGGTGAAGGGCAAAGCGGAAGGGGCTTTTGCCGAGGGACGCTGTCCCGCAGGGGTCTGCTGCCCTGCGAGAGTCTTGACGTAAGCAACAAGTTCGTCCCATTGGTGAACGCCGAACCAGGCGGAGACTTGGGGCAGTTCGGCCTGGAGCTGGTCGCGGTAGCGCTCCACAAGGCAGCCTGTGGCTATCAATGTGCGCTGGCGGCCGTCGGCATGGTGACGGCGGTTGAAATTGCTTGCAGCCTGCAACTGGGCAAGGAGGGTGTTGACGGACTCCTCCTTGGCGTCGCCGATGAAGCCGCAGGTGTTGAGGATTACAATGTCGCAGTCGTTGCGTGGGCGGTCAAAGAAGACGGTGTGGCCCGCCGAGCACAAGTGCCCCGCCACATTTTCGGAGTCGACAGTATTCTTGCTACAGCCGAGGGTGATGATGTTGATTTTCATTAGTGTTCGAAGAGGCTGTCGACGAATTGGTCGGCATTGAATATTTGGAGGTCGGTCATCTTCTCGCCAAGGCCGATATAGCGGACGGGTATCTGGAACTGGTCGCTGATGCCGATAATTACGCCGCCTTTGGCAGTGCCGTCCAGCTTGGTGAGGGCGAGGGCATTGACATCGGTAGCGGCGGTAAACTGGCGGGCCTGTTCGACGGCATTCTGACCAGTGCTGGCATCGAGGACAAGGAGCACCTCGTGGGGCGCGTCGGGCATGAGCTTCTGCATCACCTTCTTGATTTTGCCCAGTTCGTTCATCAGTCCCACTTTGTTGTGGAGGCGGCCAGCGGTATCGATGATGACGACGTCGGCCTTGCGCGAGATGGCGGACTGGAGGGTGTCGTAGGCCACGGAGGCAGGGTCGGCATTCATGCCTTGCTGCACGATGGGTACGCCCACACGGTCAGCCCAGAGCTGCAACTGCTCGACGGCGGCGGCACGGAAAGTGTCGGCAGCCCCAAGGACCACGCTGCGCCCGGCAAGCTTGTATTGATAGGCAAGCTTGGCAATGGTAGTGGTCTTCCCCACCCCATTGACGCCAACCACAAGGATGACGTAGGGCGAGGCGGGCAAGGGGGAGTCGAAATCCTCAGGGAAAGAGCCTGAGGGCTTGCGCAGCAGGGTGGCAATCTCGGCCCGGAGGATGGAGTTGAGCTCGGAAGTGCTGATGTATTTGTCGCGACGGATACGCTCCTGCAGTTTGTCGATAATTTTGAGGGTTGTTTCCACACCTACGTCGGAGGTGATGAGGGTCTCTTCGAGATTGTCGAGGACGCTATCGTCGACGGTGGATTTGCCCAATATGGTTTTAGAGAGCTTGGCAAAGAAGCTCTCTTTGGTCTTGCTGAGTCCCTGGTCAAGGGTCTGCTTCTTTTCTTTTCTGCTAAATAGTCCCATAGTGAACGAGTGAAATTAAAGATTAACAATCAAGAATCATCAATAGCCTGTTACCAAAGGTGAAGCGATTAATTGATTCCCAGTTTCTGGTTCATGACTGGACGGATTTCCTTGTCGAAAATCTTTTGGTACTTGTCGAAGGGGTAGCGGCGGTTGTCGCCGGAGGCAAAATACCAAAGCATGACGATGAAATCGTCGGCAGACTGATAGCCTTGAATGATGGTGAGCTTGGACTGATTGGAATTGAAAAGGCCAAAGGAGGGGAAGCCCATCTGGGTGCCAAGCACTGCCTTGGCAAAGCTGTGGGTGGAGGGGCGCGCACCGGGAGCCGTGGCAATGTTGGTGTACTTGGTGCCCTGCCAAGAGAACTCGGAACGACCCTCGGCATCGAACTTGACGGGGATGTAGTAGGTGTTGAGTATCTTGGCCACAACAGGGTTGGCGAAGGTTTCGCGGTCCATCTTCTTGCACCATCCGCACCAAGAGGTGTAGAAGTCGACAAAGAAGAGCTTGGCGTTAGCCTTGGTATCGGTCTTAGCAGCCTGTTCTATGGTTTTCCATTCCACATGTTGAGCTTGCATGATGCCACCAAGCAGCAGGACGAGGGTTAAGAAAAGGGATATTCGTTTTGTCATATATCAGGGTATTTAAAATTAATATGTTACCAATCATAGAGCCAGTCTTGTTCCAACTGGTCGTCGTCGGGGGTATAAATTTCTTCGCGCTCCTCGCGGTCGCGGAGGCGGAAGAGTCGGCCCAGCCAATCGTCCTTCTTGGTGGAACGGGTGGCGGCGATTTTGTCCTCCTCGATAATTTGTGCTATCTTGTTGATGTAGTTCTCGACGTAAGTGTGAGGGTGCGTCTCGTCGTAGGCGATGGAGGCACCGGTGTAGTAGTGGCGGATGATGCTGTCGTAGCTGATGCCAAGGCCCACCATGCGGATGGTGCCTTCCTGACTGAGCCCCACGCCGTGGCCAAAGCCATGGCCGGAGAGAGTAATGCGGTGGGCAGCACTATCGTAGAGGACGGAGAAGAAGGTGGAACGGAGCTGGAAGTCGGTACGCACACGGGTGAGGGGTACGCCACAGATGCGCACCTTGCGGGTGGACTGGCTGAAAGTGAGCAGTTCGTTGCGGATGCTGTCGTTACGAGTGTCGAGCTTGTGTTTGGAGGCAAAATAGTTGAGCCATTTGTCCTCGCTGACCACTTTGACCCACTCGCTTTGGCGCATGTGGTAGGAGAAGGTGTCCGGCACAGAGCGGAGGTAAGGCACAGCGGAACGCCACACGTCCTCGGAATTGGCTGTCTGGCCGCCACTGTTGGCGTGGAACGGAGTTTCGATGAGGTGGCCGAGGCTGTCGACAATGGTCATGCCGCTGCTCATCATGGTGCCGAGCATGATGTCAGGACGGACGCAACGGTTGAGGTAGGCTTGACAATGCACCTGGTCGCAGAAGTTGTAGCCTTCGGACTTGTGCTTGTTGATGTTTTTCATGGCCCACGTGCGGGAGATGATGGCTTGCACGCGGAAGATGTCGGTTTGGGCGCCGTAGATTTCGGATTGGACAACGCCGGCTATGTAGGTCTCAAACTCTACATCGTTGATGAGTTGCAGCTTACCGTTCTTGCCTACGGTGACGACGAGGTTGCCCTCGTAGGTACGCTGCTTGATGTTGCGGGGATTGAGGCAGAGGATGCAAGCGGTGTCCGTGGCGAGGAAATTGACCGCGGCGTGGGTGCCATAGTCGTAGCCATTGATAACGACGTGTACCTTGCGGCCGTCGGGGATGAGCTCGACGGACTTGTCGTTGCCCACAGCGGCCTCGATGAGAAGGGAGTCGGCACCGTAGATGTCGTAGTTGCCAAGGTCGAAGGAGATGTTGATGAGGTCGATGGAATTGTTGGAGAAAAGACGCACCTTGACGCGGTCGGCAGAGGCGCTGAAGGCGAGGAAGAGAAGGCAGACTATGGCAAGGAGGCGTTTCATTTGCGGCGGATGCGTTTGATGATTTCGGCGGCGGTGCGGTCGGAGGCCCCTGCGTTGCCGAGGAGGTTGTGGACCCGTGCATAGCCGTCGAGGACGGACTGGCGGTAGCTCGAATCGTCGACAATGCGGCGGAACTCCTGTTCCAGCCTCTCGGCAGTGAAGTCCTGCTGGATGAGTTCGACTACCACTGGGGCGTCGGCTATCAGATTGGGCAGTGAGATATACTTGATGCGGTTACCGATAAGCACACGGGCAATGGAGGCAGAGGCGGCATTGGCACGATAGCAGACCACCTGCGGGACGTTGAAGAGGGCAGTTTCGAGAGTGGCAGTGCCGGAGCAGACAAGGGCAGCGTAGGCCGAGGAGAGGAGGCGGTAGGTCTGGTCGTAGACCACCCTGACGTTGGGGAGGTCGCTGATGAAAGGGGAATAGAAGTTGTCGCCCAAAAGGGTCATGCCGCCGATGACAAAATCGCACTCGGGATGGGTGCGGGCGACGTGCAACATGGGGGGCAGCGAACGCTTCAACTCCTGTTTGCGGCTGCCAGGCAACAGGGCTATAAGTCGGCGCGAGGGAGAGGACTGCAGCGGGTCGGCAGCAGACTGCTCCTTGAATTGCGCCACGGCATCGAGCAAGGGGTGTCCCACATAGACCGCCTTGGGGAAATTGTTGCGGGCATAGAAGTCCTGCTCAAAGGGAAGGATATAGCAGAGGCAGTCAAGGTCGCGCCGCATGCTCTTGATACGACCTTTCTTCCAGGCCCAGAGCTGCGGAGAGATATAGTGGACGTTGAGGAATCCGTGGGCGTGGGCGAAACGAGCAATACGCAGGTTGAAGCCCGGATAGTCGATATAGACGATGGCATCCGGCTGGAAACGGAGGATGTCCTGCTTGCAGAGGTTGATGTTCTGCGTTACGGTGCCGAGATTCTTCACCACCTCTACAAAACCCATGATGGCAAGGTCGCGGATGTGGCGCACAGGCTTGCCGCCCACCGCCGACATGGCATCACCTCCCCAAAAACGGAACTCCGCCTGCGGGTCCTGCCTGAGGATGGCACGCATCAGGTTGGACCCGTGGAGGTCGCCAGAAGCTTCGCCTGCTATGATGTAGTATCGCATATCTCTCGTTGTGTAGGTTCAGAGGGTGATGTATTTGTATTTGAGCATGGCCCACATAAAGAGCACCACGGTGACAAACAAAGTGACGATGACCGCCCTGAGGGTGGTGGGATACTCTTTGAGATGGGCATAGTAGCGCAGAAGCAATGCCGGGGGAACGAAGCAGACGGCAAAGTAGCGCAAATGGTCAAGAACGGGATAATGGATGCAAAGCAGCACAAGCCATACAACCACCGCGCAGAGCAGTTCGGAAAGCAGGGCAGCGATGATGCCCACAGCCACGCTGTCTTTATTGAGTAGTCTCTTCATAGTTCAAGATATTGCATAGTCTCCAAGGCGGAGAGGTCCGTGAAATCGGGTCGGATGGGGACCACCGAGGCATAGCCCTGACGGAGTGCATACTCGTCAGTGTCCTCGCGGGGGTCATCGCAGACAAACTTGCCGGTCATCCACCAGTATGGACGACCCAAGGGGTCCGTGCGCCGCTCAAGGCTGTCCACCCATGATGCCTTGGCCTGTCGGCACACCTTTATGCCCTTGATCTCCCCTGCCGGTAAGCGGGGAATGTTCACATTCAGGCCTGCGCCCGCAGGAAGGGGACGTGACAGGACCTGACGAAGGATGTGGCGTATGGTGGGTTCACAGGCCTCGAAATCCGTCTCAGCGCTGTGGCTGAGGACCGAGAAGCCGATGGACGCAAAGCCGTCAAGGCATGCTTCCAGCACGGCACCTATCGTACCGCTGTAAATGACGTTGATGGAGGCATTGCTACCGTAATTGATGCCCGAGAGGACCAGATCAGGGCGACGGGGACAGAAATGTTCCAGCCCCATCTTCACACAGTCGGCTGGCGTGCCGTCGCAGGCGAAAAGCTGCTGCCCATCGCCTCCCACTGCGCGCACACGCAGCGGACGCCCCGTAGTAATCGAAGAGCTAAGACCGGAGGCATTCCTATCGGGGGCCATCACCACAACGTCGCCCAGTTCCTCCGCCACCCGCACCAGGTGGTGCAGACCGGCCGACTGGTACCCGTCGTCATTCGTGATGAGGAACAGCGGTTTCATTTCCATCCCCCCGGGTGTTTAAGGCTTCACAGCCACTGCCCCCATTTCGCTCCTCTTCACATCCCTATTCATGAAAAACGAGGCCGGCTGAAGAATATTGTCAAACACGAAATACTGTATCAGTACACTGTCCCTATTGTCGATGATGGCATACAGACGGTTCACGTCAAACATCTCGTACATTCCCTCTTCCGGCATGGCCAGCGAATCCTCGGGGTTGGCATACTTCAGGTACGTCTTCACCTCGCGGGTGACCCCCTCGGTGTTGGTGATGCGCAGAATGGTGCGCGGAGCAGCACAGAAGGAAGTGTCCATATAGCTGTTGGGCACGCGGCTGGCGAACTCGTCGAAGTTGAGGTTGGCGAAGCTGGACAACATCTGTGCCACACGTGCCGTGTCGAAGCCGTTGACCACCCTGTGGCTCTGGGTCAGCTCCATCACGAAGTCGTCACCCTGACGGCGTACCATGAAGGACTCCTCAGGACTTGCGGGGATTTCAAGCTCCACACTCTGGAGGCTACGGATGTCCCAATGCACAATCTCATGGCTGCGCCACGCCATGGGGTCGGCCACAAAGCGTGGCGTCAGGTAGCCCCGGAAGCCGGGGATATGGATAATGTACGGCACCTTATCTCCCTTGCGGAACATATAGCAAGCCATCATATCCTGTGTTTCGTGACCAACGAAATAAGTCACAGTCAAACGCTCGTGCGGGAACAGGCGGAACTTGCCATCAAACCAATTGATGAACCAACGGCGTTGATACACTTCCACTTTGATGGCACGGGCTGATAGTTGTTTGACCGCTTGGGGAACGGCATTCTTGTTCACCTGCTGACGGATGCGCATTTCGTGAAGGGTCTCCAGCAGAAGGTCAATCATGGGTTGGCTGGCAGGATAGAGGCCATCCACAGTCCATGTGGTGTCACCCGTACTATCCATGACACGTTCAAGAAGGACCTGATTGTTCTGTTTGTCGGCAAGGAACACTTTCGTCACCGACTCAATATCCTCCACATGGAAATCCTGCTCGAAAGTAGCCGTGCGGGATCCACGCTTGGCTATAATCAATGCCAGCAGTCCAATGACGACTACCGCGGCAATAATAATGAGATTCTTTTTCTTCTTCATCAGCGAGTTTTGATTAGATCTAAGATAATAAAGTCAAGCATAGCATTATGCTCTGTATTTTCTGCGGCGGAGCAGGACAATCACTACTCCAGCCACGACAACTATCCCAACAGGAAGCAGGATGTTGAGGAGCTGGTACTTGGTACGCTCCTCCTTCACTTTCATCACATTCAGTTTCCGAATCTTGATGTTGCGGCTGCGACTGGCAATGGAGCCATCCTCCCCTACCAGATAGTCCACACAATTGAGCAAAAGCTCCTTGTTGGCGTACATCGTTTCCGTGTAGAAATCATAGCCTAAGGGATAGCCCGTGGCATCCTGATAGTTGAAACGGTTCTTGATGATGTCGCCATCGGAAAAGACAATCATGCGGGTAGTGTCGCTCGTCTCGCGGTAGCCCATGGAGGGTATATCCATGAAGTCGGGGGTCAGCCTGTTGCGGAACACAGATTTGAAACTGCCCTCCATCAGCACTGCCACCGGGATATGCTGCCGATTGAAGAGGCGACGGTCTGGCTCGACCTTTGCTTCGTTCAAATCATAGATAGCGGGAGCGTTCTTCACCCTCGAAAACTCGGAGGTTTGCAGCAGAACTGTCTTGTCGACACCATTGTCAATGAGGTCCATGCTGCTCACAAAATCGGTCTTAATCAAGTCCAGATTACGCACTATGGGATGGGGCGACAGCGGGACAATCTCCGGGAAGTACATCCACGGCTGGAACTGAATCTGTGCATGCTCGCCAACCATGCCCACCTTCATCGGTACCGGACGGCACCGAATATCCATCACCAAATCGGGATTGATACGCACACCGTAGGTGAAGAGCATCTCGTCAAGGTTCAAAGGCAGACGGGTGGCCACAGCCTGTCCGGCATGTTCGAGGCTGTCCATGTCGGCATCCAAGGGGTCCACCAGCCACAACAACTTACCACCATACATCACATATTGGTCCAAAATATACAAATCCTGATCGCTGAAAGGCCGTGTGGGCTTGGCAACGATAATCAGGTCATACTTATTGCGGAAACTGTAGGTAGAATCGCTCGGGTTCAGCGAGCGTGCTGTAAGCGAGTTGATATTGCCGTCCATACGGGCAGTGTCAAGTGTATAGTATTCCCACAACGACCCTATCATATCTGACAGATTGGGCAATTCCAGCTCCCCATGTCCACGCAGGAATGCCACAGTGGGCCGCTTACCGCGTGACAGGGCACGAATGGCGTTGCTCAACACATACTCCAAACTCTGGATAGAGTTGTTCAGCAATTGGACTTGGTCCACATACTTCTGGCTCTGCAACAGCTGGATCGAGGTCTCCTCGCCCCTATAGATTACGTCGGCAGCGGGAATCAGCACCTGCTGTGTATAGCCCGTGGCTGTGCTCACCTGTATCTGCGTGGGCTGGATTCCTTTCTGTGCCAGTTTCTGGTAGAAGACTTGTCGCTCCTTCGGGTCCTCGAAACTATTGGGGTTGACAAACTCATACTGCACATTCTTGTTGTATGCCCTAAACTGATTCAGCATCTCCTTGGTCTCATTCTGCAAACGCTTGAAATCCGAAGGCAAATCGCCTTCCAGATAAACGCGGTACAGCAAAGGCTCATCAATCTTTTTCAGCAATGCCTTGGTAGACTTGGAGAGCGTATAACGGCGTTCGGAAGTAAGATCCAAACGGCCGAAGACATAATAGCCAATCACATTGACGAACACTACAATCAGGATGCCAGCCGTCAACTCAATCCAATGGCCACGGCGCAGGTCCTTCTTCTTCCGCCAGCCATGCCACTTGCGCGACTGCAACACCATGCGGGTAGCCATCATGAACAAAGCCGTGACGCTGGCAAAATATATCACGTCTCGGCTGTCCACAACACCCCGGCTGATGGAGTCGTAATGGTAACTCATGCCCAGTTGGCGTACCACCAGCTCCGCGCTGCCCAGGAAACCCATGCGGCAGATGGCCTCAAAGCCCAGATGCATAAAGGCGCACATCAATGCCGCCAAAATAAAGGCCACAATCTGGTTGTTAGTTAGCGAACTGGCAAAGATACCTATGGCAACGAAGGCGGCCCCGAGCAGGAGCAATCCAAGATAGGAACCTGCCACACTGCCGGAATCCACATTGCCCACAGGGTCTCCCAATGCAACCACGCTGAAATAACCCACCAGCGTAGGAAGCAACGAGATGGCCACCAGCACCAAACCGGCAAGGAACTTGGCCCATATCAGCGTCATCTCACTTATCGGTTTGGTCAGCAGCAACTCCATCGTCCCGTTGCGTTTCTCCTCAGCTATCATACGCATGGTGATGGCCGGGATGAGAAACAGATACAGGAAGGGGCCAATAATGAAAAGCCCATCCATCCCTGCATATCCGTAGTCCAGAATATTAAAATCCGACTTGAAAACCCAGAGCATCAGACCTGTCAACACCAGAAACACCACAATGGTCAGATACCCCGTCAATGATGAGAAGAAACTGGCAAGCTCTTTTTTGAACAGTGAGAACACGTTTTGAGTAATTTAAATATGTTAGTTATTAATAGTCAATAATCAGTATCACGAAGGCATCAGCCCTCACTCCGGCAGACCCGACTAATCGTCGAACTGGAAGCGTCTGGAGCGCTGCGACCGTCCTTGGTAATCGCCCAGCGAGAGTTCATAAATCACCTCGGCCATCAAGCTGGCATTCTTGGTCATCAGGTCTCTGTCCACATTCTCCGATATGTCACTTGGCACATGGTCGTTCAAGTTACCCATAAAGCCCGTGAACACCAACGAGGGGATTCCCACCTGTGCAAAGGGTGCCGCGTCGCCTTTGGGCATAGTGCGGTAACCTTTCACCAGACTCTTGGTCGAGATTGAGTCATTGCGGCTTGCAATGTTCCACAGCATCGGGAAACGCTTGTTGCCCAGCACCTGTATGCTGTCGCCCTGACCGATGCTCTCGGCATTGATGAAGCATTCAACGTTGCGCAGCTTGGGGAAATTGGAGACGAAAATGCTTGAGCCCAGGTTCTGCAACTCTCCACCGGAGAAAAGGACAAACACTATCGAGCGCTTGTTATACTCGATTTCCTTGGGGGCGTTAACCGTCAGCAGTCGGGCGGCCTCCAACACAGCTGCAACACCCGTGGCATTGTCGTTTGCACCGGGGAACAGACAGGTGTTGCCCTGAATGCCCACATGGTCAAGATGGGCACCGACGACGATATACTCATTCTTCAATTTGGCATCATACCCTGGCAGCACACCCACCACATTGGCAGTGGTCGCATTGGGGCGATACTTAGCATTGATGTTAATCTCAAAGCTCTTACGCAGATGGAACGACTGCGGGGTCATGGTTTCCGTCAGTCTGTTCACCACAGAATCGAAGGTCATCTGTTCGTCAGCCAGCAGGGCGGTGGCCATTTCGCGCGTGGGCTGCACAACGGGGAAAGTCATCTGATGCGAACCCTCGCCGCACCAAGCCCAGTGCTGCACCTCGTAGGGGCGGCAGCTTTCCGACATGTTGACGCAAACCAAGCCAACAGCCCCGTGTTTGCGGGCCACCTCGGCCTTGTCGCGCAGGGTGGCATAGCGGTCGGTAATCTTGCCGGGAAGGAACTCGGGCACACCCGAGAGGCAGAGCACCACCTTGCCGCGCACGTCCACCTTGCCATATTCGTCATACGAATAGTGGTCAATGCCCCATCCGCAGAACACCACGGGGGCATTGGTATATCCGCGTCCTGTCATGCTGGAACACACATAGTCACGACCCAGCACATATTGCACCCGCACATCGTTGTCGTTCACATAGGTGTAGAAATTGCAATTCTCAATTTCGTTGTACTCCACTTGGAAATACTGGCCCCATTCCTCCTGGAACGGTTTTACGCCGTATGAGGCAAGCACCTCGGCGCAGTAGTTGGCGGCATCCAAAAAGGCTTCCGAACCGGCCATGCGTCCCTCATATTGCGAGGACGAAAGGATGCGGACATGCTTCATCAGCGTGTCAGTATTGGCACGGAGCAGTGTATCCTTGGTAACTTCCTCCTGAGCATAGGCCATGGTAGGGGCCAATACTGCGAAAACAGCCATCAGAGCAACGAACTTCTTCATTTTTATGAACATCTTAATTATAATATTACACTGATAATAAAACAATTATTGCACAATGCACGCATTATACAATCAAGCAAAGATACAAAAAAAAAGCGACATTACAACTTTTGGAAATAAAATTGAAAATTGAAAGAATCAATGGGTTAATCGGTGGGAGGCCCCTCGCTTGTTCAACGTTCGGGCATCAGGCAGGGTTCCGCTCTTCTGCGGGAGACCCTACTCCTCCGAGGCGGCGGAGATGAAGCGGCGGTAGGCCGAGAAAGTGTTGGCACGCGACAGGAAGCCTTGATAACGCCCCTCTTCATCGACGACGATAAGGTTGTAGCGGTTGCTGAGTTGGAATTTCTTTACCACCTCGTGCGGTGAGTCGGCAAGGTGGACAAGGTCCTCGTCAGCAAAGGTCATCATCAACTCGCGGACGGTGACGGAGTCGTACAATTCGGTCTCGAAAATGAGGTGTCGCAGGTCGTCCATCACGATGAGGCCGAGGAAACGTCCATCAGCGTCGAGCACGGGGAAGAGGTTGCGCTTTGACTGCTTGATGGCCTCCACAATGTCGCGCAAGGTGCCGTCAACAGGGAGGGTGGCGAAGTTGGTCTCAATGAGTTTCTTCAAGTCCATAAGCTGCCAGGCCGAGGCATCCTTGTTGTGGGTGAGGAGGTCGCCACGGTCGGCCAGCTTGCGGGCATAGATAGAGTGCTTCTCAAAGGGCTGGACGCAGATGTAGGTGACGGTGGCAGTAATGAGCAGGGGGACCATGAGGGCATACCCTCCAGTGATTTCGGCAATGAGGAACACACCCATGAAGGGGGCATGCATGACGCCTGTCATGACGGCGGCCATGCCCACAAGGGCGAAGTTGGCGGTGGATTGCGGGGGGAGCCCTATTTGGTTGCCCAACGCGGCGATGAAGTAACCGCTCAGGCCACCCATAATCAGCGAGGGGCCGAAGGTACCGCCCACGCCTCCACTGCCGATAGTGGCAGCGGTAGCCACGGGTTTGAGCAGGATGAGCATGAGCAGGATGATGAGGGCCGCCCAGCCGTTATCGCGGAACACGTTGAAGACGCTGCTGGCAAAGAGGGCGTCGTGGCCACTGCCGCCCAGCAGTTCGGTGAGGGCCCAGTAACCCTCGC
Organism: uncultured Bacteroidales bacterium; assembly: GCA_900318175.1. Classification (GTDB taxonomy): domain Bacteria; phylum Bacteroidota; class Bacteroidia; order Bacteroidales; family P3; genus Colimorpha. The sequence goes on along the minus strand of ONJQ01000031.1, from coordinate 26,753 downwards.
CGTAGAGCGGCGGGAAAAGGAAGATCATCACGCCCAGCGACACACCGCCTATCAGCCACTTCAGCACCCAGCTGCGACTGCGTCCAAACAGTGATTCAATCTTGTCCGTGCACCGCAGGAAGTAGACCGAGCTAAAAGCGCAAAAGATGCCCAGCACAACGAGGAAAGGTATCTGGCTCAGCGAGAAATCCTCCGCCACGGTGAAGACGAACTGCACCTGCTGCCCCATGAGGAAGTAGGCCACGGTGGAGGCCGAAAGGGCGGAGACGAGCAGGGGCACGGCGGTGGTCATGGTCATGTCGAACATGAGCACCTCCACAGTGAAAAGCACGCCCGCCAAGGGGGCCTTGAAGATGCCCGCAATGGCACCCGCTGCACCGCATCCCAACAGCAGTTTCACGCCACGGTGGCTGACGTGGAAAAAGCGTCCCACGTTGGAGCCGATGGCACTGCCCGTGGAGGCGATGGGGGCCTCCAATCCCACGCTGCCGCCAAAGGCCACGGTGAGTGTGGATGCCACAAGCGACGAGTACATGTTCCGCGGCGGGAGGGAACCTTTATAGCGCGATATGGAAAGCAACACGCTGGGTATCCCATGTCCTATGTCGCCCTTGATGATGTATCTGACAAACAGCACAGTGAGCAGGATGCCCACCAAGGGTGCGAAGAGGATGAGCATGTTGCCGCCTCCGGTGGCAAAGTGGGCTCCTCCAATGTCCATGACAAACTTGCCGGACAGGTGGACCACCGTTTTCAGCAACACGGCCGCCAGTCCGCTCAGCACTCCCACCACCACACTGAGCATCAACAGGTAGTTCTGCTCCGAGATGTGGTGCAAACGCCAAGTATAAAGCTTCTTATATATAGAAACGAGTCTTGTCATGACGAAAAACGATTTGCAAAAGTACAAAAAAAACGTCATTCAGCCAAACACAAAAAATGCCAAAGTTGTCAATCATTCTCGTAATCCACACAATAATTGTTGAATCGGGGCGTTAAAGAAATGCAGATTTTATTTCTTAACATTGTTTTTTATCAACCGAAACATACAAACCCTTTCGCAGTAGTCATGAAACAACATCTCACCCACCGCTCCGCAGCCATCCTCCCTGCCGCCATGATCATGGTGCTTGCAGCAACGCTCTTTGCCTCGTGCGTCTCCATGAGGGAGTACGAGTCGCTCCAATCCCAATACAGCCAAGCCGTCAAAGGCTGGAACCTCTCCAAACAGGAACTCCAGGAGCTGCGCGAAGAGAACGCCGAACTGGTGCGTCAAGGCCAGGCCATGACCGTCTCGCTGAGCGACATGGCTGCTGCCCGACAGGAATGTGAGGCCACCGTGGCCTCCATCAACCGCTCCTACGCCGCGCTGCAACTGCGCTACGACACCACCGTCGAGAACTACATGCAGCAACTCACAGGCAAGAGTCGCGACCTCTCCAAAGTGAACAAGCTCCTCGACCAGCGCACCCGCGAACTGGGCGAGAAGGAGAAAGCCTTCTCGGTGAGGGAGCAGAAACTCCTTGCACAGCAACGCGACCTCGAAAGACGCCAACGCGAGCTGGAGCAGAGCACCTCCAACGCCACCCAAGCCCTCCAGGCCAAGGAGCAGGAATTGGAGAGCCTGCGCAGTGCCGTGGCCAAGGCTCTGGTGGGCTTTGCCGACAAGGGGCTCCAGGTAGAGACCAAGAACGGCAAAGTGTACGTCTCCATGGAGGACAAACTGCTCTTTGCCCCCGGCAGCTGGACGGTCTCCGCCAAAGGTGTCGAGGCCATCAAACGCCTTGCCAAAGAGCTGGAGGTACACACCGACCTCAACATCATGGTCGAGGGCCACACCGACAACGATGCCTACCGCGGCTCGACCGCCGTCAAGGACAACTGGGACCTCAGCGTCATGCGGGCCACAGCCATCGTCAAGCTTCTCCTCAAGGAGGGGAAAGCCATCAACCCCAGCCGTGTCGAGGCCGCTGGCCACGGCGAGTATGCTCCCAAAAAGCCCAACACCTCTGCCGCCAACAAGGCCGTGAACCGCCGCACCGAAATCATCCTCACACCGCATTTAGAGGACATCATCCAGATAATTACTCCTTGATTACAGTTTTTTTTCATTCACCGACCCACCCATCAACAAGTCCGCTATTGATTGATAGCCCATTAATTAGACAACCAAAGCACTCACCCTGCTGCCCATTCTGAAAAAAAAATTTTCATCAAGCTGTAGTTTTTTGCCCTCTCGCGCGTTTATGAGGCAAATGACACGGAAGGATTACAACAACGGTGTGAAGCTCTGGGCCGACGACGTGTACCGCTATGCGGCACACTGCTGCGGCGACCCCGAGACGGCCAAGGACGGTGTACAGGAGGCTTTTGCAGCCCTCTGGGAGCACCGCGACCAGGTGAGCACCGACAAGGGCAAGGCCTTTCTGATGAGCGTGGTGCACAACTGGGCCATGAGCCTTCACCGCCATGCAAAGGTACACCAAGAGAACGCCTACAACCTGATGGGTGAGACCGTCGCCTTACCGGACACCTCCTTCGACCTGCGCGAAGCCCTGCAAACCGCCGCCGCACAGCTGCCGGAAATCCAGCGCTCCGCCTTGATGCTGAAGGATGTCGAAGGCTTCTCCTGCCACGAGATCGGCGAGATTCTCAACCTGTCCGAAAGCCAAGTGTCCGTCTACCTGTTCCGTGCCCGTGTAACAATGAAGAAATCATTAATTGCTTTAGGCTATGACAATAACAAGTGACAATTACGAATCCTGGTTCTATCGCTACAGCGAGGGGGAACTGAACGCGGAGCAGCGTGCCGCCGTGGAGGCCTTTGCCGCCCAGCACCCCGACCTTGCCGAGGAGCTGACGCTCTACGACCCAAGCCTCAAGCTCCAACCCTCCGCCCCGATGATATACGCAGACAAGGAGAGCCTACTGCACCGCCCTCCCGCCGTCGTGCCCCTTTGGCGTTGGGCGGCAGCAGCCTGTGCCGTGGGCGTGATGCTGGCCGGTGTGTGGTTCTTCACCCCGAGTGGCGAACCCGACAGCCCCTTGATAGCCGAGACGCACCTCCAGCAGCACCTTTCCCACCAAGGCGGCGAGCCCTCGCCGACAACCGGAGGCGCTCCCACTGCCGACCAGGCCACCCACTCACCCACCCTCACACCCAAGCAGGCTCCCCTGCCCGCCCAAACGGCAGTCCGTCACCGCAGCCCCAATCGCGCCAGCACTGCAGTCCGCAAACAGCCTCAGCCCACCTCCGACAACGCTTCCCTACCCACCGAAGCCGTACTACCCCTGCCCGAGACACCCACGGCCGAAGCCCTTGCCGATGCCGAACCCGTTATCATCGTCCATAACGAAGTATATGTCGTGGCCAGCACCGAGCCCGAAATTGTGCAGGAGGAGACCTTCACCGACCAACCCGAAGGGGCCATAGAGAGCCTCCGCGCCTTTGGCCGTGGCCTCACCGCACGCCTCAGGGCCGGAGCACTGCGTGCCGAAGGCAACGCTCGCGTGGCCTTGGCCTCTCTCTAACAACCCATCGAGAATTAAACAATATCAATCCAGAGAATAATAACAACAAAAATAAATCCTTTTATCATGAACAGCAGACTTTTCACATTAGCATTGTTGTTCTGCGGCAGCCTCGGGCTGAGCACCTATGCAACCCCCCTCTGCATGCCCGGCGACCATCAGGACGACACCACACGCCGCAGCGCCACCACCCAGCAGCAAACCCCTCGCAACAAATCCTCGCACCGCTTGTTGCCCCACCTCCCCCACATCGCCTCACCCGTGGGAACCGACAGCGACGACACCCTCAACACCTACCGCGTCACATTCCCCGACCCCATCAACGAGATTGTTCTGGAAGACTTCTGCAACCTCATTGTTGTTCCGGACAGCACGAACTACCTCACCAGTGGCAAGCCCTCCAAAAAAGGCAACAGCTTCAGGGCTTTCAGCTACCGATTGACCCCACGTGGAGTGCTGAAGATTGAGGGGCAAGCCCAATCCAAGCAACTGGAGCTGCACCTGAACATCGGCAACGGGCTGACCATCGAAACCAACGACTTCTCCAACGCCCATGTCTACATCGACCAACCCCTCGCCCTGCTCAGCCTCAAAGCCAACGACTACAGCAACATATCCGTGATGACCAACAACGACAGCATCCGTGCCACCACCATCAGCATTGTCACCAACGATTTCTCCAACGCCTACGTCAAGAGCCCTGTAGCCACCGCCACCCTAAAGGTGAAGTCCAACGACTTCTCCAATGTCCACCTGCCCGACGGCAACGCCCTGATGGTTTTCAGACAGCAGAACGAAGAGAGCTCCATCAATGACGGCAACCTGCGCAGCGGCACCACCTTCTTGGACTATGACGAAGCCATGGAAGAGGAGCTTCCCAGCAGCAAGCCCGCCCCCACAAAACCCTCCCTATTCTATGAGGGGGGATGGGAATTCGACTTCGGTTGGGCTTTCACCAACTGGGGCCGGGATCCTTGGAGCGGGCTCAACTCTGTGAGCGGGAGCAGTGCTCTGGGCACCACCTTCTCCTCCTACCAGCTTGAGCTGGTCTACCATCCCCTCTGCACCAAACACTTCAAATTCGGCATCGGTCTGGGCTACGGCTCCAATGTCTATCGCTTCAGCGCTCCCTACGTCACCCTCGCCACCCCGCTGGACGAGAGCCCTGCCAGCTTTGCCGCCATCGACCGCACCGACTGCCATTGGGCCTCGCGCATGGTGGCACGCTATGTCACCCTGCCAATCTCCATCATCTGGACCCCCAAAGCCTACAGCGACTTCAGCATCGGCCTGGCAGCCATTCCCGGTGTGAATTACACCAGCGGCAACACTGGCTTGAAACACAAGGGCGAGAGCCCCTCCATCCGCGGCACGACCACGGATGTGGAAAACCTCTCGACCGTGATGAACCCGCTGCAACTCGACGCCCGACTCACACTGAACTGCAGCCATCTATCCATTTTCCTCCAGATGGCCACCCTGCCCGTAATGAAGAACTTCAACGAGGAGCTGTACCCCATCAAGCTGGGCTTCATCCTCCGACTTTTCAGTGACTGAAGAAGAGTTGAAGTGTGAAAAGTGCAAAGTGAAACCACCTTCCTCCTTTCACCTCTCATCTTTCAATCGTCACGTTATCATTAGTTTTTTTAAACCTCTACTCTTTTCTGCCGCCGTCTACTGCTGCCCTGCTGTGGACGGCGGCTTTTTTTGCTGCTGGCCAAGGGCAGGTCCACTCCCTATTGTTCAGTCTGCCCTCACTTCAAGGATCATTTGTCCAATGAAAGAGGAAGAAATGAGGAACAAATATTAGAGAACTGACCTAAAACGAGCGAAGGAAGAGCCAAAGGAGAACGAAGGCTGAAAAGGGGACCTTCGGGATTACGGAGAATGGTGGCCGGCCTAATGGCGTCTTTTGCGGGGCAGGGCGTCGACGGTTTTGCGGTCGCCCAGCAGTCGGCGGGCGCAGAGGTAACGTTTGGCGTAATAAGGCTCAGTGGAATAGGAATAGATGACCCCTGTCGAGGTGGCGGCATGGATGAAGCGGAACACCCCGGTGCTGGTGTCCACCTCGGTGACGATGCCCGTGTGGCCTACGCCGCCGGTGCCGGAGCGGCCTTGGAAAAAGACCAGGTCGCCGCGCTGCAGTTTTTTGCGGTCGGTGATGCTGCGGCCCAGGCGCGACTGCGGCACGGAGCCTCCGGGCAGCGTGAAGCCGAACTTCATATACACATAGCGGGCAAATCCGGCACAGTCGAAAGCCTTGGGTCCCTTGCCGCCGTAGCGGTAAGGTTTGCCGAGATGCAGCTTGGCCTCCTCTATGAGCAGGTCGGCGGAGTCGAGCAGCGACTCAATCAGGTTGCCGTTGCGGAAGTTGAAGAGCTGCAGTCCGTCGGTGGGAAGGATGATGGAGGAGAGGAAATTGTTGGCGGCCCAGACAGGCGGGGTGGCCATTGGCACGCGGTTGCTGTCGGTCTGGCTGCAGGCTGCACCGCAACCGTAGACTAACAGGAATAGGAACGCTATGGCTTTCCGCTTGACGGCCATGGGCTAACAGGTTGTTGATTCGGGCGGCAGGAGGGGCTCCTCGCTGTCGGGGCGACGCTTCTCGCTGTACACATCCAACGCCACAATGACAGCCGTGAACGCCCAGAAGGGGACGGAGAGCTTGTCCGTGTCGAGGAAGTTGTTGAAGACGCCGTGTATATAGTAGGTGAGCAGGCTGAGGGTAAAGGCAAGGGCCATATTGGCCACTTGGCGGTCGCGGGCAGTGCGGTAGACGCGCACACCGGTGGCAAAGGTGGTCATGAACAGGGCCACCACCAAGGCTACGCCCGGCACCCCTTGCTCGGTCAGGGGGCCGATGTATTCGCTGTGGGCATTGCCGAGGTTGCCGGCGTTGGTGCTGATGGTGGAGAGCTGGTAGCTGCGCTGGTAGCTGGCATAGAGGAACTGGTAGGTGCCGGGGCCGCAGCCCATGACGGGACGCTCCTTCCACATGCGCAGGGCCGAGGCCCAACGGTTCAGACGCTCCAGGTTGCTGGCATCGGTAGAGATGTTGGAGATGCTTTTGATTTGCCCGGCAAGGTCGTAAGAGCTGTCCTGATGGTTCTTGCCAAGCTTGTAGAGGACGTCGCTCTGGTAGACAAAAAAGACACCGACAAAGAGGCCGAAGAGCATCACCATCCACTTGACCTTCATGCCCATGCGCACCAGGACGTAGACGCCTATGGCTCCCAGCACGCTGAGCCATGCCGCACGGCAGTAGGAGAAGAACAGCCCCACCACCAAGAGGGCCATGATGGCCAACGAGAGGAGACGCCACCACCCTTTGCTGTTGCGGCTGACGATGAAGTAGAAGGCCGCCGGCAGGAAGAGGGCTATGACGCAACCGTAGGCGGTGTGGTCATTGTAGAAGGGTCTCATGACGCGGTGGAGCGTCTGCAGGTCGCTGAAGTTGCCCACAGTCTTGGCGGTGGCGATGAGGATGACGGCAATGAGCCCTATGGCGTAGCACCAGAAGAACTGGCGGATGCGCTTCTTGTCACGGAAAATCTGGGCAGCGGCAAAGAAGAAGGGGACGACGAACCAGAGACGCGCCAGCCAATATTTGAACGACACGAAGGGCATCTCCGAGGTGCAGGTGGTGACGAGCATCCAGAGCATGGAGCCTATGAGACAGAGGCTGACGGGGTGCTTGAGCAGCCGCAGGTCGTAGCTGCGGGAGGCCAGCACGCGGAAAAAGAACATCAGCGTGAAGAGTATCATCATGGGCTCGACAGGCATGGAGAGCTCCATCTTGGGCATCAGAGCCATGTCGATGGCAAAGGGGGTGAAGAGGGCCATGCACAACAGGCCGGTTTCGAACCGCGTGACGAAAAGCAACAACACCAACCCCGCCAAGGGGATGAGGGAGAGATAGTAGAAATCCTTAAGCAGCAGCACCGAGTTGGCGACGGCAAACAGCAGCGTCGCCGCCACGGCAAGCACGGCGGACCTATTCTTTTTATACCAGCCAGCAATATCCATCATGCACGGGGCTTTGGTTCGCTAACGGGCTGCTATTGTTCTTCCTCCTTGGGTTTAAGGGCGTCCATGCAGAGCAGCACCAGGATGCACATGACCACGGCGCCCAGGGTGCCCAGGGCTACGATGACGGCGCGTTTGGGATAGGCCTTCTTGTCAGGAGTCACGGCCTCGTCGAGCAGGAACTTGTAGCTGACGTTTTCGTTGACGTCGACCTGTGTCTGCGCGGCGCGGGTCTGGAGGTTGGCCAACTCGTGGCACTTCTCGTTAATCAGCTGGGAGAGGCCGAGCTGGTATTGAGGGTTGCGGCGCAGGCTGTCCTGGAGGTCTTTGATTTCCTGTCCCAGACGGTTGCAAACGCCCTGCATGATGTCAGCGGCATTCTCGGCACGGTCGTGATGGATGCGATGGCAGACGGTGTCGTAGTTGGCGGCAATAAAGTTGGCCATGTCGGCAGCCCACTTGGGGTCTACATCCAGCACAGAAACCTCGACCCCGAGAAATTCGGTGCGTTTCACGTTGACGTTGCCTCGATATTGCTCGTGGAGCTTGAACAGCTTGTGAGGGTCATTGGGGTTGATGCCGTAATGCTCCATGAGGTTGAAACGGCGACAAACATCGCGCTCCATGGACTCGGAGGAGAGTATCTGTATGCAGTATTCGCAGTCGCGCTCGACACCATAGTCCATGAAATCAAGGCTGTAATGGTAGTCCATGATGGCCTTGCTGAGGCGGTTGGAGTTGGTGGGGAAGAGGATGGCGGTGGCTTTGTAGCGCGGAGTGATGAGCATGGAGACCACCAGCGAGACTGCAAGGGCTGCAAGGAAGACCCACATCAGCAGTTTCCACCATTTCTTGAAGAACCGTATTGTGGCATTGTGGTCGTAATCGTTACCGAAAGACTTGTTAGGCATAAGGGTTGTTTTTGTTTGTTCTTTACATGAAAATGAATATTATATCCCCCTGCTTGCGCAGGTGGGACAAAAATATTAACGGCAAAGCGGCAATAATATTGCCCCCGCATGCAAAAAAGATTGCACAGGAGGATGGCACACGACCGAACGCTGCCTAAAGGCCGCTCAGACCACGCCACAACAAGTGGATGGAGACGGTGGGCAGCACAACGGTGTGGATGCCGTCGACGGTAGGACGCGGTTCACGCTGACGCCCAATCCGGCACGGGAGGCGGTGACGGTGACCATTGCCGAGCCGACAGGGAAGGCGGTGGAGGCGGCGGTGATGGACGCCGCCGGACGGCGGGCGCGCAGCATGACCTTCAGCGGCACGTCGGCCAGCATGGACACGCGCGGACTGGCAGCAGGGTCGTACATCGTCACCTTGACCACCAGCGAGTGGACCGCCACAGAGAGACTGCTGATAGAATAGCCATCACACGGCGGTCGTGCGCCACCGGAGAATAGAAAGGCCACCGCGACACGGGTGACGCGGTGGCCTTTGCTCACGGACAAGACAGCACATCAACCCCGCCAAGAGCAAGTTTAGTGAAACAAACAGGCTAATAAAAAAACACAACATTTTATTTGCATTTTAAAAAAAAAGCGTAAATATGCAATTGATAATAAAAACAATATTATCATCCTTTTTAAATATAAACATTTTTATATCAATACAATCATGAAAAAGCAATTCCCTCACAATAACAAGCCTCAATAAGCTTGAGTTTATTTGGACAGCCACTGAATTTGTAAACACTGAAATTGATTGTGAATCTGAATAAATTAAAAAAAATGGCAGAACAATCAAACACAAATAATATTCAATCATGAAAAAAAATGTTTTACTTACTTTGACGATGGTGCTGTTTGCTGCGGCGCATTGCCAGGACACGGTACGGTTCCCATTTACGTGTTACATGGAATGGCCAAGGTCTAACCATATGTTAGCCCTGGTAGACCCGTACTTTCACGAGTACAGCGCTGTCTATGTTAACTATTCCGAATGGCCCCAGCCATATGGACGTCTTTTTATGGTTGACAAACCGACAACCCTTTATGGCATAGCAGGGACCTTTCTGCATCAAGACGAACTGAGAAGACCTCTTAGAGTGTTATTGTTTTCGACCAAGAATATGCATGATGCAACACTGTTGAAAGCTATTGATTGGAACGACAGTCTGCCGTTCCGCTACATGTTGTATGCTGGGGATGGGTGTGGTTGGTCTGGTGTTGAAGATTCGTATACTGATACTGTCGTAAAGTCGTATGAGTTCTATTTTGACACTCCGGTTGTGGTGTCCGACACTTTCGTTGTAGCATATCAGACCCTTGGCATTGACGGGCGCCCTCATCCTTTTGGGTACAACGGCGGGAGAGACTCAACAGGTTGGGCTCTTTTGGCATATCAGCCGGGCTGCTGCGACATCAGAGATTATCAACAGCCACAATGGGTATATGTCCTCAACGTCGGATTAATGGCGAACTCCTTTTCGGTACAGTATGGCGGCGCGGGCTGGGGAGGACTGTTTCCCATCATAGAGCCGCCTTGCATCTACGACACGCTCACTTGCGACAATGTGGACGACTTCAACATCAGGCTGATAGACCCGCGACAGTTAGAGGTGCAGTGGTTCACGGACGAGACGCACCCGCGCTACCAGGTGGCTGTGGGGGTTGCGGGGACTGACCCGGACTCGCATGCCATATACGATGCCGCGGAGTCGCCCTTTGTCATCGAAAACGACTGGGACACTGCCGTCCAATATGAGGTAAGGGTACGGGCGTTGTGCAAGAAGGCTTGCGGCGTGAAGGACACCACGGTGTGGAGCGCTTGGAGCGGGTCGGCATACTTCGGGTCCCGAGGCGGCGGACAACACAACGGTGTGGATGCCGTCGACGGTAGGACGCGGTTCACGCTGACGCCCAATCCGGCACGGACGGCGGTGACAGTGACAATTGCCGAGCCGACAGGGAAGGCGGTGGACGTGGCGGTGATGGACGCCGCCGGACGGCGGGTACGCAGCATGACCTTCTGCGGCACGTCGGCCAGCATGGACACGCGCGGACTGGCAGCAGGGTCGTACATCGTCACCTTGACCACCAGCGAGTGGACCGCCACACAGAGACTGCTGATAGAATAGCCATCACACGGCGGTCGTGCGCCACCGGAGAATAGAAAGGCCACCGCGTCACCCGTAACGCGGTGGCCTTTGCTCATAGTCCCGGCACCTGCCAACATTGCCAAAGGGAAGGCGAGGGGAGCATCCTATCCAAGGGACAATAAGAAAGCGTGTGCCCTTCGGTGAGGAGGGACACACGCTTAAAGCTGCCCGAAAAGGCGTGGAGTTTATTGCTCGACGTTCTTTTCGATGGCTAACTTGCTACCCGCACTCGGGGCATACATGGTGATACATTACAGGAGCGCCGCAATTGCTGCACGTGGTGAGCTGGGCTTTCTCCAAACTGTCGTGTGTTCTGCGCTTCGCTGTGCGAGTCTGCGAGAATCTGTGTTTTGGATGTGGCATATTATTACTATTTTTATTTGTTTATTTTTCTAACAAGCTTTTGAGTGCATCCCAACGGGGGTCGGTGTCGGCTTCGTCCTGAAGGGGTTCCTCGTCTTCAACACGCTCGTCGGAGATATATTTGAGCATCTCGCTGTCGCACTGGCCCTCGGGGTGTACCCGCTGCATGGGCATGCTCACGACGACATACTCGTACATCCACTGAGCCAGGTCAATCTTGTAGGCGCTTTCAGGGAGGAAGACGACATCGTCTTCGTCGGTGGTCTCGGTGTCGCTGAATTTGACGCAGAGGGTCTCTTCGCCTTCAACGGGCACCTCAATCTCTCCCAAGCAGCGGTCGCAAATGGACTTCACCTTGCCGTTGAAGGAAAAAGTGAAGAGCAACATGCGCTCGCGTTTCTCCAAAATGACCTTAAAATCGACCTCTCCTTCCCTAATTTCGTCGTTTTGAAACGCTTCAAAGAAGGTGCTATCCAGAGTAAAATCATACTCATATCTTCCTGGCTTCAAGCCACTAAACTGGACAACAGTATCGACTTTAGGCTTCATTTTCACGTTCGTATTGAGTTTGCAAAGTTACAACTTTTTTTTGATATAGCATAATATTGAGTGTATATTTTTTAAAAATAAAATAAGTGGAGGTGTTGGAAGAAGCAAAAAAAAACCATCGTGAGGGCGGGAAGCCCACGATGGCGGCAAGGATAGGGGTTAGGAAGAGGCTATTTGCGACGCTTGCGGGTCAGCTTGCCAAGATAGAAGGAGAAGAGGGGTTTGGGGTCGTGCTTGTTCCAGAGGTAATAGCTGTCGGCAGTGACGAGGTCTTTGAGCCAAGGGAGGAGCCCGATTTTGCCGGACTTGACGAAGGTGTTGAAGTCCTTGAACTCGTTGATGGCAGTGAAGTAGTCCTTGGTGGGGTGGAGCCCGTCGACGGAGTGGAGAAGGGTGGCCTTGGCCCACTCGTAGGGGAGGTTGATGCCTCCGATGGTGCTGGCATAGTTGGAAAGGGCGTGGCGGAAATTGATTTCGAGGAAGACAAGGCTGCCATCCTGTTTTTCGAGGAATTCAATCTCAAAGTTGCCCGAGAAGCGAATCATGCGCAGCAAGGCGACAATCTTGTTGTAGAGGTCGTCATCCTGATAGGTCTTATAATAGCAGTAGCTGCCGTAAGCGCTGTCGGTGAAACGGAAATACTGGCGCTTGAAGGGAAGGTAGACAATCCGGCCTGCATCGATGGAGAAGCCCTGCATGGAGAGTTCGTTCTTCTTGACGATGTACTCCTGCACCAAGAGGGTTTTGCTGACCATCTGGGTGTAGGCCTTGGCGAGCGATTCGGGGTCGTGGTAGATGCCTACGTCGCGCTTCCAGCCATCCTCGTAGGGGTTGAGGGTTTTGGTGATGACGGGATAGTGGATGTGCTGGGGGAGCTGTCCGGGCTTGAGGACTTCGCTCTCGGCAATGGTAAAGCCGCACTCCTTGGCGGCAAGACAGATGTTGTTCTTGTCCATGAAATAGGTGACGCGGCCCGCCTCACCGGCATTGAAGAAGTAGAAGCCCTGCTTGAGCTCGTCGTAGTGGAGGTCGATGAGGCTTTGGTGATTGTCGTCGCTGGTGTAGACAAAAGGCGGACACTGGGGGTCGGCAAGGCTGAGGAGCTGTTGCAGACTTTCGTCAAAGGATTTGGTCTGGATCAGTTTGCCCACATAACGGCACTTGGAGACCAGAGGCACATGGCCCTCGTCAACCATGATGACTGTGGGGCGCAGCCCCACTTCGCCAAGACTGCGGAGGATGGAAACAGCATTGATGTTGTCGCCACAGAGCACAATATGCAGGTGGCGTTTGACTTCGGGAATGGCCTCGATTCTTTTCATGGTGAAATGGGTTTGGTGATTGTCTCCTCGCGGAGTGGAGGGACAAGATTACTTCTTCTTGACAAGTGAGCAATAGCTCTGATAGAGGGTCCTCATCAGGGGGACGTGCCAGCTTTTAAGGTCGACGACAACAACGCCCTTGTACTGGTTGAGGGTATGCATGCCTTCGAACCGTTTGGGGTCTGGCGGGGTGAGCACCTTGCCCGGCACAAGGGCAAGCTTGCCATCTCGGAGTACCATCTTCTTGATGCACACGCCGCCGCCATAGGTGGTGGTGCAGTCCTGTGTGGGGCAGTAGTAGTTGCCCTTGTAGGCAAAAGGCTGCCCGGCAAGACGGTTGTCCGCCTTGGAGGAAAGGTCGGAATGGGAACGGACGAAGTTGAGACTCGTCTCGTCCCAGTCGTAGATGTCCAGATGGAAATCATCTTGATAGCTGCCGAGGAGCTGACGGTGGCCGAAAAAGTCGGTCATGGAGGCATCCCAGACAGCATCGTCGCAAATGCTCTGGAAAAGGGTCAAGGCATTGGTGTCGGGGTCGAACTCATAGAGGTTGAGCTTCCCTTGGTGGCAGTTCTCAGGATAGATATACACCTTGCCGTCCTGGCGCAGGATGTTGGGGAAGCTGAGATGGGTTCCGGTGTCGAGGATGATGTCATACTTCTCAATCCGCATGGAGGCCCTGTCGATGGTCAGCTTGGCAATCCGCCCGTAGGGCTGGGGAGCTGACTGGTCCATCTCCTCGGCCAAAAGAAGAATCTTGTCGGGGGTGACATCAAGAACAAACGGGTCAGCAAACCAATGGTTCTTGAAGGGGTTTTTGGCAATAACGACTTGGAAAGGGGTGTCGGCAAAAAGGGCATCAATTCCACCTTTGACAAAAGCCACGTCCCATTTTTTCTTGAACAGATTTGACATGATAATCTCTATTGTATGCGTTGAGGTATGGGGAAAAAAGAAAGTCTCGCCATAAGGCGAGACTTTATGTGAGTTGCCTTTACTTGCGAGAGGCGATTAGTAGCTCCATCATCTTGACGGCGCTTTCGCTGATCACCGTTCCGGGGCCGAAGATGCAGGCTGCACCGGCCTGGAAGAGGAAGTCGTAGTCCTGCGGTGGGATGACACCACCCACAACAACCATGATGTCCTCACGGCCCAGCTTCTTGAGTTCTTCGATCACCTGAGGCACGAGGGTCTTGTGGCCAGCGGCGAGGGAGCTGACACCGAGGATATGGACATCGTTCTCGACGGCTTGTTTGGCGGCCTCTGCGGGGGTCTGGAAGAGGGGACCCATATCGACATCAAAGCCGAGGTCGGCATAGCCAGTGGCTACAACCTTGGCGCCGCGGTCGTGTCCGTCCTGACCCATCTTGGCCACCATGATACGAGGACGACGGCCTTCGAGTTTGGCAAATTCATCGGTCAAGGACTGGGCTTTCTTGAAGCTGTCGCTGTCCTTGGTTTGAGTACTATACACGTTGCTGATAAGATTGATTTTTGCTTTGTAACGGCCATAGACCTTTTCGAGGGCATAACTGATTTCGCCAAGCGATGCACGCTTGCGGGCAGCATCGATGGAGAGCTCCAGCAGATTGCCCTTGCCGCTCTTGGCGCACTCGGTCAAGGCATTGAGGGCTGCCTGGACATCGTCGTTGTTGCGCTCGGCGCGCAACTTGGCAAGACGCTCAATCTGAGCCTTGCGGACAGCGGTGTTGTCAACCTCAAGAGTCTCGATAGGGTCTTCGTGGTCAAGACGGTATTTATTGACACCCAAAATAGTATCCACGTTGCTGTCGATACGGCTCTGCTTGCGGGCACTGGCCTCCTCGATACGCATCTTGGGGATACCGCTCTCAATTGCTTTGGCCATACCGCCGAGTTTTTCGACTTCCTGGATGTGAGCCCAAGCACGGTGAGCAATCTCATGGGTGAGGGTCTCGACATAATAGCTGCCAGCCCACGGGTCGACAACGCGGCAAATGTTGGTCTCTTCCTGGAGATAGATCTGGGTATTGCGGGCAATACGGGCGCTGAAGTCGGTGGGAAGGGCAATAGCCTCGTCGAGGGCATTGGTGTGGAGGCTCTGGGTGTGTCCGAGAGCGGCTCCCATGGCCTCGATGCAGGTGCGGGCCACGTTATTGAATGGATCCTGCTCGGTGAGGGACCAGCCAGAGGTCTGGCTGTGAGTACGCAGAGCAAGCGATTTGGGGTTCTTGGGATTGAACTGATTGACAATCTTGGCCCAAAGCATACGTGCGGCACGCATCTTGGCGATTTCCATGAAGTGGTTCATGCCAACTCCCCAGAAGAAGCTGAGGCGCGGAGCGAAGTCGTCAACACTCATGCCCGCATTGATACCGGCACGGAGGTACTCAAGACCGTCGGCCAGTGTGTAGGCCAGCTCGATGTCGGCAGTGGCACCAGCCTCCTGCATGTGGTAGCCCGAAATAGAGATGCTGTTGAATTTGGGCATGTGCTGGGAGGTGTACTCGAAGATGTCGGCAATAATCTTCATGGAGGGCAGCGGGGGATAGATGTAGGTGTTGCGAACCATGAATTCCTTCAGAATGTCGTTCTGGATGGTACCTTGGAGCTGTTCCTGGGGCACGCCTTGCTCTTCGGCAGCGATGATGTAGAACGCAAGGATGGGCAGGACGGCGCCGTTCATGGTCATGGAGACGGACATCTTGCCAAGGTCAATCTGGTCGAAAAGAATCTTCATGTCGAGGATGCTATCAACGGCAACACCGGCTTTACCCACATCGCCCACCACGCGCTCGTGGTCGCTGTCGTAGCCACGATGGGTGGCAAGGTCGAAGGCGCAGCTCAAGCCCTTCTGACCGGCGGCAATGTTACGACGGTAGAAAGCGTTGGACTCCTCGGCGGTGGAGAAACCGGCATACTGGCGGATGGTCCAGGGACGCATCACATACATGGTGCTGTACGGGCCACGCAGATAGGGCACGATGCCGGCAGCATAGTTCAGATGCTCCATGCCAGCCAAATCAGCCTTGCCATAAACAGGCTTCACATCGATTTGCTCGGGAGTCTTCCAACTCTTTTGGATATTATTCTCTTCCTCCCATTTGACAAAGGATTCTTTGTTTTCCTTCGTCCCACGAAAGTCTACTTTTGAAAAGTCTGGTCTCATTATCAACTAATTATTTCATTATTATCATTGATGCACAGATTGCAAATATAAACATTTTTTTTGATATGGCAAGAAAAGATTGCCACACAAGGGGAAAACCGCGCTACGGCGACGCTTCCTTTAGTCTCTGCGGCTGAGGATTGAGAGCAGCCGGATGAAGATGTTGATGATGTCGAGATAGATGTCAAGGGCGCAGTCGACAGCATTGTCCACCGTTTTGGGGAAGACCTGCGATTTGGCCACATCATAGCCGATATAGCCAGAGAACAGGATGACAAAAAGCCAATCGAAGGCGGCTCCCGTATAGTGGAAAAGGAAGGTGGCCACCAACTCGGCCACAATGCCCACCAACAAGGCGATGAAGAGGGTGCGACCCATTCCCATAAAGACATTTGGCACCACCAAGCCGAGCAGCGTCATGGTTGCAGTGACAATGCCCGTGAGCAGCAAGGCCTTGGTTACAATGGCCACGGGGATGCCAGGCAGCAGCAGACAAAGCACCACCCCGATGGGGAGCACCAGCAGATTGTAGCCCAAGAAACTCATCCAAGGATTGGTAGATTTGGCGCTGATGGATATGCCAGCGATGGCAAGGACAATGTACCCCACAAAGAGCCACAACGGACTGATGCGGGAAAAGAGGTGCATGACGGGAACGGTCAGATATTGCACCATCACGGCGTTTACAAAGAATCCCCAAAGGAGGGTGAGCAGCATAACAGCATTGTAGGCACGGGTCGAAATCTGATCGCCTATGCCCGAATTGAGACGTTCTTCCTTACGTGCACTGAAGATTGAGAGTGAATTACTTTGTTCCATTATTTTGTATTCGATAAAATGTATATTGTTTTACGTTTTTATTAGGGTCTCCCCTACTCCACCGAGCCGTTCAGCTCGTCTGATATTCTCTGGTACTTCTCGGCCAAATCGGTTTTCCCCATCTCGCCGTACACCTGACTCAGGTAATAGGCAGCGGTGAAATCCTCGTCGTCATCCTCCAAGGCCTTGAGGTAGCACCTTTCGGCATTCTCCAAGTCGTGCATATTACCGTACACGACCCCTTTCTGGCACGCCACACCATAGTAGTCTGGATTCAATTCCAGCACTTTGTCGAAAGCCGCAAGCGAATCCTGATACAGGGGTCTTCCCGCCGAGACATTGACTTGGAGCGTCACCTCCTCTTCCTCACCACCGTCCGACTTGTGTTCCATGTCGTACTGGATTCCAGCCAGGTTTACAGCCAACTCCTCATAGCGCAGCCCAGCCAGATTCAACGACAATCCCAGTTCAAACCATATCTCCGGGTCGTCGGGCGTTTTCTCCAGCTCTTTGCGCAGTCTTACCACATCGTCCGAGCCACTCGTGAGCAGTTGCTCCATCTGGCTTGTGATGGCAGAAGCCATGGCTTCCGGCGTCAATGTCTTGAAAATATCCATTATTCTTGCAGATTAATTCGACTTAAATCACATTCATTTGAAAGTGCAAATATACACATTTTTTTTGAAACGTGGGGGCTTATTCTTTCCTTACGCCTCTTTGTTCCGTATCCTCCAGCCTTTTATGTCGCCGTAGTCCATGTCGTCTACAAGCAGACGGCCCTTAGTCACATGGCCAAGAAAGCAGCAGTTTATCCGTGCCTCGTCCATTTTCAGCAGGAAAAAATCGTCCTGCTTTTCCGGAAGCGACACCACAAAGCGTCCCTGCTCCTCGCCAAAAAGGAAGGCATCTAATCGTATTTCCCGGCAGGTGAGGATGTCGAATCCCACTCTTCCGCCGCAGCCCTGCACAAGGGTGGCAAACAGGCCTCCGCCACCCACCGCCCAAAGCGATGTGATCACCTCCGCTGCCAACAGGCTGCCCAGTATCAGGCGCAGGTACGCTATATCCTCGTCCACCGTTTCCATCTTCACGGGGTCCGCAACGATGTGCAGACAACGGCGGGCATACTCCGAGTCCAAGAACTGGGTGCTTACATTTCCTACCATGTAAAGTAACTCGCTACGGCCAAACGGAACTTGTCCCTCCGCCATGGGCAACGGTTTCGTGTTCTCCAGCACCTCGTGAGCCAGCGATATACAATCTTTCACTCGGGGCTCGCGAATCTCCTTGTGTGCAGTGTCCGTGCCAGTATAGAGATATTCATGTTTCTCCACCACATGGTGCTGACCCTTCAGCCAGCCGTAGAGGCTCTGCTGCCTCCCGTTGGCATCCCACATGGCCAGCAGCGTGCTCAACTCCTGCACAGTCGGCATACGGCCAATAATGCCCATCACCTCCTCAAAGGCGGGGCGGCTGATGCCCATGGCCTCCATGATTTCGGGGGAGACCAACTCTTCCTGTTGAACAATTTCTGTATCCATATTACTGTCCTTTTTAACGTCCCTCCCCTTGTTTTAGTATGACAATACCATGCTTTTTTTACTATTAAACAGATCCTATCCCTCAATACCCAAGAAACAAAACAGAAACTATCAAGAAACAATAAAGAAACAAAAATGGGAAAAACAGTAGTCAGCTCATTGAGCCCACTGGCTCTTTCAAGTCTATTCACACTGACCTCCTGCCAGAAGGAAACAACCGCTGACCGCAAGCAGTTCCACACCAAGACGACAAGTCCAATAAAAACAATGTTCATATCTACGTGGAACGCTATACCGTGGCAGAATGCACCTGACGCTTTAATATGCCAGAATAAGAAATGCTGCCACTGTACAATAAAAAATGGTAACCTCCGTTATTCTTTATTAATAAAAACGAATACATTTAATATGAGAATCCATTAATACCTTTTCACTCATGAAAAAAATATGCTTTATCACACTCTTGATGTGCTTCAACCTTGCCGCAACAGCACAGGAGTTCGACGCCGTTTGCAGCACTGGACAGACGCTGCACTACAGAGTCACATCCACCACACAACACAACGTTTCTGTATCATGCCCTGCAACTGGAAGTGCCCAAATGATTGGTGCTTTGGAGATTCCTTCATCCGTCACATTTGAGGGCAATACATACACCGTGACTGCATTGAGAACTTTTGCCTTCAATGGTTGCAACCGTTTGACCCAAATCATCTTTCCTAACACCATTGATTCAATCAACGACCACGCTTTCTATGAATGCACAGGCCTTACATCGCTGTCGTTGCCACCCTACGTTTCATACATTGGAGACTATGCTTTTGCAAAATGCAACGGTCTCACCGACTCGCTTGTCATTCCCGACAATGTAACCTTCATTGGCAGTAGCGCATTCTACAAATGTTCAAGGATTACAGCATTAAGGCTATCCAATTCCATTTCGTCAATCGAGGACTTTACCTTCAGCGGATGCACGTCGCTCACGGAGCCTGTCATCATCCCCAATAATGTAAAAATCATTGGTACCGAATCCTTCTTTGAATGCAACAACCTGAGCGGAGTCACTCTGCCTCAATCCCTCACGCGTATTAAAACGGGTGCTTTTGAAGGTTGCGTATCTCTTTCGGGAACACTAATCATCCCTGACTCGGTAAGCAACATTGGTGAAATGGCCTTCTACAACTGCCACCGACTGTCCGGCATCCACTTCGGCCGGTCCCTCTCCACTATTGACTATTGTGCTTTTGGCGGGTGCCGCTCTATCGTAAGACTTGAAATCCCCAACACCGTTTCCAATATCGGTCCACTGGCTTTCATCGATTGCTCCAACCTTACACGACTGACCCTCCCCCGTACCTTGACGCACGTTGGACAATCAGCCTTCTGCGGTTGCCCTCACCTCTCAAGAATAACCTGTTACTCAAACACTCCTCCAACACTTGACGATGTTGTATTTGACACTTTCTCAGCCAACATTATCGTTTATGTTCCTTGCGGGAGCATCGAGGACTATACGTCCGACAACGGTTGGAATATTTTCTCTAACTACGCTGAAACATACAACATCACCGTCGTGGTACAAAGCATCGACGAGAACATGGGCAGCGTAGACATTACGGAATATCCTACCTGTGAGAGCCTCTTCGTTTCCTTCAATGCAACTCCTAAACGGGGTTATTATTTCACTCATTGGAATGACGGAGACACTAATGCTGTACGTACCGAAGCCGTCACCGAGGATATCATTTATACCGCCTATTTCGAAAGAGACTCCACCATCCCCGTTGACCCCATCGGCATAAACGATATTAGGCCTTCTGAGCCCCTTATAACCGCCCAACAAGGCGCAATAGTCATACAGAACGATAGACCTTTCCATGCCGAGGTATACGACGTAATGGGACGAAACATCTTCCGTGCATCTCAAACAAACCATGCAATTGTACGTGTTCCCACAACAGGAATCTACATAGTACGAACAGACAACAAGTATTCACGCAAAATCTGGGTGCAAAAATAGGATACAATAACTTCATTTAATAAGAGAAAAGAGGTGCTGACTGCATGGCCAACACCTCTTTCTCTTATTTGCAATACAATTGCATACAATCATACATTAGCGAGAAAGGCTCAAAAGGATACATATTAAAATGCAACTTAAAGTTCGTCATGCAACTATGAGAAAGGGAAGAATGTCAAAGGTGGAACTTCAATAAAACACTATTTGAACGATGGGGTGAGAAGAAGAGCCAATATGGGTTGCAAATTATTAAATAGTTATGCAACCTTGCAGGGGTGAGTATGCTGAAATAGCTATAGAGGGGGGATTTAATAACTTCCACAAAGATTTCATTGTACAATGAGGAATCAGCATGTCTGAAGTAAATGGGCCGGCCATTCATTAATACCTATTGGAATAATTCTTTCCGATGAGCGGTTTGAGATAAAGGTACGGTCGGTAGTCCTTTCAGGTCTTACTGGGTACATTCAGATTTAATCATGAATACACTCAACCTCATAAAACAAGAGATACAAAAAAAGGTTGGCATGAAAGCCAACCTTTTTTAAGATATTTAATGGATGTTGATTATTCAACAGTGAAAGGAGTAGCCTGAGAAGAGATAACTACGCCTTGACCAGTACCTTCGATGGTCTGGAAGTTGAAGTCAAAGAAGGTACGATAAGAACGTCTGAGAGGAAGGATGTTGCGACCCTGTCTACTCTGATATTTGTAGTAAGTGGTGGTACCATCAATCACAGTGTAGAAATAGATGTTAACCTGGAAATTGTGATTCATGTACATTACAGGAGCTGCAACATTACCAAGCATCTGGTTGACACCAGCCTGACCAGTGATCACCTTAGGATTGTCAAGGTGGCAAACAATCTTATTGTTGGTGCCATTAGCAATAGTGTCATCCATCATAAGGTAAGGAGCAGTAGGATCAGCGGTATTCAGAGTGGAAGCACCATGCAGAGAATGTTCATTACAGGTAATAACAACGTCAGTGACATACAGGGTGGGGCAATCAGCAGGAGTAGCATAGGTGCCACCGAAAACGACTTCAGCCCACTCTTGAGCATAGATGATTTCAGGAGCAATGATTGCAACGGCATTCTTCAACTCGAAACGAGCACCATCTTCGGTAGTAGTTCCAGTGGTGGTGGGATGCAGAGCTGCATCATTAAGATGAGTGTAGAGAGGCCACACGGGGACATTGTTCATGGAGGCGAAGTTAACCATAGCATCGTTGTTAATCAGAGAAACCTCACCAGGCAGAGCAACCGTTGCAACATAAGTAGCAGGGGAGGTGCTATTGTCAGGAGTGACAGTGTAAATGTTGGCAGGATAGAACAGATGATAGTCATCAGCGAGGTCGCAGCTAACTCTTGCATAGTTACTGACAGAAGTGCTGGTGCCAGGGATATTGGAAGGATAGCAAGAGAGAGAATGTTCAGTACCATTGATGTTAATCTGGTCACCACTGTTGAAGAAGATACGGAGACGCTCACCGCTCCAAGCCTGCTTGGTAGGATTGTCGGTGGGAATCTCACCAGCAATGTTCATAACGATTTTATTTCCCTCTATGGAATAAGCCTGATTGGTGTTTTCTTTTTTGCAGCCAGCAAAAACAATCAGAGAAGAAACAGCTAAAATTACAAAATACTTTTTCATTTTCTTTTACGATTTTTAAATGTTAGAAAGTAACGTGTTCCCAGTTTTCAACACCTTCGACAATTGCAACATCTGCATTGCTGAGTTCAAAGCCGTTCTCAACGGCAACTAATTTCACTTGGATAGCGGGTGCCAAGTACACGATTTTGTTCTTCATTTGTTTTTTCATTTATTAATTTTTAATATTGTTTGTTTTTAATTTTCTTGCTTGGCGTCAATTTGGACGCATTATTTTTGCTAATAGTTTTTGATTTTACCGGTTATTTCCTCCCATGTTTTGTTTTTTAGTTCAACATTCATTTGTTCATATCTAACCACAAAAGTCAAACACTCAATTGATTACACAATCCATTTGTGTTTAGCTTCTCTATTAGATACATTGCAAAGATACAACTTTTTTCCAACATACAAGAAAAAAAACTATTTTTTTCGAAAAAAAAGATGATATCGCCTATACTGTACTATCTTTCAATGCTATCTGCAACTCATCAAGCTGTTCCTGTGCGATGGGGGCCGGACTACCGCTCATGACATCGCGTCCGCTGTTGTTTTTGGGGAATGCGATGAAGTCACGGATACTGTCCGCACCGCCGAAAAGCGAGCAGAGACGATCGAAACCAAACGCAAGACCTGCATGGGGAGGAGCACCGTAGGTGAACGCATCCATCAAGAAACCAAACTGCTCGTAGGCTTTCTCGTCAGTGAATCCCAATGTATGGAACATCTTGTTCTGCAATGTGCGGTCGTGTATACGGATAGAACCGCCGCCGACCTCCACGCCATTGATGACAATGTCGTATGCATTTGCCCTGATGTCGCCCCAACGGCTCTCATCATCCAGCAGAGCCTCGTCCTCCGGTTTGGGAGCAGTAAAGGGATGGTGCATGGCGTAGTAGCGTTGGGTCTCCTCGTCCCACTCCAACAGCGGGAAATCAATAACCCACAGCGGGGCATACTGGTCTGGGTTGCGCAGGCCCAACTGGGCTGCCACCTCCAAACGCAGGGCGCAAAGCTGGACACGAGTGGCCATGGCCGGGCCACAAAGAATCAGCAGCAGGTCACCAGGCTTGGCACCGAACTTGTCAGCAATAACCTTCAAGTCATCCTGACCATAAAACTTATCAACACTCGATTTGAAACTGCCATCGGCATTATACTTGATATACACCATTCCTCCGGCA
This sequence comes from uncultured Bacteroidales bacterium, assembly GCA_900318175.1. Classification (GTDB taxonomy): domain Bacteria; phylum Bacteroidota; class Bacteroidia; order Bacteroidales; family P3; genus Colimorpha. Next base: position 3,482 of record ONJQ01000031.1, on the reverse strand, counting down.
CCCACTTGCGGACGCTTGACAAAATCGGTCAGAGCATCCAACTGCTTACGAGTATACTCAGCACAGCCCTCGGCATTGATACCCACCACAAGGTCGGCACCGTCGAACAGACCGAAACCATGGCCTTTCACCACATCGTTCAGCTCAACAAATTGCATCCCGAAGCGAATATCCGGCTTGTCGCTACCATACAGGCGCATGGCATCATGCCACGTCATGCGAGGGAAGTCGCCAAACTCCAAGCCTTTCACCTCTTTAAAAAGGTGCTTGGCCAGACCTTCAAACATGTTAAGGACATCCTCCTGCTCCACAAACGACATCTCACAGTCAATCTGTGTGAACTCCGGCTGACGGTCGGCACGCAAGTCTTCGTCGCGGAAGCAACGCACAATCTGGAAGTAGCGGTCCATTCCCGCCACCATCAACAGCTGCTTATATTGCTGCGGGCTCTGGGGAAGTGCGTAAAACTCTCCAGGATTCATACGCGAAGGAACCACGAAATCGCGAGCCCCTTCAGGAGTCGACTTAATCAGCATCGGGGTCTCGATTTCCAAGAAATCATAGTTGCTGAGATAGTTTCTCACCAACATGGCCATTCTGTGACGCAACTCCAAGTTCTTGCGAACGGGACTACGGCGGATGTCCAAATAACGATACTTCATGCGGAGGTCGTCACCTCCGTCGCTGTTGTCCTCAATAGTAAACGGAGGAGTCTTGGCCTCATTCAGCACGTTCAGCTCCTTCACCTCTATTTCTATCTCGCCGGTCGGAATCTTCGTGTTCTTGCTTGCGCGTTCTATCACCACGCCCTTTGCCTGGATGACGTACTCACGACCCAAATGACGGGCCTTCTCACACAATTCAGCATTGGTTTCCATGTTGAAAGCCAATTGTGTAATACCATAGCGGTCACGCAAGTCAATGAATGTCATGCCGCCAAGGTCACGTGAACGTTGTAGCCAACCACAAAGTGTCACCTCTTGGCCGACATTCTTGATGGTCAATTCACCACAAGTGTTTGTTCTATACATAAGCTTCTTTAGTATTTAGATGGAAGTCATTTATTTCAACAATCTACTATTGTGCCGGTGCAGCCTCCTCGGCAGGGGTTGCAGCGGTCTCGGCGCCAGTGGCGGCACCCTCAGCAGCTGATTCTGCAACCGTTTCCGACACATCGGACACAGCGTCGACCAACTCAGCCTTTACGCTGCCAAAGACCTTGTCCATCGCCCTATACACCACCGAGGTCTCGTCATAATGGAGAGCCTTCATGTTGTCAAAGCGATTGAAGTAACCTTTGAAATAGAGGATACCGAAGATAATCAAAAGTATGACAAGGATAGTAATCAGCGTGCGCAACCAGCGGGGCATGCTCTTCTTTGCATAGGGGTCATCCAAAACAATCTTAGGATAGGAGGCCAAATCGGTCAGCGTGGCACCAAAACGGGTATTCACCAAAATCTTGGCATTGACGGCCCATCCGTTGGCGTTCAATACCGGTCCAAGGTTACGCTTGCGCAGCTTGCTCCAAGCAAGGAATACAGAAGGACCGGACACGCAGAGGAATATCAGCAGGATGAACAGAACAATCGTGATGGGATGATTGAAGAAGGCCTTTCCAAGACCCATGGCAGCACCTGCAATATAACCTACAGCCATGCCGATGGCAGCAAAGATGCCAGCAAACTTGGCGATGTCAAACGGCGGTTTCTTGCTCTTCTCAACGGCCACGGGAGTGCCCCCGTTGTCCACCTGGGTAGCAAGCGTTGTCGAGGCGCTGTCGGCCTTCGCCGTCAAGCTCTCAAACGACTTGCTTTCCTTCTCGGCTGCCGATTTATTCAGCTTCTCAGTAATCCAGTTGCCGAATTTCTTGTAGGGCGACCAGAAAGCTTGACGAATACTGATGGGGTTGTCGATAATCTTAGTCACAACAGCATCCCAGTCCTGACCTGAGCAATCGTAGAAGATGGCGTTCTTCCCCACGCGCAGGTTGTCCACGTCGCCGTCGGTCAGCACAGCCACGATGTCCATCGTTGCATGCTTGGTCTTCGACACGCAATTGCAATACAGCAGATACATACCGCTAAGCCCGGCCATCTCAGCATGCTTGGCCATATCGGTCACCTTCATACAGAGATTCAAGCAACGGGAATCAATATACAGTTTACCTGCTTGGAACACTGCATCCATTGTAGTGTCATAGAAATCAGTCATCATCACATAGTTGCGCAGCAGACGGTAGAAGTCGCGACTCAGGCGCAGCAACTTCTCCAAGGGAGCCATTGCTTCGTGCTCAGCCTTCACCTTTTCAGCCATACTTTCTTCCAACTCCTTCACCTTGTCAGCTTTGGCGGCCACGTATGCGTCAATCTTGGCAACAATATCGTTCCATTCCTTCTCGCTGACACTCTCTTTACCGGGAAGGTCCACATCCAGCACCAAAGCCTTCACCTTGCCGAAAGCAGCCTGCCAAGCGGGGTTCACACCCTCGTTCACAGGCATCACACACGTGGCTATCGGACGGGAAATAGGATACTTGGAAATCTCCTCATTGCAGGTTGCAAAATTCAGTCCACTAATTTCAGCAACCTTCTCTGCCGACACATCCAATGCAGCTGCGCAATCGTCATGGAACTGCAGGAAACGGCAGCGCATATAATAGTCAGCCATCTTGTCACGGATGGCATTTACAGCCGCCACAGCATCGTCGCTATTTTCACCGTAAGGGTACGACTCAAGCTTCATGTCCTCCAGCAACGATTTCAATTCCTCTTGACGGTCCTCGTCATAGTGTGCAAGAAACTCCATCAACTCGGGCAGTGAAACGACCTCACCCTCGCCACCGATAATGGAACGCACCTGCTTGGCATCCTCCAGCAGTTTGGCCCCATCCTCAGCTTCGGTATTGATTTCAGAGAACTCCACCGAATCCTTACCAAGCAGAATCTTGTTGGGATCTTTCAGCACCTTGCAAAGCCACTGCGAAGCATCCACAACCTCTTCAACTCTGATTTTGCCGTCACGATCCGAATCAATCAAATCTAATGTGCGCTCTTCCAGTTCCAAACCCTTAACCGGGCAACTCAGCACCGTCCACAACTTCTGGTCCAACTCACCCAAGTGGGCGATATCCTCGCCCGAAGTGATATTGACACGGGCCACACCCCCAAGCGAACAGAATTGCCACTTATAAGAACTTTTGCCATTAGACAACTTAGTCAGTTTCTTTTTCATAGGATTAAAATTTCTTAATTAATTAAAGTACAAAGATACGAAAAAAAAAAGAAATACAAGAAAAAAAACTATCGTACCTATCGCATCTATAAAATCTATAAAATCTATCGAATCTATCAAACCCCTAAAACAAAAAAAGGGAGCCTCGTTCGAGACTCCCTCTGTAAAAGATTGGCGGCGACCTACTTTTCCACGAACATGCGCAGTATCATCGGCGATGCGGGGCTTAACTTCTCTGTTCGGAATGG
>ONJQ01000028.1 GCA_900318175.1 uncultured Bacteroidales bacterium | reverse complement strand
TACGTTTTAAAGGCTATTTGTTTTTAAGTACAATATTAATAATCAACAAAATAAATATTATCATTATGCAACCAAAAGGTAACAAGTACGGCACTCACCGTGTCATCGAGCCCAAGGGCGTTCTTCCGCAGCCCGCAAACAAACTGGACAATAACATGGATGTTCTCTACGACAATGAGATTCTCATCGACGTGCAGACCCTGAATATCGACTCCGCCAGCTTCACCGACATCCACAACTATGCCAAACAGCAGGCCGGCGAAGGCGCAAGCCAGGAGAAAATCATGGAAGAGGTCAAGAAGGAGATGTTCCTCAACGTGGAACTGCAGGGCAAGCACCGCAACCGTCGCACCGGTTCCGGCGGCATGCTCCTCGGCAAGGTTGAGAAAATCGGCGACGCTCTGAAGGGCAAGATCGACCTGAAAGAAGGTGACCGCATTGCTACCCTCGTCAGCCTCTCCCTGACTCCTCTCCGCATCGACGAGATTATCGAAATCCGTCCCGACGTCGACCAGGTCGACATCAAGGGTAAGGCCATCCTCTTCGAGAGCGGCATCTATGCCAAGATCCCTACCGACATGCCTGAGAAGCTGGCCCTCTCCGCCCTCGACGTCGCCGGTGCTCCCGCCCAGACTGCCAAGCTGTGCCAGTATGGCCAGACCGTTGTCATCCTCGGTGCTGGTGGCAAGAGCGGTATGCTCTGCTGCTACGAGGCCAAAAAGCGCGTAGGCGTCACCGGTAAGGTTATCGGTATTGCCAACAGCCCCAAGAGCACCCAGCGCATCAAGGATCTCGGCTTCTGCGACATCGTCGAGTCTGCTGCCGGCATGACCCCCGTTCAGGTCTACGAACTCATCGAGAAGCTCACCAACGGCAAGATGGCCGACGTCACCATCAACTGCGTCAACGTTCCCGACCAGGAGATGACCGCTGTGCTCTGCACCAAGGACGACGGCATTGTCTACTTCTTCAGCATGGCCACCAGCTTCACCAAAGCCAGCCTCGGTGCCGAAGGTATCGGCAGCGATGTCAACATGATTATGGGTAACGGCTACACCAAGGGTCACGCCGAATTCACCCTGCAGGAGCTCCGCGAGAGCCCCAAACTGCGCAAGATCTTCGAAGAACTCTATGCGTAATTCGCTCCACGAAAGTTGATACATTGATTAGATGTTTTGCTTTTACGTGTAACACAATCAATCTATTAACATACATAAACTGCTGTGAGGTATACCCTCGCAGCAGTTTTTTTTGTGAGGTTATGTAAGGAACGCAGGTTGCCATTTTTTATGGTTTTCCTGTGAGTTGATTATCAGCTGTCTGAAAATACATTTTCAGGCAGCTGTTCTTTTTTGTCCGCTTGCGCCTCAATCCCAGCGAGCAGCTCCGCGACACGCTCCTGTTGCGCTACAACCACTCCAGTGGCTTCCATGCCTTTTCGTCCATCGGTGCCATGTGCATTTTCCATACCTATTGGTACGTCCCATACGCCTAAGCCGAAGTGGGCGTCAGATGTCTCTGGGACCACCTGCCCCCCTCGCTGACCAGCACCTACCACCACCATGTCTCCAAGGGAGCGGATTATTCGCACATCCGCAACAACTTCACCGCCAATGCCAATTCCCAATACTATTCGGTCGCCGTTTCAACAAAAGCGAGAAAACCCTCCAAACGGCGGATTCGAGAACGGCATGGTCGGAGCTAACTAACTGTAGGTTCGCTCCTTCTCCCATCCTCATTGTATCGTTCTTTAATAGTTCTTCGTCAAACCTTAGAGAACAATTAGGAAACTGAACAAAAAATGGGGAATAAAGAGTGGACCAAGAGTGGACCGAGAGCGCCCCTTGGGCTCACCGTCGCGGAGGCTGAAAAAAACTGCTTGTTGCGGTCCGAACGGCTCGGATTGACAACAGGTGAAGAGATTTGTGTTCATAATTGGATTTTTTTTCGTATCTTTGCATCGTGTTTGTTGTGCCAGCGGCGCAGCAATATATATACTATATTTTTGACAGATAATAATATAAACATCATATTTTATGAAAGTCAACCGCAGAAAAGAACTTTTCCCCGCTGTCACCGACGAGCAGTGGAACGATTGGAAATGGCAGGTCAAGAACCGCATCGAGACCTATGAGGAACTGAGCAAGTACTTCACCTTCTCCGCCGAGGAGGCTGAGGGCATCAAGAAAGCCCTTGCCAAGTTCCGCATGGCAATTACGCCTTACTATTTGAGTCTTATCGACCCTAACGACCCCTACGACCCCATCCGTCGTCAGTGCATCCCGCAGGGTGCCGAGTGCAACATCGCCCCCGCCGATTTGAACGACCCGCTGCATGAGGACGAGGATTCGCCCGCTCCCGGACTGACACACCGCTACCCGGACCGTGTGCTGTTCCTCATTACTGACATGTGCTCCATGTACTGCCGCCATTGCACCCGCCGCCGTTTCGCCGGCCAAAAGGACGACGAGTCGCCCCAGGAGCGCATTGAGAAGTGCCTCCAGTATATCGAGCGTACTCCCGAAGTGCGCGACGTTCTCCTCTCGGGTGGCGACGCCCTGATGGTGAGCGATGCCAAGCTGGAGTATATCATCTCCCGCCTCCGCGCCATTCCTCATGTCGAGATTGTCCGCATCGGCAGCCGCACGCCTGTTGTCTGCCCCCAGCGCATCACCGACGACCTCTGCAACATGCTGAAGAAATACCACCCCATCTGGCTGAACACCCACTTCAACCACCCCAACGAGATGACCCCCGAGGCACAAGCCGCCGTTGCCAAACTGGCCAACGCCGGCATTCCCCTGGGCAACCAGACGGTGCTGCTGCGCGGCGTGAACGATTGCGTGCACGTGATGAAGAAACTGATGCACGAGTTGGTGAAGAACCGCGTGCGCCCCTACTACATCTACCAGTGCGATTTGAGCATGGGTCTGGAGCATTTCCGCACCCCCGTCAGCAAGGGTATCGAAATCATCGAGAACCTGCGCGGACACACCAGCGGCTTTGCCGTTCCCACCTTTGTGGTGGACGCCCCCGGTGGTGGCGGCAAGACCCCTGTCATGCCCAACTACGTCATTTCTCAGAGCCCCAACAAGGTTATCCTCCGCAATTTCGAGGGTGTCATCACCACCTACACCGAGCCGCGTGAGTACCACGAGGAGTGCCACTGCGAGGCCTGCCAGGCTCAGCGCAAAGTGGACGAGGGCGTAGCCTCGCTGTTGGAGACCGACCGCATGGCTCTTGAGCCCAGCCACCTGATGCGCCACGAGCGCAACAAGAAGCGCAACGGCTGATACGGCTGCAACCGCAGATGATTATTAATGGGAGTTAAAGTGGGTGGCAAACAGCCGCTGGTAATATATGGGCGATGGCTCAGGCAATGCGAAGGGTTTACACCTTCAGACTTTCCTCCGAGTCCTCCCCTTACGACCACCACTTTAACCCCCTAATGTATAATAAAGATTAATGCATAACCGATAGATGAGGAAAGTCTTGGCTTTTGTCCTGCTGATGTTCAGCCTCGGAGCCGCACGCGCCCAAGTGGCCGGCATGTCGGCGCTGTCCGTCCTCGACATGCCAGCCTCGGCTCAGGCCGCAGGTATGGGCTTTGACTTCCTCTCTCTTTATGGCGCAGACCTGCCCGTGGCCTTGGGCAATCCTTCGCTGATAGGCGAGGGGCTGAACAACAAGCTAGCCCTTGGCTTTGTGAATGTGTTTGCCGGTTCTAATTTCGGGTCGGCGGCATACGGCCACACCTTTAAGGGGATTGGCACCCTCACCTTCGGCTTCCAGTTCGGCAGCTATGGGCGTTTTGCGGGTTACGACGAGAACGACCAGCCCACGGGTACCTTCTCGGCTGCGGACTATGTGATGACCGTCGGCTGGGGCCATGCCGTGGACGACCACGTCAGCGTGGGCGTCAATTTCAAGCCTATCCTCTCGCACTACGAGTCCTACACCGCTTTCGCGCTTGCTTTCGACCTTGCCGCCACCTACATCTCCACCAACAAAGCCTTCGCCGCCACCCTCATGGGACGCAACATCGGTGCGCAGCTCAGCACCTTCGACGGCTCGACGGAGTCTTTGCCTTTCGAGCTCTCGGTGGCAGGGTCGTACAAACTGCAGGATGCCCCGTTCTGTCTCATGTTCTCGCTCAACGAGTTGCAGAAATGGAATCTGGCATACGAAGACCCATTGAATCCCTCGTCCGTAACCGACCCTTTCACCGGCCAAGTGACGGGCATGACCCCCTTGGAGCGGACGCTGGACAATCTGGGGCGCCACGTCAACGTGGGTGTGGAATTGACCCTCGGCAAGAGCCTCCACCTGCTTGTGGGCTACAGCTACAGGCAGATGGTGGAGATGAAAGCTGCCGACCGTTTCAACACCTCCGGTTTCTCCTTTGGCATAGGCTTTACTGTGAAGGGTTTCAACATCAGTTATGCCCGCAACAACTACCACTTTGCCCAAGCCCCCAACTACATCTCCATATCCACCGACTTGGAGAGGTTGTTCTGATAGGGGAGGGCGGATTTGATTGATATATATAGAGTTGATAGATAGTTAAATAATTATTCGATATAATCTTTTGTTCAGGTCGTGCCGCAAATTGTAATCAGTAACCAGTTCAACCCGTACCTCAACATTGCTGTTGAGAACCACCTTTTCACGCAGCGTTTGGATGGGGGAGCGGTGCTGTACCTTTGGCGTAACCGACGCACCGTAGTGATTGGGCAGAACCAAAACCCCTACGCTGAGTGCGACCTTGCGCGGCTCGAAGCCGACGGAGGCCACCTGATGCGCCGCCGCACGGGCGGGGGAGCTGTCTACCACGACATGGGCAATCTCAACTTCACCTTTGTGGCCCCCAACGAGAGCTATGACACAGCACGGCAGATGCATGTGGTGCAGGATGCTGTGGAACACTTCGGGCTGAGGACCGAGGTGAGCGGGAGGAACGACATACTGGTCGAAGGCCGGAAGTTCTCGGGCAACGCTTTTGCCCGCGGTGCGGACAACCGGTTGCACCACGGTACCATACTGATACGTACCGACGTGGAGGAGCTGCAACGCTACCTCAAGCCCAAGCCCTCCAAGTTGCAGAAGCATGGCGTGGCCTCGGTGCAGAGCCGTATAGTAAACCTTTCGGAGCTGGTGCCCACCATCACTGCTGAGGGTCTTGCGCCCCTGTTGGTGGAGGCCTTTGAACGGGAGTACGGCACGGCGCAACGTTTAGACTTCGACCAGCTGGCAGCCCTGCCCGCCGTGAAGGCTCTGCGCGATGAGTTTGCCAGTGCTGAGTGGAAATATGGCCGCTGGCGGGAATTCCGTGTTGGGCGGTCGGCACAATTCGAGTGGGGCGAGGTGGCCCTGTCGGCCGAGGTGGACCAGGCCGCGGGCGTGATAAGAAGTGTGCAGATAGCGTCAGATTCCCTCTTCCCCGATGCAATTGCCGAGGCACAGCGCAGGTTGACGGGAGCGTCGACATCGGAGCCCCCGAAAGTGGATGATTGTGAAAACAGCCAAATACTGACCGATATAATCCAAATGCTATATGAAAAGAATTAGTCTATTGCTTATTGTCTTGACCCTTCTGTGGGCCCCGGTGCGAGCCCAGGAGCCCGACCTCGAAGAATTGGCGGACTTGATAGAACTTGGGCAGACCATCAAAGGGTTGATACCCTATTACGACAAAGAGAACCACATGTCGTTGGTGGGCGTGAACCTTAACCACGACGGCCGCTTTCTGCGGATAGAGTATGCCATGGAAAAAGGCTACGATGTGAAGGAGGCCGACTGGTATCTGGACTATCTTTGCCACAACGAACTATGGGACGTGAGCCCGCTGCTGTACCATCAATACGATTTGCGGATGCTTATAAAGCTGCCCGTAGCCGAGAAGATAAACGGAGGTTCAGCCGCTTTCAATTTCACCCCTGAAGACATACGGAACTCCCTCGCTCCATCGCTTGAGGAACAGGCGCGGACATTTGTGGCCAGTCTGGCACGCCGCATCAATAGCCGTCTTCCCCACCAGGTGGGCGAGAACGAGGTGATGGCAAAGTGTATGTATGACGGTGTAAAGAATGCCATGACCACCGTATATCTATACCCCGACGGCTACTGGCCGGAAGTGAAGCAATACGTGCAGGAGAATATGGACTTGGTGCGCAAGGACCGCGCCTACGATTTGGTGCGGGACACGGCCAACCACCTTGCCTTTTCCGCCTACAAGGGTGAGGTGACACTGCGCCACGTCTATATGAATGAGAAACAGACCGACTCGGTGGTGATGGTCATCGAGCCATGGATGTGGAACACCGTTTTTGAACGCGGTCTCGGCAACACCGGCAACCACATGGACCAAGTGCAGATTATTGCCAACGATGTGGACGGACAATGCCCCCTCCAGGTCGACGCCCAAACCAAGCTGGTGAGTTGCAAGCTGGACCGCGAGGCCCGCAGGCTCACCTATACCTACAGCCTGACGGAGGCCGCCATGAGCAACCTCAGGGGCAGTGAGCAGCAGCGCCAGGCTCTCGAAGAGGCCATCCTGCACACCTACACTACCACCGAGGGGAGCCGTCTGGCCACCCACCTGGTCAAGGCAGGTGTGGAAGCCGTTTACCTCTACGCCTCCCCCTATGGCGGCGACAGCATCAGGGTCATAGTGACCGTCGACGAACTGAAGAAATTATTATCCAACCAACAATAAACACTAAACAGAGATGAAAAGTATAGCAATCCTCACGGGCGGCGGTCCTGCCCCCGGAATGAACACCGTGGTGGCCTCCGTGGCCAAAACTTTCCTCAGAGACGGCTACCGCGTGATAGGCCTTCATGGCGGCTACAGCGCCCTCTTCACCGACAAACCCCGCATGCAGGATCTCGACTTCCTCACAGCTGACGAGATTTTCAATAAGGGTGGCAGTATCTTGAAGATGAGCCGATTCAAACCCACTGACGAGGACTTCGAGAAACGTTTCAACCTGGCGTTCTTCACCGACAACGAGGTGAAACTGCTGGTGACCGTGGGTGGCGACGACACCGCCTCCACCGCCAACCGCATTGCAAAGTTCCTGGAGAGCAAACACTACCCCATTGCCAACATCCACGTGCCCAAAACCATCGACAACGACCTGCCTCTCCCCAACGGCTCCCCCACCTTCGGCTACAACAGCGCCAAGGCTCAGGGCACCGTCATCTGCACCGCCGTGATGGAGGATGCACGCACTTCGGAGAACTGGTTCGTCGTCTCCGCCATGGGACGTTCCGCCGGCCACCTGGCACTCGGCATCGCTGGCGCTTGCCATTACCCCATGGTCGTCATTCCCGAATTCTTCAACAAGACCGAGATCACCGTCGACAAGATTATCAATCTCGTCGTCAGCTGCATCGTCAAGCGCAAAATCATGGGCATCAACTATGGCTGCGCCATGATTTCCGAAGGTGTCTTCCACAGCCTCTCCGATGAGGAAATCAAGAATTCCGGTATCCACTTCAGCTATGACGACCACGGCCACCCCGAGCTGGGCAAAGTCTCAAAGGCCCATATCTTTAACGACCTGCTGGAGCACAAAGTCAAGGCCCTCGGCCTTAAAGTGAAGAGCCGTCCCGTCGAGGTGGGCTACGAAATCCGCTGCCATACCCCCATAGCCTTCGACCTCACCTACTGCTCCCTCATGGGCATGGGAGTCCACACCCTCTTCAACCAAGGCTGCACGGGCTGCATGGTCTACTCCGACCATCAGGGCAACGTCTCGCCCCTCTACCTCAAAGACCTTCAGGACCCCCTCACAGGCAAGATTCCTCCCCGTCAGGTAAACGTCAACACCAACAAAGTGCAGTCCTACATCAACGACATCATGGACTACATCACCCCCGCCGACTACGAGGCCGCCAAAGCCTACCTTCCCAACCCTGAGGAATACGACTTCATGCGCATCCTCAACTGGAAATAACCCACATTGAAAAAAGAAGAAACATGCTGACTGTTGTAAAGAAAACACTTCCCCTGCTGCTCGCCATCCTCTTGGTAGCCCCCGCCGCATCGGGACAAAACAAGAAACAACTCGAACGCGACAAAGCCCGCATCGAGAAAGAAATCGAGCGGCTCACTTCTGAACTGGGCAAAGCCCGGAAAGACACCCGCAACCGCACCCGTCAGATTAAACTCATCAACCAGCGCATCGACGAACGCAACAAACTTATCAACAACATCAACAGCCAGATGTCACACCTTGACCGCCAGATCACCCGCACGGAGGATTCCCTGCGGGTGGTCCGCGGCCAAATTGACAGCATGAAGGCCGAGTATGCCCTCATTGTCCGCACGCTGTATGGTCTCCGTGGCAATGTGAACTCCGCCACGCTCCTGTTCGACAACACCACCTACAATCTTACCTATCTCAAGATGAAGTACTTCAAGGAGTACTCGCGATACCGTAAACACCAGGCTGCTGCCATCAAGAGGAAAGAGCAGCTCTTCACAAACATCGACCTCGACCTTCAACGCCAGCGCAACGAGAAGAGCACACTCCTGGCGCAGGAGCGTAAACAGCGGCAGGCCCTCACCCGCGAGCAGCAGCAACATCAAAGGAGCCTGGACAAGAGCCAGCAGAGCGAGCGCACCCTGCAACAGCAGATAAACAAGAAAGAGCAACAGAAACGCCAACTCCAGCAGCAAATCCAGCAACTCATCAACGCCGAAGTGGCCAAGAGTGGCGGAACCAAGCCCGCATCAGGCAGCAAATGCAGCGGTGCGGTCCCGGCAGCCGGCGATGCCGCCTCGGCCGATTTTGTGCAAAACAAAGGCCGTATGCCTTGGCCTGTCCATTACAAATCTGTGGCGCGTGAATATGGACTCTACACCCGAGCCTCCGGTGGGCAGAACCGCAACCTGGGCATAGACCTCAACTGCACCCCGGGGACAAATGTCCGCGCTGTGGCTGCTGGCGTCGTGGCCAGAATATTCGAGGCACCCGACGGTTCCAACGGGGTCATCCTTCGCCATGGCAAGTATCTCACCGTCTATGCCGGCCTCGGCACCGTCAGCGTAAAGGCAGGAGCCAAAGTCAGCGGTGGTCAGAGCATCGGCACAGTCTACCAGTCCGACGAGCCTACATCACAGTTCAGCTTCCAACTCTGGTACGGCACCGACCCCCTCAACCCGCGCCACTGGCTCAATTAGCAAAAAAGTCAGGGGGAAAGATACGATATGCAGGGGGGATTTACTACCGATATTCTATCCTAAACAGACGCTCTCCATGGCTCTGAGCCCGTTGCTTATGGTCGTTCATAGACCATTTCGGGTCAGGGGTCATAAAATGTTCGCCATATAGCGTTTTCAACCATTCGACAGTCTTCACGGGCCTGTAGCACTCAATGCCGAGAAATGGGGTCCGTTCCAGTTCCGTGTCCGGGCACGTCCGGATGATGGAGGGGAAACCGTCCGTCTTGTTGGCGGTGCGCCAGTCCTTTGATTCATGGGGCAGACAAAGGTCGCAATACAGGTTCCCCTCGCCGTCGGGGTAATAATGATGGACGTCGATATGCACACCCTTATAGTCAAACTTATCCTCGCAGATGCGGCCCGTCGCCTTCACGTAATAACGGCGTATGTGTTTCAGCCCGGCCCGTTCCATACACGGAATGAAGTCATCGTTGTACTCGCTGTGCATCATGCCCGTGTCCAAATCGCAGTCGTAGGGGATAAACCCCTTGTTGCGGTAAGCCCCCAGCAGGGTTCCGAAGGTGAGGAAGAGGCGGCATTGGGCCTCGGTGGCTGCCGCGTCGGCCTGCTGCAGGGTTTCGAGGCCGTATTGGGCGAAGGCCTTGTTCTGGCGGTGCATCTGTATCCGATTGTCCAGCTTCATCATGCTGGGGTAGAGCCCCGTCTTAATGGCGAGGCGCACCAAGAGATCTCTGTTCATAGGAGGATTGTTTTATAGATTGCGTAGGCTGCAGTTTGGTCAATCGCAACGGGGCTGTTCTTCAGCCTCACGGGGTTGACGGTTTGTGAAAGCAATGTGAGGTCGCGCTCAGGCGTATCGGTGTGCGGACGCTGCATCCCGAGCTTAGACAGCAGGGATTGGAACAGGGAGACAGCGTCGAGCGCGCTGTCGCATTGCATGGCATGCGAGATTGATTCGAACACACTTTGCAGGTGCTCCCATCCGCGTGGGTCGGTGCATCTGGAACCGTTGGCAAGCATGTAGCGCCAGATGGGGGGAAGGCAGAGGGCCACGGCATGGCCGTGGGGCAACGAATAGAGTGAGGTGAGCTTATAGCTGAAGGCGTGGGGGGCGGTGGTCTGGGTGATGTTGATGGCTTGCCCCGCACGGTTGGCAGCGTCCATGATGGCCCGCGCAGCGTCAGCGTCGCCGGACAGATAACGGCCCATATTTGCCATGATGGTTTCCACGGCATAGGTGGAGTGGCTGATGGACTCGTCGGTGGAGTTGACGGACCACCACGACTCTATGCCCTGGCTGAGGGCGTCGAGGAGGGTGCATTTTTTTTGATAGAGGGGCAGAGTGGAAAGCGCGGCGGGTTCCAGCAGGGCATAGTCGGGGACGATGCTGCTGTGGGCCACGGACTGTTTGGCCCCGTCGCGGTAGATGACGGCGTAGCGCGTGGACTCGCTCCCTGTGCCGGCGGTGGTGGGGATGGCGATGAGGGGAACGCGGCTGTCCCCCCATTCAGCTTTCAAGTAGTCGGTGCCGGGAGCCAGGCGACAGAACAGTTTGATGCATTTGGCAACGTCGATGCTGCTGCCTCCGCCTACGGCCACTATTGCCGCGCAGCCCTCTTTTACAAACAACTCTACGCCCTTGCACACATCCTCGTAGAGGGGGTTGGAGCCGAAGGCGTCGAACCCCACGTGCGGGCCGAGACTCTCTTCAATCCGGCGGCGGATGCTGAGGTAGGGGAAAGAGGAGTCCGCCACAAGCATCACCTTGACTCCCGCAGCCACGGGGGGAAGGGTCTGCAGGCGGTCGATGCCCCACACTATCTGTTGGCTCATGCTTCGGGCGCTCCTTTCTTCAAAAAATTCATCAGCGCCTCCTTGTTCTCAATCGGGGTGGTGGTGGGGCGGCCCAGGTCCTTCCTGTTCCCCTTCCGCACGCGGATTTCGACAAAGATGGGTCCCTCCGTCCCCTTCAGTTTCGAGGGGAGGGCCTCCAGCTCCGCGAGGCTCTCTATTCGTATCGCTTTGCGGTAGCCGCAAGCGGTGGCTATCTGCACAAGGTCAATGTCAAACCCCACCGTGGGCTGGCCGCCGACGCTGTCGTGCGCACCGTTGTTGAACACGATGTGGACAAGGTTCCGCGGCTTGCGGCTGCCGACAATGGCCATGGAACCCATGTGCATGATTGCGGCCCCGTCGCCGTCCATGCAGTAGACCCGTCGCCCGCTTTGCTGCATGGCCACACCCAGGGCTATCTGCGATGCGTGGCCCATGGACCCCACGGTCAGGAAGTCCCGCTCGTGCCCTTCGCCCTTCCGGGCACGGTACTCAAACAGCTCGCGGCTTATCATGCCCGTGGTGCTCACCATGACGGCGTCGGGTTCCGCGCCGCGCGCCACGTGCGCGATGGCCTCCTCGCGGCTCAGCTCCCAATCGGACGTGGGTGTGGGGACAGTCAGTGCGTATGGCTCAAAAGTGTCCTTCTCAACCACAAGGGCGAACACGTCGCCCCGCTCCTTGATTTCCCTTACGGCATGGGCAATCTGGCGCGCGGCAACCGTCTCGTCGTGGCTCAGCACCTCGTAGTTCACGCCCATCACGTTCAGCAGTCCCGTTGTCACCTTGCCCTGTTTCACGTGCTGGGGTTCGTCGTGCACGCCGGGGCGTCCGCGCCATCCCACAATTAGCAGCATCGGTATGTGGTAGACCTCCCTGTCCGTCAGCGAGGCCAGCGGGTTGACCACATTTCCCAAGCCCGAGTTCTGCATATAGACGCAGCCTATGCCCCCCGTGGCCAGATGGTAGCCCGTGGCCAGGGCCACGGCTCCCCCTTCGTTGGCGGTGATTACGTGGCGGTCGGCATCCACACGCTCCGTGATGTAGGCGCACATGCTCTTCAGCAGCGAGTCCGGCACCCCGGCAAAAAAGTCGACCCCCGCCGACAACAGCTCTGTTACAAAAAATTCTGGCTTAATCATACTCAATTTCCTTTTCTTTTTCTCTCACCTGCGGGGCTGGCGGCGGTCAAGTGTGCTGCCGACAGCCCGTTTTTTTTCACAGTCCTTCACTCTCCCGTCAACCCTTTTTCGTGCCGGGGATCAACTCCAAAATCTCCTTGATGGGCATGCAGTAGCGCTCCGAGGCCTCTAAGCTGCGCCCATGCGTCAGGATGGACTTTGCGCAGTCCACCATTGCGGGGTAGGCGCTCCGCAGTAGGTGGTTGGCGTAGATCACCACATTCACTCCCCACTCCGCCAGCTCATCCTCCGTGAATTGGTTGTAGGTCGTCGGGACCGCCACAATGGGCGTCGACGCGTTCTCCTTGCGGAACCTTTGGCAGAACTCCTTCACATCCATCCCGTCCCTGTTGCGGCTGTGGATCATGATGCCGTCGGCACCCGCGGCCACGTAGGCCCGGGCCCGCTGCAGCGCATCCTCCACCGTTTTGCCCGCTATCAGGCTTTCGATGCGGGCAATGATCATAAAGTCGTCAGTCACCTGCGCGCGCTTCCCTGCCTGAATCTTGGCGCAGAAGCCCTCGATGCTGTCCTGCGTTTGCACAGCCTCCGTGCCGAAGAGCGAGTTCTGCTTCAGCCCCACCTTGTCCTCGATGATAACCGCCGAGATGCCCAGCCGCTCCAGCGTGCGCACCGTGAAGACAAAGTGCTCCACCTTGCCCCCCGTGTCGCCGTCGAAGATGACCGGCTTCGTCGTCACCTCAAGCGCGTCGTTCAGGTCGTGCAGACGCGTCGTCACGTCCACCGCCTCGATGTCCGGCTTGCCCTTGCTGGTCGAGTCAGTCAGCGAGCTGGCCCACATCCCGTCAAACTCCCTCCTCATGCCGTCCACCGTCACGCTTGTGTTTTCGATGATCAGGCCCGTCAGGCCGTTGTGCGACTCCAGGATCCTTACAATCCTTTTGGCGGCTATCAGTCTCCTGAGCCTTTTCATTCTTATTTCGGGCGTCGTGCCGATTTCCTTCAGGCGCTGGTTCATGGCCGTGGAGGAGAACCCCTTTGTGTAGGGGATGTCCACCACTTTTCCGCCCCACTCCGCCATCACCTCGATGATGCGTTGGCGCGTCTGCTGCTGCACCCCCTCCTTCCAGTCGTCCCCGTGCACTACATAGTCCGGCTTCAGCTCGCGCAGGTTGGGGACATAATCCAGCGTCGTCTGGGGCACAACCCTCTCCACGCCTTTGATGCTTGCCACCACCTCTGCGCGCTGCTCATAGTTCAGGTACGGCAACCGTTTGTAGCTTGCAATGGCGGCATCCGTCAGCACGCCAACCGTCACCGTGCCCAGCTTGCACGCCTCCTTGATGATATTCAGATGTCCGGGATGTATCATATCTGCACTCATCCCTACGTATACTGTCTTTTTTTCCATAGAATGTGTTCCTTTTGTTAGGCTATTCAGATAGTTAACTTCCTTTATGGATTAATATTTTCTTGCAAAAATACACTTTTTTTTTCAATTGACCTATTATTTTGTTTTTTATTAGTATATTTGCATCATGAAAACTATTCGTCGCACTACGATACTCTTTCTCGTCTCCATTCTGTTGAGTGGGTCTCAACTTTCTGTGGCTCAAACCTCTGTGGGTACCGATTTCTGGCTCACTTTCATGGATAATGTCGACACCACAATGGGGTCACAGGCCCTGAGCATTTTCGCCACTTCCGACCGTCCCTGCAGCGCCACCGTGACCAATCCCAATACGGGTTGGAGCCAAACCTTCGCAATCAGTCCTACAACTGACAACAGGGTTTATATCCCTCTCAGCCAAGCTTTCACTACCACTTCAAATATCGTTACCAACACCGGCCTCCATGTCACCGCTACTGATACCATTTCGTTGTATTCTATCACACAGGGGTACCCCAACCTTGACTACACCTGCTTGCTCCCCACCCAGATGCTGGGAACCGACTATATAGTCCAGACATTCCCTGCCGAACGTTACAGCACCGAGTTCTCAATAGTCGCTGCCGAAGACAATGTATCGGTTTCTATCACCCCGACGGCGGGCACCATTGGTGGCCACGATGCTTATCAGCCATACACTGTCACCCTGCCGCATGCCGGTCAGGTTTGCCAGGTCTGCGGTGTACCGCCTGGCGATTTGTCCGGAACACGCATCACCGTTTTGAACAACAAAAAGATTGCTGTCTTTAATGGCGATGCCTGTGTCTACATTCCGGACTATCTCCACGGTCCCAGCTGTGACCATGTTGTCGAGCAGGCCATTCCCATCAACTGTTGGGGTGAGCGTTTTGTGGTGCCCCCCTCCAATCTGACAAAGAATGACTATGTGCGGATAACCGCTATGGCGGACAATTGTACCGTCTTTGTGAATGGGGACTTTGTTGCGACTCTTTCCCGCGCTGAGACGCACCAATATATCATGCACTCGACCACATCGGCTGATTATATCGAAACTTCCCAACCCGCAATGGTCTATCATTACATAGCAAGTTACAACGGTGTAGGAATAGGCGATCCTGCGATGACTACAATAACCCCGCTCGAACAGAGCTTTACCACTATACGCTTCCCTGTGCTCTCCTCTGTAAACATTACCTCTCATTGGATAAATGTCATCTGCGACACTGCTGCCGTCTCCACCATCCATCTTGACGGAATCCCCATGGCTCCTTATTTCACCCCTGTGCCATCTGCCCCTGGTTATGCATGGCTCCGAAGGTCACTCGCCCAGGGTTCACATTTACTTTACGATTCGGGGCAGGTGGGGTTTGTCGCCTTCCTCTTCGGGTCGGGCAACCGTGTAAGTTATGGCTATTCGTTGGGATTTGCAGGTCGTCAAGTCTATTCCCATTCTGCTGATTCTGCCGATTTATATGTCAATTCCATTAGTGCATCCTCTTTTCTCAATGGCTTTGACGTGTGCGTGCATGACGCTGTACGCTTTGAGGTGGTTGCCGATTACGACAGCCTCTCGGTGCAATGGGTTTTTGGCGACGGGACGACGGCAATCCCCAATCCTGCAACCCATTCTTTCGATTCGGCTGGTGATTATGAGGTCTGTGCCTATGTGAATGGCGTGGATGGTGAGGGAGCTTGGCACTATGACACGCTTTGTACCACCATCCACGTGCACCCTGATTATTTCAGTGTGGTTTATGATACTTGTGTGGAGAACTCGTTGCCATATATGGACTATGGTCGCATACTTTATTCAGACGTTGAAAACGACACCCTCAAGCTCCAATCTGTTTATGGATGCGACAGCGTCAATGTTCTCAGTTTGAAGGTATGGTACAATGAGAACCACACTTATGACACCACGGTGTGCGACACGCTGCTTCCCTTTGCTTGGCGTGGAGTTCTCTTCCCGTATGACAGCATAGCGACTTACCTTCTGCAGAACGTGCACGGTGCCGACAGCATTATCGTCCTCAATTTCCATACCATGCATTGCCCCCGCACTCCCGAAGAACCGATGCCCTCGGTTGACACGTTTGCCATATGGGTGCCCAATGTTTTCACCCCTGATATTGCAGGAGAGAATTGCAGGTTCCGCATTTTTTGTAGTGGGGACATTGCTGAGGCCAAGGTCGCAGTGTACCATCGTTGGGGTGTCTTTGTTGTCGATTTCGACGGCCTAACCCAGTCATGGGATGGTACAATGGATGGTACGCCCTGCGAACAGGGTACCTACGTGTACCGAATTAAATATCGCAAAAAGGGTGATGTAGGTGAGAATGTCCTGGCAGGAACCGTGACCCTGCTGCGTTAGTAAAACCTTATTGGAAATCTTGGTTCGCTGACTAAGGGCGGGGTCCAGTGAGAGGGCTGATTAAGCCAAATCGGAGGGGAAGGTGATTTTCCTGTTTTGCTCTTCGCCTGGGACTACGTGGATTTTTGTGCCGGGGAGGTAGCGGCGGACCACACCGCAATCGTCCGTTGCGCGGAATGAGGGGTCCTGCAGGGCGTGCTGGTAGGCGTCGCGGATAAGGGGCAGACGGAAGGCTTGCGGCGTCTGAGCAAGCCACATGGAGCTGCGCAGCGGGATGCGTGTGATGATGGTGGAGAGATGCGGGTCAATCTCCTGCCGCACTTCCCACACGGTGTCGGTAGCAGGGATGCCCACACCCACGGCCTCGTGGTCACGCAGGGCCTCTGCGACACGTGCAATGATGGCTTGCGACACCCAGGGGCGCGCGCCGTCGTGTATCAGCAGGTTGGTGTCGTCGGGGTAGTCCAGATAGGCCGCTATGGCATTGAGGGATGACATGTAGCGTTCATCGCCTCCCTCAACGAGCTTGGCCACTTTGCGCCAGCTGTGTCGCTGGGCTATTGCGCGCATGTGGTCCATCCAGTCGGGATGTACTACCACGGCTATCTCGTCAATGGCGGGGGCGGCTTCGAAGGCTGCAATGGTTTTCTCAATTACGGTCCCGTCTTCTAAGGGAAGGAACTGTTTGGGACGGTCGGCATGCATGCGGCTGCCTGTCCCGCCAGCCAGTATGACTGCAATATTCATGATGAAAAAACTAAATGTCAATTATTGTCAACCTCCTGCACCAGGCGGACTGAGAGACCGTGGGCGCGGGGTGCCGATTTGATCTGCGGCAGGTAGGGGTCCACCATCAGGTAGAGGGCTTCAGCGTGGTTTTTGGGATTGGTGGTGGCGGTCCAATAACGGCAGGCGGATGCCGACCCTTGGCTTTCTGTGCCCACGCGGCGCACCTCGGCGGGAAGGAAGACAGCTCCGGCAGCCTCCAGCACTTTCCAGCGCTCCTCGTTGTAGACGTTGGTGCCCTCCTCCTTGGGACCTGTGCGCATATAGATGCCTTTGGGCCGCTGCCAGTTGTCCGGCAGCAGGATGAGCCCGTACTGACCGCAGACGTAGGCCAGTGCATAGAGCCGGCGGGCATGCGGACGTCGGCTGAGGAGGTAGGTCCACTCGGCGGTGGTCAGGGTGCGCCACTGCTTCCCACCACCCGTGGGTAGGGCGCAGAAAAGCCCCCAGTCGACGAACTCATACTCGGCACTGCTGACGGAATAGTTGGTGGGTTGCAGAGCGGTGCCGTAGCCGAAGAGGTCTATCCATCCGCGGTAGCGGGGGTAAGAGTATTTCTCCTGCCAGCCGAGGGTCTCGATTTGCGAGGGTGCAAAACGCCACAGTTGAGTGGAGGGCTGGTATTGCAGGTTGCCGGGAGCGAAGCGCACGCGACATTCGGCCGATACGGAGAATAAGGGCAACGGGCTCGCGGAGGAGTCGGTGGCCGGCACCTGTGCCGAAGCCTGAAGGCCGGCAAGGAGCATCAGAAGGGCTATTAAAAGACGTCTCATAAGGCTGCAGTATGTAGGTTAGCGACGGGAAAGCATCCGCCCGCAAAAGCAGAAAAGGAGTGCGGTACCAAGCATGGCCAGCACCTGTGTGGCCACGGGGGTGGAAACGAGCACTGCGGGGCTGAGCAGAAGGGCTTTGAGAGCATAGTAGACCGCCTTGCCGCAAAGCATAGCGGCCAGCAAGGAGCCGAAGCAGGCTACAAAGGGTTTCCGGTCAAGGTTCCAGTTGCGCTCCATCAGGGTGAAGATGGATACCACGGTGAGCATCTCGGCCACCATGCAGAGGGCTTTGAGGGGAGTGGGCATGCCCACAGCCACCATGGAGACCACGGGCAGCAGAACTGCCAGCAGTATGGCGTTTGCGCGGCCACGGACCAGCAGCATTCCGCTCAGCAGCACCAGCATCATGGGGTTGATCTGGTAGAGGGGCAGGGCCGTGAGGTGCGAGAGGGTTGGGATGAGACTGACCACGGCAAGAAGCGTGATGTCGACAAGGGCCGTGCGCAGCAGGGCAGGTTTGTTGCACGTTAGGGTGTTCATTTTCTGTTGAGTTTATAATACTAATGTTTTATTTATCAGAGCGTTGTTTGCAGTGTGTGTGGAGATAAACCAACATACTGCAGACTGCAAAGGTACGATTTTTTTTCGAATCGCTGAGGAAAAATTTGTTGCAAGCCAAGGGAAAGGGGGTGAAAAATGTGGCGTATTGGCCATAAAATGGATTGGGATGTACTGAAACGTTGTTGCAATTGGCAAAAACGATTTGTCGCGCTGAGGGCATCATCTTTGCTGCCGCATGGCACTGCTTTCTTAGCCTTCTCCTGTCCATAGGGGTGGGATTTGCATGCCGATGCGTTGCGTGGGTCTGCGGAGGGATGGGAGGTAAGTGTGAAAAAATGCCGCAAGGGTTTGCGGGGATGGAAAAAAAGTGCTATTTTTGCAACGTGGCGGAGGAGCATTCCCGTGTTAAGTGGGTACTCCAAAGACATTGATAGTGAATGTTTTTTTCTAATTATCGATAATATTTCAGGCTGTATGAAAAAGTTGGTCAGGGTGTTTGTCTTGGTGCTGGCAGGTGTGTTGGCACTGGTGGTTTTGCTTCTTGCGTGCGGCTCGCTGTTCGGCGGACGGGTGGCAAGCTCCTATCTGAACGGCCACGGCGAGGAGCTTGTGGGGCGCAGGGTGACTGTGGAGCGCGTGGGGCTGAACCTATTCACGGGTAGCGTGAGGGTGAATGGGCTGACTGTGTATGAGGATGACGGCAAGGAAAGGTTCGCGGGGTTCGACCGGCTGAGGGTGGATGTGAGCCTGCTGCGCGCCGTGGGTCGCAGGGTGCAGGTGCGCCGGCTGCAAGTGGAGGGCTTGCAGGTGGAGGTGCGCCGGGAGGGGAAAGGCTTTAACTTCACGAGCATTATCGAGCATTTCCAACAGGCCGACACTGCGGCCGACACGGAACAGGATACGACAGGTGGCGGCTGGGCGGTGAGTCTGCACAATGTGGAGCTGGTGGGCGGACGCTTGGGCTACACGGACGCGCAGCGTGGCAGCCGCACGGGGATGAACGACCTGAACCTGAAGGTGCCGGACCTCACCATCGGGGGGAGCGAGGGCACGGATGCGGGCCTGACGCTGGCGTTTGACGGCGGCGGCAGGCTGACGGCCAGCGCGGCGGTAGACGGCACGACGAACCGCTTCGACGCGGCGGTGGCCATCGAGGGCTTTGCACTGGAGCAGTTGCGTCCCTACGTGGCGGAGGCGGCGCAGGTGGGCGGCCTTAAGGGACGCCTTGCGCTTCGGGCCGAGGCCAGGGGGCAGCTGGACAGCCTAAGCGATGTGGACCTGAGGCTGTGGGCAGGGGTGGACGACGCGGAGATGAGAGACCTCAGTCAGGGGCCTGTGGTGCAACTGGGCCACTTGGGGGTAGATGTGGAGCGGATGGTGCCAGGGAAGAATGTGTATGACATTAACGGCGTGGAGGTAGAGGGGCTTAAGGTGCGCTATGAGCTTTTTGCCGACGGGACGAACACGCTGAGCCGGCTGCTGCGGCAGCAGCCCGCAGGGCAAGAGGCTGCGCAACCCGAGCCTCAGGAGGCCGAGGAGCCCGAGACGGACAGCGCGAAGGCGGCTCAGAGACCGTTGCACCTGCGCGTGGGCAAGCTGTCGCTAAGGGATGTGAGCGTGACACTGGCGGACCACACACTGCCGGACGAGTTTGAGTTTGCGGTGAAGGATGTGCGGCTGTCGGCCGAGAACCTGTCGACCAGCGGTGCGAACAACGCCCGCCTGATGGCGACACTGCCCAGCGGAGGCAAGGCAATGGTGAACTGGGAGGGCAACATCAGCGACTGGAAACTGAACCAACGGCTGATGCTGAGCGTGAAGAATCTGCACCTGACGGATTTGAGCCCTTACATGGTGGCCTATTTCGGCATGCCGTTCTCGGACGGTGTGTTTAGTTTCACCAGTCTGAACACTATCCGCAACAGCGAGCTGAAGGGCGACAACAAGATAGATATTTTCAAGCCGACCCTGGGCGAGAAGCGCGCGGATGTGAAGCCGCAACTGCACCTGCCTGTGCGTGCAGCCCTCTACGTGCTGAAGGATAAGGACGAGAAGGTACTGCTGCCGGTGCCGGTGAGCGGTAATGTGGACAACCCAAAGTTCAACTATATGAAACTGGTGTGGAAGACGCTGGGCAACTTGATTGTGAAGGTGGCCACCTCGCCGCTGGGAACTTCGGACAGTGTGGCTCTGGATGCGGATGGGAACGTCTGGATTGCGGTGGATGCCGACGAGCACGACTTCACGTCGGAGCAGTTCTACCAGATTGACAGGGTGGCGGAGCTGGCCAAGGTGGATGAGAGCGTTACGCTGGATTTCTGCCTCTATTCCCGTCCCGACGGCGGGCAGCGGGCGGCGGAGAACCACGAGCGGCGCAACAGGATACTGCGTCACCATCTGGCCGAGTTGGGCGTGGCCGAGGGACAACTCAGCATCAGCGAGGCCCTCTGCGACGACACTCACAGCGACGAGGGTTATGTTGTAAAAATAGAAACGAGATAAATGAACATGAAAAAAACGATATTGCTAATGACCGCTTTGCTGGCCAGCGCGACAGTGTCGGCCAATGCGACTGAGGAGGGCAGAGATGGCGGCATGCGCGATGAGATTCCAGCCGCCTGCCTCTCCGGCGGGATGGTGGCGGAGGGCGACGGCTCGAAGTCGGACACTGTGAACAGGGATTACACGAATCTCGTCCTCTTTGTCCGCTTTGCTGACGATCCCGAAATCGTCACACCCCTGTCCACTTTCCAGTCAATGTTCACCGATTCGGCTGTCAGTGTGGCGCATTTCTTCGAGACTGTCTCTTACGGTCAGATTCATTTCAACACGGTCTTTGCCATGCAGAATAGCGGCAACCGTATCGTCTCATACGTCGACAGCCATCCTCGCGGCTATTTCAAGCCCTACAGCGAGGTGAACCCCATGGGCTACACTACGCCCAATCCGCTGATAGGCATCTCGCGAAGGGAGGCCGAGTTGATTGCCCGTGCTGTACGGTATGTCGACTCGCTCGGCTTGGTGAGTCCGGAACATGAGTTGGATGGCGACGGGAATGGCACGGTCGACAATCTCTCCATCATCGTGCAGGGCAATGTGGAGGGCTGGGCCGAGCTGCTGTGGCCGCACATGGAGTTTTTCCCGCACGATTCGGTCCCCGAACCCGCAACCATCAACGGGAAACGCATCGATGCCTTCAACTTCGAGTTTGAGGGGTCGGGTCCGGCCTATTTTTCCATCCGTACCTTCTGCCACGAGATGTGCCACTCCATCGGGTTGCCTGACCTGTATCATTACAACGTGCACACTGACATCGTCCCTGTCCCCTACGACATTATGGGCGGGGCCAACGTCCAGCCCTCAGCCATCTACAAGCACAAGTTCCTGCACCTGACAGGCGACCCCGTCCGCATTACGCACGACGGCACCTACACCATCAGCAGCAGTGGCGGCCATGCCGAGAACAATCTCTACTACATCCCGTCGGCCATAGACTCCAACCAATGGTATACGATTGAATACCGCCGCAGGGGCGACCCCTTTGAGACGGGCTTGCTTTGCGACGGGCTTGTCATAGGTCGTTGGATGGACACCTCTTCCTGCACCATCCATTGGGGAGGGAATGGCTTCTACGACTTCTACACAATTCCCAACACCTATTGGACCTTCCGTCCCGGCAGCACTATTGACACCATCGACGGCTCACGCATGAGGGCGCTCTTTTCTCCCGACCTTGGCACCGCGGAGTTCGGCCCCGATACCGACCCACATCCCTACTTGGCCGACGGAACCCCGGAAAGGTCGTTCCGCCTCTATGGCATCACACCCAACGAGAGCACATGCAGCTTCTCCGTTCAATTCCTCGACGAGGGTATAGGCTCCGATGCTCACGAGACTGCCGAGGCTCCCAGGCTCTTCCCCAATCCCGCCCACGGCGAGGTGACTCTCGCCCTTCCCCCCTCATGGCTTGAGGGACAGGAGTGCCAAGTTGAGCTGTTCGACATGCTTGGGCACAGGGTCCTTCACCGCACAATCACGGAGCGCACCCTGCAGTTGAACACCGCCAGTCTGACCCCTTCGGTCTACCTCATCGCCGTCACCACACATACCGCTCGACACACACAGAAACTCACAATTAAATAACACAATAACATGAGTATATACAAATGGATTCTCACCGGCTTAGGCTGGGCTTCCAGTGGCCCCATAGGGGCTTTGATGGGCTTCCTTTTGGGCCGAATCATCGAAGGCGTCAGCAAAGGCTCCCCCCGGCTGGGCAACAACAGTTACAACATGAACAGCGGCAACGCCCAAAGCGGCCATCACGGCTCATACCGTAACACAGGCACGCGGGAAGACATCGACGTGGCTTTGCTGGTCCTCATTGCCTCCGTCATGAAGTCCGACGGCGAAGTGCGTCGCACCGAGTTAGACTATGTCAAGCAGTTCCTCCTGAAAAACTATGGCGAGGAGAAAGGCAAATCCCTCCTTGCCATACTGCGCGACCTTGTCAAACCCGAGACCCACATTGACCTTAACGCCGTTTGCGGGCAGATAAAGCCCAACACCGACTACACAACCCGATACCACATGGTCGACTTCCTCTTCGGTTTGGCAGTGGCCGACGGAAACTATTCCAACACCGAGAACGCCACCCTTCGAACCATCTCCAACCTTTTGGGAATCAACATGCGCGACTATGTTTCCATCTTCACCCGCCACGTCTCATCCCGCTATGGGGGAGGCTTTGGCGGCGGCTCATCCTACGGTTCGGGCTATTCACGCTCCTATTCCGGCTCGACCTCCTCTTCCTCCACCTACCGCGACCCCTATAAAGTGCTGGGGCTTGATAGCAGCGCTACCGACGACGAGGTGAAGAAAGCCTACCGTCGCATGGCCATGAAATACCACCCTGACAAGGTGGAATCAATGGGCGAGGAGGTGAAGAAAAACGCCGAAGCACAATTCCGCGAAATCAACGAGGCCTACGAGCAAATCAAGACTGCCCGCGGCATGAAGTGAACCGCGTCGCAGCCTTCTGCCAACAAAAAGGGCGCAACCGTTGCGGTTGCGCCCTTTTTGTTTCGGTTGGGGGTCTACCGGTTGCCGAATTGGGCAAGTCCGGCACCTTTTTGGTTGCCACGCAGGGCTTTGTACAACTCGCTCTGCACATTGGTGCGGATGTTCATTTGTGCCAGTTTGTTGGGGTGGGCATTGGGGCAGACACGGTTGGAGAGGAACACATAGATGAGCCCGCATTCTGGGTCCACCCACACCATGGTGCCAGTAAAGCCCGTGTGGCCAAAGCTACTCTGCGAAGCCTCGTCGCAGCAACTCCCGCCGGCGCCGTGAATCAAAGGCTTGTCGAACCCCAGTCCGCGGCGGCATCCCAGCATGGCGAAATGCCGCTGGTTGAACATGTCGATGGTCTCTTTGCGCAGATAACGCTTGCCGTTGTAGGTGCCGCCGTTGAGCAGCATCTGCAACAGCTTGGCCACGTCGTCGGCAGTGCTGAATACGCCCGCGTGGCCGGACACCCCGCCCATAGCGTAGGCATTCTCGTCGTGCACCACTCCGCGCACCAAGCGGTGGCGGTAGTGTTCATCCATCTCCGTGGGAGCAATCAAGTTGGTGTCAATGCCGTGCTCTGTGGGGTTATAGTGGGTGTGGGTCAAGCCCATGGGGCCGTAGAAGTGGCGCTCCACAAAAATGTCCAGACGCTGGCCGGAAACCTGTTGCACCAACTGCCCCAGCAGGATGAAACCGAGGTCACTGTAGACATATTCGGCCTTGGGCAGCAGGGGTGTGGCCGTCACCTGCTCGATGACGCTGGCCAAGGGGTCGTCTGCGCTCTGGGCTTTCCGCCAGTAGGCGTCGAAGGCTTTCAGTCTGCCCGTATGGCTCAGTGCCTGCAAGACGGTAATCTTCTCCTTGTCGGTGTGCTTCAGATAGGGGAGGTAACGGCTCAGCGGGTCGTTCAGCTTCACGCGGCCGGTCTCCACCAGTTTCATCACGGCAAGGGTGGTGGATACCATCTTGGTCACTGATGCAAGGTCGTAGATGGTGTTCATCGTCACTGCGGGTGCGCCGCTGTCGTAGGTCAGGTGGCCAAAAGCTTTGCGGTAGAGCAGTCTCCCGTTCTGCATGGCCAGCACCTGGCACCCGGGATAGGCACCTTTGGCAATGCCTTCGGTGACCAGACTGTCAATGCGAGTGTGGGTGGACAGCTGCATGGCACGCACTATCGAGTCGCAGCGCAGACTGTCAGCCTTGTTGGGCACGCGCCACGAGTCCGGCTGAAGGTCGGCGCAGCCGTGGTAGTATTTGCTGCGCAGCACGCGGCGGCAGCGCATGTCAATAAGCTTTTGCAGGTCCTGGTCGTTCTCGGCGGCTTGGCATATCGTGCTGATGGCTTTTGGCACGTCGGGCGGAAGCAGCAGGATGTCGCTCCCGGCCAGCAGTGCTGCCAGTGACTCCTGCCCGTCTTTATAGTATTTGGTCACGCCCTTCATGTCCAGACCGTCCGTGATGACGAGGCCGTCAAAATGCAGCTGTTCGCGCAGCAGGTCGCTCACCACGCGCGCTGAGAGTGACGAGGGGTGGTTCTTCTCCTTTTCGTAGGCGTTCACTTGCAGGTGGGCGGTCATCACACCCTCCACACCGGCCTCAATCAGCCGTCGGAAAGGGTAGAGGTCCACCGTGTCCATATATTGGCGCGTGTGGTTGATGACGGGGAGGTCGACGTGGCTGTCCGTCTCCGTGTCGCCATGGCCGGGGAAGTGCTTGGCCACAGCCATGACTCCTTGGCTCTGCAATCCGCGCATGTACTGTATGCCCAGTTCGGCAACACGCTGGGGATTGTCGCTGAACGAGCGCGGCCCGATGACGGGGTTGTTGGGGTTGCTGTTCACGTCCACCACAGGGGCGAAATTGACATGGATGCCCATGTGGCGGCACTGGGCTCCGATTTCGCGCCCCATGTCGTAGACCAGGGTGTCCATCTCGCGGGGCAGCAGCCCGAGGTCGCCGTTCTGCGGGAAGGAATAGCAGTCCTTCAGCCGCATGCCCAAGCCCCATTCGGCATCGATGCAAACCAGCAGGGGCACCCGGCTGAGCGTTTGGAAACGACGGATGAGGGGTAGCGTCTTGTAGGCCCTGCCCACAAAGAAACAGACTCCTCCCACCTCGGTCTCGCCCAGCAAGTGCTCGAAATCCTCCAATCTCTCACCCTCCAGGTCCAAAGGCACGCGGATTACCATCAGCTGTGCAACCTTTTGTTGCAGGGTCATGTCCCTCATCGTTGCGTCAATCCAGGCAGTGGCCATGCGGGGGCTGGAGCGTCGCACTTGGGTCGATATTGCGCCTCCCTTGCGGGCCGAACGCTTCATTCCGCGCACTTGCCCTTGGGTTGCGCCCATGCCTACCAGCACTGCAACACACATCAATACAAAGATTTTCCTCATCATATCGTAACCAAAAATTTTGCTGCAAAAATACATCAAAAATCCGACATAGCCAACTTTTTGTTACTCGCCCGCCTTACGGTCCCTCTTTCCTCGCCCTTGGTTCGGTCGTTGTAGGTCAGTTGTTCCTCATTTCTCTAACATTTGTTCCTTTTTCCTTGGATAAATGATGGGTTGCATGTGTAAGAAATGACCTACAACGAGTGGAGTTGCAGATACTTTTTTTCTTTTCGACAGCGGAATTTTGTTTAATTGAGAAAAAAAGCGTATATTTGCAGAATTGAAATAACATATAATTAATTAAATACAAAATTGATATGCAAAGAGATACGCAAATTTTCGACCTCATTCAGAAAGAGCGTGAACGTCAGACCAAGGGTATTGAGCTGATTGCTTCTGAGAATTTCGTGAGCGACCAGGTCATGGAAGCCATGGGTTCTGTCATGACCAACAAATATGCCGAAGGCTATCCCGGCAAACGTTACTACGGCGGTTGCCAAGTGGTTGACCAGAGCGAGACCATCGCCATCGAGCGCGCCAAGAAGCTCTACGGTGCTTGCTGGGCAAATGTGCAGCCCCACAGCGGTGCACAGGCCAACATGGCCGTGTTCCTGGCTTGCCTTAACGCTGGCGACACCTTCATGGGCATGGACCTCAACCACGGTGGTCACCTCAGCCACGGCAGCCCTGTCAATTTCTCGGGCATCATGTACAAGGTGGTTGGCTACCAGGTGAAGGAAGAGACCGGCACCGTCGACTATGAAGACATGGAGAAGAAAGCCCTCGAATTCCGTCCCAAGCTCATCATCGGTGGCGGCTCGGCCTACAGCCGCGACTGGGATTGGGAGCGCATGCGTGCCATCGCTGACAAGATTGGCGCCATCCTCATGGGCGACATCAGCCATCCCAGCGGCCTCATCGCCAAAGGCTATCTGAACAACGCCGTGAAGTATTGCCACATCGTCACCACCACCACCCACAAGACCCTCCGCGGACCTCGCGGCGGCATGATTCTGATGGGTCAGGACTTTGACAATCCTTGGGGCAAGACCACTCCTAAGGGTGAGATTAAGAAGATGAGCGCCCTGTTGGATAGCGCCGTGTTCCCCGGCACGCAGGGTGGCCCGCTGGAGCACGTCATTGCTGCCAAAGCCGTCGCCCTTGGCGAGGCCCTGACCGACAGCTACGACCAGTATATCCAGCAGGTGATGAAGAACGCCAAGGTGATGTGCGAGGCCTTTGTCAACAAGGGCTACAAGGTCATCAGCGGCGGTACCGACAACCACCTTATGCTCATCGACCTCCGCACCAAGTTCCCCGAACTGACTGGTAAGGAAGCTGAGAACGCACTGGTGGCAGCCGACATCACTGTGAACAAGAACATGGTTCCTTTCGACAGCCGCAGCGCCTTCAAGACCAGCGGTCTGCGTGTTGGAACTCCCGCTATCACCACTCGTGGCCTCAAAGAAGGCGACATGCAGGTGATTGTCGACATGATCGACACCGTCCTCTGCAACCCCACCGACGAGGCAGTGCGCGCCCGCATCACCGGACAAGTGAACGAGATGATGCAGAACCGCCCGCTCTTCGCTTGGTAAGATATTATGAATATGGTTTTTTCCGGCATTCAAGACGTCTCCGCGTTCTTGGATGCCGGATTTCTTGTATGAGCAACAGGCGGTGAAACGCAAATGGTTCGGTAATGAACCATCAACTCATGTCACCAGGAATGAACAACCTTAAACAACCAGACCCATAATGACAAAAGAATTTGAAGAACGTAAATCAGAAAAACAGCCAACATTTGCCTCCAAGGTGCTTGTTACGGTGGTGAAGTTGGGATTGTTCATTGTGGCAATGCTCTTCCTGCTGATGGTAGCCCTGCCGAAAGGCCTTTGGGTAGGAGTGTTCTCACGATAGGGCTCAGAGCCTGTCTCCGGCAGTATGGATTTACCACCCAATCACCTCATTGATAAGCGAAAAAGAGGAGAAAAAACTTCATAAAAAGTGGTAAAAAATTTGGTCACCTCAGAAAAAAGTCGTATCTTTGCATTGTAAAAGAAACAACAAACAATGGACTTCGAGGAATACATAACCCAAGGGGAACCCGGTCGCAAAGAGCGTGCTGAAAACTGGCAAGTGGCCATCGGGCTTCAGGCAGTCGACGGATTGAAACCCTCGCGCTACCTTTTGCAGACGGCACAAGACCACATCGAGGAACGCATCGGCATCGATGAGGTGGACCGTCGCATAGCCGCCTACTACCAAACCGAGCAAGGCCGACACGAGGAGGCTGGCACTGACGAGGCCGACGGGGTTTCTGCTCGCATAGCTCGTCTGCTTGCCGAGGATGCGTTCACCTTCTCGCCAGCAATGCTTGCTGCAATTCATCGGCGTCTGTTTGAGGGTGTATTGCTTCGCGCAGGACGTTACAGACAAAACAATATCAAGAAAAAAGAGTGGGTGCTTGATGGAGCTTCGGTGCTTTATAGCTCATGCGACATGATTGCTGCTACACTGGATTATGATTTCGAGCAAGAAAGGTTGTTTAGCTATAAAGGCATTGACTTGCCACGAGTGGTTAGACGTATCAGCAATTTTGTGTCGGGTATATGGCAGATTCATCCTTTTTCCGAGGGTAACACCCGCACAACGGCGGTATTTACCATCAAGTATTTGCGTCAGCTTGGCTATCGTGTAAACAACGACCCCTTCAAAGAGCATTCGTGGTATTTCCGCAATGCGTTGGTGCGCGCAAACTATCAGAACCTGCCCGCAGGAGTGGAACGCACCACCGAATACCTTGAACGGTTCTTCCGCAACCTTATGATGGGTGAACACAACGAGTTGAAAAACCGTTATCTGCATATCCGTTGGAAGGAGATTAAGGGTGATGTGGTCGAAGAGCCAATGGAGTATGTCTTTCAAGTGAGTTCACAGAAAAAAGAGAATAACAAACAGAAAAGTTTACAGAAAGGTATACAGGAAAGTTTACAGAAAACGGATGTTGGTTTACAGAAAAAGAGGGACATCCCGCATAGGATTATCACTCTTATAGAGAGGGATGGAAATGTGACGACTACTGCCATGGCTGAAATGATAGGTGTAAGTCGTCAGTCAATAGCCAAGCATATTGCAAAACTGAAAGAACAGGGTGTTATCCGCCGTATTGGCCCCGACAAAGGTGGCCACTGGGAGGTGTCGCGTTGAACTCGACAGTTCTTAGATGGCTTTACAGCGGGAACTGACTTATTGCTCTGCTTTTTTTGTTCAATTTTGCATGATGGGAACAATAATGATCAGGTATTGACGTTATAGTATTGAAAATAGTTTCTTTTAGATATGAATATTCTTGTTACCGGGGGAGCGGGGTATATTGGCTCCCACACTATAATAGAACTTTATAAGGCTGGACACACCGCTGTGGTTGTGGACAATCTGAGCAACAGCAACCGTGAGGCTTTGCGCCGTGCGGCTGAAATAATAGGCATTGCGGAGGTACCATTCTACCACGTTGACATTCGTGACCGCGAAGGTTTGGAGAAGATCTTTGCTAAACATCGGTTTGATGCATGCATCCATTTTGCTGGACTAAAGGCAGTGGGAGAGAGCGTTGAGAAACCATGGGAATATTACGAAAACAATATCAGCGGCACACTGGTTCTGGTAGATGTGATGCACCGTCATGGCTGCAAGAGTATTATTTTCAGCAGTAGTGCCACAGTCTATGGCGACCCTGCCGAAATACCTATCACCGAACAATGTCCCAAAGGTCAGTGTACAAATCCTTACGGCTGGACCAAGAGCATGTTGGAACAGGTGCTCATGGATATACAGAAGGCCGACCCCGAATGGAACGTGGTACTGCTACGCTACTTCAATCCTGTGGGTGCCCATCCTTCGGGCAGGATAGGGGAGAACCCCAACGGCATTCCTAACAATCTGATGCCTTACATCTCTCAAGTGGCAGTAGGCAAACGACCTGAACTTGGCGTTTTTGGTAACGACTACCCTACACCTGACGGTACAGGAGTGCGCGACTATATACACGTATGCGACCTCGCTGCAGGTCATGTCAGTGCTCTCAAGGCCATTGAACGCCGTTGCGGCATCGGTATTTACAATCTTGGCACCGGCCATGGCTATAGCGTCCTTGACATGGTGCATGCTTTTGAGAAGGTCAACGGTGTTAAAGTTCCCTACAGCATCAAGCCCCGTCGTGCTGGCGACATTGCCACCTGCTACAGTAACCCCGCCAAGGCTGAAAAGGAACTGGGTTGGAAAGCCCGTTATGGAATTGACGAGATGGTGCGCGACAGTTGGAACTGGCAACGCCAGAACCCAGATGGCTATCCTGAAGAATAAACTTTCGTCCTCATTAAATCATTTGTGTGTGTTCAAGGCGCTGGACACACATTTTTTTTATATCATAATCGTTTTACAGATAGATAATTGTTGAAAAAAGTACGACTTGGACTAAAAAAATAATCATAAGTGCACAATAATTCTTTTTCTTCTCCGTTTTGGTGGGTGAGATTAAAATTTTAATCCAATGTGTATTTTTTAAATCGAATATATATGAATAGTAAGAAACAAGAAAAAAGTCAAACACTTACGAAGGCGGAGGAGCAGGTGATGCAGGCGGTGTGGCAAGTGGGCAAAGGTTTTGCGGGCGACATTGCCGCCGCCGTGGAAGAACCCAAGCCCGCCTACCGCACAGTGCTCACCGAAATACGCATCCTCGAGCAGAAGGGTTTTGTGGCACACAAAGACTTTAACGGCAACAATCAGTATTATCCCCTTGTCAGTCGCGAGGCATACAAGGGACGGATGTTGGGCACGCTGATGAAGAACTACTTTTCCTCATCCTACACCTCGTTAGTATCCTTTTTCCTCGATGGTGGAGAGGTGACTAATGACGAGCTGGAGGCACTGAGCCGTATCATCGAAGAAAAACGCCATGCCCAAAACGATGGAAAGGAGGGCAAGCAATGAAATACCTCCTCCTTGCCACCATTGGCACTGTGCTTTTCTTCGGCTCCTACTGGCTGCTCATGCGGCGTGAAACTCGCTTCACCATGGTACGCTACTATCTGCTGGGCACCTTATTGTTGTCACTGCTGCTACCCTTCATCCATCTTCCGCTCATACGTCAGGCCAACTATGACGGCAACAATGCCGAAGCGACGGCGCAGTTGGCCTACAGCACCACACCTGAGGGCATGGCTATGACTTATATTAGTACTAAAGGTGGCGTATCTGAAATCAAGCTTGCTCAGGACAATAACGGAATGAGACGAATCAGCCTGTCCGAAGGAGGGACCACCCCGACCATCCTTGACAAAGTGGTGGACATTCTGCCCATTATCTATTGGATAGGTGTTGCCACCACCATGATACTCTTAACCATAAGACTGGCAAGATTACAACGCCACCTTGGCCGACTGCAATATAAGATGCAGGACGGTGTCAAGGTCAGCGTACTGAATGACGACACACCAGCCTACTCCTTTGGCAAACATGTCGTCTTAGGCCGTAACGGCTTCAACCCAACCGAGATGCAGCAGCTTATTGGACACGAAATGGTACATGTGCGCCAACGTCACACGCTTGACCTCTTGTTGAGCGAAGTAGTTAAAGTAATACTTTGGTTCAATCCGTTTGTTTATCTCTACCAGCGTGAATTGAAGCGTGTGCATGAATACCAGGCCGACAACGCAATGCTGGCAACCGACAACGGAGCCGCCTACGCCGAGTTGTTCTACCATCAGGTGAGCGGCAAACCGTATAGCGCCATAGGCAACACTTTCGACTACTCGTTGGTGAAGAAACGCATCGCCATGATGGCACGGCGCCGCTCCCGCCACGGAGGGCTACTGCCGCTCGTCGTGCTGCCCATCGCGTTCGTGGTGCTGCTGGTCGGATGTGTCTCTCGCCAAACGCTGGATGGCTTCTACGAAGTAAGCTCCATCGAACTCAAGTCGGACAATCCCGCCGAACCCACCCTCCAATGCAATAAGTTCATGGGACTTGAAAGCCGTCTGTTTTGCTTCCACCGCGACGGACGGTTGCACATCCTTTCCCGCGACACAGCAGGAAACGCGCAACTCTTTTCCTACACGATAGACGACAGCGGCCTCCATCTTTTTGACAGCACAGGCAATCCATGGCTCGACATGAAGCTCGAAACCCTCCACTGCGACGGCGACAGCATCAAGCTACGCTTTGTCAATGCCGACCCGATTGAGGGGATAGTCAAGGCACTCAAAGGCCTGCCCATGTACCGCTACCGCATTGACACCGTTACGGTTTCCAACACAAAAAAGGTGGGTGACGAGATAATTGAGTTCAACGAACGCATTGAAAACGACACTATCTATCCCCGAGTGGAGGTGTCATACGGCTCAGAGAAACCAGACTACTGGAACGACTACAACCGTCTTTTGGGGTCAACCTCTACCGCCGACTACACCGCCGTCCATGAGTACAAAACACATTCTGGCGAGACAGAAAGGGAATTCTACAAAGGGTGGCACTTTCATAACAACACAATCCATCCCGATGCCCGCCATTTTTACGACACCACCAGTCGTTTTAATCCTCTTATGGAGGGCGACCGCTTCATTCTGGAAGTGACACTGAAGGCTATCAACAAACACTACGCCGACTCATTAGCCCAACAGATTGAACCCTAAAAGCTATGGCAAAAGCATTAAGACATATCACACTGCTGGCGGCTGTTGCACTCGCACTCACCGGGTGCACCGGCCGCCCAGCCGAGGAGCAGGAGAAAGGTGTGCTGACCTTTGAACAGGTCAAGGCAGTGGAACCCTCCATGCTCACCACCGACGAGATTACCCGTCTCGTCAAGAGCGACACGACGCACAACAAACCCTGCCTCGAACACCTCCGCAACGAATTGGCCGCGATGTATGCCAACCGCGACACTGCACTGTGGCGGTTCTATCTTGTGGCGGGTTTCAACTGGCTTCACCGCCTAATCCCCGATTCCATAGGCAACCTGGTGGAAGATACCCTCGGCAACATCGTCCATTTTGCCAAACTTTACCGCGACCTGCTCCCCTCGTTGGGCTACGATATGAACGACGTTTACATGCACTATAACCCCACTTGGGAGCACACCGACACCGGGGTGTTCACCCCCTGGGCAAAAAGCATGTTCCACTCCGACCATCCCTTCCGCTGCCAGTACGAAGGCTCGCCGCAACTGTTCATCGCCGACCGACATGGCCGCATCGCTCTTGATTGCATTGTCCAGAAGAACAAGGACGGCGACACCACAGACCAGTATTATTCGCCCCGCTGCGAATACACGCTCGACACCCATTGTTTTCATAATCCAAATACCATTATAACAATAAAATAACCCCATAATATTATGACAAAGCAAATCATGTTGCTGCTGTCACTGATGACAGTAGCGGGCGTAAGCTACGCCCAAGTCAACGACACTGTAAGGGTTTCGCAGGACACCACCGCCACCGTTTCCGACACCAATTTCTACCTCTCGCCTTCGGTCAAGGCACTTGAAGAGGTGAAGATTACCGCCGACCGACCGCTTTATACAGTCGATGGCGAGAAGAATATCTACAACACCGCTGACGACCCCAGTGTGCAGACCGGCACCGCCAGCGACGCACTGCAGAACGCCCCGGGGGTGGAGGTGGACGCCGAAGGTAATATCACCCTGCGGGGCTCACAAAGCGTGGAGGTGTGGATTAACGACCGCCCATCCAACCTCAGCGGCGAGAGCTTGCGGCAGTACATTAAGACCCTCCCTGCCAACAGCATTGCCCGCATCGAGGTCATCACCAACCCCTCCGCCCGTTACGGCGGCAGCGGACCCGTGGTCAATATCATCACCTCCAAGAAGATTCTGCGCAACGAGTTCATCAGCATCGGAGCCACGGGCAATCACCGCCCGCAGGTGTCGCCGTGGCTTTCGTATGTGTATAGCAACAAGAAGTTCACCGTCAATCTTTATGCCGAATACGACTACAGCCACACGTGGAGTGACCAGTCGGGTCGCTCCGTCCTGCTCACCCCGCAGGGCGACACCTCCACCATCAAGTCATACACCTCCCATAGCGACAACTGGAGACACGGCAGCTATTTCTACCTGAGCGGCAACTACGATTTCGACACGATGCGTTCCCTTAGTTTCTGGGGCGGGGCCTACCCGTCGTGGTATCGTGGCGTGTCGACCGTCGACATGCAGTGGCAGGAGCGCATCTACGGTCCTGGCGACTACAGCTATCGCTCCACCGCCACATCGTCCATACCCCAAGTGGGCTATTATGGCGGGCTGCATTTCTCCCATCGTCTCGACGACAAGGGGCAGATGCTGTGGATACGCACCGCTGCCAATGGTTTCAACTACACCTCCGACGGTACCGAGCAACGTCAATTCCTCAGCCAACCAGCCCTCGACTACACCGTGCGCCATTTAGGTATTAACAGGGGCGGCGTGGGTCTCTCGGCCGAGGTGGGCTACTCGCTGCCCTTTGCCGAGCATTGGGAACTGGAGGCGGGCCTAACCGGCGACTACCACACCCCGAGCGTCCGTACCTACACGCGCGACACCCTGCCCGGCAACCGTCGTGACACGCTGCAGAGCTACATCAAATCATACAGCCATGAGGGGTATGGGAGCTACTTCACCCTCAAGCGCAACTTTGGCAACTTCGCCGCCAAGGTGGGATTACGGCTGGAACAAAGCATCGGCTCTGCCACATATACAGGCTATACAACCGAGGTGTCGCGCGAGAACTACCTCATTCCCTCACCCTCCGTCCACCTCTCCTATCGTACCCCCTCGATGCACAATTTCACGCTCAGCTACACCCTCCGCACCTCCACGCCTTCCGCCACCGACCTCACACGCTTCATCGTTTTCAGCAACGAGAGCTACGAGATCGGCAACCCCGACCTGCTTCCCAGCCACACCCACAACCTCGAAGGCGGCTGGAACAAGTACTTCGAGGGCTTTGGCTCCGTCGGGGTAGACCTCTCTTTCAGCCAGCCGTTCAACATCGGCAGCAGCCATACGGCGGGTGCCGACATCAATCTCACCTACCGCCCCACGGCCATGTTCAATCTGCGCCTCTCGGCCCGCGCCGTACACATGGGCTACCACAGCCAGTTCCGCCCGGGCGAGTGGGTGGACGACAACCTTTGGGCGGGTAACCTGCGGCTGAACGTGTGGGGCAAGCTGTGGAATGTGCTGCAAGTGTTCGGCAACGTCAACTACACCACCCGGCAAATCTCCTTCCTCAGCAGCTACGACCCCTTCTTCACCACCGACCTCGGGGTGAGCGCCGACCTGCTCGACCGTCACCTGTCACTCTACCTCAACGTCAAGGATGTCTTCAACACCTACTCGCGTTCCTCAGCCAACACCAACCCCTACCTCTCAAGCAACTCCACCACCCGCTACAGCTCGCGCTACATCTCCTTCGGTCTCACCCTCCGCTTGGGCAAAATGGAGCTCGAAAGCCAGGCCCGCATGGGCAACAATGATTAGCAGCCACAATTTGCCGTTGTGCCACCGTGTGCCCCGCTTCGCAGCGGAGCCCTTGCAGTGGCACAACGGCTCATTTCAAACACTAACATAATAAAAGGCAATATGATACTCACGAAAGCACACATCATCAACACCCTCCGTCTCTTCCTGTCACTCGCCATTGTCTGCTGCGGCACCGGGTGTGGCAGCCAATCCCCCGACCACGATTCCTCCCCAGTCGATGTTCTCTCCTTCCAAAGGGCAAAGGCCGTGGAACCGGCCCTCCTCACCACCGACGAGCTGACACGACTCATCCAGAGCGACACCACCCACAACAAAGTGGTCTACTACTTCGACATCCTCTGCAAGCCCTGTCTGGAGCACCTCAAAAACGAGGTGGCCGCTATGTACTCGGCCCACGACACTTCGCAGTGGCGTTTCTATCTTGTGGCGGGTCTCAACTGGCTGCACCGTCTTGTACCCGATGCCGAGGGCAATCTGGTGGAAGACACCCTCGGCAATTTTGCCCATTTTGCCAACAAGTACCGCACCTTGCTCCCCTCGCTGGGCTACAACCTGCGCGACGTCTATATGCACTACAATCCCGCTTGGGAGCATACCTCCACAGGGGTGTTCACTCCCTGGGTCAAAAGCCTCTTCAAGGTGCCTCTGGATACCACTGAGGGCATCCCCTTCCACTGCCGCTATGAGGGGACCCCACAACTCTTCAAAGCCGACAGCCACAACATCCTCTACATTACTCTTTGCTCTAATTCTTCCGCCTTCTCCGACACAGTTGTTCACTTCTATGCACCCGATGACTCTTATTCTATATAATCGGTTGAGAATAACAATTATTAACAACCATTTTTTTGTGTTTTTTTATTTTCCATTGTGGATTTTTTCGTATTTTTGCATTTCGAAAGAATAAAATAATATTAATCATTTAAAGCCGAAGTGTCTGATGGCCAATAACAAGACACAAAAATTTTATGCTTAAAAAACTATTATTTGTTGCTGCTTTGCTGTTCAGTACAGTGAGCTTTGCACAGTTCAGCGACCTTGATCTTGCCAAGGGCAGTGCTGCCAAAGGCGCATGGTCTCAAATTGGACAGCCTTTTGTCGCTACCACCATCGATGGTGCAACCATCGATCTCCAGGCTTGGATTGACTCAGGCTATTCTGTGGTAATTGACTATTCCGCTTGCTGGTGTGGTCCTTGCTGGACTCTCCACCAGGCTGGTATCCTGGAGGGTTTCTACAACCGTTTCGGACCCAATGGTACCAACGAGCTGCGTTGTCTCTGGGTTGAAATCGAGAGCACCAACACCATTGACCAAATTCGTGGTGTGTCAGGTGCTGGCGGTGGCCAATCCGGCACCACCCAAGGCGACTGGACTTTTGGTGGCACATTCCCCATCCCCATTGTTGACGATGCCTCCGCTCTGAACACTTGCATGAGCCTCTTTGGCAATGCTGTGCCTTACGTTGTTTACATCGAGGGTTCAACTGGAAACTACACCTCCATCTATGGCGAGCCTGATGGTATTTCCCATGGCGACACTGCCATCTGCAATTCTCACATGGCCGACCTTCTGGCTCTCAAACCCGTAGTTGGTGGTGCTCCTAATGTTTCTCTCAACCTCCCCGAGCGTATCATTGCTGAAACCGCTACCCAATTCAGTGTTGTTGCCCACACCATCAGCCCTGTTACCAACGTTGAGTGGAGTTTCGAGGGTGGTTCTCCTGCCACGGCCACTGGTATGACTGCTTCCACCACCTGGGAGCATGGCGGCACCTATACCGTTTCCGTGACCGTTTCCAACGAGAACGGTTCCACCACCGTCACCCAAACTGTTCAGGTGATTGAATTCAATTACCAATGGGGCAACACCATGACTTATCTTGAAGGTGAAGTTGATAACAACATTGGTTCCCGTAATGGTGGCCAATTTACTTGGGGTGTTGTCTTCCCGTCCAAGTACCTTGCCGGCAGAAATCATGTCAAGAGCGTCGACCTCTATGTTAAAGAAAATGGCAACTACACCATCGAGGTCTACTCCGGTACCGAAACCGCTCCTCAAACCCTTATCAGCAGCCGTACTCTTCCCCTGCAGTCTGAAGGCTGGCGCACCATCAATATCAGTGGTCCTTGCCCCATCGATGCTTCTAAGGCATTGTGGGTCACTATCACTGTAACTGGTAACTACCCCATGGCTTCAGGTCCTTACAATGGCGATATCAACGGTTCTTATCTTAAGAATGGTAATACCTGGATGCCTCTTACTGAGGCTACCAATGGCCAAATTGAGGGTTCTTGGGCAATCAGAGTCACCACTGGCGACGATCCTAACGTAGGCATTGCTCCCGTTGAGGACGCCCAGGTGGCCATCTATCCCAACCCCGCTACCGACATGGTTAGCATCCATGCTGACAACATCGTCCGCGTCGAAGTTCTCGATGTTACTGGCCGCACTGTTGCCACCACCACCCAGAACGAGGTGAACATCAGCAACCTTGACAACGGTGTCTACATGTTCCGCGTCATCACCGCCAATGGCACTACTCTCCAGAAAGTGGTGAAGAAATAAGTTCGAACACCCAGCAGGCTGAAGCTCCCACGGGTTTTCAGCCCAATATAAGCGCGGGGGTCGGTCTTTCCGACCCTCGCGCTTTTTTGGTCTCTGTCAACTCTTTCTTCGCTCCTCAGCCCTCTTTTTTCATATCCTCATTTATCATTTGTTCCTCCCAGAGAGGAACAAATGTTAGAGAAATATTAGAGAAATGATATAGAAGTAGTGGAGGAAGGGTGGGGGAGCCCCCTTTATGTTGTGGCTTCCCTTCAGGCTAATGCCATTGTAGGGTCTTGCCTCAAACCTTTCCGTCGGCAGCCTTCCCTTTGACGTGCCTTTGTTGGCAGCCCCATTGCAAGAAAACGGTTGCGTTGCCAGACTGACATTTTGTCAGTCTGTTGCAGTTGGTATCCCTTTTGATGGGATTGAGGTGTTGCTTGCAGCCGCCTAATCACGGGCAGGCAAACACAGCACAACAAAAACCAGATTCCGAAAAAAATAAAAACAATAATATTATGACCTTAGACAAATTCACAATCAAAGCACAGGAAGCCGTACAGAAGGCACAGGAGATTGCCATGGCCCGTCAGCACCAAGCTATCGAGACGGGGCACCTGATGAAGGGCATTCTGAGTGTCGACGAGAATGTGACTCCTTTCCTGTTGAAGAAGCTGGAGGTGAATATCCCCAGGTTCAGCGGGCAGGTGGACGCACTGATCGACCGTCTGCCGCGCGTCAGCGGGGGGAGCCAGTACCTCTCCGCCGATGCCAATCAAGCCCTCGTCAAGGCCACTCAGCTGGCCACTGAGATGGGCGACGACTTCATCTCCATTGAGCATCTGCTGCTGGGCCTCTTGGCCGGACGCGACGAGCTGTCGCGCCTGATGAAGGATGCGGGTGTGAGCGATAAGAGCTTGCGCACCGCCATTGCCGACCTGCGCAAGGGCAGCAAGGTGGGCAGCCAGAGCGCCGAGGACAGCTACAACGCCCTTAACAAGTATGCAAAAAACCTCAACCAGCTGGCGCAAGCGGGCAAACTGGACCCCGTCATCGGGCGTGACGAAGAAATACGCCGTGTGTTGCAAATCCTCAGCCGCAGGACCAAGAACAACCCCATACTGATTGGTGAGCCCGGCGTGGGTAAGACCGCCATCGCGGAGGGCTTGGCGCACCGTATTGTCAGCGGCGACGTGCCGGAGAACCTGAAGAGCAAGACCATCTACAGTCTCGACATGGGCGCACTGATTGCCGGTGCCAAGTACAAGGGCGAGTTCGAAGAGAGGCTGAAAAGCGTCATCCGCGAAATCAACGAGGCCGACGGCGAGATTATCCTCTTCATCGACGAGATACACACCCTGGTGGGTGCCGGCGGAGGCGAGGGGGCCATGGATGCAGCCAACATCCTGAAACCCGCCTTGGCACGAGGCGAGTTGCGGGCTATCGGCGCCACAACTCTGGCCGAGTATCAGAAATATTTCGAGAAGGACAAGGCTTTGGAGCGCCGTTTCCAGTCCGTACTTATCGACGAGCCTGACGTGAACGACACCATCAGTATACTGCGTGGGCTGAAGGAGCGCTACGAGGTGCATCACAAGGTGCGTATCAAGGACGAAGCCATAATTGCCGCTGCCGAGCTGAGCAACCGCTACATCAGCGACCGTTTCCTCCCGGACAAGGCCATCGACCTGATTGACGAGGCTGCCGCCAAGTTGAGACTGGAGATTGACTCGGTGCCTGAGGAACTGGACGAGATTGAACGTCGTATCCGCCAGTTGGAAATTGAACGCGAGGCCATCAAGCGCGAGAACGACACCGACAAGCTGGCCCAACTGGGCAAAGAGATTGCCGACCTGAGCGAGCAGCGCAATCAGATGAAAGCCCGTTGGCAGAGCGAGAAGAGCATAGTGGAGAACATTCAGGCCGAGGTGAAAAACATCGAGAGCTACAAGTTCGAAGCCGAACAGGCCGAGCGCTCCGGCGACTACGGCAAGGTGGCCGAACTGCGCTACGGCCGCATCAAGGAGGCCGAGAAGCACGTGGCCGACCTGAAACAACAGTTGAAGGCCATGCAGGCCGACAATGCAATGATTAATGAGGAGGTGGACTCGGAGCAGATTGCCGAGGTGGTCTCCAAGTGGACCGGCATCCCCGTCACCCGTATGCTGCAAAGCGAACGCGAACGTCTGCTTCACCTGGAAGATGAGTTGCACAAACGTGTGGTGGGACAGGACGAGGCCATCAGCACAATAGCCAACGCCATACGCCGTAGCCGTACGGGTCTGAGCGACGGTCGCCGACCCATAGGCAGCTTCCTCTTCCTCGGTACTACAGGCGTGGGTAAGACCGAACTGGCACGCGCCCTGGCCGAAGTGATGTTTGACGATGAGGACATGATGGTGCGTATCGATATGAGCGAGTACCAGGAGCGTCACAGCGTGTCGCGACTGATTGGAGCGCCTCCGGGATACGTAGGCTATGACGAGAGCGGCCAGCTGACCGAGGCCGTGCGTCGCAAACCCTACAGCATTGTCCTCTTCGACGAGATTGAAAAGGCTCACCCCGACGTGTTCAACACATTGCTGCAGGTGCTGGAGGATGGCAGACTGACGGACAATAAGGGCCGCACAGCCGACTTCAAGAATACGGTTATCATCATGACCTCGAACATGGGCAGCGATGTGATTCGCGAGCGGTTGGAGGGCAGCCCGATGAACGAGTATGAGCTGGAGGAGACCAAGAAGGCTGTGCTGGAACTGCTGAAGCAGCAGGTGCGTCCGGAGTTCATCAACCGTATCGACGAGATTGTTATGTTCCGCCCGCTGACGCAGAGCCAAATCCGCGAGGTGGTGAAAATACAGCTGAACAACGCAGCCAAGATGCTGGAGAAGAACGAAATCCTCATCACTGCAACCGAAGAGGCCATAGACCACTTAGCCACAATAGGCTACGACCCGGCAATGGGCGCACGTCCTGTGAAGCGCGTGATTCAGCGCGAGATACTGAACGAGTTGTCGCGTCAGATACTGGAAGAAAAAATCAAGACCAATGACACCATAGTCATCGATGTGATTGACAACCAGTTTGTCTTCTACAACCCGCAGAAGA
Organism: uncultured Bacteroidales bacterium; assembly: GCA_900318175.1. Lineage (GTDB taxonomy): Bacteria > Bacteroidota > Bacteroidia > Bacteroidales > P3 > Colimorpha. Next base: position 22,319 of record ONJQ01000028.1, on the reverse strand, counting down.
AATAATGCTGACGGGACGATTGAAAAAAAAAGGAGCTGGAACTGCTGAGTTCCGGCTCCTTTTTTTCTGTTTTGATGGTTTAGGCGGTGACGGACGCTTGGTCGTGGAGGGTGATATGGCCGTCGGAATAGACGGCGTAGTTCCTGTGTATCAACCAATCGCCGACATTTACGTAGGTGGTTTTGTTGCCATTCGGGGCAGCGATTTCTTTGACCAAGGGGGTATGGCGGTGGCCGAAGACGCAGTAGTCGAGTCGATCTGTGGCAAGGCGCTCACGGCAGTGCAGGACTATGCCTTCGCGGTCGTCGCCTTGGTATTCGAGTATTTCTGGTTTGCGGCGCATACGGGTGCTGCGCTTCTTTTGGCTCCAGCCAGAGGCAATGCCGAAAGTCATCCATTCGGGCAGAAGGGATAAAAGCTTTTGATTGACGCGGTTGCGGAATATCCAGCGGAGGCAGTCGTAGGTCTTGTCAAGGTGGCCGAGGCCGTCGCCATGGCCGATGAGGAAGCGTTTGCCGTCAAACTCAAGAATAGCGGGGTCGTTGTGCATGGAGATGGCCATTTGGTCGGTGAGGTAGTCGAACATCCACATATCGTGGTTGCCGACAAAGTAGTGCAGTGTTATCCCCCTGTCGGCAAGACCCGCCATGCACCCAAGCAGCCGGGTGTAGCCCCTCGGCACCACATGCCGATAGGTGAACCAGAAGTCGAACATGTCGCCAAGAAAGATTATCATGGAGGCATCTTCGGCTATGCGGTTCAACAGGGTGCAGAGCTCCTTTTCCCGCTCAAGGGTGTCGGGCCCTGCGCCAAGGTGGGCATCGGTGATGAAATAGAGCTTGTTACCGGGCATACTGGAATCGGGTGCGCTCCACTTGGTTCTTGAAGTTGAGGGTGTGGGGGTTGTCAGGCATGGTTTCCTCAAGGCCTTCGAGCACGGCCTCGTAGAACTCGAAGCTGTCTTCAGGGTCAATCAGAGGACGGTTGTTGAAGGGCTTGTAGAGGGCAATGAGGGTGGCAAGGGAGCCGAGGTTGTTCTGAATGAAGTCAACGACATAGTGCTGCTGGTCGGCAAAAGCGGCCAAGTAGAGTGAGTCGGTCACCTGGCGGGCTGCGTCATAGTCGGCATTGGTGATTTGCCCGTCGGCAAGCAGTTGCTGGTTGTGCTGGTCCGTGGCTACGATGTCGCGCAAAGCACGGCTGCCATCGTTGGAGTAGTCCTGCAGTTGCCACAGCAGTTGCGATTCGGGACCTGCGTTGAGATGGTAGGTGGTGGAAAGGGAGTCGTAGCTGCCCTCGATAGTAATTGTTTCGCCCATGTCTGGGAGCAGGACTATGTAGTCGGATTCGCTCACGTGGACATTGTAGAAAGTCTTGTAGGGCATGGTGTAGCGGAACTTGAAGTGCCCTTTGCTGTCGAGGGTGATGGAGTCAATGAACAGGCGTGCTTCAGGGGTCATCTCCTCGATGTAGATTACTTTCCCGGCCCCGTCGGCGAGGGTGCCTTGGATGGTGATGTCGTTCTTGTTGCCGCAGGAGGCAATGAGTAGCGTGGCCACGGCAAGGATGGGGATAATATGTTTCAAGGTTTTCAAGGATTTAGGGTTGTTGATTATAGGCTTTTGCAGCCATGAGACTGTCGGCAACGGCAAGGGCGGCCATGCTCTCTACAATGACAGGCAAGCGTGAACTGTGGTCCACGTCGTGGCGGCCACCGGGGGCAACCGTGGTCAGCGTTCCGTCAGCCTTGCGGCAGGTCATGCCCTGCGGCTGGGTGACGGGGGAATGAAAACCGACGTGGAACACGACAGGCATGCCGTTGCTGATGCCGCCTTGTATGCCGCCGCAGTGGTTGGTTAGGGTGAGGTTGGAGCCTGTGCTCTGCGGGGTCCATTGGTCGGGATATTGGTCGTTGGGCAATTGCCAATCGTTGGGATTCTCACCCGTGACGAAGGATTGTGCCGAGGGAATGGACAGGACGGCGTATGCCAGACGGGCGTTAAGGCGGTCGAAAATGGGGCTGCCAATGCCGGCTGGCAGTCCGCTGATGGTGCAGGTGATGAGCCGACCGTCGCGGTGTGTTCTGAATGCGACGTGCTGTTCTTTGAGCCACATTTTGGCAATGGAGCCGCCAACAACACGTGCCGCCGTCTCGCGGCCCGAGGCTCTCCCTCCGCCCCGATAGTCGCGGGTGCCGTACTTCTGCATGTAGGTATAGTCGGCATGGCCGGGTCGGAAACAGTCGCGCAGTGCCTCGTAGTCGGCAGGGCGTTGGTCGCTATTGTGGATGACGAAGGCAATGGGGGTGCCCAGCGTTTTCCCGTCAAGGATTCCGCTCAGCCATTCCACCTCATCGGCTTCGTGTCGGCGTGTGGTGAGGGGAGAAGGGGTGTCACCTTCACGCCGGCGGAGCAGTTCGGCAGCTATCAACGAGTGGTCGATAACAAGTCCGGCTGGACAACCGTCGACGATGCCGCCCAAGGCTGTGCCGTGGGATTCGCCGAAGGTTGTCAGCCGGAATAATGTGCCGAAGGTGTTCACTTATTTGTGGATTACCTGGATGCCGTTATTGTTGTTGCCTCCGGGGAGGATTTCGAGCAGTTCAACCTCGAAAATAAGGGTTGAGCCGGGAGGGATGGAACCCACAGGCTGCTCGCCGTATGCCAGATTGTAGGGGATGTAGAGGGTGTATTTGGAACCCACTTCCATCAACTGAAGGCCTTCCGTCCAGCCGGGAATCACTTGGTTGAGGAAGAACTCGGCGGGTTGTCCGCGCTCAACACTGCTGTCGAACACTTTGCCGTCCAGTAATTTGCCGGTGTAGTGGACTTTCACCTTGTCGGTAGCCTTGGGCTTTTTGCCGTTGCCTTTCTTTTCAATCTTGTATTGCAGACCGCTCTTGGTCTGGTAGACGGATTTGTTCTCAGCGTTCTTGGCCAGGAATTCCTTGCCGGCGGCAATGTTGTCGTCCTTGCCGGCCATCAACTTCTCCTGCTCTTCGCGCTGGCGTTTCTCAAACTCCTGCTGGAAGCGGTTGAGCAGCGGGCGCATCGTGGCCTCGTTCCAAGTGTTCTGACCTTTGTAGCAGTCAATCATCGACTGGCCAGCAGCCTCGCCGTTGATGCCCAGGTTCTGCTGAAGCCAGTTTTGGTAGATGTCCTTACCGATGGCATACGATGCCGAGTCGATGAAGGTCTTCAACTCGACGGGTCTGTACATGTCGTTCATGCTCTGCTGTTTTTGGTAGCTTGCCAGTGTCTCGTCGAGGGCCTTCTTGGTGCTCTCATAGGCGTCTGCCTTCTGTTTCAGCAGGTTGTAGTCGGCCTCGCTCATGGTTACTTTGCCGCGTTTGATTTTCACCTCTTGTGCAGTGGCCATGGCTCCCACGGTCAGGACTGCCAATAGAATCAGTGCTTTTTTCATGTTCTAAAGATATTGTTTTACTTTATAAATTAATCTCTTAACCCTACTTGTATGCACAACATCAATGTCACCCGACGGATGTCGGCTGACATTAATGTTGCTTTTTCAGGGAGCGTTCCCGTAGTTTATTTGTACTCCTTTGGCTCTACGCCGTCAAGGATTTCCTTGCCACAGATGGCCAAAGCCAGCATCTCGTTCTCGCCCTTGTACACTTTTACGGGGGCAATCCAGCTGACGCGGTCGGTTATCATCTGCATCCAGGGTTTGCTGTAAGCGATACCGCCCGTAAGGAGGATGGCGTCGACTTTGCCGTTCACCACAGCTGCCAGACGGCTGATTTCCAGCGAAACCTGATAGCAGAAAGCGTCTACCAGCAGTTGGCATTTCTTGTCGCCGGCGATGGCTTTTTTCTCCACCTCGTAGGCATCGTTGGTGCCCAGGTAGGCCACAAATCCGCCTTCAGCAGTCACCAGTTTCTTCAGCTGGGCTTCGGTGTACTTGCCACTGCATGCCACCTCGATCAGCTTGCTGGCGTTGATGCTTCCGCAGCGGGTGGGGGAGAAGGCTCCCAGTCCGCACAGTGCACGGTTCACCTCCACGCAACGGCCATGCTCGTGGATACCCACGCTGACGCCGCCGCCCATGTGGGCGATGATGAGGTTCAGGTCCTCATAGTGTTTGCCCAGTTCGCGGGCGTAAAGCTTAGCGGTCATCTTCTGATTCAGGCAGTGCCAAATGACGCCCTCGTGCGAGGGGTCGAGGTCGAATACGGGGTGACCGGTGATCTTGGCGTAGTCGGGACGCTCGTCGACGATGCCGGGGTCGGCAATGTAGGCGCATGGCAACCCAATCTCGTTGGCGATCGAGTCGCTGATGAGGGCACCCAAGTTGCAGGCGTGCTTGCCCTGGATACCGTCATGGCACTCCTTTTTCATCAAGTCGTTGACACGGTAGACACCGCTCTCGCACGGGCGGGTCAGACCGCCGCGGCCCATCACTACGGCAATCTCGTCGGTGCCGATGTTGTGGCGCTTCAGCATGTCCAGGATGGCCCCTTTGCGGTAGTCGAATTGGTCAGCCACTTCGTGGAATTTCTGTATTTCTTCAATGGGGTGCGACAGGTTTTCGGTAAACACTTCCGTCTCCCCGTCATAGATAGCAGCCTTGGTCGAGGTTGCACCGGGGTTGATTACTAAGGTGTATTTCCTTGTGCTCATACTATTGTTATATTTTAATTCGATACATTTTTATTCATTACTTTACACCCGTCTAAGTGTAAATCTTCAATTTGCAAAGATAAGAAAAATAATTGATTTATTGCAAGTCTGTTTAATATTTTAACAAAAAAGATTATTCTTCTTACTGGTGTCGGCTCCTCTTCAGTAGGTATGGCAGCAGCACTTGCTCCATCCCAAGCCCCACATCTATAGGTTGATAGTCAATCCTATATTGTATTGCGTGGCGTTTCAGGTCGGCGGTCTGTTGGCGCATAATCTCGCGATATCGTTCCGTCACTTCCGATGGCATTACTTTCAGGTGTCGACCGCTTTCAAGGTCGATAAATTCGGTCGGGCGGTTGGCAAACTCGAATTCCACCTCCTGCGCGTGGTGCAGGGTGTGGAACAGCAGCACCTCGTGTTTGCAATGTCGTAGGTGCCTCAGTGCATCCATCAACGGGTCGCGGTCCGAGGGCTTCACCAGTGCGTCGGTGAATATCACTACCATCGAACGTCGGTGCAGCCGCTCTGCCGTCAAGTGCAGGGCTTCCGTAATCTGTGTCCCCCGCAAGGCCTCACTTTTGTCAGCGTTGCGCCCCTTGTTGCCGGCCACTGGCTTCAGCTCGGCCTCCAGTAGCTGCAGTATGTATTGTTGGAAAGCGCGGCTGCTGCGGCAATCGGTCTGTAGGTCTATCCCATCGCTCAACAGCGACAGGCCGAAGGCATCGCGCTGTCGCACCAGCAGCTCTGAGAGCACCGCTGCGGCATAGCAGGCAAAAGTCAGTTTGTTGGGCTGTTTCAGGTTGCCCTGTCCCTCGGTGGGCAGCAGCATCGAACTGCTATGATCAATAACCAGCTGGCAGCGCAGGTTGGTCTCTTCCTCATAGCGCTTCACAAAGAGCTTGTCCGTGCGGCCATACAGCTTCCAGTCTATGTTGCGGGTCGATTCACCCTGCGAGTACTGCCTGTGCTCGGCAAACTCGACCGAAAAACCGTGAAAAGGACTTCTATGCAAGCCCGCGATGAATCCCTCCACCGTCTGGCGTGCGTAGAAGTCCAGCGACTTGTATCTTTCTAAATCTTCGAACAACTCTCTTACAGCAGGGCGTCAATCTTGTCAGTGAGGGTCTTCTTCTGCACGGCGCCCACGCTCTTGTCCTTCAGCTCGCCGTTTTTGAAAAACAGCACTGTGGGCACGTTGCGGATACGGAACCGTCCGGTCACTTCAGGGCACTGGTCCACGTCGGCCTTACCCACGGCGCAGCGTCCGGCATATTCGTTGGCAATCTCCTCCACCACGGGGGCAAGGGCTTTGCAGGGACCGCACCAGGTGGCACCAAAATCAACCATGACGACGGCGTTGCTCTTCAATACTTCGTCGAAATTCTGTTCTGTAATCGTGATTTCCATGACTATAATGTTGTTTGTTTCGTTTTGATGATGCTGCAAAGATACGAAAAAAAATCCTTTCACACCCCTTTCCCGCTCAAAATATTTTTTTTCTCCACCTCCCTGTCGGTTAATTTTTATTCCCTCAATATGTTGTATGTGAATAACTATTTTCCGACATCCGACCGTTGGTAAAATCCTCCATTTTTATTTTGCCATAAACAAAAATATGCGTATTTTTGCAACCTCAATAATATAGAAAACAGAGAACCGAATGCCTTTTCGACATGCTGAGGGATAGCCTTTTCGCCCTCCGCCAGCTGTCGCCCAGGCCAAACAAACACAGTCCGGGACTATCCCGTTATAACAAATGAAACGATTCATATACACCCTCATCGTCCTGCTGCTTGTCGCGCCCGCTGCCACAGCACAAATCCATCACGTCAACCAAGAGGCACTCGACATGGCCGACCAGTTTGTCACCAACTACGACAGCCTGCTCAACAGCTATGTCCTCACAAAATACACCTCCACCACCCGTAGGCACCACGCCAACATCAATACCGACTATGCCTTCGACCAAATTCCCGATTCGGTCATTGCCCATCGTCTGGCCTCTCTCCACACCGTCATCCCCATGACCTTCAACCAAGAGGTCCGTTCCCACATCCGCATGTACCTCAACCGTATGCGCAACCGTCTTGACGTCATGCTCACCCTTTCGGAATACTACAACTCCCTCTTCGAGGAGTCTCTGGCACGCTACGATGTGCCCGAAGAGCTTAAATACCTCACCATCGTCGAGTCCGCCATGAATCCCAAGGCCACCTCGCGTGTGGGTGCCGCCGGCCTGTGGCAGTTCATGTACACCACCGGCAAGAACTATGGCCTGGAGGTCAACTCCGTCATCGACGAACGTCGCGACGCCTACAAATCCTCCGATGCCGCCGCCCACTATCTCCACGACCTCCACAATGTCTTTGGCGACTGGCACTTGGCTATTGCCGCCTACAACTGCGGTCCAGGCAACGTCAACAAAGCCATAGCCCGCAGCGGGGGCAAACAGAACTTCTGGCAGATCTACCCCTACCTGCCCCGCGAGACCCGCGGCTATGTGCCCGCCTTCATCGCCGCCACCTACATCATGAACTTCTATCCCGAGCACGGCCTTCACCCCAAGCGTGTCACCCTGCCCCTGCGCACCGACACCGTCATGGTGGAACGCAACATGACCTTTGCCAACATTAGCAAGTATATCGGCATTGACATCGAAGAGATTCGCGCCCTTAACCCCCAATACCGTGCCGACTACATCCCCGGTCAGAACGGCTCCTATCCCCTCTGCCTGCCCACCAGCAAGATGAACGACCTCATCCAGCATGCCGAGGAGATTTTCCGCGACTCGGAGGACTCCCTCAGTGCCTCACCTGTCGTCGTCGCCCCTGACCAGGAGCGCCCCGCCGTCACCAAGAAGAGTGCTTCCAACCGTCGCAACAACAACAGCTCCTACCACAAAGTGCGCCGTGGCGAGACGCTCTCCTCCATCGCTGCCAAGCATGGCACCACCGTCAGCAAACTCAAAAAACTCAACCACCTCCGCTCCGACCGTATCCGCTATGGCCAGCGGCTCAAAGTGCGCTAACCACTCTTGCCTCACTCGATTTCCCCACCCAAACACCCCTTACCATGAAAAAGACCCTCCTCACCATCTGGCGCATAGTGAAGAACAAGTACGTGGCCGCTACGCTCATCTTCCTGCTCTTCTTCCTCTTCCTTGGGGAGAACAACGTCATGGTGACGCATAAGCTGAATCGTGAGGTCTCCGAACTCAACAAAGAGGCCGACCTCATCCGTCAGGGTATCGAGCAGGACAGCATAGCCGCCGTATCCCTCATCGACAACCCCGAAGCCATCGAAACCTATGGGCGCGAACACTACTATATGAAACGCCAAAACGAGGATATCTTCCTCGTCAAAGAATGACAACCCCCATGCGCCACCGTCTTCTTCTGCTATTTCTCGGTCTTGCAACCCTCGTCTGCTTCGCCTCGTGCGAGAGTGTGAAACGTTTCCTCGACAAGGATTTGGAGGAGGAGGACTACTCCATGGGCGAGCTCTACGTCGACGAATATGTGAAGGAAGTGCCCTACGTGCCCACCCCCTCCGACGAGGCGCGCCGCGCCGGCAATGTCAACGCTTTGGGCATAGAGCGCGAACCAGGCGACAACGAGGCCCTTTATGACGCCATCAACGAGTGGATGGGAACCCCCTACCGCTACGGCGGCACCGACAAGAACGGGGTGGACTGTTCAGGCTTCGTAGGCAACATATACCGCCAGGTCTATGGGCGCAACCTCCACCGCGTGGCCAACGACATGCAGCAGGATGCCGAACTCGTCTCCCGCAGCCAGCTGCGCGAGGGCGACGTGGTTTTCTTCACCAACAGCAAAGGCCGTGTCTCCCACGTCGGCATCTACCTCAAAAATGGACTCTTTGCCCACTCCTCCACCTCCCGCGGCGTTATTATCAGTCGCTTGGATGAAGGCTACTGGAGCAAGCATTTCTACAAAGGTGGCCGCATCCAGTAGGTCGCGCCTTTCCTTTTCTGCACCCTTTCCTCCGTTCCACAACCCTTTCTTCGCTCCTTATAGGTCAGTTCTCTAACATTTGTTCCTCATTTCTTCCTTTTTCATTGGATAAATGATGTAAATACAATCTGACAAATGAACAACAAATAGCGAAGTTGCTGCGAGCGGCTGGCAATCATTCCGTTTCTTTTCCCCGCAGGGATCTGCTCTTCATGGCGGTATCTGTGGTATGGGTCTCCCCGCAAGTGACAACGGGATTGCCCAAGCGATGCTAAAGGAGAGCATGTCGGTGATGCCCAATCCGGCAGGGGAGCGCTTCTGTATGACAACGTGGGTGGAGACGAGGATAGAGGGGTATAAGATTGAAACTGAACGATGGTGGAGCGACGCACGGTGGATGGCACCACTTCCGAGGAGGATATGAAGGGGTGGCCCGCATGGGGACTACCACGTTGCAGCATTCACGGAATCTCGCCGCATTGAGGGGGAGTGGTCGGTAACGGCTCCGTAGTATGTGCACTCAGATAAACAGATAGGGCTGCGCTGTGGCCATGCCAAAACCCGCGGGGGGAACTATTTGGCGGGGTAGCCGAGGGATTGAAGCAGGGCAATAAGGCGGTCGCGGAAATCGCCTTGGATGATGATGAGTCCGTCTTTGGCACTGCCGCCCACTCCAAGGCGTGTTTTGAGGGTTTTGCCAAGGTCGCTAAGGTCGTCATCAGTGCCGATAAAGCCAGAAACGACGGTGACGGTCTTGCCGCCACGCCCACTGCGTTCCATCCGAACCCTCAACTTCTGAGCCGACGGGGCCAGGGTCTCGGGCTGGGAGGAGTCGTCTTCGTATTGGTATTGGAAGTCGGGGTTGGTGGAGTAGACCACGCCTGTGGCATTCCGTGGTGTATGTTTCTTGGACATGGCTATTTCTTCTTGGGGAGGAGTTGGGCGCGGGTCTGCTCCAATTGTTCGCGTATCACCTGGAGGTTCTCCGAAGTCTGATGGGAGATGAGGGCGCGTTTCATGTCGCGTTTCATGATTTTGATACTGCGTGTGTGGTTGACGAAATGGAGCTCGTTGCCTACGTTCTCGCCTTCACCGTCGATGTTGACCCATTTGTCGATATTGCCGGCCACGAAGACTTCGTGGGCTTTGAACATCTCGACATGCTGGCTGAGCTCAAAGTGGTTGGCATAGACAAGGGGGCCGGTGACGGGAAGGTGCTCGATGGGTATTTTGTCGACAATGCTGATGTCAATCAGTCCGTCGTCGAGTTTGGCTTGGGGCGCTACAGCGGCATTGTAGCCAAACTGGTTGCTGTTGGCAAAGGTGGTGAACCAGGCTTTGCGATGTATCTCGTGGCCGTCGATGACAAGGGTGTAGTCCTTCGACTCGTAGGTGGGGTATTCGCGGAGGATGAGGTTGAGGTAGGCGGAGAACCCGCGCATTTTGGCCGCCTTCATAAGGCGTGCGATGTAGGCGTCGAACCCCACGCCGGCGATGCTTGCAATGTAGTACTTCTCATTGAGGATGATGGTGTCGATAAGGCCGGGATTGTTCTGGTTGAGGACGCGGATGGCCAACGCCGGGGTGAGGGGAATCTTCATGCAGCGTGCCAGCCCGTTGCCACTGCCACAGGGAATGATGCCGAGAGTGGCGTCGCTGCCGTGCATGCCGGCAATGACATCGTTCACACTGCCGTCGCCGCCCACGGCGGTAATGACGTCAAAGCCTTCGTCGGCACCTTGGCGTGCCAGCTCGGTGCCGTGGTGTATGCGCTCGGTATAGCGCACTTCGTAGTCGTAGAGGTCGGGGTTAAGGTTCGCGCTGAGCAGCCGTTCTATTTTCTTCTGTCGGCCAACGCCCGAGATGGGGTTGACGATGACGAGCATTCTTTTCTTCATGGTTAGTGGACTTGGTTGTTGATGAGACGATGGTTGTATTGTTGCACGATGGCTTTGAGCAGTTGGATGTTGCCGTTGCCCTCTTCGTTGGTGTGTGTGAGGATTGCAGTTTTACCGTCGGCAGTTTCGAGTTGGTGGTAGCTGTTGCCGTAGGCTATCTGCCAGCCGCCAGTGGGATTGCGGAAAGCACTGGTGCCGAAGCAGACGGTGCGTGCGGGGATGCCGAGGAAGTCAAGCAGAGTGGGCATAATGTCCGTCTGCTGCATGAGGCGGGTGTAGACCTGGTGGCAGCGACAGTCGGCGCCAAGCTCAGGAGCGAGCCCTTCTTCGTACATGGGACGGTAGATAATCATCGGGATGCGATACCAGCCATTGTAGTCGTTGTATTTGCGGCTAAGGCCTTGGCCGCTGTGGTCGGCGGTGATGATGAAGGTAGTGTTCTTGTACCACTCCGTCCGTCGGGCAGCGTCGAAGAACTTGCGCAAGGCGTTGTCGGAATAGGAGACCACCTGACAGAGCGGATGGGGGCCTTCGGGGAACTGGCCTACGCGGTCGGGCTGCATGGTGTAGGGGTGGTGGGAGGAGAGGGTGAAGACGCCGGTGAAGAAGGGTTGGCGGAAGGTGGAGAGCTGGCGCGACATGTACTGGAGGAAGTACTCGTCGAAGATGCCCCAGCAGCCGTCATAGTCCGACTGGCGGGCACGGCGGTCGGCCATATACTCGTTCTGGCCATAGTATTCGGAGAAGCCCATGCGGGGGCAGAGTTTGTCGAAGGACATCACGCCGTTGTAGCTTCCGTGGAAGAAGGCTGTATGGTAACCATTTTCGCGCAATATGGCGGGGAGGGCGTAGAGACTGTCGTCGGCATAGTCGCTCAGGGTAAGAGGGAAAGGCATCAGTGTGGGCAGTGAGGCAAAGATGGCAGGTATGCCCTCGATGGATTTCTTGCCGTTGGCACGGCCTTGGTAGACGATGGAGTGCTGGGCAAGGGAGTCGAGGAAAGGTGTGAAGGAAGGCATGATGCCTTGGTTGTAGCAACCCATATACTCCTGCGAGAAGCTTTCGAGGACAATGACCACTATGTTGCTGTAGGTTTGCTCTGTGGAGTCGGTAGCGGGCAATTGGCCAGCGTAGGGACCCCAACCGTTGGTGGCATCGGGACGGGACTGAGCAAGGGTCGAGTCAGGCATGAATTGGGGGTTGAAAAGGTTGAGGGCCTGGGCTTGGTCCATGTACTCAACTTCATGCAGAGTGCCGCCATTGAAGGTGCGGACAATGTTGTAGCCGCTGTTGGTTACCAGGGCACTGTTTTTGGCTTGGCAGTATTTGGTGGTGTCGTGCCAGTCGATGTTGTGGCCGAAACCGCCACGAAGCAGGAAGATGACCACTCCAACGCCGAGGATGAGACCTACGAGGTCGTTGATGCGGTGGTTGCGATATTGGTTGCGGCCTATGAGCCGTATCTTCGTTCCAATCCAGAAGGTGGCAATGATGAGCAGGACGCCGACAACGGTGGCCTGCCAATAGTCAACAAAAAAATGGGGCCAGAGGGAGCCCATGTTGCCACTGATGCCGAGGTAGCTGAATATTTCGCCTGTCAGGCGGCGGTAGGTGTATTGGTAGTAGGCGGCGTCGCAGATGTCGGTGACAATGATGAAAAGCACGGGGACGTAGTAGAGAAAGATTTCGACGAGGCGGTGGTAATGCTTGTTCCAGCGGAATTTGAAGGGGAGGAGGTTGGCGACAAAGTAGGGCAGCAGCAGACATCCGATGGTGGCAATGCCAAAGGTGATGTTGCCCCAGAGTATGCCGAGCCATTCCTTCACATCGGCGATATGAAAGATGCGGGTGTTGTCGAGATAGAAGAAAATCTGGGCGGCCAGGAGCAGCAGCAAGGCCAGGAGGGCTTTGCTGAAGAGGTAGCCGTATATGTTGCTGGTGCGTATCCAGCCGCGTTTGCGGGTAGCGGTCATTTGGGTCTGTAGTTTGATTGGTTGAGGATTTTTTGTGCATCGGTCTCTTCGAAGAGTTGCTGCATGGAGAGGCCGGTGTTCTTCATAAAGCGGCTGACGATATGCCAGCCGATGAAGTCAGTGGTGCGGGGAGATGAGTCGCGGAAGGCGTTGGTTTTGGGGGCATCGTCGATAAGGTTGTGGAAGCGCATGTAGTCCGTCTCGAAAAGAAGTTTGGTTTGCAGAAGGTAGGACCATACGTGCTCTTCGTTTTGTTCCATCCAGTCCAGTTGTTGGGTGGTGTAGCGCACAAGGATGCTGTCGGGTGCATTGGGGAGTGTCTGCTGGGCAAAATAGATGGCTTTGCCTTCGGAGATCATGTAGTCCAAAAGGGACATCTCACGGTCTTGGGGAATGGCAATGTGCTGGCGGGCAATGGCCGTCATGCAGTCAGCCAAAAGATACTCGCGGCGGCTTTGCAGCACCAAGTAGAGGGGGTTGTTGAAATAGTTGTAGCGTTCGGTGTAGGGAAGGATGTATTGGTCCAGGCTGATGATGAGCTCATGGCTGTTGCAACCCACACGCATGTCGTAGTTAAAGGTGCCGGAAAGGAAGGTGTAGACCTTGTCGTAGCGGATGGTGGGGCAGAGTTTTTCGGCTCTATTCAGGGCATCGCCCAGCCCCTCGGCCTCCGGCTGCATGTCGCCGAAAACGCTGTCGGCAATGCGGTAGATGTCCCGCATGGTGGGGTCCTGCACAAAGCCTTGGAGCATCTGCATGAATTCGGGGTTCTCCGGCTGCAGGTTGAGGAGGTCGGTGCTGAACTCATTGCGGCGTTGTGCAATGGTCTGCGGAAGCTGCGAGACAGGGGTGTCAAAAAGCACCTTATCGAAGCGGTGTATTTTTACCGCTTCGACAGGTGACTGTTTGCAACTTGTGGCAAGAACAATGTAAAGAAACGCACTTAGTACGAATAGAATAATGAATGGTACAGAGAATCGTAATGGAGCATATCTCTGTTGCACGTCGATGTGCAGTTTGGGATGTTTTAGCACTATGCTTTTTCTATTCACAGACTATTCTTTGGTTTCATTGTTTTGCTCTTTTTCTTCGGAGGCTTCGTCTAAGATGCGGACTTTGGCTTCGAGGAGGGCAATTTGGCGGCGGGTGTTGTCCATCTTGCGCTCAAATTCCTCCTTCAGGAGGTCGGCCTGCTTGCTGTTGGCGAGGAAACCGAGGTTGTTCTCCCACAGTTTGAGGTCGGAACGCATCTTCTCAATCTGGTTGAGGAGCTGGTTGCGCTCGTTGTCGCGGAAACGCTCATTGCCAGCACCGCTATGGTTGCGGATGCGTTCGCGGTAGTTGTTCTCGTCAGCCTCGCGTGCTGAGATTTTCAGCTGCTCGAAGATGCCGTCCAAGAGTGAGCGGTATTCCTTTTGTATACGGTCTTTCTCCTTCATGGGGACGTGGCCAATCTCCGCCCAACGACGTTGGAAGTCTTTGATGGCGGTGAGATTCTCCTCCTTGTTGTCGCCGAATTGGTAAGCCTTGATTTCTTCCAGGATGGCGGTCTTCTTGGTGAGGTTCTCGCTCTCACTGCTGCGGATGTCTTTGAAGAACTCGCCCTTCTTGGCGAAGAACTCGTCGCAAGCGCTGCGGAAACGATGCCATATCTTGTCGCTCACTTTGCGGCTGGTAGGTCCGATGGTCTTCCATTCGGCCTGGAGTTGCAGGAGCTCTTCGGTGGCTTTCTTCCAGTCCTCGCGTTTGGCGATGGCTTCGGCACGGAGACAGAGGTCAACCTTCTTGTTGTAGTTCTCGGACTGTTCGTCGCGCATCTGGCCGAAATGGAGTTTCTTGTCGGCATAATGCTTGTCGATGATGCCCTTGAACTGAGCCCAAACCGTTTCGTTCTGCTCGCGGGGCACGGGACCAATGCTCTTCCAGAGCTTCAGCAGCTCGTCGAGGGCCTCGGTGGTGTCGTTCCAAGCCTTGGTGCTTTGGGGTGTCTCCTGGGTGAGCTCCGTGGCTTTTTCGATGAGAGCCTGTTTGGCAAGGAGATTCTGGTCGAGCTCCTCTTTGCGCTGGTCGTAGTATTCGCGGCGACGCTCGTCAATCTGGTTGGCGGCATTGTTGAAACGCTGCCAGGTCTCCTCGTTCTGCTCGGTGGGCACGGGGCCAATCTCGCGCCACTGGGCACGGAGTTCTTGGAGGGCCTTGAAAGCCTTGACCACAGAGGTCTCGACAATCAGCTCCTCGGCGCGTTCGCAGAGCTGTATTTTCTGCTCCAGATTGCGCTTCAGGTCGAGCATGCGCAGCTCTTTGTTTATCTTTACTTTGTTGAAGAATTGTTCAATCAGGAAATGGTAGTTCTGCCAGAGGTCGTTCATCTGGTCGCGGGGCACTTCGCCAATGGCCTTCCATTTGTCCTGGATGGCGTTGAACTCGTCGTAGGTCTGTTTGAGGGTCTCCTCATCCTTGTTGATAAGCGTACGGAGCTCTTCGAGGATTTGTTTCTTGGCCTCAAGGTTGGCGGCTTTCTGTGCGTCAATTTCCTCTTGCATCTTTTGGCGGCGTGCGCGGTAGGTGTCGTAGGCCTTGTAGAATGCTTCGGCTACGGCATCGGCGGCAGGCTTGTAGTCTTCCTTGTTGCCACCTTCGGCCAGGAAGGCTTCAAAGGCTTGTTTTTCCACCTCTTTGTTGAGGAGGTTGAACTGGTTGCGGATGGCGCTCGCACGGTTACGGATGCGGGAGATGTCGTCGCCCATCAGTTCGTTGAAGGCTGCAAGCAGGTCTTCGCGTCCTAAGGACGAATAGTCCACTACGGGTTCGGGTTCGGCCTCGTTGTTGGGAGTCGTTGCAGCGGCGGGCTGCTCGTTCTCGGCAGGTTGCTCGCTGGTGGCGGGCTCGGGGGCTGTTGTGTTGTTGATGTCAGAGTCGTTGGCGGCAGCGGCAGGAGCCTCTTGCTGGGCAACGGGTTGCAGTGTCTCGTCTTTGGTGACGTTTTCCTCGGTTGTGGAGGTGACTGCATTTTGATTCAGGTCTTCCATTTTGATGGTGTATTGTTTTTAGAATTAGTTCTGTAATATAAAGTTACAGACGTTTAATTGGGTTATTTTGCCTCTTTGGCAAGTTGCAAAAATACAACTTTTTTTTGAATGTGAGTGTCTACGGTGTTTAAAAGGTCATAAAAATGCATTTCTGTTCTCAACGTCAAGTGGCCGATGGGGCTAATCAAGGCTCGGTTTAGCGGGTTAGGAGCCCTCGTGTGACATTGCGGCGGAAGGCTACCAGCTTGTTGCCTTTGGTGAACTGTAGCCGCAAGGCGTAGGAGCACCAAAGCACCAGCGTGCCTCCCCATTTGATGGCCTCTTTATACAGGCGGTTGAGATACTTCTTGCGTGATATTTGCAGCGTGCGGTAGCGCTCGCTGACACCAATGCCGTAGGTGAGCCTGTCAAAATATTCCTGCGTCAATTTGTGAGGCGGGATGATGTGGTAGAGGATGGCCGTGGGCAGATAGTAGAAGTGCATGCCGTTGGTGGTCATCTTGTCAAAAAGGTCCTTCTCTTCGGCACCGATAAGGCTGTTGCCCTTGCGGCCAAGCTCTACGTTGAAAAGGCCCACGGTGTCGAAAACACTTTTGCGGTAACAGGCGTTGCCGCCCCCGGGGAAAGCCCCGCGGGGAAACTCTTTCTGTTTGTCGCCCAGATAGAGCTTGCCGGTGATAAGCTGTCGGGTGTAGTGGGTCATCCAGTCGGGCTCCTCGGTCTCGTAGACGGGCAGGATGGGGCCTCCCGCCGCCACGGCGTCAGGGTTGCTGGCAAAGAAGTTGGCGTAGGTGCTAAGGTATTCCTTGTTGACCGTAGCGTCGTCGTCGACGTAGGCCAACAGGTCGCCAGTGGACTGTCGTATGCCGCAGTTGCGGGCATACGACAGTCCTTGGCTGGTCTCCACACAGTAGCGGAAGCGTATGTCGGGGTAATCCGTCTGGAAACGTTGGCATTCGCTCTCGGTTTTGTCGGTGCTGTTGTTGTTCACCAGCACTATCTCGTACTCGCTGTGGGGCATGTCGTTGTCGGCGATGCTCCGCAGCACGTTATAGATGTATTTGTCGCGGTTGTATGTGCAGATGATGACTGAAATCATTTCTTCTCAGTGTTTTTCCGTTTGCGGTAGTAGAAGAAGAGCACGCCACCAATGATGAGCACCGTGGCAATGGAGCAGATGAGGGTGATATTGTCCAGTCGGTGCATGGTGGGCGACTCGTTGCGGAACTCGATGACGTGGTCGCCAGCGGGGATGACCATGGCACGCAGAATGTAGTCGGCACGGAGGTAGTCGGCGGGCTCGCCGTCGATATAGGCCTTCCAGTCGGGTGCATAGTATATCTCGCTGAATACGGCCAGCATCGGGGTGGCGCAGTGGCTGTGGTAAGTGAGGGTGTTGAGGTCGGCGGGACGCTTGTGCTCCATCTCGATGGTCGCGTTGCTGTCCACGGGCAGCCCGGCGAGGCCTTTGATGCAAGTCTCCGGCAGTCCTGCCAGCTTGTCGCCCATCTCGGGGACGTTGATGATGGCATCCACGGCGGGGTTGTACTCATTCAGTTTGGTAATCTCGTCGTTGGCGGTCTCCACAGGACGGATATTCCTTACAAACCAGCAGTTGCCCAGCGCGTCGGGGTTGCGCTGCACCTGCCCGTTGTTCATCACAATGTAGCGTGTGTTGAGCATGTTCAGCACATTGTTGTTGATGCGGTATCCGATATAGAAGTCTATCAGGTCTTGATAGCGGCGCAGCTTGGCGGCGCTGTATCCGCCCACCTGGTTGTGGAAGGCCGAGGGCTTGGAGTCGTTGAAGGTGTTCACGGCCAGGTTCAGCACGCGGTAGTCCTGGTCGCCTGTTTGCAGGGCGATGGCGTCGATGTCTCGGTCATACTGTGCCGGCTGCATCTCCAGCATGCGGGCATTGCGCACATAGTTGTCGCTGTTCAGGTAGCGGCTGTTCACGCCTTGCAGGTCTATCACCGTCAGCACGGCCAGCACTGCCACCACTGGCAGCACAGCCTTGGGCTTGTCAGCCCAGCGCTTCAGGTAGAGCCACAGTGTGGCTGCTGCCAGCAGGATGAACAGGATGCTGCGCCACGAGTCGCTCACAAACAGGGCTTTCCTGTCCTTGACAAAGATGTCCTGAATCATAGGCCATTGGTCGCCGTATTGACGGGCCATCTCCGAGTCCGAAAGGCCGCTGAAGGAAAGGCTTCCGCTTGCCAGCAGTCCGATCAGGATGACTCCCACCGTGGCACCTGCGCTGATGTACAGACCGCGCATCAGTCGTTTCACCTCGCCCTGGGCATGCAGCGCGGTGGCCTCTTTCAAGCCCAGCACGGCCATCAGCACCGCCAGCACATTGGCCAGCACAAGACTCATGGACGGCGTGCGGAATTTATTGTACAGGGGCAGATGGTTAAACATCCACTCGTTGAAGCCCATCAAGTTGCGTCCCCACGACAGGAGGATGGCCAGCACCATGGCTGCAAGTATCCACCACCGTTCCGGTCCGCGCACCACAATCATGCCGAACAGGCAAAGGAAGATGACGATGGCTCCGAAGTAGACGGGGCCGCTGGTGAAAGGTTGGTCGCCCCAATAGAGCGGCATCTTCTCCTGATGGAAATTGCTGTACGAGGCACTGCTCTTGCTCACAGGCTCCACGCTGCCGCCTCCGCGTGCCCCAGGCACCAACAGGGTGTAGGTCTCGCCAATCCCGTAGCTCCAGCTGAAGGCGTAGTTGATGTCCAGCCCGTTCTCATTGGAGTTGTTGTTGCGGGGGTAGTCCTTGCCGTACAGGTCTTGTGGGGTGACGGTGATTTCGCTGCCGCCACGCATGGTGTACTGCATGTACTCCTCATTCACCAGCAGGTGACGGGTGTTGCAGACCACCGCTAACACCACACCCACAACAAGGATGCCAGTAGACAGCAGGAATCGGACAAAGTATTTGTCTTTCAATGCATATACCGCATAGGCTATGCCCATCAGCAGCCCCCCTATGGCGGTGTAGAAGGTAATCTGGATGTGGTTCAAGGCAATCTGCAAGCCCAAGGCCAGCATGAAGAGTATACCACCCCACACCAGCATGTGGGTCGACCGTCTGCGGTCCGTCCGCCATGTCCCAGCCCCTTTCAGGCATAGCATCTCGCCAGCCAGTACGGGAGCCATCAGGGCCAACGCCCATGCTTTGGTGATGTGGCCGGCCTCAATGATGATGATGTTATAGCTGCCCAACCCGAAGGCCAGTCCGCCAAGCAGTGCCAACCAAGGGCTGACGCCAAGAGCCACAAGGGCAATGTAGAAACCCAGCAGATAGAGGAACAGCACGCCCATATCGTTCTGGCGTCCGAAAATCTGCAACGAAAGGATGTTCTTCAGCGGGGTGAACACCGAGTGCTGCGGGCTGTTGGTGATTTGGTAGCCCGGCATACCGCCGAACATGCTGGGGCACCAAGTGCTGTACTCGCCTGTGGCAGCATGGTAGTCCTTCTGTGCTTTTGCCATGCCCTCGTATTTTTGCAGGTCGCCTTGTGGCAAGGCCTTGCCCTGTATGATGGGCATGAAATAGATGGCTGCAATGGCCAGCATGACCACTACGGCTCCAATGTGTGTCAGGATATTTTTCTTCATGATTTATAGATTTTCAATGTGTCACATTCACTTTTGATTTGTTTCCGTCACCACGGGATAGGAGATGCGGGCATGATAGATGCTTAGCATCTTCGATTTCAGCATCGCCCTCACGCGGGTGATGTCGCCAAAGGTGAGGTCGCAGTTCTGCAGTTGGTTCTGACTGATTTTGCTGTCGATGATGCGGTCCACCAGGGCGTTGATGGTTTCGCTGTTGTGGTTGGGCAGGCTTTTGCATGCTGCCTCTACGCTGTCCACTATCATCACCACGGCTGTCTCACGCGAGAAAGGTGTGGGCCCCGGATACTGGAAATCCTGCGGGTTGATGGGCTCGTCCGGATGCTCGTTCATCTGTTTGGCATAGAAGTAGCCCGTCATGGTCGTGCCGTGGTGCGTGCGGATAAAGTCCTGCACCGAGGCGGGCAGGTGGTATTTCTTGGCCAGCTCCAAGCCGGAGCGCACGTGCTGGATGATGATGGCGGCACTCTCGGTGTAGTCCAGCTCGTCGTGGGGATTGAAGGACCCGTTCTGGTTCTCGGTGAAGAAAAGGGGCGAGGAGAGTTTGCCAATGTCGTGGTAGAGTGCGCCCACTTTGGCAAGGAGGGCGTTGCCGCCAATCTCGTTTATCAAATCCTCGCTGATATTGGCCACCTGCATGGCGTGCTGGAATGTGCCGGGGGCGTTGCGTGACAGTTCGCGCAGGGCCGGAGTGTTGGTGGAGGACAGCTCCATAAGCGTCAGGTTGGTAGTGATGCCGAAAGCACGCTCAAAGAGGTAGATGAGCGGGTAGGCCAGCAACGTGAGCAGGGCGTTGAGGAAGAAGACCATGTAGCGCCCGGCGGTGATGCCCTGCAGGTTGCTCTCCTGGCTCAGCACACCGAAAGTGTAGATGAGCGAGTAGGAGAGGAAGATGGCTCCGCTGACAAGGAAGAACTTGCTCCTGTTCTCGAAGTTGCGCACCGTGACAATGGACATCATGCCGGCTATCAGCTGGTAGAAGATGAACTCGAAGGGGTTGGGCACCATGTTGGCAAGGATGATGATGGTGGTGACGTGGACATAGAGCGCCACCCTCATGTCAAAGAATACCCTCATCATGATGGGCACGATGCACAGCGGCACTATCAACACCAATTCGGGACTCTGGTTGGTCACTAAAGCTGTCAGTGCCGACATAAGCAGCACCAGCAGCATCACAAAAAACACCTTCCTGTTGTCCTCCAACACGGGGTGCCGTGTGTTTTTAAGGAACATGTAGAGGGCTATGAAGGCAATGATGCACAGCATCAGCTGTCCGGCATAGCGGCCCCAAGGATGGTAGTTCTCGCGGTACAGTTTGTCGTTCTCCTGTTCCAGCGAGGCAATGATGCGTGCCCGTTCCGCCGTCACTGTCTCGCCTTTGGCAATGATGCGTTCGCCCTGTTTCACCACTCCCGCTGACGTTACCAGCTGCGAGATTCGGGAATCCATCTCAAGCTGAGTGCGGTTGGCGTCATACACCAAGGTGGGCACCAGCACGCTGTCGCGCAGCAAGGCGTCAGCCACATCTATGGGGGTCACAAAGTCGCTTGCCCTGTGTTCCGAACCCACGTTGCCGTCCAACACCACCAGCGTGTGCTTCTCATAGTCGGGCATCTCCTCCGGGGGCATCAGGTAGCCGATGGCATAGATGCTGTCCACCTGTCGGCGCAGGGCGCGGGTGTTCAACCCCTCGTGCGCAAGGGCGTTGAGCCTCTCCACAGCCTCAGCGTGGGCTCCGGGATTGACATTGTAGTAGAGCGTGAGGTCGGAAAGTGCTGCGGCACGCTCCTGCTCTATCTCGCCTTGTGTGCGCAGCACGGCAAAGTCGAAGGGGGCCACCAAGTCGTCGTTTCGCCATATACTCCCTTCGGCATAGTCGTAGTGCTCGCCATGTCCGTCAGTGGGGAACATCAAGGGAATAAGGGCCGATGTCACCAGCATCAGCAACGCTTTCGTCAGCCATGGCAGATGTTTGACCGTGGCAAAGATAATATTCTTCAGTTGCATAGGCAATGAGATACAATATTAATCACTTGCAGCCACATGCTGCAATTATTACGAAATGCAAAAATACGAAAAATAAATGAATAATTGACAATTGCGTCGACACCAACCTTCATTATTCCTTTTTCGTCTTATCGTTGCAATGCCCAAACCGCCCTAACTTTCAGCCATCATGGAGGGGTTCGGGCGTGGGTGTAAAACCACTGATCCTCAACCTCTGCACCCCGGTTTGTTTCGGTGCATAAAGGCGCCCCGGAACAATCCGGGGTGCTGACTATTTTAGTGCATGTATTCTTATTCCACCACAATGCGGCGGCGTTCAACACCGCTGCGGGTGAATGCCGCCACGTAGTAGACCCCTGCGGGCCATCCCTTCACCTCCACCTCGGCGGTGGTGCCGCCCACCGTGCGCCGTTCCCGTTCCCGTGCGGGGTTGGGCATCACCGTCACGCACTCCTCCGGCAGCGGCTGGTCTATACCCTCCGCCCCGGTGTAGAACTCCACGCCCTCGCTCCACTCGCTCCACTTGTTGCACTCCGAGCATAAGCCCCGCACGTAGAGCACATAATGTGTCGAGTCCATCAGGTTATACAGCATGGTAAGCGTCTGGTCGCAGTCCAATATGCGGCCTTGTTCCGGCGGGGTCCCCCGCCGTCCGTAGGACACCTGCCACCTGATGTTCTGCAACGTGTCAGCGGTCCAGCGCGCCATCACAATGCCGCTCGACTGCATCACGTTGATATCCTCCGCCTCGGGGCAGACAAACTGTGCGCAGTGCAGGTACAACCCCGTAGTGTCCATGATGGGGAAGAAGAAAAAAATCCAGTTTAATGGGGGACCGTATATCCACTGTGAATCCCTTAAAGAATACTCCCAGTTTGGGACAAGCTCTATAAAACTTGAACTTGATTCGGATGAAAGATGAGCGTACGCCATAATCATGCCTACTTGTGTGGCAAAAAAGGCATAATTCTGTTGTGTTTCCTGCAACATGTCCTGTGTCTGGCTAATCCCGACAAAAAAAGTATCGGAAACCTCAATGGTGTCGTCAAAGTACACTTCCTGGATAGGGATGGTGAAGCGTTGCATGGATCCAAAATAACCATCGCGGTTTTCGAACTCCATCCAGCGGGACACCGAGGTT
>ONJQ01000018.1 GCA_900318175.1 uncultured Bacteroidales bacterium | reverse complement strand
GATTAACATAGCATGGCTGGACTACACCGACGAATGGGGCAACCGCTTCCCCGACGGCGAGACCTACAGCCTTATCTATCCCGAGGTGACCATCCCCGAGGATGCCTTCTATGCACCCCTTTCCGTCCCCTACAGCCAGCTGGCCTTCCGTTTGGAGAGCACCATAGGCATCTATGGCACAGGCTTGCTCGACGCCATCCCCGACGACTCGCTGAAAGCCCAATACCAGAAAGAATACGATGCCGGTGCACAACTGAACCCCGCCATCTGGGCTGGCCACGACTGGGCCTCACTCTACGGCAAGACCAGTCACCCCAAGCGCTTCACCTACGCCCTGAGCCGCGGCCCCCTGCAGGATGCCGCCGGTGCCAACGCCATCTGGAACATCCCCAACGTCACCCGCAGCGACCGCCGCAGCCACTACCTCAGTCTGAACAAGAGCATCTACGCCAACACTGCCGCCGACGACCCCGAAGTGCAAGAGCAGTTCTACCACTACTTCCCCCAGTGGAACAAGACCGGCGACCCCCGCACCGACATCTACAACTACCTGATGTGCGACACCCTGCCCATTGAGATGACCGACCGC
This sequence comes from uncultured Bacteroidales bacterium, assembly GCA_900318175.1. Taxonomy (GTDB): domain Bacteria; phylum Bacteroidota; class Bacteroidia; order Bacteroidales; family P3; genus Colimorpha. Next base: position 54,786 of record ONJQ01000018.1, on the reverse strand, counting down.
GACTATGTCAACTTCATGGTCTGGCACCGCGGACTGGCCGTCCCCGCGGCACGCAACCTGAAAGACACCACCGTTCAGCGCGGACGCAAGCTGTTCCGCGACATGGGCTGCGCCACCTGCCACCGCCCCAGCTGGACCACCGGTCCCGACAACTTCACCGACCCCAATGGTTTCTTCACCGATGCCGACAACCGCTTGCCGCGCTACCCGTTCCAAAAGATATGGCCGTACACCGACATGGTTCAGCACCGCCTGCACATGGTCAACGACATCCGCACCGGCTGGTGCCGCACCACTCCCCTTTGGGGACGTGGCCTGTCACAGATATGCAGCGGCCACAGCGACCGCCTGCACGACTGCCGCGCCCGCAACGTCATTGAGGCCATCATGTGGCATGGCAACAAGGACAGCGATGCACGCCGTTCCGTGGAGAATTTCCGCAAACTCTCCAAGAGCGACCGCGATGCCGTTGTGAAATTCATCAACGCCATCTAAAGGCACTCTTTTAGAAAACAGCAAACTCTTTCATGAAAAAAACATCTGTCATACTGATTGTGCCGGTAGTGATTATCCTCGCTGCCGGCACTATTATTGAAAAATACCACGGCAACGCCTTTGCCGTGGACCATGTCTACAATTCATGGTGGTTCATCCTGCTGCTTGCCGCTGTGGGCGTGGGTTGCATCTATACCATTGTGCGCAACAAACTGTGGCGCATCCCCCACCAACTGTTGCTCTACAGCTCAGCGGTGGTCATACTGCTGGGTGGCGGCCTCACCACGTGGACCGGCCAGCACGGCAATCTGGTGCTGGAGGAGGGCATCCCCAACCGCCAGTGCACCACGGACGACGGCGACTCCTTTGACCTCCCCTTCGATGTCACGCTGCAACGTTTTGAACTAATGACCTACCCCGGGTCCAAAGCCCCTATGGACTTCATCAGCCATGTGACTGTCGAGGGCAACAATGCCGTCATCTCCATGAACAACATCTATCGACACAAAGGCTACCGCTTCTATCAAGCCGACTACGACATGCAGGGCGGCTCCACCCTTAGCGTGGCTCACGACCCCCTCGGCATCGGCGTGACCTATGCCGGCTACCTCCTCGCCATCGCGGGGCTCGTGTGGATGTTCCTCTCCCCAAGGTCGCATTTCCGCCGGCTGCTGCGAGGCCTTCCCCTCGTGCTCTTGCTCCTTGCCGGCAACGCACAGGCGGCACCCACCACCCTGCCGCGACAGAGTGCCGAGAAGATGGGACAGATGTACGTACTCTACAAAGGGCGCATCTGCCCTTTGCAAACCCTTGCCAAAGACTTCACCACCAAACTCTGCGGCAACGCCACCTACTGTGGCCTCACCTCCGAGCAGGTACTCAGCGGCTGGCTGTTCTACGCCACAGAGTGGATTGACGAGCCAATGATTAAAATCAAGGGCAACGAACTGCGCCGCCAGTTAGGCATGGAGGGGCGCTACACCTCCTTCTCCAACCTTCTTGCCCATCAGGAACTCTTCACCTCCCATCCGCTTCCCAAAGAACTTCGCGCCGCCGATGAGAAACTCAACCTCGTCAAAATGGTGATTGGCAGCGAACTGCTTAAACTCTATCCCCTCACCGACTCTACGGGCAAACTCAACTGGTATTCACAGAACGACCCGCTGCCCCTCGACGTGGACGACGACCAGTACATCTTCATCCGCAAACAACTCAGCTATTGCCAAGAGCTTGTGGTGACGGGCGACTTCACAACCCTCAATCAAGTGTTCGAAAAGACAGCAGACTATCAGCGCAAACAGGCCGCCTCCGCCCTGCCGTCGCCCACGCGCATCCGCGCCGAGCGCATTTACAACGCCCTCACCACCGGACGCTGGCTTGCCCTGCTCAGCATCACGCTGGGCCTTGTCAGCCTTGCCATAGCCCTCTACGCCTCGCCGCGGAAAGAGACCGACCGCCCCTCTCGCCTCTCCATTACGGGCAGCAGGGTCTCCACCCTTATCGTGGCACTCCTCACCCTTTTCCTAATCATCATCTTTGTGCTGCGCTGGATTGCGGGAGGCCATGCCCCCATGGCTGGGGGATTCGACAGCATGCACCTCATGGCCATAGCCATTGGCATCGTTGCGCTATGCACCACTCGCCGTCACCGTATGGCATCCTCCATAGCCCTGATGGCCATGGGCTTCTGCCTGCTGGTCGCCATGATGAGTGGTTCCAATCCTCCCATCACACACCTCATGCCCGTCCTCAGTTCACCACTGCTGACCCTCCACGTCACTGTCATCATGATTTCCTACGCCCTCTTCATCTTTGCCATGCTGGGCAGTGTGGCGGCCCTTCTCCGTCCCTCCTTGCGTCCCTCCATGGAACGCACTAATCTACTCCTGCTCTATCCCGGAGTGGCGTTGCTGGCCGTGGGCATCATCATCGGAGCCGTCTGGGCCAATATCTCGTGGGGCAACTACTGGTCATGGGACCCGAAGGAAGTCTGGGCGCTCATCACCCTGCTCGTCTACCTCTATCCGCTCCACATGGCTGCGCGCAAAGGCCATTCTGTGGTGCATTTCCACCTCTGGTGCCTCTTCGCCTTCCTCAGCGTCATCATCACCTATTTCGGTGTCAACCTCCTCCTCGGCGGCATGCACGCATACAACTAAAGTGACAATTGAAAAGGATGAGACATCCAAATCTTTTCAATTTCCCTTGGCATATCGGTAAGTCATCACTATGCTTGCGGCGTAGGCTGTGGCTCTGCCCACGGTAAGAAGAATCAGTACGCCCTCCATGCTGTCCATCAGCACTCCCCCCAACCATACGCTGAGGAGGGTGACTCCAGCAAAATAGAACTGCCACCAAAAGAACTGGCGCAACTTGTCGACCACTATAAATAGGCCACTCAACGAGTTGGAGATGAACATTATCACCATCGCTGGAGCCAACAGCTGCGCATAGCGTCCTGACTGACCCCATCCGGCACCCATAAACAGCTCCATCAGTTCCGGCAAAAACCACACCAACAGCAGCAACGCCGCAACCCCGATAACAGTCAGCAGCATCAACACCCGTCGGAAACTCCCCAGACACGACCCTTGATGCGCAAACTCATCGTTGGCCTGACGGCGATACACATCGCGGATGGCTGAACTGACCACGTTGATCGGAACTGAGAAAAGCGTCATGGCCATAGAGAAGTAGCCCACTTCCGTCTTGTCAAAGAAGTAGGCAATCATCAGCACCGGTGCAGCCTGTCCCAAAGCGTTGAGCAACTGGCCCGGCATCGTGTAAAGGGGGTATCCCTTGTGCCGCATGGCGGTGGGCCACAGACTGCCGAGCTTCACAGCGGCAAACCAGCGGCCGTCCTTCATCCATGCTCTCACAGCGCATCCCGCCGCGCTGATGCCTCTTCCTATCACATCGCCCACAACAAGCCCTTGCGAGCAAATCTTCACCACGCCCAGCAGCACCTTGCTCACCGCTATGGCACCGGAGTTCACAATCTTGTTTACCCCCAACGCCTTGAAGTAACCTTCGCGGACGCACCACTCGTTGTAGACATTATAAACCACTACGAAAAACGCCGCCACAGGGCAGACGAACAGCCATCGGCTCAACCCCGGCTCGTTAAACCAGCGGGCCAGCGGCTCCGCCAGCACAAACTGCAGCACTGCCCAGCTCGCGACCAGCACCGCCACACTCATCGTCACGCATAGCACCGCCAGCCGTGCAGCCTCCCTTTTCGATTTGGCCACCAGGATGCCTGCCTCATAGCGTCCCGAGCCCACCACCGAAAGCACCGACACAATAGCCGTCACTGCCGCCAGCAGACCGAACTCACCAGCGGAGAACAGTCGTCCCAGAAGGGGGTAGAAAAGAAACGGCAACACCTGTGCCACAGCCACACCGCCCGACAGCGTGAGACTGTTCTTCACAAAAGCATTGCCTCGTATCCGTGGAGCCATCCACTATTCCGCCTCTACGCAGGTCTTTTTCAACAAATCCTGCGAGCTGTCCGAAGCCGTCCATTGCCTGTCAAGCTCCGAGCAATTCTTGTGGTTTCCCAATGGTTCCAGGCTGTGAGCGGGAGGTTCACCCGAACGTACCGACGTGCAATGGCACTCCTTAGCCTTGCAAGCCACCGCCAGTGCAAGCACCCCTATCGCCATCAAGGCCACCAAAAGTTTCTTCTTCATAACAATTCAATATTATATTATTGTGTATGTATTTACTCTCCTATTCGCTGCGGCTCATCCCTGCCTCTTCATAAAGGTGTAGCCCTTCATCAGGCCCGTCGTCGCGCTGCCTATGAAGCTGAGCACCTGCTTCCCCTCGTCGGTGTGGCCATAGCGTTCCTTGATTTCCTCCACAGCGTGGCTGATGGAGTAGCCCTTCTGGAAGATGAAGCGGTAGATGTCCGTGATATTATTGATCTCCTCGCGGCTGAAGCCCCTGCGCTGCAACCCCAACGAGTTCACGCCGGCGTAGGAGATGGGATAACGGGCGGCCTTCACAAAGGGTGGAATATCCTTATCCACCAGCGACCCTCCCGACGTAATCACGTGCGACCCGATGTGGATGAACTGCAGACAGGCCGTCTTGCCGCCCAGTATCACGTAGTCGCCCACCACAATGTGGCCCGCCAGCGTGGCGTTGTTGGCAAACACGCAATTGTTGCCCACCACACAGTCGTGCGCCACGTGGACGTAAGCCATCAGCAGGTTATTGTTGCCCACCACCGTGCGGCCCGAGGCCGACGTGCCGCGGTTTATTGTGCAGCACTCGCGGATGGTGTTCCCCTCGCCGATCTCGCACGTCGTGTACTCACCGTCGAACTTCAAGTCCTGCGGTATGGCCGAGATGACCGAGCCAGGGAAAATCCTGCATCCCGCGCCGATGCGTGCACCCGGGTAGATGGTCACATTGGGTCCGATGTCGCAACCGTCGCCAATCACCACGTCGTCGGCTATCGTCGTGAAATTCCCTATCTTTACGTTGTTCCCAATCTTAGCGTTGGGATGTATATCGTTCATTTGCATAGCATAATTATATTTTGTGCGGAGCAGTTCCGCTGCCATTTTCCATTCTCGTTTTGATATAATCCATCAAGTAGATGCCAAACGCCACGTTGGCCCTGTGGCCGGGTTTGTAGATGCTGAAATGCCCCCTCAGCGGCATGCCCACCAGCCTAACGTCGCCGATGAAGTCCAGCAGTTTATGCCGGCTCGGCTCGTTGGGGAAATAGGGATCCGTGGTGTTCAGCACCCCGTCGTGCACCCTGAACTGCTGTGCATCCTTGTGGAACGTCCGTTCCAGCCTTCTCAGCTGGCGGGGTCCCAGTTCCTTGTTCACAAACACCAGTGCATTGTCCAGGCTTCCGCCCTTAATCAGATTCAGGTGCAGCAGCGGCTCAATCTCATGCAGGAAGACGAACGTGCGGCATGGGGCAATCTCCCGCTCATACTGCGACATATCGTCCAGCCTTGAGCACTGCCTACCAATCACGCTCCCGGGAAAGTCAATCACGCAATCCACCGAAAAGCCCTCGCCGGGCTCCACCTCATACACACTCCCCGTCTGCTTATACTCAAACTTTAGTCGCTCGTCAAAGACAAACTCGTGCCGCTCAGCATTCTGCTCCACCGTTCCTACGCGAGCCAGCTGCATCATCCAGGGGCGTGCCGACCCGTCAAGGATAGGCACCTCGCCACCATCCAGCTCCACCAGTGCGTTGTCCACTTCGCAGCCGTGCAGGGCGGACATCAGATGTTCCACCGTCGCCACGCTGTGGCGGCCTGTGCCCAGCGTCGTGCCGCGTTTCGTCTCGCTCACCACGTCCGCCAAAGCCTTCAGCGTAACGATGCTGAAACGGTCCGTGCGTCTGAAGGCGATGCCGAAATCCGGCGGTGCGGGACGTACCGTCACCGTCACTGTGCGGCCTGTGTGCAGCCCCATGCCCGTCATGCGGAACTCCTTCCCTATCGTTCTCTGTTTCATCTCACAGCCTTGAATTGGTAATCAACCATGCGGTGCAGCACCGCCGTGCCGTTCTCGTAGCCATAATCCCTGCGGTCGTGGCCGAAGCCAAGGGGGTACATCATGCCCTTCGTCTGCTGCTGGGTGGGCTGCATCAGGAACGCCGTGCCGGCGTTGTGCAAACCCGTCACGAAATAGAGGATAATATCGTTGGCCATACCCGCGTAGGCGCTGACCGGCTCGGTTTTGAACTCCTCGCGGAACCTTTCCACAAAAGCCTTTTGCACCTCCTCCGTCATCAGCCAGTCGCCATAGAAAGTGTGGTAGTTCAGACTCTGCAACTGGGCGAAATCAATGTCCGAATACAGCGTCGTCCAATCCACAAAGGTGAAGAGGTAAGGGGTATTGGTCTTGATTGAAGATAGTTTGTTGAGCAGCTGCGATGCATAGATGCGGTTCTTGCCCTTGTCCTGGTCGTAGAGACTCACAACCACCGTCTGGCCGCTGTTTTTCAACATTGTGGTGAGCTTTTGCGCTTTGGCCCAATCAACCAGTTTGTAGCGCATGCCCTCCACCTTGTCCATCTCGGCGGTGAGAGCCGCCAAGGCGCTCTTCTCGGCGCGGGCACCGGAGTGAATGACATACACCTCGGCGGTGGGCAGCGTGTTGTGGATGGCCTCCACCGTGGCCTTAGCTTTGGCCTTGACCGACGGCATGCATTTGAAGACGTATGGGTTATCCTTCACAATCTCTTCGCGGTCGGACACCGGATTGACCACAAACAGGCGCGACTCGCGTGCCAGCTTGCTCACCTTCTCGAAAGGCTGGCGGGTCAGCATGGCTATCAGCAGGTCGCTCTCCGCCACCTTGTGGCTACGAAAGGCTTGCTCGACAACCTCGTCACTGTTGCCCTCCACGTCCACCACATTGAGCGTCACGTTATATCCCATCTTCTCCAACTGGTCCAAGCCCAACAGCAGACCTTCGTAGAACTGGATGAACTCTAAACTCTTATAAGTGGTCTTGCCCCGCTGTTCCACGTCGAACTTGGAGGTCGATATGCTCTCCATCTGACTGAGGTAAAGGGGCATCATCACCGACACCACAATACTCTGCGGATTGACGCGCTGCCTCACCTCGGCCCCCGGGCCATATTCCGTCTCCACTTGCGGTGCTACCGTGGAGGCCTGTGTGGCTGATGAGGTTTGTGCAGCATGTTGGCCTCGCGACTCGCTTTCCGTGGGTTGTGTGGCTGTGCCTTGTGTCGATACCGAAGGGGCATCCGTGGCTTGGGGTGCCGTGGTTCCATCAGGCAGACGCTGTCCCTTGCAGGGCAGCCAAACCGTGTCGCCCACTTGCAGGAAATGGATATCTTTCTTTGTGATAGCCTCCACCTCCTTCAATCCGTATGCCCTCGAAATGGCATACACCGTCTGACCCTGCTCAACGATATGGATGAAATAGCGCTTGCCATTCACCATTTGCGTTTTGTGTGTCACCTTTACCGGCGTGCCGCCTTTCATCTGGGCGCGAGCCGTATTGAAAGCTGAAAATTGAAAATTGAAAAGCAGACTCACAACAAGGAGACCCTTCAATATCTTTGCTACCCGACGGAACTGATGTTTCTGTTTCATAGATTGAGAAGTGTGCGAAAATATGAATGTATTAATTCGTGATTGTGTTTATTTGTGAGTCTTATTTGGAACCGAAAAGTGATATCAGGCTTTGCAGTTCTTTTTCAATATCCAGTTTATTCCCACTCAATGGTTGCCGGCGGTTTGGAACTGATGTCGTAAACCACACGGTTCACACCCTTCACACGGTTGATGATGTCGTTGGACACCTTTGCCAGGAAGTCGTAGGGCAGATGGCACCAGTCAGCCGTCATGCCGTCCACGGACTCCACAGCCCTCAGTGCCACGACGCTCTCGTACGTGCGTTCATCACCCATCACGCCGACCGACTGCACAGGCAGCAGCATGCAGCCCGCCTGCCACACCTTGTCATACAAGTCGTTGTCGCGCAGCCCCTGCACAAAGATGTCGTCCACCTCCTGCAGCAGCCGCACCTTCTCCGGCGTCACGTCGCTCAGTATGCGGATGGCCAGACCGGGGCCTGGGAAGGGATGCCGCCCGATCAGTTCCTGTTTGATGCCCAACTGCCTACCCACGCGCCGCACCTCGTCCTTGAAGAGGCTGCGCAACGGTTCGACAAGCTGCAACTTCATATAATCCGGCAGTCCGCCCACATTGTGGTGCGACTTGATGGTCTGCGACGGGCCTTTCACCGAGCTGGACTCAATCACATCAGGATAGATGGTGCCCTGGCCCAGCCATTTGGCATCGGTTATCTGCTTGGCCTCGGCGTCAAAGACATCAATGAAGGTCTTTCCTATGGCCTTGCGTTTCTTCTCGGGGTCGGTCACTCCGGCCAGCACACTGTAGAAACGCTCCTTGGCATCCACGCCCTTCACGTTCAGTCCCATGTCGCGATAGGACTCCAGCACACCCTCAAACTCGTTTTTGCGCAACAAACCGTTGTCGACAAAGATGCAATGCAGCTGGTGGCCGATGGCACGGTTCAGCAACACGGCTGCCACCGTGGAATCCACACCGCCGCTCAGGCCCAGCACCACTTTGTCGCCGCCCACCTTGGCGCGCAACTCGGCCACAGTGGTCTCGATAAACGACTCAGGGGTCCACGACTGGGCGCAGCCGCAAATGTCCACGACAAAATTTTTCAGTATCGTCAATCCGTCAACGGAATGGTGCACTTCGGGGTGGAATTGGATAGCGTAGGTCTGTTCGCCCTCAATCTGATAGCCAGCGTTCTTCACGCTGTCGGTGGAGCAAATCACATGATAATTGTCCGGGAGGCACTCGATGGTGTCGCCATGGCTCATCCACACCTGGCTGCCCGTGGGCACGCCCTTCATCAGAGGGCTGTTGCTGTCGATAAAATTCAGATTGGCACGGCCATACTCGCGCGTATTGGACTGCTGCACTTTGCCGCCGCCATACTTGGCCAGATACTGAGCACCGTAGCACACTGCCAACAAGGGCAGACGGCCCTTGATGCCCGTCATGTCGGGCACGGGGGCATCGACAGCGTTGCAACTGTAGGGGCTACCCGAAAAAACAACTCCCTTTACATCAGAAGTCAAGGCCGGAACCTTGTTAAAGGGATGTATTTCACAATAAATATTTAGTTCGCGTATCTTGCGGGCTATAAGCTGAGTGTACTGAGAACCAAAATCTAAGACAATTATTGTATCCATAGTTCAATTCACTTTATAGGAAGCAAAGATACAAATAAAATTCGGATAATTCAACTTTTCGCCCAAACGACACTGCATTTTTATGTTTTTGTCGCTTTTCCTTCGTTCTTCCTTTGCTCCTTTTACCTCAGTTCTCTAACATTTGTTCCTCATTTGTTCCTCTTTCATTGGACAACTGAATTCCGCTCAATGGGCGAAGAATGAAAGAAAGAGTGGAGCTACAGAAACCCGAGAAGGGAAGCGGGGATAGCCGCCAGAGGGCGACAGGCGGGCACCGAGCGGACGGGCAGAAGGTTTAAAATCTATTAAATGGCCGTTAAATGCAAAAAAAAGTGTATCTTTGCAAGTTATGAAAACTGCATTGAAAATAGCGATTATCGCCCTAACAGCCTTTATTATAACATCTTGCGGCAACTATGAAAAATTGCTGAAAGGTCATGATTTCGACGCGCAGTATACGGCAGCCGTTAAATACTACGAACAGAAGAACTACACCAAGGCCATCCAGCTATTCGAGAATCTGATTATGCACTACCACGGCAAGGAGAATGCCGAAAATATCTCGTGGTACTACGGCATGTGCCTGATGGGCGAGAAGGACTACTACTCCGCAGGCTACCAGTTCAAGAACTTCTACAAGCGTTTCCCCTACAGCGAACGTGCCGAGGAGGCCCTGTATATGTCCGCCACGTGCAAGTACAACGAGTCGCCGGACTACTACCTGGACCAAAAGCTGACGAAGGATGCCATTGCGGAGTATGAGTCGTATGTGGACCGCTACCCCAACAGCGTTCATATCCCCGAAATCAACACACGCTTGGACGAGTTGCGCTACAAGCTGATGCACAAGGACTACGACATTGCCTACGGCTATTACCTGACAGAGAACTACAATGCGGCCTACGTGTCGCTGCAGGCTTTCCTGAACAACTACCCCGACTCGCCTTTCCGCGAGGAGGCGATGTTCTACATGCTTGCCAGCGGCTACGAGTACGGCATCAACAGCCGACAGGAGAAGATGCGCGAAAGGCTGCAGCAGGTGGTGAACGACTTCGACCGCTTTGCCACGCTGTTCAAGGACTCCGACCGGCTGGACAAAGCCCGCAACTACTACACCAAGGCCCGTGCGGCCATCGCAACCCTTGAAAATCAATAATCAGTAATCATACACAATTCAAACATTCACACAATAACGCATTAACGAATTCAAGAAATATGGAAGAGAAGAAAAAGAAGATTCCGAACACAACAATCACCCGCAACACTGCCGAATTCAGCCAGATGACTGGTAATATCTATGAGACGGTGGCTGTGCTGACCAAACGCGCCAACCAGATTGCCATAGAGGAAAAGAAAGAACTGCACAAGAAGATTGAGGAGTTCGCAAACAATAACGACGGCATTGACGAATACTACGAGAACCGCGAGCAGATAGACGTGGTGCGCCGTTTCGAACAGATGCCCAAACCCGTCTTAGTGGCCACTGAGGAATACCTGGACCACGAGCTGTACTACCGCAACCCCGCCAAGGAGGACAAGGAGCAGCAACGCATGGAGGCCATGGAGGAGGCAGTGATTGCCAGCCAAGCAGAATGAAAATCATTGTAGGCATAACTGGTGGCATAGCAGCCTATAAGGTTCCGCAGCTGGTGCGGTTGCTGGTAAAGGCTGGGCATGAGGTGCAGTGTGTGGCCACGGCTCATGCACTGGAGTTTGTCACGCGGTTGACGCTGGAGACTGTGTCCGGCCGCCCGTTGTATAGCGACCTCTTTGCCCCCAGCAACGACCACACTACAGAGCACGTATCCCTGAAGGATTGGGGCGACGCGATGGTTGTGGCTCCCGCCACGGCCAACGTGATAGGCAAGCTGGCCGCGGGCATCGGCGACGACGCGCTGAGCACGCTGCTGCTGGCGTTCAGCCGCAAGCCGCTGCTGATGGCCCCCGCAATGAACACGCAGATGTGGGAATGCCCCGCTGTGGAACGCAACATAGCTTACCTGCGTTCGACAGGGGTTGAGATGGTGGAGCCGGGGACGGGCGCCCTGGCGTGCGGTACGGAGGGCAAAGGCCGCATGGCGGAGCCTGAGGAGATTGTAGAGGCATTGAACCACCTCCTGAGACCCAAGGAGGTGATGCCGCTGTGGGGCAAGAGGGTGCTGGTGACGGCGGGACCCACGTATGAGCGCATCGACGCGGTAAGATTCATAGGCAATTATTCATCCGGCAAGATGGGATTTGCCGTCGCTGAGGCACTGGCCGCCCAAGGGGCGGAGGTGGAACTGGTGACGGGACCCACGCAAATGGTGACCACCACGGCGGGGATACACCGCCACGATGTGGAGTGCGCCCGCGAGATGCTGGCGGAGGCTACGAGGCTGTTCCCCTCTTGCGTGGGGGCCATTCTGACGGCCGCAGTGGCAGACTACCGCCCGGAGCATACGGTGGACCACAAACTGAAGAAACAGGGCGACGAAGGCATGACGCTGAGGCTGGTGCAGAACCCCGACATATTGGCCACGCTGGGCACCATGAAACAGGCGGGGCAGACGCTGGTGGGCTTTGCACTGGAAACGGACAACGAGGAGACGAACGCAAGGGGCAAGATGGAGCGGAAGAACGCGGACTACATAGTGCTGAACTCACTGCGCGACAAGGGCGCGGGTTTCGGCGTGGAGACGAACAGAGTGACCATCATGAGCAGGGAGGGGGAGGCCTACAAGTCGGCCCTGATGAGCAAGCGCGAGGTGGCAGACTTGATTGTGGAACGCTGTCTGCTGAAATGACCCAAGGGGGAGGAGAAAACTGGAAAAGGGAAAAACGATTCTCATTATAACCCCGCGGCGGTGGGCCGCGCATGAACGTTAAGAACTATGATAAGCAAGAAGGGATTATTGAGATGCGCGGCAGCGGTGGCGATAGCTTTGGTGGCTGGCGCGGTGCTGATGTGCACCGCGGGTGTGGAGGATGCTGAGGCGATGTGGCGTAAGGCGGTGATGAAGGACTACAGGGTCTACGCGCCAGTGATTCCTGACACACTGACCTTTGCAGGCGAGCGGGTGCCGCTGGAGACCTATTTTGTGCGCGAGGGATTGGACAACGAGCTTATCGTAAACATGTACCGACAGTCGAGCACGGTGCTTTATTTCAAACGGGCCAACCGCTATTTCCCCGTCATCGAACCCATCCTGAAGCGCAATGGAATACCGGCCGACTTCAAATATTTGTGTGTGATAGAGAGCGGGCTGACCAACGCCACATCGCCCGCCAAGGCTCAGGGGTTCTGGCAGTTCATCCCCAGCACAGGGAGCCACTACGGCTTAGAGATAAGCGACGAGGTGGACATGAGGGACGACCTGGTGGCCTCGACCGAGGCGGCGTGCCGCTATATCAAGTCGATGTACAACCGTTTCGGCAGCTGGACGGCTGCGGCTGCGGCCTATAACTGTGGCGAGAACGGCCTGTCGCGCCGCATGGACAAACAGCAAACGACGACCTATTATGACCTTTGGCTAAACTCGGAGACGTCGCGCTACGTGTACCGCATACTGGCCGTGAAAATCATCATGCAGAATCCCCGCCAGTATGGCTATTTCCTGCGGAGGTGCGACCTCTACCCGCCCGTGCCGACACGGACGGTGACACTGGAGGGGCAGAACGTGAACCTCTACACTTTTGCCCGCAACAACAACACGACCTACAAGGTGCTGCGCATGCTCAACCCCTGGTTGAAGACCGACGAGCTGAAGAACAAGTCGAAGAAGAGCTACAAAGTGGCGCTGCCCGCCGAGGGGACGCGCTATGCGAACATCACGAAAGGGAAGCGCAACACGGAGATGGTCGACAAGTTGTGAGGAAGAGAAAAAGGACAATGTAAATTGAAACAAGATGGATGAGATAGAAGTATTAGGAGCCCGGGAACACAACTTGCAGAACGTGGATGTGCACATTCCACGCAACAAGTTTGTGGTGTTCACGGGTCTGAGTGGCAGCGGGAAGTCGAGCCTGGCTTTCGACACCATCCATGCCGAGGGGCAACGCCGCTATATGGAGACATTCTCGGCCTACGCACGCCATTTCATCGGCAATATTGAGAGGCCGGATGTGGACTGCATCAACGGCTTGAGCCCCGTGATTTCAATCGAACAGAAGACAACCAACAAGAATCCGCGCTCGACAGTGGGCACGGTGACGGAGATATATGATTTTGTCCGCCTACTTTATGCCCGCGTGGGTACTGCCTACAGCCACGTGAGCGGCGAAAAGATGGTGAAATACTCGGAGGAGCGCATCCTGCAACTGATCGAAGAGCAGTACCGCGATAAGGACATCTATATTCTGGCCCCGTTGGTGAAGGCGCGCAAGGGACACTACCGCGACCTCTTCGCGCAGCTGGGCAAGAAGGGATTCCTGCGCGTAAGGGTGGACGGCGAGGTGAGGGAGCTGACCTACAACATGCAGGTGGACAGATACAAGACGCACGACATAGAGCTGGTGGTGGACAGGCTGCGACCGGGACGGAACGCCGACCGCCTGAAAGAGGCTGTGCGCACGGCCTTCAAACAAGGCAAAGGGGTGCTGATGGTGCTGGAGTACCAAACGCCGTCGCCCATCCCCTCCCCGGCCCCGAAACCGGCCTACTACAGCCGCCTGCTGATGGACCCCGCCACGGGCATCTCGTACCCCGAACCGGAGCCCAATACCTTCTCGTTCAACTCGCCCTACGGCGCTTGCCCCAACTGCAACGGGCTGGGGCAGGTGGCACAGATCGACTTCTCGAAGCTGATTCCCGACCCGAAAAAGAGCATCCGCGAGGGTGCCTTCGAGGTGCTTGGCAAGTATAGCCCCACCAACTATTTCTACCGCAAGCTGGAGAACTTGGGGCGCTACTACCACTTCACGGTGGACGACCCTGTGGAGTCCTTCTCCGACGAGGCGATGAACACCATCCTGTACGGCACGAGCGACTTCACGGGGATGGAAGACGCCTACGAGATGAACCACGGAAGCAGCTTCCAGGGCATAGTGAACTACATCATGCAGCTGGTCTCCGACGAGAGTTCGTCGGCTCTGCAGAAATGGGCCTCCTCATTCATGAACACGGTGACCTGCCCTGAGTGCCATGGTTACAGACTGAAGCCCGAGAGCCTGGCATTCCGCATTGACGGCATGCACATAGGCCAGATGGCCGAATTGGATTTGAACGAACTGTACGAACGCTTGCTGCATCTGGAGGAGCGGTTAGAACCCCAGCAACAGGCCATCGCACATGAGATACTTCACGAGATACTGACCCGCATCAAGTTCATCCTCGACGTGGGTGTCGGTTACCTCTCCATGAACCGCAACAGCAGCAGCCTGAGCGGCGGCGAGTCGCAGCGCATACGCCTTGCCACGCAGATTGGCGCCCGACTGGTCAATGTTCTCTATATCCTGGACGAGCCGAGCATCGGCCTTCACCAGCGCGACAACCGTCGGCTCATCAACGCCCTGAAAGAGCTCCGCGACCTGGGCAACAGCGTCATCGTGGTGGAGCACGACCGCGACATGATTCTCAGCGCGGACCATGTGGTAGACATCGGACCCGGAGCGGGCGTGCATGGGGGCAAAGTCATTTTCAGCGGAAGCCACAAGCAGTTGCTTGCCTCCAAGAAAAAGACCCTCACACTGCAATACCTCAACCGCGAGAAGGACATCCCCCTGCCACAGCGGCGCTCCATTGAGGGGTGCGACCACATAGTGCTAAGCGGTGCCACGGGCAACAATCTGAAGGATGTCACCTTCGACCTCCCGCTGCGTCGCTTTGTCTGCATCACCGGCGTGAGCGGGAGCGGAAAGTCGACCCTTGTAAACGATACGCTCCACAACATACTGAACCGCCACTTCTACCATTCCACCAAGGAGCCCCTGCCCTACAAATCCATCACCGGCATAGAACATATCGACAAGGTGATAGAGATAGACCAATCGCCCATTGGCCGCACACCCCGCAGCAATCCTGCCACCTACGTGGGGGTTTTTGACGAGATTCGCGCGCTCTTCACCCAACTACCCAGCGCCCGTATCCGTGGCTACAAGCCCGGACGATTCTCCTTCAACGTGAGCGGTGGCCGCTGCGAACTCTGCAAGGGGGCTGGCGTGCGCACCATTGAGATGAACTTTCTGCCGGACGTGTACGTCAACTGCGAAATGTGCAACGGCAAGCGCTACAACCGCGAAACCCTTGAGATACGCTACAAAGGCAAAAGCATAGCCGACGTGCTGGACATGACCATCAACGAGGCCGTCCCCTTCTTTGAGTCCTATCCCCGCATCTATCGCAAGCTGAAGACCATCCAAGATGTGGGCTTAGGCTACATCACTCTGGGACAGCAGTCCACCACCCTCAGCGGCGGCGAGGCCCAGCGCATCAAGCTGGCCACGGAGCTGGCGCGCCCCGAGACTGGCAACACCCTCTATATCCTCGACGAGCCCACCACAGGCCTCCATTTCGAGGACATCCGCGTCCTGCTTGAAGTGCTCCAACGGCTTGTGGACCGTGGCAACAGCATCCTTGTCATAGAGCACAACATGGACGTCATTAAAGTGGCCGACTGGGTGATAGACATGGGACCGGACGGTGGCCGCAAGGGCGGACAAATCACCTTTGCCGGCACTCCCGAACAGCTTGCAGCCCAACCCGACAACATTACGGGCAAGTACCTCAAAGAGGAGCTCGACGAATGTAAATAAATCCATAAGAATGGCCCTCTATCTGATATACCTCTTCGCCACCCCCGCACTCGTCATGCTGGCGGCGCGGAAGTGGACATGGATAGACAAAGTGAGCCCCATGGCCGTACTTTACGTCATCGGGCTGCTCATGGCCAACTTCACTGGCTGGATACACAGTCCCGGTCTGCTCGATGCCAACAACCTGATTGGCAACATCTGCATACCTCTTTCCATCCCGCTGATGCTCATGTCGTGCAGCCTTTCCAACTGGTCCACAGGCAAAGCCCTCAAGGCATGTATCAGTGGCTTTGTGGCCGTCATCATCGTCATCGTGGCTGGCTTTTTCCTCTTCCGCAGCCAGAGCACACCCCACGAGTTTGCACAGATCAGTGCCGTGTCTGTGGGCATCTACACCGGCGGCATACCCAACATGGGGGCCATCGCCCAAGGCGTGGGAATGGACAAGACCACCTATCTCTACATCACCTCCTACGACCTCATTGTCACGGGCCTCTACCTTGTCTTTGTCATCTGTTTTGGCAAACCCGTCTTCCGTCACTTGCTGCCCTCACGGCTCAACCCGCAAGCCTCCCTCCCACCCTCGCCTACCGCCAAACAGCCTTCTTGTCAAGCGGCTACCGCCTCCAAGACTCAACCCCAGCCCAAGATCCGCGCCTGGATCACCCTTCCGTTGGCCTTACTCATAGCCGTTGTCTCCTACCTACTCTCCACCCTCTTCTCCGATGCCGCCTCCACTCCCATGCTCATCCTCCTGCTCACCACCCTCTCCATCGGTGCCTCCTTCCTCCCCTTTGTCCGCCAAGTCAATAGCCAGGCCGACCAGCAGCAGCGTCAACCCTTGGGTTTCCGCGTGGGACTCTACTTCGTCTACCTCTTCTGCTTCACCATTGCCAACGCTTGCGACGTGCGCCAACTCGACCTCACCGGCAGCCTCAACATCCTGTGGTACATTCTCTTCATCATCTTTGGTTCACTGATATTGCAGATACTCTTTGCCCGTCTGCTCCACCTCGACGGCGACACCACCCTTGTCACCTCCGTGGCCCTGATCAACTCCCCTCCATTCGTGCCCCTCGTTGCCGCCCTTTTGGACAATCGCGACCTCGTCGTATTGGGCATCTCCATTGGCCTAATCGGCTATCTTGTAGGGAACTATTTAGGCCTTGCCACATTCTTTCTCCTCTCCTTGTAAGGGGTATACTTCATTAATAATATGCAAAGACAACATTTTTTAACTGCCCAATTCAATAAAAAGTTGTATCTTTGCCAAATGAAATGAAATATCATTATTAATAAACAATATTAAAGAAAACAATGAAAACCAGAATTTTATCTGTCATTCTCATGCTTTCTGTTCTGATGTGCGGAAACATCAAAGCAGAGAACATCGACCTTCAAACCGCAAAACAGATTGGTGCCTATTACTTCACCGTGGCCACTGGTGCCAAGGCTCCCGTCGACGCTGACAACATGAAATTAGTCATGCAATACGACAATCCTACCCTTTGTGTACCAGCTATGTACGCCTTCAACGTTGCTGGCAACGGTTTCGTTATCGTCTCCGCCTCTGATTGCACCGACCCCGTGCTGGCCTACTCCCCTGTCGGCTTTTTCGACCCTGAAAACATCAGCCCCGCCTGCCAGTACATCCTGGAAGGATACACCAAACTCATATCTGAGAACCAGAACAACAATGTCCAGCCCAAGGCTGAAATCAAAGCCCTCTGGAACGAACTCACCGAGCAGACCTTCACCTGCGACCCCACCAGCAAGGCAGTCCTCGTCCAGGCCAAATGGGACCAAGTGGCTCCCTACAACCTGTGGTGCCCCTACAAGAACAATGTCCAATGCCCTGCCGGCTGCGTTGCTACCGCCATGGGTATGATTATCCACTACTGGAAATACCCCGAAGTGGGTGGTGATGTCGAGTCCACAGCCTCCTTCTCTTGGAATGGCCAGACCATTCGCTACAAATTCCGTGTCGACTCCAACAGATTCGATTTCGCAAACATGCCTAACACCATCACCTACAACAGTTCCTACGAGCGCAAGCGCGCCATTGGTAAACTGCTGTTCGCCTGCGGTGTCACCGTCAAGATGAACTGGGACGCTGACGGCAGTGGAGCCCTTAGCCAGGATGTTCCCCCTGCCCTTTACAAATATTTCAACTATAGTGACGAAGCCACTTACATTCTTCGCCAGGGCTACACCAACAACCAGTGGAACACCATTCTCCATGACGAGCTGGACAACCACCGCCGCCCTGTCTACTACAGTGCCTACGACCCCGCTGGCACAGGCCGTGACGCTGCTGGCCACGCCTTTGTCATTGCCGGTTCCTCCTCTTCCGACAACAACAAGTTCTATATCCGTTGGGGCTGGGGCAGCAGCGGAGCTGACGGTTTCTTCACCCTCACACCCGCTTCCAGCATCGAGACTGCCGGCGGTTACACCTTCTCTGGTCGCCACGGCATGGTCTACAAGATTCACCCCAACAACCTGGGCATCGACGACAACACCACCTACACCACTGCCCCCTGCTATCCCAACCCCGCTTCCGACTATCTGATGATACCCTCCAACCTTCCCCTCAACGCTTACCTCACCATCTATGCCATCGACGGCAAGGTTGTTGAGAACCTCATCATCCCCGGCGGCACGAAGGAGTATCGTCTTGACCTTCAGGGCTACGCTCCCGGCACCTACATCTACCGTCTCAACGGCGAAGCTGTGAAATTCACCGTCAGATAATACACCTCTGCATCGACAGGTAACACTCAATAATACCAAACCCGAGTCCCCCGATGCATTCCTATCGGGGGACTTTCTCTATAGCTAAGAATAAAACACGCAACAATGAAAAAAGCGCTCACCCTTCTCGCCCTCGCCCTTGCATTCGCAGCATCGGCCACGGCCCAAGCCATCACCGCCAAGGACAGCATCGTCCTCAACAAACTCCTTACCACCAACAAGCAGTACAGGAGCATCCAGAACACCTTCCGCCACGACCTCATCAAACCCAAGAAAAACACCATCCAGCACCGCTACGGAACCCTCTATTACGAGCAGGTGACCCCCGCCAAACACGGCGACACCGAGGCCAAGATAGCCATGCGCTACTCCAACCCCGAAGGTGAATACTACATCATCACTACCACCAACCTCTACAACGGCATCGACGGCCACAAACTCAACTTCAACTACCGTTTTGTTCCACTCATGAAACTGCTGGGCAACGCCCTTGCCTGGGCCATGAACGGCGACATCTACAGCATCTGCAACGACCTCAACACCAACTTCCAGATGGCCACCGACGCCCATCACTACATCATCACCCTTACCGTCAAGAAAGGCTACAACAAGGGCATCACCAAGATGGTGCTCAAATACTCCAAGAAGACCTGTCTCATTGACTACATGGAGATGGAGGAAAAACTGGGCCTCATCCACAAATACACCATGGGTCTCGATGCCAACGGCACCATCCACGCGCCGCTGCTCAACACACCCATCGACGGCAAAGTCTACAAGCTCGACTAAAGCCGCCCATCACATCCCACACTGACAATCCGTTGGCCCTGCCCGACGGATTGTCTTTTTTTTGTGCCTCCTCTCATTTGGGCATCAGCCCATAGCGCAGGTACAGCCCGAAAGCGAAATCCATTGCCTTCTCCTCAAGGTCGTAATAATACTCTGTGTCGAGCCCCAAGGAAAAGTGCTCGTTATACCGATTCTCAAAAGCCAGTTTTCCGGTCGCCATCCGCCTTTCGGCCACGGCAAAGTCCGGCCTGTGCCAGCTGACGCTCTGAAACAGGTAGCTGCCCCGCGGAGCAATGTACTGGTGCCCCTGCCAGTAGCCTGCTTGCAGCAACAGGCGCCACGACCCGTGCCAGAACGACTTTTCGCCAGTGGGGCCTTGGGCGAACATCCAGTCCGCCGAGAGCTGCGGCCACCACGCCCAGCCGTTGTTGAAGGCCATGCACTTGGTGGGCGAAATGTCCTGATAGAAAAAGAACGGCACATCCACTGCCACGGCTGCCACCTGCCCCACGGGCACATTCACCCGCAAGCCGACACTCTCGGTGAACAGCGATTGTATGCAGGTGTCCAACGTCGAGAACTGTCCTCCCCGATGGCTGCCCAGAAAACTGAACGGCACACTCACCTCCACATCCCGCACACAGTGCCCACGTTGCTGAGGGCCGTAGAGCGTCAGCTCATGGCTGCTTCCCAAGGTGAAACGCTCCTGGCGGGGCTGCCACGGTTCCAACAGCTCCTCCCAGTGCAACCAGGTGTCCATGCGCCACCGCTGCCGGTTTCCCAGCCAATAGTCCGTCAGTATCTGCACACCCTCCTCCTGATGGGCGTAGATGTAGCGTTCGCGGTCCAGCATCGGCTCGTAAAGCCCGTGCGCCAGCGTCCCATACAGCGACCCCATCACCAGCCGGAAATGGGCAAAAGGCTCATACTCCAGCCGCACCAAGGGCTGCCATGCGCGGATGCCGTCGTAGCCCGCCGCACCAGCCAAGTGCACACCCAGCGTCAACTGCGCATCAGGGCCCAGCAAATGCTTGGCATATGGCGTTACAAAAAAGCCCGTGGCCGTGTAGCCCCGCGTGTAGGGCAGGGAGAAAGCGGCGTCGCGCAGAAAAGTTGTCGCGTCCACCCCTATGCGCCACGTGTGCTGCCGCCCGTGGTCGCGCCTCCAAGCCTCCGACTGCATATCGTCGTCATACAGCTCCCCGCGCCAGTCGTCAACAGCGTCCTGCAACAGGAGCAACTCCCGCTGCACGCGGTAGGGCCGCGCAAAATAATCGGTCACCACGCCCACCGTATCCATCGGTCGGGCTGTACTCACTTCGATTTCCTGTCCCTGCAGGGCTACTCCCAAGGAGCATAAAAGTAGTAAAAAATAGTAACGTTTCATGCTGCAAAGATACACTATTTTTTTCAATTAGCCCATTTCTCAATGCAAAAACGCACTCCTCGCCGTGTCCGGTAGGCGGAGCGGCGGCCCACAAACGCCCACAAACCGCCGTAGTCCGTTGGCACTTACAACCCACCTTTGCTCCATCTTCGCTCCTTCTTCCTCAGTTCTCTAACATTTGTTCCTCATTTCTTCCTTTTTCCTTGGATAAATGAAATAACAAATGAGCGAGAAGAGTCCGAGAAGGAGCGAAGTTGGAGAAAACGGACAGCCACCGCACTGACGAGAGAACAAGGGGAAGAAAAAAAACGAAAATGGATAATGTATAAAAATATGGTTTCCATACATATAAGCATGGTATTTGCAGAATCGCAGCTGCATTGGGAGAGAAAAAAAACTCCGATTGAAAAAAAATGTGTATCTTTGCACGCTGAATAATACAAACAAGATAGTTATGGAAACAATACACCCAATCAACCCTACCACCATGCCGACCAACAGCCAGCTGAGACACGCTGCCTTGGAGCATCTGCGTGGGCAGTGGCTCTACCCAGTGCTGTGCACGCTGCTTTATGCGGCGGTGGCTTCTATGGCCAGTTCTATCCCCGTTGCGGGATTGTTGGTGTCCGCGCCTCTGGGCTTCGGACTTTCTGTTGCCTACCTGCAATATGTGCGCGGCGAGGCCGAGGAGGACAATTTGGTGACACGTCCCTTTGCGGTGTTCAACCACTACGGACGCTGGTTGGGAGCCTCGCTGCTGGTGGCGCTCTTTGTGTTCCTGTGGTCACTGCTGCTGGTCATACCCGGCATTGTGAAAGCCTACTCCTACGCCATGACGCCCTACATCCTTCACGACAACCCCGAGATGGGGGTTTCCGACAGCCTGCGGCGCAGCCAGCAAATGATGAAGGGATTCAAGACCAAGCTGTTCCTGCTTGACCTCAGTTTTATTGGCTGGCTACTGTTAGGCTTCATCACCTTTGGTATCGGCTTGCTGTGGGTGTGCCCCTATATGGCGACCGCCCGCGCCAAGTTTTACGAAGAACTGAAAGCACGCCAAGCCTAAAGCCTCACCGGTTCGCGAGCCACCCTTGCCAAAAGGAGTGCCAGGACCGAAGGCAGCAAAAAGCATAACAACTTAGAAACAACCCATCAGCGGCAATCCGCAGAGCAGGGACTGGGAGACGGCAGAGGTCCGC
Organism: uncultured Bacteroidales bacterium; assembly: GCA_900318175.1. Taxonomy (GTDB): domain Bacteria; phylum Bacteroidota; class Bacteroidia; order Bacteroidales; family P3; genus Colimorpha. The sequence goes on along the minus strand of ONJQ01000018.1, from coordinate 32,681 downwards.
CCCCAGCCCCTTTCTCGTTGCTTATAATAAAGGGGGAAACAGTCAGACTATGTACGACAACAGAGACAACATCGATTTCGGCAACGCCAGTATAGGGCGTTTGTTTGCCAGCATCTTCTTCCCCACCCTGCTGGGGATGCTGTTCAACATGGCATTCCTCCTGTCGGACGGCATATTTGTCGGACACGGCATCGGGGCCTATGGGCTGGCCGCCATCAACCTTATAGCCCCCATCATGATGCTCATCAACGGGCTGGGGATGATGCTTGGGGTGGGTGCCAGCGTGGTGGCAGCCATCCACCTCTCGAAGGGCAACAACAAAGCGGCCCGCATCAACGTGACACAGGCCTTCGGAGCGGGGATTGGCGTCTCAGTGCTGATGGGTGCATTCTGCTACCTGTTCCCCGGCACGGTGCTGCATCTGCTGGGTGTGGATGGGACGCTGTATGAGCCCACAAGGGTGTACTACCTGTGGTTCTTGCCCACCTGCCTGTTGCTGATGATTGAGACCCTCGGACTGTTTGTCATCCGGCTGGACGGGTCGCCCCGCTTTGCCATGTTCTCAAACATCATCCCTGCTTTGGTGAACATTGTGTTGGACTATGTTTTCATCTTTCCCTGCGGGATGGGGCTGATGGGGGCAGCCTTGGCAACGGACATCGGCGGACTGGTGGGCACCCTGATGGTGGCGTACTACATGCTGTTCCGCTCACGGACACTGCGCCTGTATCGGCTCAAAACCACCTGGACCAGTCTGAGGCTCACGCTGCGCAACATAGGCTATATGGTGCGTGTGGGGTTCCCCGGCTTGGTGGGAGAGATAGCGGTGGCGGTAATGATGCTGAGCGGTAATCTGGCCTTCATGCTCCACATTGGCGACGAAGGGGTGGCGGCCTACAGCATTGCGTGCTATCTCTTCCCCTTGGTGTACATGATTTGCAACGCCGTGGCACAGTCGGCACAGCCCATCATCAGCTTCAACCACGGAGCCGGGAAGCGGCCCAGAGTCTTGGGCACAGTGCGGTTCAGCCTGTTGGTGTCCGTGGTGATAGGGGTGCTGGTGAGCCTTGTGTTCCTCTTCTTCTCGCCCACGGTGGTGCTCTGCTTCCTCACGCCAGAGAGCCCGACCTATGCCATCGCCTCGACAGGACTGCCCTACTACGGTTCCGGCTTCCTGTTTATGGCCTTGAACATCTGCATCGTGGGCTACCTTCAAAGCATCGAGCGGTCCAGTGCCGCCAGTCTGTTCACCATCCTGCGGGGCATCGTGTTCCTGGTGGCGGCCTTTGCGGTGCTGCCCGGCGTGCTGGGCACCCCGGGGCTGTGGCTCGCCGTACCCTGCGCAGAACTGCTGACGACGATAGTTATTGCCGTCTACGCCATAGTGATGCAACGGCAGAAAAAAATTTCGACTCCGGAGCAATAAAAAGAGACTGAACGAGACAAAATGATATTAGACAGAAAAAAATAAAACAGTATTATATGAAAGCTACACGCACAACATTCTTTTCGACAGCAGCACTGCTGTTTTTCCTTACACTCACCCCCACAGTATTGGCCCAGCCGGGAGGTTTTCCGGGCAGCGGACGCCCCATGGGACCCCCTCCTGAAGGCAGCAGAAACAGCTCCACAATGAGCGAGCGCGAACGCTACAGACGGCAGCGTCAGCAAATGGAGGCCGCGGAGAAGGCACAGCAAGTGCGCCAGAAGAAGACGGTGCGCGAAGGCGATGTGTTTAAGGTAGTCGGCACACTGCAGGACAGCGTCAGTGGCGAGGCCATCCCATACGTCAACCTGGCAGTGCTCAGCGCCGAGGACACCTCGATGATCAAAGGCGGCATCACGGACTTGAACGGTTACTTTGAGCTGACCAACATACCGCAGGGCAACATGCTGCTGCGCGTGTCGGCCATCGGATACAAGAATGTGCTGATACCCTTCACCGTCACCAACAATACGGCCTTGGGCACCTTGAAATTGGCACCGGGGGCCACAACCCTGACAGAGGTGAAGGTGACAGCGGCACGCCCCCTGTATGCCATGGATGGTGAAAAGCTGATATACAACGTGGCCGACGACCCGACCATACAGACCGGCACCACGAGCGACGCCCTACAGAACGCCCCGGGCGTAGAGGTGGACATTGAAGGGAACATCACGTTGCGCGGCGTGTCGAGCGTCGAGATCTGGGTGAACGACAAGCCCTCCCGCCTTACGGAGGAGAACCTGAAGACCTACCTCGAAACCCTGCCTGCCAACGCCTTGGACCGCATCGAGACCATCACGAACCCGTCCGCCAAGTACGCCACCAGTGCTGAAGCCGTCATCAACATCATCACTTCGGCATACATTAAGAGCAACCACTTCATCAGCTTCGGCGTGAACGGGGCTACGCAACCTTTCGTATCGCCGTGGCTGTCATACACCTGGGCCAACGAGAAGCTGTCCGTGAACCTGTATGCCAGTGGCCGCTACAATTATAACAACTCGCAGGGATGGAGCAAGACCACCTACCGCAAGGACCACAACCCCGTGCCCGACAGCACTTACGACACCGTTGCCACAGAGAGCTACAACAGCGAGAGCAACAGCAGGAGACTGAGCGGAAATGTGTTTGCACACATCAGCTACGAGATAGACACGATGACGAACATCGAGTTTATGGGCAGCTACAATCTGAGCGGCAATAAGAGCACAAGCCTCTACGACAGGCAGCGCACGGACCTTGACCCCTACAACTACTTCCACTATTTTGACACGAACAACTCACAGGCGACCAATGGATTTGGCATGGCCGGCCTGGACTATACCCACAAGTTTGACAAAAACGGCCACAACATCCGAGCCAGCCTGCACTCCAATTTCAGCAACGGGAACAGCCAAAACGACTTTATCCGCCAATACACCACTGTATCGCTCTTCAATTACGACAAGTGCTATTTAGACAAGTACCACAACAACAACGTCGACGCCAATGTGCGCTACAACCGCCCCTACAGCCAAGAGGGAGAGCTGTCGTTTGGGTTGGGATACGGGCTGAAAAACACTTCGCGCCGCTACAATGTGGTGGACAGTGCGTCCACCAGCGAAGTGAGAGACGAATTGCGGAGCTATGACTTCGACGATTTGGAGCACTCGGTGGAAGCCGACGTGGAATGGACCCGCCGTTTTGGGAACTTCACCATGGAACTGGGCCTCGGTGCACAATATGAGCACATAGACTTCAAGTATTACGGAAGTGAGACTTTCCCCTTCACCATCGACAGCATGGCACGGGGTTTCCTCACCTACAACCCCTCCATCCATCTGTCCTACCGCACGGAGAGCATGCACAACTTCAAGCTCAACTACTCCATGCGTATGCGCCGACCCAGCGAGGAGAACATCACCACCTACAAGCGCTATTCGGTGGACAGCTATTCGACCGGCAACAGAGACATCACCTACTCCTATACCCACAACGCCGAGATAGGCTGGAACAAATACTTCATGACCTTTGGCAGCGTGGGACTGGAAGGTTACGCCCGATTCAGCACCAACGAGATAAGCAGTCTGACCACCTCGACGGACGAGATTGACCCGATACTGGACCGCATTGTGCAGTTCACCGTGCCGTACAACATGGGATCATCCTACCGCGTGGGAGGAACAGCATTCGTCACCTTCCGCCCGTCGGGATTTGTCAATGTGAGACTTTACACCAATGTCTACGACTACGGCTACCACTTTGACCAAGGGGCAAAGGGGGTGCTGGAGAACCACAGAGTGTCGTGGAGTGTGCGCCTGAACACATGGGTCAAGGTGTTTGACAAGTATCAGGTCTTCGCCTCGGCCAACTATTCATCGCCCACCATCAGCCTGGCCGCTGAACGCAAGGCACGCTACTTCCTGAACTGCGGTGTCCGTGCCGACTTCTTCAAGCGCAAACTCTCAGCCTACATCAACGTGCAGGACATCTTCAACTGGGGTAAGACAATTGGTTCCGGCTCAACCAACACCAACCCCTACCTGCTCAAAGATAGCAACAACTATACGCTCAACAGCCGCTATATCTCGGCAGGCATAACGCTCCGTTTCGGTAAGATGGAACTGGAGAACCGCTCGAAAGAAGGCTCGGAGGACAGCAGCACCACTACAACAGAATAATCCGCCCATTACTCACATCATTTCACTCAGCAGGGGGCATGAGCCAGACAGGCAGTCTGGGTCTCTGCCCCCTCACTTTTTGCACAACTGAATCTGGCAGCGGTATCAGAACAACAGGAGTTGGATAGGATTGAGACAAAAAAAGAAAGGCCGGAATCTTTCGATTTCGGCCTTTTCTGTTGTCCATCCAGGACTCGAACCTAGACTGGCTGATCCAGAGTCAGATGTGCTACCATTACACCAATGGACAATCTGTTTTCTACAGATTTGAGAGAGCGTCTTTCCTCTCAAAAGCGGGTGCAAAAGTACTACTTTTTTTTCAATTAGCAAAGAATTATTTTCAAAATAGATGATTAATCATTGTATTTCAGAGAAATAATTTTTGCAATACTTACTAATTACTCCTTGCAAAACGGGATTTTCACCACTCCGAAAGCTCGATTTCGCCCCTCTTGGAGTGGTAGAATCACAAAGCAAGAGGATACACAATAAAAGGAATGCCTTGGCGTTATTGCAATATGGTAAAAAAGGTATTTGTAAGTGGCTGCTACGACCTGCTGCACAGCGGGCATGTGGAGTTTTTCCGACAAGCAGCTGAATATGGCGACTTGTATGTAGGCATAGGCTCGGACGAGACTATCCTCCACTATAAGGGCCACAAGACGTTATACCCAGAAAACGAGCGTCTATTTATGGTCAAGTCCATTCGATATGTGAAAGAGGCCTTTATCAATCAAGGCAGCGGAATACTGGACTTTGTTCCAACACTCGACATCGTAAAGCCGGATATGCTTGTGGTGAATTCGGACGGTGCCTCGGAGGAGAAACGAAAGCTGTGCGAAGCACGCGGAATGGAATATGTGGTGCTGGAGCGCACGCCACACGAGGGTATGGAAGCACGCAGCTCGACCAGCCTGAAGGCCACCCTCGGCCACAGCGACGGGAACGGCGATGGCCTGCCGACACGACTGGACCTTGCCGGCACATGGATTGACCAGCCCTACGTGAGCTGCTACGCCCCGGGGTGGGCCATCACCATCTCGCTGTTGCCCACTTTTGAAATCAGGGAGCGGTGCGGCCTGTCGACCTCGACACGGAACCAGATTAAACGCATCTGGCCGTACCAGCTGCCCAAGATGGACCCTGAGATGCTGGCACGGTTGGTGTTCTGCTTCGAGAACAGCCCTGAGCGCGAGGACGGCATCATCAGCGGGGCACAGGACGCCATTGGGATCTGCATCCCCGGACTGTGCCGCCACTACTACGACAACCATTTCTGGCCAGAGCGCTTTGAACGTTGCAACGACGAGAAGGTACTGGCCTGGTTAGAGAGCCACCTTTGCCTGATTCCCATGGAACCACGCAAGCCGGGCTGCGATGTGACCACAGGAATGGACATAACGAAAGAGAATGTGCAAAGGCTGGCAAAGGCTGCGGACGAGTGTTGGAAGGCAATATTGGAGATGGACTTGAATCGCTTTGCGAGGACATATAAAGCTTCGTTTGAAGCACAGACAACCCTCTTCCCTGCCATGATACAGGGCTGTGTTCAGTCATTCATAGACAAGTATTCACAACTGCCGGGTGTACGCGCATGGAAGATGCCGGGAGCAGGAGGCGGTGGGTACCTGGCCTTGGTGGTTGACGACGCCAAGACGTTCTGCCAAGACCACGGGGAAGCCATCGATATTCATATCAGACGAAATTGAACACAGCAGCCATGAAGACTATTGAGAAGCCTTATACCAAGTCGTTTGTGCTGGTCACCACACTGTTCCTGCTGTGGGGGCTGGCCAACAACATGACCGACACATTGTTGTCGGCATTCAAGAAGATTATGTCGATGAGCGATACGCAGACTTCGCTCATTCAGTTTGCCTTCTATGGGGCCTATTTCTGCCTTGCCCTGCCCGCAGCACTGTTTATCCGCAAACACAGCTACAAGAGCGGAGTGGTGCTGGGTCTGAGCCTCTATGCTTTGGGGGCCATTCTGTTCATGCCCGCCGCCAAGGCAGCCAGCTATGGGTTCTACCTGATTGCCATCTATATCATGGCGGGAGGTTGCTCGGTGTTGGAAACCACGGCAAATCCCTATATCCTTTCGATGGGGTCACCAGAGACAGCGACTCGGCGGCTGAACATAGCACAGGCTTTTAACCCGATAGGGTCCATCATGGGCATATTGCTGAGTAAATACTTTATCCTCAGCGACATCTCGCTGTACTCCATTTCGGGAACCTATATGACTTTGGGGTTAGTGCTGATTGGGATTTTGGTTGTGATGCTGGTGGTGAAGATGCCCAAGGGCAAACAAGATGATGAACCCGTCACGGGGCTGAAAGCCGTTGTCCGAAGGCTGTGGGCCAACAAGAGATACCGCGGAGGTGTGGTGGCACAGTTTTTCTACGTGGGAGCGCAGATTGGAGTTTGGAGTTTCACCATCCGCATCGTGATGCAGGAGCTTGGGGTGACCGAGGCGTCGGCATCGACAGTGTACCTTATCTCCATCATTGGGTTCTGCCTCTCGCGGTTTTTCTACACATGGCTGATGAAGTTCTTCGCCCCCCAGAAACTACTGATATTTGGCGCAACAATGGCATTGATTAGCACCGCCGCAGTGGTGGGTTTGGCCGGAAGCGGATGGGTGCTTGTGTGTTTCCTGGTAGCCATCAGTGTGTTCATGAGCCTGATGTTTCCCACCATATACGGCTTAGCCTTAGAGGATGTGGAGCGCGCCGACCTTGGTGGACAACCAGGCGATGCCAAGATTGGAGCATCCGGCCTGATAATGGCCATTCTGGGCGGAGCATTGCTGACTCCGCTGCAAGGACTATTAAGCGACAACTTCTCCATTTACATCTCTTACTCCGTCCCGCTGGTTTGCTTTGCCGTGGTACTCGGCTACGCAATATTCATCAATAAATCACAGAAAAAAGAAAGACAATGAAACGCTATTGCCAGATGCTGGAACTTGTCAACGACAAGGAGATGATTGAAAAGTACGTAGAAGCCCATGCACATGTGTGGCCCGAAGTGATGCAGGGACAGCATGAGGTGGGTATCTTAGACATGCAAATATATCGTCATGGGAATAAGGTATTTATGATTTGCGACACGGTGGATGAATTTGATTGGGAACGCGACATGGCACGGCTATCCACACTGCCTCGACAGGCCGAATGGGAGGCCCATGTGGCACAGTTTCAGGGATGCGATCCCAATGCCCCGTCGGCAGCCAAATGGCATTTGATGGATAAGCTTTTCCAACTTGAATAAACGTTTTTCAATGAAAAAAAATATATCGATTGCAATCGCAACAATAATGATGACCGCCATTGCCACATTGACCGGATGCACAAATAGGCAACAAGCAGACTTGATTGTCTACAACGCCATTGTTTATACCGTTGACAATGATTTCAGCCAGGCCGAAGCCTTTGCCGTAAAAGACGGCAAATTTGTGGCAGTCGGTTCAACCGAAGAAATACTGAAGCAATACCGTGCTGGGGAGATGCTTGATGCAAAAGGGGCACCTGTCTATCCAGGATTTATGGATGGGCACTGCCACTTTAACGGATTGGGGGAATTGATGGTGCGATATGTTGATTTGGTTGGCTGCAAGTCGTTTGATGAGGTGATAGAACGATTGCAAGATCATGCACAACAGTATCCCTCGGAATGGTTGTTGGGACGCGGATGGGACCAGAATTTATGGCCGGGAAAGCAGTTCCCTGACAACAAACAGCTGAATGAGCTTTTCCCAGACAAGTATGTTGCACTCACCCGCATCGACGGACACATGGGACTAGTGAACAACAGGTTGCTTGAATACATGCATTATGAGAGCCCGACCGGTTTGTTGCTTGATGCACCTTACGACAGCGTGAAAGCGCGTATTCCCAAACTATCACCCGCCGAACACAAACAGGCACTGCTTGCTGCTCAACAGGCTTGCTTTGCCCAAGGATTGACTGGTGTTACAGACGCAGGACTCCCGTTAGACGACATCCTTCTGATAGACAGCATGCATCAAGACGGAACACTGATAATAAAGGTAAACGCCATGATGAATCCGGACGAGGAGACGATGGACTATTTCCTGTCCAAAGGACCCATGCACAAAGAGCGGCTTGCGGTTTGCTCTATCAAACTGTACGCCGATGGAGCCTTAGGGTCACGGGGCGCATATTTGATTGAGCCCTATAGCGACGACCCCAAGAACAGTGGTTTGAGGATGTATCCCGACGAATACTACGATTCCATCTGCCGGAAGGCGTACAAATCAGGGTTTCAGGTATGCACCCATGCCATCGGTGATGCTGGGGTACGGATGATGCTGAAAGCATATGGAGCTGTTCTGAAAGGGAAGAACGACAGGCGATGGCGTATTGAACATAGCCAAGTGGTTCATCCTGATGATTTCGAATTGTATCGAAAATACAGTATTATTCCATCAATACAAAGCACCCATGCCACTTCTGACATGGGTTGGGCGGCGGAAAGGCTGGGAGAGAGAGTTCGGAATGCATACGCCTACCGACACTTGCTGGAGCAGAACGGCTGGGTGGTGAATGGGACAGATTTCCCTATTGAACAGATCAGCCCGTTGTATACTTTTTATGCTGCTGTGGCTCGACAAGACCTCAGAGGGAACCCTGTTGGCGGATGGCAGATGGAGAATGCACTTACCCGCGAAGAGGCCCTGCGCTCTATCACCTGCTGGGTGGCGAAGGGATACTTTGAGGAGAAGAACAAAGGCAGTATTGAGGTGGGGAAAGAGGCAGATTTTGTCGTGCTTGACAGAGACATCATGACCGTCCCCCCGCTGGAGATCCCTTTGGCTCAGGTGATACGATTGTTCGTCTCGGGAGAATCGGTTCCAGCAAAGTAAACTTACGACAAACAAAAAATGGGTTCACCTGATTTCTCAGATGAACCCATTTTTATCAAGTGGAGCATGCTTTTATGAATGGCCAGAATGCTTGCTCTCCACCTTGTCACGAGCTTTTTTCTCCCGCTCAATCCATTCAAGCTCAGATATGGCTAAAGCAGATTCCATGATTTCTTCATTGGTGGGACGAGGGTGCTGATGCCAACAATGAGACTCATACTCAGCAATGGCCATGGGATAACGGGAATTCAAATCCTGATAATTCTGATAGAGAGAATTCTCATAATGCTCGGCTCGTCGATAAATCTCATTCATCATTCCCCTCCACAATGCGCCAAAATGAACTTTACGGCATATCGTCCAGATAGTAAGCACTACCCACAGCACAGCAATGGCCATATAAGACCCACGCAGCAAAAGAGTACGCTTACGGAAACGATAGCCCCAAGAGAACAGCAGCCCGCCAAAGAAAGCAATAATAGCAAAAAGTAGTAACAGAGCAAGTACCTTGGACCAGTTGCTCTTAAAAACGCGATTCCAACTCATATAAAGCAAAAAACAAATTAGTATAATAGTTTAAAGAAAGTGCCAATTCTTCTTTCCTCGAAGAATCTTATATTGCGTTTTCAAAACCCTATAAAACAATCCATTTTTAGGTTTTCGCGGAACATACTTTGTTAATGGGAACAACATAAAAAAACGTTTCCACAGCAAAGTACTTTTTCCCCACATGGACATACTCTCAATAGAACGATGGTCTCCATCCTCAAAAATCACTCTTTCTATCTTATCTATATCACGTTGTTTAACCAAACCCTTATGGTACTCTGACAAGTCCACCTTTAACAACCATTCAGAAAGATACACTATCATTTCAAACGCCCTATCAAGATAGATGGAATGAAGTACGTCAAAGGTTTCCTCCGGGTTAAGATACTTCTTATTAGAATAAATGAAAACAGCCAGATCAAGGATATTCCTCACCGAAATTACATGCGTGTCAATAGAATAATTAAAATGATTCAGCGCATGCATTAACAAGTATGCCAAGTTTGGAAGCGGAGATAGAAGATAATAACCATCTTCAGCTAACTCTACATCATTCAGATGACACTGAAGATATTGTCCAACAGCCTTTTTCGTTTTAGTATTAGGGAACAAGAGCATTTTGTGATTTTCAATATGGACGTTCTGAACGCAGAATTCCGCATGCAAAGCTGTTTCAAACATTGATCCATCCTCACAAAATAATTGATTCCCTTTGTCAAAATCCTGAAAGAGAAAAATATCTATATCCCCACATGAACGAGATTCTGGCTTTGGATACAACTTTGATAATCCAATGCCTTTTAACAGCAACAACCTTATTTCATGATCATTGCAAACAGACACTACCTGTTTCAATACTGATTCCTGATGGTGATATGTATCCCATATCTCTTGTGCTGACAACCCCCAATTGATTGACTGTAGTCTTGATGGGCGCTGCTCTTGGGGTAAATCACAAACCGCATCCCAAACCCACGCCAATGTTCCGTGGGCCGCACTGACATCTAATAATCGATCCCAATCTATACTCAAATCACTTGGAATTGCCAACTTCTCATCCATTATAGCGGCCCGAGAAAGTGACAACATTAATTCGATTGATGACATATTACTATAAAATAGAGTCCTTAATGCAACTCACTATATAACTTACATCCTCATCAGTGACATATGGACCGGCGGGTAAGCACATTCCTATCTTAAACATAGATTCACTGACACCATTCAAATATGCTGGGTTATTCTTGTAAACGGGTTGTTTGTGCATCGGCTTCCATAAGGGGCGTACCTCAATCTGCGCTGCATCCAAATACATTCGCAATGCTTCCACATTGTCATTGGGTTGACAGTCCGTAGTGGCAGAAGTGACCGCATGGATAACCCCTGCTGCCCCCCCCACAGCACCCGTAATCACCTTCTTGTACGCATTCTCTTGCCCTTTGATGCGCAACTCTGGATCAATGCACATCGTACATAGCCAGTAATTAGCATCATAAGTATCCGAGGGAGCCTTCATCATTTTAATACCCTCCACTTTTGACAACAACTCCTCATACATCTTCTGGACATGCTTGTGATGACGTAAGTGTTCCTCTACAACAGTCATCTGTCCGCGGCCGATACCAGCACATACATTACTCATCCGATAATTGTAGCCAATTGTCTCATGCTGATAATACGGATAGGCCTCTCGTGCCTGGGTAGCATACCACTTAATCTTATCTGCCGCCTCCTTGTCAGGACAAATCAACGCACCTCCACCACTGGTGGTTATCATTTTATTTCCATTAAAAGAAAGTATACCGTATTCACCAAAAGTGCCTAATGATTGTCCATTAAAACGTGACCCCATACCTTCAGCTGCATCCTCAATGACTGGGATACTATACCTCTCCCCTATTTCCATTATCCTCTTTATATTGTAAGGCATGCCATATAAAGACACCGGCACTATTGCCTTAGGGTATTTGCCAGTCTTAACTTTCCTGTCTATAATAGCTTCTTCCAATAAAACCGGATCAATATTCCATGTATCTTTCTCTGAATCTACAAATACTGGAATAGCACCAAGGTATGTGATAGGGTGAGACGATGCACAAAAAGTAAAACTCTGAACAATAACCTCATCTCCTGGCTGTACGCCACTGGCAAGCAATGCCAGATGAATTGCTGCTGTACCTGATGATAGGGCAACTACTTTCTTATTATGACCAACGAACTCTTCCAAATCTGATTCAAAGCCATTTACGTTCGGACCTATAGGTACAACCCAATTGGTATCAAAGGCCTCTTTTACATATTTCTGTTCTATTCTACTATCTGACATGCGAGCCAAGCAGAGAAATATTCTATTATGTTTAGCCATATTATTAATCTTCATTGTTTTTGAAAGAGGTGATCTGTCTTTACATAAAACAAGAACAATACATTATACCTGATAGCAAAATTAAGAGGACATTTATTAATTACCTTGTAGAGGAAAACTCTCAAAAAGCAAATAACTATGTATTCGGGAGGGAAATAACATGCTCATTAAAATCATCATGGTGCAATATTAACGCAACTAGTTTCCGTGCAAAAATAATACAAGCGCGTTTTTTGAACAGCCTAAACTTCCAACCCGATTGAACATACTTAAACCATATATGATTAACCCGATTAATGAGGTTTTTTTTATATTCTGAGCTAGGCCTTAGAATATCAATTAACAATCGATTCTCTAATTGTTCATCTCTCTTATATTGATATGCCAGAGAATCTGACATCCCTAAATGATGAATTAATACACCATTGATACCATTAATAAATGAGAACAAATTATACTTATCATAGGCTTGCGATACTAATGGCCAATTAACATTTGCATATTCATTATTCAAAAACAACATCCAATCTAACACTTGTCTTATGGTAACTTTCTCAGATTGAAAATGCACTGCCATATGATATGGTAAGAAAATAGCATTAAAGTTAGGGGACGGGAATTTCACCTTCTGTTGATAAATATCGTAGTCACTTGCATTTAAAGCCTCCATCTCTAATAATGCCTCTAATTCTATAGTTAAGCCGCCGCGATAAGTAGTGATTATTTGGTAGTGGTTTTCTATACTAATATTACGAAAAAGATAACTTGTATGATGACCAGCGATTGTATTCTTGATTGGTATACCGTATTTTTGTGTTATTAATTGATCCGATCTAGACTGTTGTTCATACTGATAGATGTCTATGTCTCCACACTTGCGATGGGATGGTACAGGGTAATACCGAGATAAGGACAACCCTTTCATGACCATTGTTGGAATCTTATGCGAACTAAAAAACGCTAACAGTTCAGATACGACATTTAAATGATAGTGATATGATTGTTCTACAATTTCTTGCATTCCTAGAATCTTCAAACGGACATCAATCGGAACACTAATGGCCTTATTTTCTGATATTACATCTGATAACAGGGCTACTATATCGTATTTTTTCGATAATAAGAAAATTTCTTCCCAGTCTTTGACACTTATACTATTTACTTTAACTATATCTAATTTTTTATTATTGAGCCCAGCAGCAAGTAACTGGAGTATTATCTCACAATTACGATCACTATTATTGTTTTTTATAATGTGCCTTCCCATATAGTCTTTCGCATATATTTCATCCCACTATAATATACTAAAGCATACAAATATAATACTTTACCCAACAATACAATTTTATTATAAAATACATCTACTCATAACGGTCCACAAAAATCAAAGACAGTTTTATTGTATTATTGTGAGTTTTTTTTTCATGACTATCGAATAGAAGTATTTAAACATATTATTTGTACGAAAGATTCCTAGGAATCAAGACAAAAACAATTCAATAACCTCGTTGGTAATACTGCGGTGACCACCATACAAAACACTTTTTCTACTCAATCAAACACAATCAATGAGCATAATAATACATCAGGTCAGTTAATATTAATTCTTGATTATTGTAATAGTGGATGTCAATGAATGTATAATAATGTTAATAATGAATAAACCATATCAGTACTTGAAACGTCGAACACAATAGAGATTCTCGGAAAAACCTTATAGTATTACATCCTCTGATTTGAGTGGCTCATATATTCCATCTTTTGCTTCCATAATCACAGTACCAGACATAAGTGATTGCAATGTATGCCATTGTCCTTTAGGTATATTGAGTGCAAAGCATGGACCATCTGGTGATATTTCAACCTTTTCTTTCAAAACACTCCCTGTCTCATCGAATAATAACTCCACTATCTTTCCTCTTATAACTACAACAGTTTCCGAAGTATTTGGATGACGATGTATTGGTATTACACTTCCTGGTTCAATCGCATTCAACATTCTTTGACTATGATCAACTATACTATTGCGAAGATCATAATTGATGCGAAGACGTGTAGCACACTTTGCCTGCTCTGTCAAGTTGTCCAATAGGTTATTATTGACTATCATATGTTCAATTTCAAAAAAGTATTATTTGATACCAAAATTGCATAAAAAAGGAAAAATAGTCCACTTCTTTCGTTTGATTATAATTCTTGTGAATTATGCTGTCCTCTCATTCTTACTTGGACAGAAGAGATAACAATGAACAAATGTAACGAACAATCATACAACATACTTAGGCATTTCCTATTTCGTATTGTTTCTCTCGAGATAGGAAACGTGAAGATGATAATACTTCTTCATAAACAAAAGGTATGCACATCCAAAGATAACGAATACGCCACACATATAAATCCAATGGTTAATGGGAAGCATTATCATACCAAAGGAAATGAGTAATTGCATCAACATATATATCGTCGACACCAAAGGATGAGATAGTCCCAACTCATTAGCCATAATCTGATATGCATGCTTACGGTGTGCCTCTCCCAGGTTCTCATGTAGAAGAATCCGATGACAGATAGTAAGAACTGTGTCGACACCATAAACAGTAAAGAAAACAATATAAGATAAGTCATTCTCTTTCACTATAAGTTTTCCAACAGAAAAGATAAGAATAAATGCAATTCCTACAGCTCCAACATCCCCAGCGAAACATCTGGCTTGCTTGCGGAAATTAAAAAAGCTGAATACCAAGATAGCCAAGCCAGTTACAACAAGAAAAGGCATGTTGACAAATGGGGTATGGGCATTGATATATATCAACGGGAATAATACCGATAGCGAATATGCTCCAGTAATGCCATTGATACCATCCATGAAGTTATATGCATTGGTAATACCCACGCATACAATCAATGCGATAAGTACCGCCCACCACATATCCCATTGAAGGAGCCCAAGTTCTTGGAACATAAAAAACATGGCCGAGAATTGCACAATAAGCCGTATCCAATTAGGTACTGAATGTACATCATCAATGAAACTAATAATGGAGATAGCTGTCAGGCCGATCATAAACCATGAATACTGCAAACCAAAGAAAGCCACCCACAGCCAAGCACCAAAAAGGAAAATAATACCACCGCCACGCAATGTGATGTGAGTGTGTGACGAACGCAGATTAGGCTTGTCAATAATGTTGAATTTATCGGCAACCTTAAAATAAACCAACTCCGCAACCCCAAGGATTGCAGTGATAATTAAGAAAATCCACCAAGACATATTTATTCCTTTTTAAACAAGCCATCCACCAGTGCTTTCAGTGACCCCAATCCATAACTGAAATGTATGCAACAAAAGGCTTTCAACAAATTACAAACTGTAGTCTTTTCATCGTTAATTTGTATGGAGCGCATTAACATGCAAGCCAGATACAACAATGCCACAAGGGGAGAAATCAAAAATAAAGGCCACCACAGAAATCCTAAAAGAAGTGGTAGCAGCAGAGCCAATACAAAACCAGCAGGAATGAAATGCCTTAATCCGAGGTTTTTTGTCGTATGGGTGATGAAACAAGTTTTAATCACCCAATAACCTGTCTGGAATCGGTTTTTGAAGAAGTCCCCATAATTATCTCTTGGGATATATGTACAATGAATGGAAGGAACCATATAGATTTTACCACCGGCATGGGCTAATCGCTTATTCAACTCAATATCCTGTACTCTAACCAGTTTTTCATTATAGAGGCCAATCCTATCAAAAACAAACGATTTATAGCAACCAAAAGGAACCGTATCCACTTCAAGATACTCCTTATCGGAGCCTGTTCTGAAAGTGCTGTTACCAACGCCAAATTTGTCGCTCATCACCTTAGCGATGGCTTCGGATATCTTATTACTATTTACAACTTTGGTCTCGCATACTCCACCGATATTCCATGCATCGGGCAGTTTGTTATGCCATTTTACTAGTTCTGAAAAGTAGTTTGATGGATACAACGAGTGGCCATCCAGGCGCATGATGATGTCGCCCTTGGCCTCGCTGATACCTTTGTTCATGGCGTAAGGCACGATCTTTTGTGGATTGTCGAGCACGCGCAAATATGGGCATTGCGACAAATACGAGGCAATGATTTCCCTTGTGCGGTCGGTGCTCATGCCGTCTACAAAAAGGACTTCCAAATCATTCTTTGGATAGTCCTGTTGCATGATGCTCTCAATGCAGCGTCCAATGTATTTTTCTTCGTTGTAAATGGGGCAGATAACTGTTAGCATAACTATTTATAATTCAGATTTATCATTTCACCACATTTCAACAGAAATTCTGGTGTAAGGTTATTCATCATACCTCCATTTGAGGTAAAGGTCATCTCACCAAAATATATTTTACCATGGATATTATATAAATCAAGTCGCACACAGGGGAAAGGCTTCGTTAATGTTTCAGCCACCCTAATCATTTCATCAAGATTCTCTGGTTTCGGTAATATAACATCTTGTTTGTAACGGGAATTTGAAATACAAACCTCAGGCATTGGATTCCAATGGGTATCATAAGTCATGGCATCAGCACCATTTTTATCACGGTCGCTATAGGTTCTGATGTAATGAGCCTTCCCGTTGAAACACCAAATTTTATAGTCGATAGGGGATTTTTGGCCATCTTCAGAAGGCAAAAGCTCTTCAGCAATTACACATGGGACAATGTCTTTATATTGTGGTTCCGCACCCAAAGCCCCCACATGTTTATCATTCAACCATCCTTGTAGAATTTTTTTTGTGGATTTGATATCGAGTTTATTCTTGTCTTTGACAATTAGATTCGAACTCTTTCCACATCCGTTATTTGCTTTAAAAATAAAAGACTCCGGCAATTGTCCAAAATCAATGTCATCAACACGATACCACACACCAATTAGGCCAATTAAATAATCTTCCAATCCACAAGACTTCACATAATCCCTGACCTTATACTTGTCAGCCAACTTTGTCCATGCAGAGGTGTCGGTATACAGTTTCAAATAAAGGATTTTTTCATTGAGATCTTTTGGAGCTTTTAAGTTTGGCATTTTTTTAAATCTAGCAAAATACCTTATTTTTGTCCAAGTTACAGGATGGGTTTCTCCCATCCATTCTCCAAACTTTATCAATGGATAAAAGACTATTCTGCCAGTATTGCTTATTGTTGGATGAAACATTTCGTTTGATTCTTAATGGCTAAATAAAAAACTATCTTTTCATCTCCAATTCGTCAACCAATTGGGAGGTCAGAACATTATCGGTTCGATATATGGCCGATCTTGAAACACAGTTCAGTCGCATAGTCTGCAGTTTCTCGCGATTGTTAATAGCGAATCGCATCCAATCGGTCAAGGCCTTGTTGTCACCGACAGGAAAAACAAAACCGCATCCACAATCCTCAACCAATTCCTTTGCGTAGTTCCAATTGGCGGCAATCACCGGTACACCAGCAATGGCGGCATCCGCAATGATTCCTGGGAAGCCCTCAGTTGGATGCATCGTTGGAAACAGCATCGCATCATAACTGGCCAATACATCGTAATTGGAATCGATTTTCAAATCCAAAAAACCTTTGTAGTCAGCATTGGGAACAGTTTCTATTTCGTTATTGAACCTTTCTTTCACTCCGTTGTCAAAACTGCCATAAAAGTCCACTTGAAATGCATCCCGCAAACCATCGGCATTCAATGTTCTAACGCTTTCCAAAATGTGAAAAATTCCTTTTAACTCCGTCAATCGGGACAAAAACACAAACTTGATTTTACCTTCATGTGGCTTGCTTATATCAGCTTGGTATTTTGTGGATTTGAAGTTGTAAACCCTATAAGTGTTGTAAAGCCCCACTTCAGCATAAAAGTCCTTTACCTTGTCGGCTTCCACCACAATCTTGTCCAGCTTCTTGAACGGCTCAACCTTAAATATGCCTTTCCTAATTTTAATGGGAGTATAACCTCCTATCATGAAATAATATACCTTTGAACCTTTTTTGTTCCATTTTGCCAAAATTTGAATGATTTTGTAGGCACTCTCATTGGAAGCCGACACTATGATATTGTCAATCCTGCTAACAAGCAAAAGGAAAAACAATTTCATCAAAATGAATGGATTCTTCCGCCATTTTTGGGTATCTACATAATCGACCTTTTTGAAGTTTTGCCGGAACCAATCCAACAAAAATCGATTTTTGATGGCGTCGCCAGCTTTGGGAACATTCGGAAAATCGAGTGCTCCAATTAACAATACATTTAGCATTTTTGGGGAAATCAGAATTGTTTATTCTATAGTGCACTTGTGATTAACATAGCCATCTGTCGCCCCTTCCTTGTGTTTGATAATGCAAGGATTTCCAAACACGACACTATGGCTCGGCACGTCGCAATTTACATAACTATTTGGTGCAATCAGTACATCATCACCGATGGTAATTTTCCCAACAACCGTTGCGTTGACACCAATCCATACACTGTCGCCTATAGTGGGTACGCCCTTTCGACTACCTCGGTTTTCTTGGCCTATGGTTACTCCTTTGTGGATATTACAGTTTTTGCCAATGACCGCATCCGCATTAATAGTGATGCAATACACATGTCCCAAATAGAGGCCTGGACCGATGTCACATTTACCATAAATGTCAATATGGTTTCTATCCTTCAGTAATTTAAAGCGCCAACGATAGTATTGGAGGAATAGTTTATTATCCGCAGTCTGGCACAGACGAAAGAATTTCAACAACTTTCGAGTGTACCCCCCCCCGATATGACGCTGTAAATCAGCTCTATACAATTGATTGAACGTATATTTGTTTATGCCCATATATATTTTTTATTTCTTATTTTTTATCCCCATTGTTTCCTTAATCTTATTGAAGAATACCGTCCATAGTCCAAAACACTGAAGCACATTCTCCTGCAAACAACCATTCTTGAATTCGAAGCGAGGAATCATATAAACATCCGAGGGACAAAAGACTCTCCCAATGTGCGTTGTAGCCGCCATTTTGAAGTCCATCTGTTTAAGAATACCCACGGTTCTATCGTCATAATTGCCATTCGGGTAAGAGTAAATAAAATTGCAATCCTTACCCGTTATGTCCTTCATAATATAATTGCACTTTTCTATTTCTTCGGCTAATTCTTCATCGGTGCAATTGTCGCTCATCACATGGTCGTGTGTGTGATTGCCCCAATGAACCAAACCAGAATCCGTCATCTCTCTTATTTCTTCTGGATTCATTGTAGAACGCGCACCTTTATATGGAGGAAGTTGCTCTATGATTTTCACCCGTTCTTGGTTGCTCATCATCCACAAATCGCCCACCTCATTATAGAGAGAAGATTCTCGGTTTTGAAAAGCTCTCGTAAACCAATAATAGCCATCGGCTATTCCTTTCGTCGCCACAAATATCGTAGCAGGTATGTTGTACTTTTTCAGTACAGGAAAGACGTTGTCATAATTGCTTTCCCACCCGTCATCGAAACTTAGCCAAACAAGCTTTTCATCCAACGCTTTTTTACCGGAAACAAACTGAAACAACTCTTCTGGCGTGATGAAACGGTATCCATTCTTTACCAACCAAGCAACTAGTTGCTCAAAAGGATCCCTTTTCTGGTCGTGCCCATAGATGGCCAATATGGAGTCCTTTCGTTTTGACTCTTTCTTGATCCTTGGCAGGAAAAACACGTATAGTATAATAGCAATGAATCTTCTCATCTCAGAAACTATCCAAATCAAATTTGTTTATCGTCCAGTTTTCCACTTTCCTGATGTCGACACCACCGATATTCCAGTTCAAACTGCCATCCTCGTTGGTTTGCAAGGTTCTCACCAAAGCAGGAGGGTTTTTCCTAATCTTGTTGATAAACGGAATGGATACCATGCCTACCTTATTCAACAGCTTTCGGCTTGAATCATCCATGGCAAAATCCCATGCGGCAATAGTGGAAGGCTTGTATTCTTTCCTGAAAAGGCGAAAAAGTAATTTGAATGTTTCAGGATGGTCAGAAAGGAACAATCCAAGATTGTAATTATAATAATCAACCGTTGATAAGATCATAAACGAGTACAACTTGTCAGATGCATCCATCGTATATGCATACAAATAATCCTTTCCAGGACGAGAGGTTCGCCATTTAAGAATATCTATCGACAATGAGGAATGAATATGGGAAGTGCTAACGAGTTGTTCCACCTGCGCAATGACAGATTGGTCAATAGACGAAGCAATATGGTAGGTTATCCCTTTCATAGAGACTACGGTTTCCTTTCGTTCCTTCCAAGACCTTTTTTTTCTAAACGATTTTTCTGATAAGATACTACCGAATCCAAACTTGTATTTGCTATGAAATTGGGACAAATCCTCGAAACTAATTTTCTTATAACCATAATATGGAGGCCAAGAAGGACTCAAATTGATGATTAATGATACACCACTATCTTTAAGATAATCAAGGGAAAAATTAGTCATTTTTTGGAAAATCCCCTGCCTTCTCGCTTTATCTGAAACTACCGTATCGCTTAATTGTGCGACAAGGAACTCTTCATTACCAATTTTATATTTATTCAAGAAATACCCTCTGAAACCCACCACTTCTTCATCTTCATTGACTGCAATAACACATAATGGCTTCTCGTGAACGGGGCAATGGGTATATGCCCAATCGAAACGGATTTCACGCCCTTTCTCGTCTTCTTTCCAAAGATACTGCTCAAGATCGGCGCACTGTTTGTCGTAATCTTGCGAATAGGGTTTGATGGTAATGTTCATAGTGCTAAACCAATTCAAGATATTTGTGAATAAAAACATCAGAAGAGAACTTGCTTACTGCTATCTCTCGGCTACGCACACCCATTTGGTTTCGTTCTTCCATCGTAAGCGTTATCATCTTCTCCATTTTTTCTGTCATGTCGTCAACATTAAGTGGGTCGAAGATGAAACCATTCACACCATCTTCCATGATTTGTGGCACATCGCTGACCCTACTACACACTACGGGCAGTCCACAGCACATAGCCTCGCAAAGCACATTGGGAAAGCCTTCATATAGAGAGGGTAAACACAATACATCTGATTCTTGGTATTTCTGAATAATTGCTGAGGTTTGTGGATGGAAAAAGAGCACGTCTTCAAGTCCCTTCTCTTTCACCAATGCATAGCATTTCTCAGAATAGTCATTCTTAAAATCCTGACCATACCAATCCACACGGAAGTGCAAACCTTTGTTTTTAAGCATGCCGATAGCTTCAATGAAACGGGGAATGTTTTTTTGAGCAGCCAACCTGCCCACGCAAAGTATGTTTATCCCTTCGTGGTCGTAGGCTTTATGTTCTGATGGAACAAACAAATCCATATCCACAAAGTTGGTAATCACCTTTACCTTTGGAGTCAACGTTGGGTAATGTCCCTCAATGAAATTGCCTTGAGACTGTGAGTTGGGCACGATATGGTTGGCCCAGCGGTAAAAGAAGAACTTCGTCTTTTCTCGCTTGTCAAGTCGTTGTGTAGTATTCCGTTCAGAAACGATTAGGTTGAATTTTGCCCCGAACAGTTTCAAAACACAAGTTATCATGCTGGGGGAGGCAGAATAACTGATAACCGTGTCGGGACAGGTTGCTTTGATATGCTTCATCAGCACAAAGAAGCGTTTACGAAGATTGGCAGCCTCGGACAAATAGCAGCCCTTGACATCATTCTCCATCAAAAACGGCAAATAGAACTCTTTTTTGACATAATAAGCCACCTCAACCTCATGACCTAGTTTCCTTAACTGGACAGCAAGATTAGTAATTTGACGTTCGGCACCTGAAGGGCCGATATTTTCTATAAGACAAAGGATATGCTTTTTCATAATGATACTTATGATTTCACAAGGCCCGTTTCCAGTGTTCACTCACCATTCCCACACAATACCCGACACAGATGGTGGCATATAATGACATCGCCCCATAGGACATAGAAAACCACGTCTTTACAAAAAGAATGAGAAGCGATAGTCCCATGGCTAAATATACCTCATCATCAAACGAACTGCTCTTCCATGTTCTATAAAAGCCCACCCAATAAATAATAAAAACAACCAGACCCAACAATCCTTGATTGGTAGCTATTTCCAGCCAGTCGTTGTGAGCATAATTCCATGAAAATTTTAATGTTGCATTCGCACCATTCCCAAACAGGAAGCGAAGGGTATTTGTTTCATTGATGAAATGATTCCAATAGAAGCCGTATAGGTCATTACGTCCACTACTATTTCCTTCGAGTGTTTTTTCTATTCTATAGTTAAAATAACCACTGCTAACTAGCATATACCTAACCGTGAAGTAGCCAGCAACTATCAGGATCATGCTAAGAACCAACACCCATATTTTTTGTTTTCTTGTTGCTGTTTTGATAGTTCTATACATAAACATTGCAACGGCAAGCGCTCCTGTCAAAATAGCGCCCCTTTTCATGCCAAGAATAATAAAAACCAGCGTGATGATCAAGCCTGTGTATTGAACAAACTTATTCTTGCTCCAAAATACAAGCAAAGGAATCATTGAAAGAAACAGATATGCATAATTATTTGTGATTTCCACATCTTCGTCCATAGTCTCAAGCACAGCTCGGCGTTGTCCCTGAATAAATTGCATCCCGGCGGTGATAAAGAAAACGAAAGACCACTTGAGCAACAACTCTTTGGTCAGCACTCCTTTCCGAGTAAATACATAAAACGAGTAGATGGGAAGTAATGAAGCATAGATCTTTTTTATATAATTATAATTGTTTACTCTATGTCCTGATCTCATAAACGTAATTGTTTCACCACTGATAATCAGAATAACACCGTAAACAGTAAACATTAAAACCAAAAGTGCCAAACATTTCATGTAAACAGGCATTTTGTAATTGAGAAATGCATATATGAAATGATATAAGGAAATCCCTATCAACACAAATAATATCAAAGTGGATACTGGGCCACCAGTCCCTCCCAAAAATATAGATTGCATGGCGTAGAGAAGCCAAAGCAATATATAAATATTACAAAAAACGAATGCATTTTTGTTTGGCATATTATCAATATTAATTGTTTTTAGGTCCCTAAAGCCATTTTCAGCTACGAATTGTCAGTATTCTATCTTCCTAAATGATGCAATATGAGTACACGAAATACTCTGAACTGCTTAATATATAAGAAAACAATTATTATAAAAATTAATTATTGTTATTATTAAAAAAGTATGTCAATTTGTCTCTGTGGGCTTCGCAGCAGATTAAATCTGCAGCCTTGAGTCGGCGCAACTCCGAAATCAAAGATGGCAACCAGCCACGATGCTTAGCGATTAAATAATAACGGTTTTGTATAGGTTCCAGAAGATTGCTGGATTGCTCTATGCAAGAAGCATAATACTTTTCCGTTTCAGTTTTTAGTATTTTAGGGTTGCTTATAGCAGTATTTAATTCATTAAGTTTTATACTAAAAGCATCTCGAGGTAGCAATTTGACTTCGGCTTTTTCGGAGCACTGACTATATGGAAACAATTCAAACCCAATATTAGTATCAAAAAACAGTTTCAACAAAAAGCCTTCATTCCATTTGCTATTTCTATTATTCGGTACATCAAAACAAAAATTACCTAATCCATATATAATTGGCTTACCTTTATAAAACTCATAACCACTATAACAATGCTGATGATGGTTTACTACGGCATCGGCACCTGCATCAATAAAGAAACGATAGGTCTCAACCATTCGTGGGGAAGGCAATTGCCAAAGTTCGTGTCCTCCATGTACGATAAGTAAAATATAATCCGCTTGGGTTTTTGCTTCCTGGATAGAGTAATACTGCTGGATAGGATTTAATGGATTGGAACCTGCCGTGTCGTCTGTTGCAATAGAAAACTCATGCTCACAGCAGTTGATAATGGCTAACGTATGACCATCAACCTGTTTATATAAAATTTGAGATGCCTCCTTTATATTGAGGCCACCTCCTACCGTGTCTATATGAAGACTACGGCAAGTCTCTAAAGTGTTTTTCACTCCCTCTTCTCCAAAATCATAAAAATGATTGTTAGCTAAAGTCACACAATCAAAGCCAGTCCATCTAATTGCTTCCAATCCTTTTTCTGAACAACGAAGATTGGGGCCGTATTTGGAAATCGGAGTTTCATTTCCTTTTGTTATAGGACACTCAAAATTGACGATTGCGTAATCAGCCTCTTCAATTAAAGGTTTAACTTCTCCTAATACGGATTGAAAATCATTATTATCAAAAGTGTTGGCAACCCGTTTTTGGGGACAGAAATCACCTGCAACCAAAATTTTCATTTATTAATATGTATTATGCGTTCTTGCGATGTGTTTCGCCAGGTATCATCGTCACATCTGTATTATTTCAATTATCTGTTCCGTGAAAATCCGTCGGAACGAAACCTTATTCGAAAAGCCAACAGACGGCTTAGACATGTGTTATCTCCAATAGTAGGTTCCTCCGTGATATGGATGCCGCTGGTCTTCCGGCGGAAATTGCATATAATCGCCAAAGCAATGGGTCAGATATTCATGATACCTTGCCATGGATTGAAAGGTGTGCCCTTCAAACTCCACGTCAATTAGACCATCAAACACATCAAAATCCAAAATATTGACACGACGCACGGAGCCGGCATGAAGATAGTTATTAGCCGTTTCGTAAGGGTACTGGAATAGGACAATATCTCGAAACTTGCGGATAGCGGATTTGTATCCAGGGATATATGCAAAAGGCAAACGTTTAATCAGTCGATGCCTCATTGCTACCAGTCTCATTCTTTTTTTATATAACGGACCAATATCTTTTAAGAATTGCTGTATTCCCTCTTCTGTGTCAGGCATGCCGACAACAGGATACAAATCAATGTTAACACCATAAGATTTTTCCAATAAGCCTACTTGACTATATGTAGGTAAATAATAGATTCGGGAAAAATGATATTCATAGTGCGGTATAGTATCTAAATCAGCATATCCAAGTTTATCCGATTTGAAAATCTTTTTGAATCTGAGCATGTCGGGCAAAGGCATAATCAAGTCCACATCGTCATCCCAAGGTATGTAACCTTTATGACGTATAGCACCGATCAGTGTGCCAAATGCCAGAGAATAGCGGATATTATTTACTCGACAAAATGCATCTATTTCGTCAAGCATCTCCAATTGGATTTTTTTTCTTTCATCAAGTGATATCGGAGTCTTTTTCATTACAGTACTTTTCTTTAAAATAAAATCTATCTTTTTAGTTGTTTAAAAGTGTTATAGCAAACTTCCCCGAGTTTCGTAAAGCTTCCATCTTTATGAAACAAAAGTTTTGTTTTGGCTTTAGTTACCTGATATCTTATAAAACAATACAATGCAGAACCTTTAAACGAACTAACAATATCCTTTCGAAAATATATAGAATAATAGTCAGAGTTTTTTGCCGAAGAAAAGCCATACTTCTTGGCCCCACTCTTCAATTGATATTTTATTGACGACACTGCATTTGAGGCAGTACTCGAAATGATATAATGACATCCCCGTTCTTTAGCACACACTTCTCTTTGTTGTTTAAGCATTTTACCAATTCCCTGACCTTGAACATCTGGTCTAACAGCCTCAAGAATAAAACCAGCATAAAGAACATGGTTCTCGTCATAATGAAACAAGATTGTACCGGTACCTAGCAATTCTTGAGATTGTTCGTCAACAGCAACGAAAACAATTCCATGATTATCATCAATTCTTTGTTCTATGGATTCTGTCGACTTAGATAATGCTTGAAAATGAATTCCCTCATCCGCCCTCTTCTCATAGACTGTTTTGATAAAATCATGAATATCCTTTATGGTGTATTTCGTATCAGATAGTACTTTTACCAGTGCCATTTTGATTTATTTAATAGGATTCTTTTTAATGTTGTCTTTTTATTTACTAGTTTTTTTGATTTTTCCCCTTTTACTCTTTTAAAAACGGTATTGATAATCGATTAAGAATACACAAAAACTTTGGGTTCTACTATGAAAGAGAACCTAAATTGATGGCAGCATAACCTACATTCTCACAATGCCATCTTGGCACGAGTCAAGTAT
Organism: uncultured Bacteroidales bacterium; assembly: GCA_900318175.1. Classification (GTDB taxonomy): domain Bacteria; phylum Bacteroidota; class Bacteroidia; order Bacteroidales; family P3; genus Colimorpha. Next base: position 6,627 of record ONJQ01000018.1, on the reverse strand, counting down.
CAACAAACCCACAGTCATAACTAATGACTGAAACAACAATGGAATCAATCGTAATTTGCTTAAAATCCTATAATTGTCTTCACCATTTACTTCCGATATATTCTGAGGCTAAACCATTATTCTAGAAATAAGCGAACCACGTGTTCAAAACCATACATACCAGAAGACTTTTCAAACCCATAAAGAAACCCTCCTACAACAAAGCAAGTCCATCAGTTCCATTCAACAAAGTCAATAATAACAAGGTTCAACTTTTCTCTATTAAAAAAAATGTTTGAAATCTCAACGATTGCAAGCCAAAAGTCAAACTAGCCTCTTCTAGGATTCCATTCGTTCTTTTTTGAGCAAGGGCTTTGATACGTACTTAGTGTATTTCATCCCACCACACAATCTGGTCTTCTCAAAAATCTGTAAATTTTTGTCGTTACAGTCTGCATTTGATTTTTATACTAACTTTTTCAAACGTGATATTTTGTATTAGGTCTTGGCCATAACTCCCGAATTATTCTTTCTGTATGTTCCCCCATTCCTGATCCAAAAGCAGACTGGCTTAGTCCTGGTCCCACGTTGAATTCAATCAAAACAGGTTCTCCGTTTTCTTCGATAGCTACGTCCCATCCTACGATATTTAAAAACGGAAGTCTATAATGCAACCTCTTTACAAAAGATATCGCTTTGTCATACGATGGAATCTGATAGCCTTCAAGTTTAATACCTGTATCAGTTTGTTCAATATTATCACTACCGACGTTTCCAAAAGAAAACTTACCGAGTTTACCTTCTGAATTGATTGTAGTACTTAACCCACCAGCACTTTGATTGTCAATCACTTGATTTAAACGACCGATACGGATGACAGAATAAATAAGAAGTATTTCCATACCCGATCGATATGTCAGGATCCGCATGGTGTTCAATGATGTGGGATTTAGTGCGGCCATATCCTTATGTTGATGAACCTTATTTTGTATCAAAAAATTCTTCTTATATTCTTTAAATAACTGACTGACAGTTTCTCCACCTATGTTGGTGATGCCATTTTCTACTGAAAAAAGTCGAACACTTTTCCCTTTTGATGCTCTTGAAGGCTTGATGATAACATCCTTTAAATCCCGACAACGAAACACAGCCTCTTCTTCAGAAACAGGTTCGTTTTCAAAATAATAATAACCATTAATGTTTTGAAGAACGGAATGTGCGATGTTCTCTCCGGGAAAAAACAATTCAGTGAAGTTTTTGTCTGTGTAAAAAGCAATTAACCGAGAGTCGTTCGCTTTAGGCAACAAGTCACTAAAAAACAATGATTCAGGAACATAATACTTTGAGAATATCCCATTACGAGAATAAAAATACTCATGCATATACAAAGGGATTTTTTTCCCAATGACACTGAGATAAAAGTCTTGAATTTCCTTCTTCTGCTCTTTTGTTAATTTGCGACGGACTTTAAGATACTTGTATTTTCGAATTATATATAACTTTTTCTTTCGTATAAAAAGCTGTTTCTTGATTATGTGTACAAATCTGCGTATCATGTATTATTGATTTTTATTAATAATTATACCTCAACATTATCCGAATCAGCGGATTCAGCATTGCTTCATGGGAAAGCAGTCGCTAATAAATAATCAACAATCTCACTCTTATGTCTTTTCAACAGGCGAGAAATAAATAATATAGTACATACTTTCAACGATTTAGGATGAATTATTATATCAACAATTAACATTTCATTCATGCCAAATCATCTCATTCCTTTTAGGTATGTGTTATATTTATCCTTGTTGGTCAAATATTGGCCAATGGTTTCATTGTGCTTGTTGCGAGCTTCGTCCTAATCAATTTCGATTCCAACATTTTCCACATTCTTTGAATTCACTACTTCCAGAACAGTTTACCATCAGCAATGTCCATCACCACACAAAGGCCTTCATACCAATGCGGGCGATTGGTGGCACAATAGCCATAGCCATGTTTGCTGTTGAACAGGATGTTGCCAAGACTATCGAAGATAGGTTTTCCGTTATATTCTTCTTATCCTTGCGGACAATGCGAGTGGGCGGCAATTACAATGTCGGCTCCATAATCAATGGAATCTAGGTAGCGGGCAATGGTTTCAGCCAAAGGTATATCGATGCATCCTATGCTGTCGTGCGGCAAAATGAATAGATATTCTACTTCCTTTTTAGTCCCTAAATGACATGATTCACTTTCAGGTTGTTAATGCAGACACAACCAAAGCCATCGTGTTGAGTAACATTGTAAAAAACGCCTAAATATGAAGTAACCGAAAAATCTAGGAATCCTATATTTATTCCTTACTTCCATAATCTTGGGTTTATAGGCTTCTTGGTAAGTACCATCCCAAAAGCGGCATCAACTAGGAGGCCGCTTTCTTTATCTTGAAGCCTACTTTGCCCCAATCAAAGGCTTGGTTATTGGCCAAAGTAAACATAAAACCGAGTCCACGCAAAAAGTCAAGGATATCATCGTGTTGTATCAGCGTTCTTTCTTTTTGAGGCGGCATAGAAACCAAGGGATGCATGGGTACTTCAATAATAACCACTTTCACAACATAAGTCCCTATCGTACTCTTCAATTCATCTGACACACTGTTTCTTGAGGTTGATGGCTTAGAGAGTATACCGCCTAAAAACAGTTATATGCTATTATCCACTAACAGCATATTGTATTGTTTTTTCGCAACGATCAAAATAATCCAATATCAATTGTTTTTTTCTGACATATATATGCCATGTTAATACCAAACATCCTGAGTACTTTTTCACTTGACTGATAATATCCTTGACTTCCAACCAGAGATTCTCTTCTATTTCATAATCTTTATTGAATCTTATCTCAGTATCCATTATCTGACAAGGGTATTCTATCAAATGCATCACTCGTCTTTGATACAAATCGAAAAGTCTATACGGAACACAAACGCCACTCCGGAATCCTATTCTACGATGAAAAACGCAATTGCTGATTTTCATCGTACTATCAGAAACGTTCTCCCATAACCGCAGTATTTCGTGATTAAACAGCAGATGGTGATTGCGTCCAATGATCGGCTTTTCCTGTAACAGACCTGTGATTCTGTCCACTTCCCTACTCCACTGCTCTTCATTCCGGATTACATTTTGCGAGGGATGAAAACCTAAAACACAGTTTTTGTTATTCAGTTCTTTCAGGTTCCTAACATTTTTCTTTGTTTGAGCATTGTTATAAAAATAAGTCGCTTCTTTCTCGCCCCTACCACATACCTTTATAAAAAACCATTCTCGTATATTATATTTTTCTGACAAATTTGTATACATTTCAAACTGACTATATGCGGAAGGGAATGTGAATTTGTATTCAATATCATCCCACCATGTCATGCTACTCTTTTTTTTAGGCGCACCGTGAATGGTCTGACTCACTAAGTGTTTGAGAATGCTTGTCCATGATGGTGCAATGAATCCATCAACATCATGGGCGAGGATAACGTCATAATTACGTGTTAACAAAGAAATACCCGATGGGAGCAACTGTCGAATAAAATCTGCATATTCATTAACAATTGGTCGTTGGTGGATTCCCTGTTTTACACAGAACAGTTGAGATTCATCGCAATCCCCTTTTTCCTCTCTTCCTAACAATGATTCTTCCCAACGGGTAAGCATGAAAAACGTGGAAGCAAAGATATCTAAGCCAACTACAACACAAGAATCCTTCCTTTCAAATTTATCCTCGCCATATATAATCGGGAGCTCTAATCCTAAAGCATGGAAAAAAGATAACCCTTTAGGAAGGTTGCAAGTGTTCAGATAAGACAGTGGTTCTTTATAGCGATTAAAGAAATGGTCTTCAATAATCACTTTACAACTACCAAAGTCCAACTCATAATTATTAATAGCATTGCTAAACTGAATCGAAAAAGTATCATAACTGCAACCAAGCACATCTACAAATAAAGCCTCTATTGAGTATGTTCTTTCTGGTATATTATTGTTTGGACAAAATATTTGTATCATAATTAATCAAAATAACAGATATACACTCTAATGGAATTATCTATTTCTCTTTTCCCAAAACTTAAACTTTGCTGGTATAATACTAATAGTATACTTATATGCTTCTGGTTTGAAAATAAAAGACCACCCCATATATAGCACCAAATATATTATCAACTTAACGACTCCATCAGGATACAAGGGCAGGTCAAAGATTTGGCCAAATCCATAACTGGCTATTGCAGCAACAGACGAAGCAACTGCAACAGGCAAAATATCTAATAATTGACGAGTCCATTTATACCCCAAATGTTTTGAGACCAGACATATATTAACAAAATAAGAGAAGTAATTATTAATAAGTACACCTATCAGCAATCCTTTCATGCCATATAAGAACAACCCAAGGACAATAGCTCCAATACCAACTGTTCTCTTTACAACCGTCCACAAAAACATTTCCTTACTCTTCCCAATCGCAGATATTGTTTGAAGGTTCACTGCCATCAAACAATTTGCCAAGCCTGCTAAACACAACACCTGAAAATAAGGTACGCTCGACAACCAACGTTCAGAATAAAGTAACACAAAAACAGGCTTTGCAATCAATATCATAATGAACATCAAAGGAAATGTAAGATAGGAGAGTGTAGTGGTTAATCGTTTAATCATATTAATCATCATCGCTTTGTTATCTTGAGCTTCTGCATACAAAGGATAGGTCACTTCGGTCATCACTTTGGAAATACTATTAGAAACGAGCTTTTCGACGCCATGAGCCTTAGAATAATAACCCATAGTAGAAGCATTATAAACTTTACCAATCAGTAGGCCTTGTATCTGTTGACCAAAATGATTAACCAAATGTGTCAAAAACATATAAAAACCAAAGCCAAACAACTCTTTAAACGATTGTTTTGAGAACGTCCGAATCGGTCTCCATTTAATGAAAAACCAAAATACTATGGCTGGAATTGCAGCAGTAATCAAGTGTTGAACCACCAATGCCCATACACCAAAACCCTTGTAGGCCATGAAAATAGTGACACCTAAAGCAATGATAGAAGTGGTAATGGTAACTATAGAGAGCACCTTGAAATTCAGTTTTTTCTTCAGCTGGTTTCTTTGAACAATATTGAAAGCATAAATGAACAGCACCAAACCTTGGACACGAAGCACATTACATAACAGCGGAATCCCATAAAAATTTGAAATGGCAGGAGCACTTATATATAATATTGTATACATTAAAAATGCCACACCTAAATTCCACCAGAAAATAGTGGAATAATCCTCTTGTGTCGGCCGCTTCTTTTGGATAAGAGCAGAACCAAAGCCACCGTCAATAAAAGTCTCTGCCAACACCATAAAAATGGCTAACATACCGATGCACCCATAATCGTATGGCGTAAGCAAACGGGCAAGGATGATGCCCGAAATGAACTGGACGAACATCGTTGAATACTTCTGCAACGCTGTCCATACCATGCCCGCGGCGGCTTTTTGCTTTAGTTTTTTCTCCTTTGCCATCTACAGCTACTCTATTATGGCTTTTTTAATATCTTCCACCTTCACATCATCTTTCCCTAACAAATATTGAATAGTCCGTGCACCAGTTTTCAAATCCTTGTTCAACAAAGCAGAGGCCAAAGACATAATACCTTCTTGTATGGACGTGTCCACTTCAACCAACTTAGCAACAGAAACGAATAGACCCAACCCCATCGGGACATCCTCCAGTAGATATCGATGGTTAATGAAGGACGGTCCCTTGTTGCTCGAATCGGCAAACGAACGGAAAACAGCCATGGCATCTATGTTCAAGTCTTCTTCATTGCGCCATTTGGCGGCCTCAAAATAGTCCAAAGGATCACAATCAAAGGCTTGAAGAACCTTATTCTTCTGCACATCAAAAGCCTTAATCACATTAACAACCGAAGGAGTGAAGGCCTCGCGATACATCCAAAACTCTCCATTGCTATATTCGATACGCGAAGCAGAGAACAGAATACCTATCGGATGGACTATCATATTTGGATTGTGAAACGCCGATTCAAGGATATGCTTACGAGTATACTTGGTGTTATCGAAACACTGTGAAAGTATATCAAGCACTTGTTGTGAGCGAGTCACAGGCAATACTGAGATAGCATTCCGTGGATTATAGAATGAAATCCTTACATATTCATTGTTTACAATGCGCCCGTTATAAGCGGTTGTTTCCCATTCACTATAAGTAACATCCTTGTCAATGTATTTCTTAAAAATTAAGCTGCCCATATAGCCAGGCACGAGAATAATGGTTTGCCCATCCCTAACATAAGGTGCAACCAACTCTGCAACAAATTCATGTTGTAACGTTGTGGTCGTAACCATAATGACATCAGCGAACTCCACAGCTTCTTTCACATCACGGGTGATGAGTGTAGGCTTCACAAAAAACGAATGGCCATTACCTTGAATAGTGTCATCCAAGGCCTTAAACCCGCCTTGTTCGTTCATGATATCGAAAAATCGCCCGTTGGTGCTTGAAGTCTTCAACAAGGCTACTTCGTGGCCTTTTTCATATAGCTTGGCAGCATGGATAAGACCTGAATTGCCGCAGCCTATTATTGTGAATTTCATAAAA
>ONJQ01000032.1 GCA_900318175.1 uncultured Bacteroidales bacterium | reverse complement strand
TTGGCATCTTCTGGCTGCGGCGCGGTGCGTCTCTGTAGATGTGCCTCCTTGCAACGGCGACCATACTGTCACCTTCTATCTCATAGAGAGTAGTATATATTCTTTCCTGTATAGGATTATTTGCCAAATAATCATCGAACCCCCAATCGTCCATCATCCCACTAACCACCCGTATGCCCAATATTTGCAATGCGGTGTCAGTGTACATATAATGGGCAGCCTCCGCGCAACCCATGGTATAATCTCTTGTCCATATGTTAATAGAGTATGTAGCAGTAGGATTCATTATTCCGTTACTACTGAAATATAAACTGATGCTGTCGGCCAGCAAGTCCTCATACCACCATTGGTAGAAAAGGTTGCTGTCGCGAGGAAAGAACGGTTCCATCACCTGTGCGTTTGACGACAGGATTCCAATCGTCATAATGATACTGAGCAGAGTCTTTTTCATAATGGTAATATTCAAAGTGTCGGGTTCGGTTTATCTAAGTCAAGCAGTCCCGCCGGGCCGAACCCGTCAACCCGGCGTGATGACCGTTTACTAACTTGTTGTTTTTTGGGTGCAAATATACAATTTTTTTTTCAATCAACAATGGTATGCTCGTCATGTTTCCTTTTTTACGGATGTATAATGCTGATGCCTTGCCTTCTAAATGTTCAGGCAAAACTCAGCATCCCTGGGTGTTCCAGCCTCATGTACCTGCAAATCCACGCTTTTTGCGGCCCGATGCGTGCCATGACAGAAAAAGTGGCATAACCGTCAGGTTATGCCACTTTTTTTGGTGATGAGGGGGGTATTACTTCTCGTCGACGACCTCAATCATCTTGCCGTCAGTCTCGAACGACACGGTTTTTACGTCAGTTTCTTTCTTCCAGAAGAGGAATCCAGTCTTGCGGGCGATGCGGGCCTGATAGGTCATCTTGCCTTTCAGGTTACGAATGTAGATGCAGCTGATTTTGTGTGAGGGGAAGCGGTGGGCAACGGTGTCCTTGATGGCGTGGGGATAGTACTGCTCATCGATAAAGTAGCGTGTCTCGGTGCCATGGTTCGAGAATCGTTGAGCCTGACGGTCGCCGTCGGCATTGGTGAAGGTGGCCATGTAGTAGACGCTGTCATCAGTGACAGTCCACGACACATCCTTGGCTTCTTTGTTCTGGTTTTGGAAGTCCTTGACAAATCTTACGGGTACGCCCGCCTCCTTAATAGAGAGCTCTTTCTGGGCAAATACCATTGTCTGACTCATTGCTATGAGTGCTGCAAGTAAGAGTATTTTTTTCATATTGTGATAATTAAAATGTTTGTATTCTTCTTTATTCAGCCTACAAAGATACTACTTTTTTGTTATTTCTCCTACTTTATTCAAAAAATATTTTTCTTTTCCGCTGTTTTGTTCCCGACTGAGGTGCCCAGCAATTGGCGGTACAGCAGCCAATAGCGCTCCATGTGGGTCTCATAGCCGAAGGTGGCGGCATACTCAGCTGCGGCTTCGGCATCGGCGTCGGTGTGGCTTTCGATGCCGTCGGCTATGGTGTTGGCAATATGCTCGGGGTTGAAGTTGTCGAAGTAGTGTGCGTGTGCGCCCCCTATCTCGGGCAGACTGGTGCAGCGCGAGGCGAAGACTGGCTTGCCCCACTGCATGGCTTCTATAACGGGCAGTCCAAACCCCTCGCTCAGCGACGGCATCAGCAGTGCTGTGCAGTGGGCATAGAGCCACCGCCGTTCAGCGTCGCTGACAATACCCAGCATCTGCACATTGGGGTGCTCAGCCAGCCCGCTCCGCAGTGCTTGCGCGTAGGGGTCGCTGTCGTTGCCTGCTATAATGAGGGTGTATGCCGGCAGCCTGTCCATTGCCGGCAGCAGGCAGTGCACATTCTTCTTGGCCTTCACCACCCCGATACACAGCAGGAACGGCTTCTCAGGGTCGACGGCAGCTGGTCGCTCCTGCGGTCCTGCGGTGGTCTGCTCCACCCCGTTATAGACCGTGTGCAACTCCTTCCCGTCGAGTTTGAGGTGCTGCAGTGCGGTGCTGCGGGCAAACTGCGATATGAAGCACACTGTGCTTGCGCTGTCGCACTCCCTTTGCAGTCGGCGCAGGTAGCGTTGCTGCTTGGCCCCGTGCTTTTCGTAGAGGAAGTTGAGGTCGTGTATGGTCAGTATGCGGGGCGTCCCTTTGCGGGGGCGGAACGGAGTGAGCTGATGGATGGAGTGCCATAAATCGTAGCGGGGCATCAACTGCGGCATCAGCCTGTATATGTCCTTGGCCTCGATGTAGTCCACGCCGTCGCCAAAGGCACCGATGTACCCACGCGGCACCAACAGGGTGACGCGCACCTGCCCGTCCATCGACTCGGCGTGGGTGGCGTACCACCGGCCATAGTTGAGGGCTATCTGGCCCAGCCCGCAGTAGGGGTGTCGCAGTATGCTGAGGTCTATCAATATCTTCATAGTCGGGATGTGGTGTTTGCGTGCCTTATGGAGCGAGGCTCTCTGCCGGCGGGCACTGACAGCTGTTGTCAGCTACCCAAAAGGGTCTGCCGCAGGTGGTCCATCACGTGGCGTCCGTCGCGGATTACTTGCATGGCCCAGTAAAGTTTAAGGGTGATCTGCTCGTCGGCATCCAGTTGCCAGTCGATGGCGGGGTCGGAGCGCATCTTCTCCGTGAGGCAGAAGAGCGACAATGCCGCGCATACGCTGATATTGAAACTCTCCGTGAAGCCATACATCGGCACCTTGACATACCCGTCGGCGTGGGCAATGGCCTCGGGGGTGAGGCCTGTCAGCTCCGTGCCGAACACTAAGGCTGTGGGCTGCGTTATGTCCAACTGGGTGATGAGGGTGTCGTTCTCATGGGGCAGGGTGGCCACAATGCGGTAGCCCCGCGCCCGCAGCTCGTCGTAGGTCTGCAGAATGTCCGGGTGTTTGTAGTAGTCCACCCACTTGTCCGACCCCATTGACACGTCGGAGTTCGGGGCATAGTGGTTGCGTTCCTCCACGACGTGTATGTCCTGCACCCCGAAGCAGTCGCAGCTGCGCAGCACCGCGCTGGCGTTGTGTGATTGGAAAATATCCTCCAGCACCACGCAGATGTGGCGCGTGCGGTTCAGCACCAAGCGGTCAAAGAGGGCACGCTTGTTCTCGCTGAACAGCTCGGCGGCGGCTTGGTACAGTCGTTCTTTCTGTTCGCGGCTGTAGCCGCTGAAAAGGTCTCGGTTGCTATCGTTTATTTCGGGCATGATGAGTTGTGTTGTTTGTCCCCGGCAGGGGGCTGGTTTGGTTTGTCCTGCATCTCGGTCAGGGTGGTGTATTTCATAAAAGTGTAGTGTGCATTCATGCGGCACAGTATGTATCCCGCTTTGCCGTCGCGGAAGCCCCCGCGCAGCAGGTAGTCGCGCACAAAGGTCCACAGGGGCTTCAGCACCACTGCCCCCATACCGGCGCGGCGCCCTTGGGCGTGAGCCTCGGCGGCCCCGAGGCGGTAGTAGCGTGGCTGTCGGCGGGCCAGGTCGTCAATCTCGTAGTAGGAATAGTGCAGCAGGTCGCCCTCAAGGTGTGCCGTCTGTGGCGTCCCCTCAAAGCGCAGCTCCTCGTGTATGTCGCCCTCCCAGTGGGCTGTGCCGGTGGCCCACAGGCGCACCTTGCGGTCAGGGTACCATCCGCAGTGGTGGATCCAGTGGCCACAGAAATTAGTAAGGCGGTTGACGCTGTATACCGTTCCCGCGGCAGGTCCCTCCTGTTTGAGCCGCATGAGGGCATCGCGCAGGGTGGGGGAGAGGGCCTCATCGGCATCGAGGCTTAGCGTCCAAGGGTGAGTGGCAAGACTGTCGGCATAGTTCTTCTGGCCGGAATAGCCTGCCCATGCGTGGCTTACAAACCGCACTCCATATTGGCGGCAGATGGTCTCCGTGCGGTCCGTCGACCCTGAGTCCACCACCACCACCTCGTCCGCAACTCCTTGCAGCGATTTGAGGCATCGCTCAATGTTGCGCTCCTCGTTTCCAGTAATGATTACAGCAGTTAAGGCAGTCATATTTTTTTTTCAATTGAAAATGCAAAGATACATTTTTTTTTTGTATTTTTGCATTTTCAAATTAGGATTGCATTATGGTAATTGGATACGACGCAAAGCGTGCATTTCAGAATAGTACGGGTTTAGGTAACTATAGCCGTATACTTGTCTGTGGGTTGGCACAGGAGCATCAAGACATCCGTGCCTTCCTCTATTCGCCACATATGGATGGCGAATATGCAAAATATTTTACCAGTTACGCCAACATTTCAACCCGCAAACCCACCCATATAGATCGCTATTTCCCCGACATATGGCGGCGTTTCGGAGTGGCGGTGCACCTCAAAGGCGACAAAGTGAAGATTTTCCATGGCCTCAGCCACGAGTTGCCCCATGGCATTCCCCACTCCATCAAGCGCGTGGTTACCATGCACGACCTCATCGTGTGGCGCTACCCCGGCTTCTACAAGCCCTTCGACCGCATGGTGCACCGCATGAAGCAACGCCACTCCTGCCGCATTGCCGATGTCGTGGTGGCCATCAGCGAGCAGACCAAGCGCGACCTGATAGAGTATCTCCAAGTGCCGGAGGAAAAAATCAAGGTCATCTACCAGTCCTGCGACCCCATGTTCTGGAAGCCTGTCAGCGACAGTGACCGTGCTTACGTGCGCGAAACCTACAACCTGCCCGAGAAATACATCATCTGTGTCGGCTCTATTGAGGAACGCAAGAACCAGGTCAACGTGGTCCGTGCCCTTGCCCAGCTGCCGGACGATGTGCATCTGGTCGTTGTGGGCAAGAACCACGGCGGCTACCAAAGCGCCGTTCAGAGTGCCATCCGCAGCCAAGGCCTCACCGATCGTGTGCACATCCTCAAGGATGCCGATTTCGAGGATTTCCCTGCCCTCTACGCCTGCGCCTATGCTTCGGTCTACATGTCCCTCTTCGAAGGCTTTGGAATCCCCATTCTGGAGTCTATGTGCTGCGACACCCCTGTGGTGACCTCCAACGTCTCCTCCATGCCCGAGGCTGGCGGCGAGGCTGCCCTCTATGCCGACCCCAAGAACCCGAAAGAGATTGCCGACCGTCTGCGCGAGCTGCTGGAAAACCCCGCCCTGCGCCAGCAGTTGGTGGAGAAAGGCCGTGCGCAGCGCGAAAAGTTCAGCCAACACAAGGTTGTGAGCGACCTCTACAACCTCTACACCACCTTGGTGCCTCCCGAGACCGAGGAGTAGCCCCGACCAACAATTATTCAAGGGCCGCAGCCGTAAAGGGTTGCGGCCCTTGTTTTCGTTCAGCACTCTCGGCCCGATTCATGTCCGGGGCGTCTCTTCCTTAACAGCAGGTCCGCTCCTTGTTCCTCACTTGTTCCTCATTTGTTCCTCATTTGTTCCTTTTTCATTAGAGAACTACTCTAACGACTGAGTGTGAAATGACCCACAAGGAGTGGAGGTGGAGTGACGCAATGGTAGGTCTGGAGGCGACGTGCCGGGGCAAAAAAAGAGACCGCCACAGTGGCGGTCTCTCAGAGCTATGCGACAGGGTGTCGCGCGGCAGGTGTGTTACTTGCCGATGGTGATTTCGATGCGGCGGTTCTTGGCGCGGCCTTCGGGGGTGGCGTTGCTCTCGGCGGGTTCAGTCTCGCCCTTGCCGATGGCAGCGATGCGGTTGGCAGGAATGCCTTTCTCAACAAGCATCTTCTTGATGTTGTTGGCGCGGTTCTGTGAGAGCTTCATGTTGGCGGCGGCGCTGCCCACGTTGTCGGTATGGCCGGTGATGGTCACTTTGACATCGGGGTTCTTGTCCATGATGTTTTTGAGGTTGGTCCAGGAATCCTCGTTCAGCTGTCCGAAGATGGGCATGTCCTTGGCGGTTTCGAAGTAGGCGACGTCTTTGTAGCCGGCCACGAAGGCGGCTTCCTCGCGTACGCGCTGTTCGGCACGGGCACGCTCGCGGGCTTCGGCCTCGGCTTTGGCGCGAGCTTCGGCGGCGGCGCGTGCTTCAGCTTCGGCTTTCAGACGGGCTTCGGCCTCGGCTTTGGCGCGGGCCAAGGAGTCCTTCTCGGCCTGGGCTTTGGCAAGGGCTTCGGCCTGCTCTTTGGCTTGGGCCTCGGCTTTGGCACGCTCGGCAGCATGGACGCGGGCAATGGAGTCGGCAACGGCCTGTGCGCGGGCTTCGGCTTCGGCTTTCTCCTTGGCGATGGCCTCGGCCATGGCACGCTCTTCGGCGGCTTTGCGCTCGGCCTCAGCCTGTGCCTCGGCAGCCAGACGCTCGGCCTCTGCTTGAGCGGCAGCAGCCTCTTCGGCAGCGCGGATCTCGCGCCAGTCAACATTGCGGCCCATGCCTATGCGGAGGGCAATCTTGATACCGGCTTCGAGGGGGTTGACGTCCTTGACGCGGTCGGTGGTGAAGGTGTTGTTGTATTCTGACTTGTAGTTGAGCTGCTTGGCTTGCTTGTCGGCAGTGGCGTTGATGTTGTTGAAACCATACTTGCCATAGATGCCGAAGTAGATGCCAAGGGCGTCGTTGCAGTTGATGTCGAAACCGAGGTCGCAGATGGCGGTCCAGGTGAGGTTGGCAAGACTGAGGTCGCCTTTGTATTTGTCGGAAACGTATTTGCCGAGGTTGTGAGAGGGCATGTCATCGTAGGTGACGTTGGTGCGGGGCATGTAGGCGGAGCGGCTGTAGTTGCCTTCGGTCACTTTGTAGCGGCCCATGCGGGGAAGGTCAAGAGCGGCGCCGAGACCCATCTGGAAGGCACTCTTGGGGCCCATGGGGGCACGGAAGAGAATCTCTAAAGGCACGCTGAAGAATACAGCCTGCTGGGCTTCGCGGATGTTGAAGAGTTTGGTGGACACGTCGGCGAGATAGAGGGCTCCGGGGAGTGAGACACCGTTCTCGACGATGGAGTAGTTGTACTTGGCAGAGCTGGCAAGGGTGCTGGCTTCGATGCCAAAGCCGAGACCCCAGTGGTGGTTGAACATGTATTGATACTGGATGCCGGCAACGCCGCCGAAGCCGAAGTGATAGGTGCCGTCGACGGGTTTGTAGAGCATGGTGTTGACACCTCCGCCAAGATAGAGCTGGAGGTTGTTGTGGTGGTCGACCATCTGGGCCGAGACGGCTGTGGTGGCCGTCAGAAGCATGATTGCTATGATAAATTTCTTCATAATTTTTATTTTAGAGTTAAGAATTAATATGCGCGTTCGCGATATGTCCGCTGTTGTTTGATGGTTGGCGTTGTTCGCGTTCGCTTTATGTTAGCGGAGGCTTTCCGCTTACAGCTTGACGGTTTTAGCGGTGAAACCATCGACGTTGATCATATAGGTGCCTTGAGGCATGTTGGTCATGTCGATTACATACTCCTGGCCGTTGAAGGTGGTGCGGACCACGGCGGCGCCGTAGCTGTTGTAGACGGTGAGCAGGTGCTCCTCGGAGCCAAAGCCGTTAAGCTTGACTGTGGCGGTGTTGACAACGGGGTTGGGGAAGGTGACGATGCTCTTGGTGGTAGTGCTATCATTGATGAAGGTGATGGGGCAGATGAACTGCTCGGAGGCAGTGCCCTTGTTGACGAGGAGGGAGTAGCTGCCGTCGAGGTAGCCGCGGGGGTCTTGATAGTAGGGTTTGGTGGCACCCTCGATGGGGTTGTCGTTCAAATACCACTGGAAGGTGTTGAAGAGGTTCTCGCGGTTGTCGATGCTGACAACGTCGTCGAAGACACGGACAAGGTACTGGTTAGAGAGGCTGATCCTGATGATGGTGTTGAAGTAGACTTCCTTCAGGACTTCATTGCCGATGGCGATGCGGAGGGCATAGGAGCCGGGAGCGCAGTTGACGGGGATGTCGAAGGTGATGTTGACGGTGTTGGAGCCTTCGGGGAGGTTGATAAAGGTGGTGCCGTTCTGGAATCCCTGTGCGATGGCGTTTTCGTCGAAGGAGAGGGTATAGTAAGTGGGTGTGCCCTGGGTAATGGCGAAGGTGCCGTTGAATTGTGAACCGGGGCAGAGGTGGGAGGTGGCAATGAGGAGACCGTGGTTGCCGAAGGTGGTGTCGATGATGGTGGGCAGGATGATTCTGCCAGCGTTGGAGTAGACGTAGGAGTCAGGGGCAAGATAGTTGTTGTTGGGGTCGTTTGCAATCTGGAAGCCAAAGGTGATGGTCTTGTTGTCGCCGGCATCGGGGGTGTCGTAGTAGGCACGGGAGACGAGGGTGACATTGTCGTTGTTGACCACATTGGTGGGGGTGGCATCGACAAGGACGATGGCATCGGTGGTGCCGTCATATTCCTTGACCAGCTGGACTACGCCGCTCTCATAGGTGAGTTTCAAGGGGTGGATGTTGGAGGTGTAGACGTGGGTGCTGGTGTCAACTACATTGTAGTTGCGGCTCTGGGGACCATAGAGGTAGGAGTAGACATTGACGGGTTTGTTGTTGCCGACGTTGGGGTCGGAGAAGGAGGCGGTGGCACGGTAGTTGACGGTGTCGCCGGTGACCACTCCGAGGAGCTCGCCAGTGGTGGCGATGTTGCAGATGATGGTGCCGTCATAGATTTTGTTGCTCTGGATGATGACCATGGGAGCATAGATCTGGAGGGGGGTGATGTCGGCTGTGAGAACGATGCTGGCAGGGGCAATGTAATTGTTAACGTCGTTGCCGCCGTAAAGGGTGTAGCTGACAATGACGTTCTTTTCGTTGCCGACGTTGGGGTCTTCATAGTAGGCAACGGCAGCGGGGGAGATGCTTTCGCCATCGATGACGCCGGCGAGGGTGCCAACGGAGGTGATGAGGTTGGTGGCATAGGTGCTACCAGTGTAAACTTTGGTGGTGTCGATAACAGTACCAGTGATGGTCAACTGTTTGGGTGTGATGGCTGCAAAGAGGGTGTCGTTCTGCGGAGCGATATAGTAGATGGAGTCCGTGCCGCCAAGGGTGTAGGAGACGACAACGGGTTTGATGCCGCCGACACCGGCAGTGATGTACTCGGCATGGGCGTTGATGACCACATTGCTGTGGTTGGTGTCAATACCGATGAGGGCGCCGGTATGGGAGATTTGGGCGCTGGTGGTTCCGTCATACACTTTGGTGGGAACAATTTGGGTGGGATCGTCGTTGCTGATCGTCAGTTGGGTGGATTGAGCCCACAACGATGATGCAACAAGGCACATCATGCAGAGGAATGCAAGTGCCTGTTTCTTGGCAGTTGATGCCGAAAAATGATGATACTTTGTCATAATGTATTGTGTTAATTATTGTTGCTTCAAAATAATTCTTTTAGTTGTATTTTGCAAAGATACATTATTTTTTTAAATCTACATAGTTTTTCTTTGGTTTTTTTGCAGTAGTCTTGTATAGGGCAGCGTTAGGGGTCGAACCGGATAAAAAAAGCCGGGCAAACGAAGGGTTTGCCCGGCTTGATGAAGTGAGTTGAAAAGGGGCTATCGTACAATCAATCTACGGGTTATTGCGCTTGTCCCATTCTGGAAACGGACTGTGTAGCTGCCCGGAGAGAGACGGTCGGTGCGGAGGGTGAAGACGATTCTGCCAGCGGTCTGGAGAGTGCAGTTGTGAACGGTGCGACCCAAGTTGTCGAAGATGGTGACGCGGTAGGTGCCGCCGTCGGCAAGGTCGATGTCGATGTTGGCCTGAGAGGTTGAGGGGTTGGGGTAGAACTGGCCAAAGCGGGATTCACCATTATCGCCGGGGCATACGATGCCTGCGACGTGGGGTTCGATGGTGTCGAGAGTGATGAGTCTGGGATCGAAGAGGAAGGTGATGTCAGTGGCAGGGCAGGGCATGGTGTCGAAGTCGTAGAGGGTGCTGTCCAGGTTGGCGACAGTGTCAAGCTGGCCGGTGTAGTAGTAGCTGTAGTAGCCGCCACGGTGGGCCGTCATGGGCTTGGTGATAGTCTTGCCGTTGTTGGAAGTGGCGGAGATGTAGTATTCTACCTTCACGATGGTGTCAACCAGTGTGGGAACGGTATCGAAGGTGTAGGTGGTGTCGTAGACGTAGGTGTAGGTGGTGTCAATGATGTAGGCAGTTGAGTCGGCGTTGAGGGTGCTGTCTATCACTGTGATGCTGTCGCTGACGGTGACCTGTTGCACGGTGTCGATGACGTCGCGGATAAAGGTGCTTTGCGGGCGAGGCATAAAGCCGTAATGGCGGTTGCCGTTGGCTTTGAGGTTAAGGGTCTGCCACTCGCCTCCGGCAATGCGGTAGACGCATTCGGCATGAGCGATGCCACTGCGGTTGGTGATGATGGCGCTGACAGGCATGGAGTCCTGAATGTCATTGGTGCAGCCAACAATGCTCTTGTGGATGATGCGGATGGGGTTTTCGGCAGGAATCTGCTTGGTGACACAGTGGATGGCACCGCCGCTGCCGTCGAAAGAGCGCACGTCAACGGGATAGATTCTGTAGCCGGGATAGGCATCTTCCAGTGCCTGGACGGCCTTGCGGTCCCATTCGGAAGAGGGAACCCCGTTAACCACCGTGGAGAAGCAGGGTTGGAGAATCAGGTCGTTGATGAGGGTGTGGTTGCTATAGGTACGGGTGTAGTTGGTGTAATTTTCCTCGCTGGGGAAATTGTTGCCGGAGTTGTTCTTGGGGAAGGGAAGGGTGGCTTTATAGTAAGGCCTATTGAAGAAAGAGGTGTAGGAGCAAAGTGAGTCCATGTTGCGAGTTCCGGTTTGGTAGTCCACCCAATTTCTATACTCGTCGGGCATTACAGAGAAGACGAAGCCGTTCTCTTCCCACATATCGGCGTAGAGGTCAATGTGGCCTGTGCCTCCGTCGTACCGATAGGCGGGCAGGATATGGGTCTCACGCTGGCCGAGGAGGCCTTGCAGAATCTCGCGGCATTTAGTACGGCTTATAGGGTCCTTGTGGCTGCGTCGGATGGAGTTTACGTCGTGGCCATTCCAGATGAACTGTCCATAGTTTCTGGCGTTATTGGAGTAGAGGGCCTCGCTGGTGAACAGGCCGCCAAGACCGTCTACCAAGCAGTTGCCGCCCTCCCAAGCAAGAGTGCTGTAATAGTTGGGGATGCCCATCTGCTGGCGGATGAGCGAGGGCAGGGAATCGTCGAGGGCGCGGCCGGGAGCGTATTCGAAGTCCAGCATTGCTACGCTGTCTTGGTCGCCGTGGTAGAAGCAGATAGGACCGCAGTCACGGAACCAGATGGAATTGCCCGGTCCGATGAGGAAGCGGATGTTGTCATGGTTGAGATTCATTCGTGTCAGCGTGCGCAGCACCTTGGCGGTGTCGTCGGCTTTCTCCACGCGGACCCATGCCTCGGCATTGGCTTTCTGGATGCCGTCCATCAGGTAGAAAGACACCCGGCCTAAGGATGAATTGGTGTCCATGATGCTATAGTATCTGCCATAGATATGCAAGCTTTGCCATCCTCGACTGGGGTTGTACTGGTAGTATTCGGCAAGGTTTGTGAACATGGGTTCGGCGATGTAGTTGCCAGGGCCAAGATTGGTGTCAGGCATATAGTAGTAGGATGGTGTCACCACCACGGCACGCACCTCTTCCCACTCTCCGGGAAACCAAATGCGGTCGTAGGGCAACTCTTTGGCGGCCTTGCCTTTCACCTCAGAGGTGGTGGAGGCAATCGGTATATTGCTGTTGATGTATTCTTTTGAGTAGTCGCGTTTATGTTTCATCATGCGCCACTCTTGCTGCATTTGTTCGATGGTAGTGGCGTTCTGGGCCATCGCAGCAAAGCCTATAAGCAGGATGGTTACGGTCGTAAGAAAACGTTTCATAAAGAAATGTGGTTTTTGAAAAATGTTTTTATTACAAAAGAGACGTGCAGTCGTGCACGCCTCTTTTGGATTGTTGATATGGCTTAGCGACCTCTCAGTCCGAGAATTTCGCGGGCCTCGTCACTGTTGGCTACTTCGCGGCCAAGGAGTTTGGCCATGCGGACCACCTTGTCGACCAGTTCGCCGTTGCTCTTAGCCAGCACGCCGCGTTCCAGATAGAGGTTGTCCTCGAAACCGACGCGCACATTGCCGCCCATCACGATGGCGGGAGCGGCCAACTGGAAGGCGTAGCGGCCAATGCCGGTGGCGGTCCAGGTGCTGCCAGCGGGGATGTTCTTCACCAACCAGCAGAGGTTGTCAACGGTGGCGGGGGTGCAGCCGGGCACACCGAGAACAAAGTTGAACTGCATGGGTGCTCCGGGCACCTGGCCTTTGCGGGCCATGTTCAGGATGGTGTCAAGGTGTCCCATCTCAAAGCATTCGTATTCGGGTTTGATGCCGCGCTCCATCATACGCTTGCCGAAAGCACGCATGGTGGGCATCGTGTTGTCGAAAATCTCGTCGCCGAAGTTGCAGGTGCCGCAGTCCAGAGTGGCCATTTCGGGCAGGGGAGTGGTATCCGTGCTTTGCAGACGCTCTTCGGGCGACATGCCTACGGCGCCGCCGGTCGAGGGAATCAGAATCACATTCGGGCACTCTTTATAGATGGCCTCTTCGCACTCTTGGAAACGCTCACGGCTCTGGGTGGGGGTACCGTCGTCAAAACGCACATGAAGGTGGACGATGGCAGCACCGGCGTCGACAGCCGACTTGGCTTCGCGAACTATCTCCTCGACAGTGTAAGGCACAGCGGGATTCTGCTCTTTTGTAACTTCTGCACCGCAGATAGCGGCAGTGATAATCAGTTTATCCATGGTATTGTTGTATTTAAATAATTATTACTATTTGGGTTTAAAATGCAAAGATACAAAAAAAAATTGTATCTTTGCAAAAAATATTGTTCAATGCTGATACTCGGTATAGACCCTGGCACACAGATTTTGGGATATAGCCTCCTCGACACCGATGGTTCCAAACCCCAGTTGGTAGTCATGGATGTGCTTTATTTGCGCAAGATTGCCGACTTCCATCTCCGCATCCGCAAAATCTTCGACACCACCCAGCGCATCATCGACTCTTACCATCCCGACCATCTTGCCATCGAGGCCCCTTTTGCCGGCAAGAATGTGCAGTCCATGCTCAAACTCGGCAAGGCGCAGGGTGTGGCTATCGGTGCTGCCATCAGCCGCGACCTTTCCTACACCGAGTATGAGCCTTCCGCCGTCAAGCAGCGCGTCACCGGCAGCGGCAACGCCGCCAAGGAGCAGGTGGCAGCCATGTTGCAATCCATCTTTGGCTTCAACAACCTTCCCCAGTATCTCGATGCTTCCGATGCCCTCGCCGTGGCCTACACCTGCCACCTTGAACTCACCGACCCCTTGGGCGACATCCGTCGTGAACTCAAGCACACCCCCAGCCACAAATCGCGCAAGCAGCAATGGTCCGATTTCGTTATGCAAAATCCTGAACTTGTAAACAATTAATATCCCTTATCATGAGCACACAACAAAAGTCTTTCTCCTCCAGTCTTGGTGCCATCATGGCCGCCGTGGGTTCGGCCGTGGGCCTGGGCAATATATGGCGTTTCCCCTACACCTGTGGTAAATATGGCGGTGGCGCCTTCCTGCTTGTCTACTGCTGTTTCGTCTTCCTCATCGGCTCCGTGCTGATGATGTCCGAGTTCATCATTGGCCGCCGTGCACAGCATACCCCCGTCAAGGCCTTCCAAACCCTTGCACCGCGCCACAAAGCCTGGGGACTGCTTGGTCTGCTGGGCATTATCACCAGTTTCTTCATCCTGTCGCAGTATCTTGTGCTCTCCGGCTGGACCACGGGCTATGTCTGGGACTCCATCACCGGTGCTCTGGCTTCGCTGGGGACCAGCGCGGCGCCCATCTCTGACTATTTCGCTCAGTTCTCCGCCCATCCGTGGCGTCCCGCTCTCTTCCTGGTGATTTTTGCTGTGCTCGTTCTTGTCATCATCCTTTGCGGGGTGCAGAAAGGCATCGAGACCTTCTCCAAAGTCCTCATGCCCATCCTTGTGTTGCTGATACTCATACTTTGTGTGCGCAGTCTCACCCTTCCCGGAGCCGTCAAAGGGCTTGAATATCTCTTCTCGCCCGACTTTTCCAAACTCACTGGCGAGGGCATCCTTGCCGCCCTTGGCCAGGCCCTCTTCTCACTCAGCGTGGGCATGGGCGTGATGCTTGTCTATGGCTCCTATATCCCTGTCAACGAGAATATCTTCTCCACGGCCATGTGGATTACTGTCTGCGACACTCTCATCGCCATCCTTGCCGGCATCGCCATCTTCCCCGCCGTTTTCAGCTGCGGTTTCAACCCTGCGGGCGGTCCGGGGCTTGTCTTCTGTGTGCTCCCCAACGTCTTCAACACCATGGGCACTGCCGGCGTCGTCTTCTCCATCATCTTCTTCCTCCTACTCACCGTGGCCGCCCTTACCAGTGCCATCTCTCTCCTTGAGGCGCTCACTGCCACCTTCTCCGAGCATACCCACTCCCGTCGTTATGTCGGCGCTCTGCTCTTTTTCCTCCTCACCACAGCCTTGGGCGTGGTCTTCTCCCTCTCCTTTGGCACTCTTTCCCACATCAAGATTGGCGGTCTCACTCTATTCGACTTTATCGACCAGGTCAACAGCATCTACCTCCCGCCCATTTGTGCCCTTGGCACCGTCGTCTTCCTGGGTTGGGTGATGCCTGATGCCGATGTCCGCGACGAGCTCTCCAACCACGGCACCCTCAGCATCCGTTTCTACGGCCTGTTCCGCTTCATTGCCCGCTATGTTGCACCCCTGGCTCTGCTTGTTGTCTTCGTCTCGGGCATTGCCATGTAACTGTATTGATTGACCATGAATTATAGACTCTTTCCTCTTCTGGTGCTCTTGCTCTCGCTGGTGGGTTGCCACCATGCCAAGCCCAAGGTGTTCGACCCCTCCTACGTCCAGTTCGAGGCCTCCTACAATCCTTACCTCGAAAACCAATTCTATCCCTCCCTCATCATGGGGGTGGCCAGTCTCAGCGACAAGAATTTTGGCTTCAACGACACCAACGCCCTCTTCTCCGTCTCCGTCACTGCCCCTGTGAGCAACTCCGTCCTCCGCATCACCATCGACTCCTCCAACCTCAACTACGTCACCATCTTCCAGGAAGTCCTTCCCGTCAAAGATACCCGCTACACCTTCTATCCCTCCATCAAATGGAAGTTCGACCAACTATATAAAATCCGCCAGCAGGGCACAACCGACCTCACCTTCACCTGCTTCATCAACGACGAGGAAGTCGATGTAAAAAACGTCCGCATCAACTACCGCTCTGCCAACGACTGCCTCCTCAGCGTCATCGACGACGATGGGCACCTCCATGACTTCCGCTGGCTCTTTGCCGCCTACGTCAACGAGGAGCACCCCTTCATCGACAGTATCCTCACCGACATCCTCGACCAAGGAGTCATCTCCCGCATCACGGGCTATCAAAAGGATGCAAAGACCGTGGTCAGCCAAGTCGAAGCCATCTGGTATTACGCCCTCGAACGCGGCATCACCTATTCCTCCATCTCCTGCACCTCTTCGCCCACCGAGCATGCCAACGTCCAGCACATCCGCTTCTTCGACCAGGTCTACAACACCCGTCAAGCCAATTGTGTCGACGCGTGCGTCTTCTTCGCCTCCATCATGCGCAAGATTGGGTTGAAACCCGTCATCTTTGTCGAGCCCTGCCACGCCTATCTCGGCTACTACACCGACAACCGGCGCCGTACCCTCAAACTGCTCGAAACCACCATTACCAGCTGGGCCGATTTCCCGGCTCTTACGCGCAACTACAACGAGACCATGGAGCGCAACCCCGATGCCAAGGGCAGCGAGCGCATCTCCGCAGCCATGAACACCAAATACACCAAATACCTCACCACTACCGAGAAGAAGCAGTGGGAGGAGGGCACACTCTCCTTCCCGGACTTCAAACGCGCCGTGGCTCACGCTCTTTTCCTCAAGGCAACGGACTACGACAAGGACAACTACAAAAACAACCGCAAATACTTCACCAGTGCCTCCAATCCCACCTACCAGCAACTTGACATTGAGCTGCTGCGCAAGATGGTGCAACCCATCAATGGTTGACCTCCCCACTCCTCACCCCGAGAACGTGACATGACAAAAAACACAGAGCCACCCGCATGGGTGGCTCTGTGTTTTTTATTTATTGCAAGGAGGTCAGTCCTTGATGTTGGGCTCTTCAAGACCCAGGTGTTTCTTCTTGTCGACCACCTTCAGGTACAGGCCAATCAGCAGGGCTGCCACGCCGAGGGCTGCCAGCATCACCAGTGCCCACTGGTAGTCATAGGGCACCAGCACGCCCGTCTCGCCGGCCTCGATGGCGGCTTTGGCGTCGATAACAGCCTGGTTGTGGGCGTTAGAACTTTCCAGCACGTTGCCGATAAGCAGCGGGAAGAGCCAGAGACCGATGTTCTGAATCCAGAAAATCAGGGCGTAGGCCGAACCGATAATCTTCTCGTCCACCAGCTTGGGCACCGAAGGCCACAAGGCTGCGGGCACCAGCGAGAACGAGGCACCCAGCACCAGGATGGTGACATAGGCCACAATCGTTCCGCCCACGGCACTGCCTTTGAACATGGGCAGTATGAAAGCGAAGGTGAGGTGGCAGATGACCAGCAGGATGGAACCAATCATAAGCATTGAGGCTGCCTTGCCCTTGTGGTCAACATAGTTGCCCAGGATGGGGGTGATGGCCACGGCCAGCAGCGGGAAGACTGCGAAGATGGTCTCTGCCGTGCCGCGCATGTAGCCCATGTAGCAGTACACTACCAAGGCCACAACAGCCAGGCACATCAGGCCATATTTCAGGCTCTTCTTCTTCGAGAAATTGCTTGCAAAAGCGCAGACGGCCACCAGCAGCATGATGATGTACTGGACAATGGTCACCGACTCGCCGCCCCAGAAGGTGCTCGGGTCGGCAGGATTCAGCGTCAGGTTGCACTGCAGCATGTTGACGGCATATTTCTGGAAGGGGAAGATGGCGCTGTAGTAAAGCACGCACAGCAAGGCAACCAACCAGAAACCAAGGCTGGAGAAAATCTTGCCGATGTCGCTGATCTTGAACGGATCGTCCTTCTCCTCGGCCTCGCCCGTCTGAGCGTCGAGCTTCTTGTCCATGAAGAAGTAGGTGACAAACATGATCAGAGCAATGCACAGCAGCACAACGCCGAAGGCCACCGAGCGGCTCACATTGATCTCGCCGCCCAGCTTGGCAAAATAGGGCGAGAAAATCATGCAGGTGGCCACGCCCAAACGGGCCAGAGCCATCTCACTGCCCATGGCCAAAGCCGTCTCGCGGCCCTTGAACCATTTCACAATACCGCGGCTCACAGTGATGCCAGCCATCTCGGCACCGCAACCAAAAAACATGAAACCGATGGCAGCCACCTTGGCCGACGCGGGCATGCCGCGATAGAACGGCGATACTCCCAGCTCGTCGAACAGGGGGATGTAGTTCAGATTGTTGGTGAACCAGTTCTCCAGGCTGCTGCCCATAAAGGAGGGGCTGATGGCATAGTATTTGATCAGTCCACCCACCAGCATCACAGCACCCGAAAGTACGGCGGTGAAACGAACTCCCATCTTGTCGAGGATGATGCCCGCAAAGATGAGGAAGAAGACAAATACGTTGAGGAAAGTCTCCGAACTCTGCATGGTGCCGAAGGCTCTCGAATCCCACCCGCGGGTGGACTCCATCAAGTCCTTGATGGGGGACAAAATGTCCATGAAAATGTAGGCACAGAACATCGCCAGTGCCAGCAGCAACAGGGCTATCCATCGCATGGCAGCACTGTCGCGAAGAGTTTTAACGTTTTCTGTCATAATTGTGTTGTATTTTTATTGTTTAATCTTCTTTGAATGTTTGGAGTTGCAAAAATACGAAAAAAAATCGTATTGTTGCATGTTCTCTAAATAAAAATTTCAAAAAAAACGCAGTTTCTGCCACCCTGTTGTCGCACTTTCCAAGCGCATGGTCTGTGCATTGCCACCGCGAATAGTTTATCCCCAATCAGTTGCAGCCGCCCTTCTCGCCCCTCGCTGTGCTGCCCCTCAGCAGGGATCAACGGCACGCTGTGCCCTGTGCAGGGCTTAGGGGGCGGGTCGGCCTTCCCTCGCTCCTTGTAGGTCAGTTGTTCCTCATTTCCCTAACATTTGTTCCTTTTTCATTGGACAACTGGTCTGACAAGTGTGCAAGGAATGAAAAAGAAGGAATGGACCTGCACCGTTGTTGCGGCAGGGCAAAAAAAATCCCCGGCCGGGAGGGCTGGGGATTTTGTGAATCTGGACAATTGTATTCTTACTACTCTCAATTAGAAGCAGAATCTCAGACCGAGGGCGACACCGTAGCCGAAGCCGCTTGCATGGCCGAGCAAATCCCATTGCGGACGGAAGTCGAGAGACACCTGCAGGGGGATGTTGAATTTGTATTCAATACCAATCTGGGCATCGAGACCGATACCGAAATTGTCATCATTGTATTTGCCAGTATATAAACCAGCGTTGGCACCGACACCAGCATACCAGCCAAGACCGCCGCTGATGTTGAAGTTCCACTGATAGATACCGGTCAGGTTGAAGTAGGTGCCCCACTCTTTGTAGTTGTGCCAGCCAAGGTCGAGTTCCAAGCGGTTGGCCGAGCCGAGGGCCTGCTGATAGGAGAGTTCGGCTGAAGTGCTGTTACCAAAAGCACCGCGTACACCGAGTGCGTGTTGTGCGTTACCGGCAAAGCTCAGGGCAACGACAGCAAATAAAAGTACAAAAACTTTCTTCATAATGTTGTTGTTTTAAATTTGTTATTAATGTTTGTTTCGTTGTTTGCTTGTTGTTCTGAGTTGCAAAAATACAAAAAAAACAGGAATTGTGGTTTTTTTTTTGTATTTTTGCACTCTATTTTAAGCGCGGCGGCGCAGCCGCCGCGCTTAAAAGTGGTTGTAAAGCAGATAATTGTAATTATTCTAAGTTATGAATATAAATATAGTTCAACACGACATCGTGTCCAACAATCCCGAGGAGAATTTGAAATGGATTATCGAGGAACTTGACCGCCCCGAAAGCAAGGAGGCGCTGCTGACGGTGTTCCCCGCCTGCACGCTGTGCGGAGCCCCGCTCTACGGCTCAGTGGCCTACACCGACCTGCAGAAACGCGCTCAGGCAGCCTTGCAGGAACTGGTGCAACGCTCGGAGCACAGGGCTTTTCTGGTGGGCATGCCCTTGCAGATTCAAGACCGCGGGCTGTGCAACGCCATCGTCTTTGTGCAGAACTGCGCCATCCGCGGCATCGTCACCAAGAAGTATCTGGCCCCCGATGAGCAACGCTATTTTGTGCGCGGTGAGGGTGTGCAGATGATTCAGTATCAGGACCAGCTGCTGGCCATCGGCTTCTACGAGGATTTGAAGGAGCTCTCCAAGTCGCACGCCGAACAGCCCGATGTGGTGATCTGCTGCGGCTGCAATGTGTTTGACTATAACAAGCCCTACCGCATTCGCTACCGCATGCACAAGATTGTGGAGAACCTCAATGCGGCACTGGTCTTCTCCAACCGCATAGGAGGCGAGGGCAACCTGCTCTTTGCCGGCGGCTCCATGGCGTTGAATGCCGCGGGGATGGTGCTCTGCCAATTCCCCTACTTCGAGGAGCACGCCCAGAGTGTGGACTTGCAGCTGATGGAGGAGTGCGAGGACGAGAAGCCCGAGGCCGTTGCCTTGGTCTACAAAGCTCTGGTGACCGGCTTGCGCGACTATTTCAGAAAGAACCGCATACAGCGTGCCGTCCTCGGTCTCTCCGGCGGCATGGACTCGGCCATGGTCTGCCTCTTGGCGGCTGATGCCATAGGCCCGGAAAACGTGCATGGCATTTTGATGCCTTCGCAGTATTCGACAGACCATTCGGTGAACGACGCCGTCGAGCTGGCTAACAATCTGGGTGTGAAGTACGACATTGTGCCCATCAAGCCCATGTTCGACCTGTTGCGCGAAACGATGAAGCCCGTCTTTGGCGACCGTGCCGAGGATGTCACCGAGGAGAATATGCAGGCCCGCATCCGTGGCACCATTGTGATGAGCTATGCCAACAAGTTTGGTGCCATGGCGCTGAACACCACCAACAAGTCCGAGGCCGCCATGGGCTACGGCACCCTCTACGGTGACAGCTGCGGAGGCCTGAGCGTGATTGGCGACCTGTACAAGACCGAGGTGTACGAGTTGGGCGAATACGTGAACCGCGACGGGGTGCGCATCCCGCTCAACACGATGCAGAAACCGCCTTCGGCCGAGCTGCGTCCCGGCCAGAAGGACAGCGACTCGCTGCCTGACTATGGCGTGCTGGACGGCATCCTCAACCTCCATATTGAAGAGCAGCTGTGCCAGGAGGAGATTGTGGCTGAGGGATATGACGAGAAGACGGTGGCTGAAGTGCTGCGCAAGGTGCGCATCAACGAGTGGAAACGCTTGCAGTTTGCTCCCGTGTTGAAGGTGTCGCCCATGAGTTTCGGTATCGACCGCCGGGTCCCCATCTCGTAAGAGCGATGGGCCATAAGGCGAGTGTTTTACTAACACGGTTCTGACAGAGAGCGAAATGCAGTTTACCTATAACCCCGAGGTGGCGCTGGCCGAACGCTACGTTGTGGAGACGGGTGTCTCCATCTTCCTCACTGGCAAGGCGGGCACGGGGAAAACCACCTTTTTGCACAACATTGTGGAGACGTGCCACAAGCGCAGCGTTGTTGTCGCCCCCACGGGTGTGGCGGCCATCAACGCCGGCGGTGTGACCATCCACAGCTTTTTCCAATTGCCGTTCTGCCCCTATTTGCCCGATGTGCCCGAGTTGGTGACGGAATACCAGCTGCCCGAGAGCCAGAAGAGTTTGCGGAAAGCCAAAGTCGACATCATCCGCACGTTAGACCTGCTGATAATTGACGAGATTAGCATGGTGCGGGCTGACCTGCTCGACGCCATCGATGCAGTGTTGCGGCGCTATCGTCGCAGCGGTAGGCCTTTTGGGGGTGTGCAGCTGCTGATGATTGGCGATGTGCAGCAACTGGCACCCGTGGTGACCGACGAGGAGCGCCCATACATGGAACGGGTCTACCCGTCGCCCTTCTTCTTCCACAGCAAGGCTTTGCAGAAGGTGCCGTATGTCACCATCCAGCTCAAGACGATTTATCGGCAGCAGGACCCGCGCTTTGTAGGGCTGCTCAACAATATCCGCGACAACCATTTCGACAGCCAGACGCTGCAGGCTCTCAACGCCCGTGTGCAAGCCCGTCCCGCTTCGGGAAACGGACAGGAACCTATACTGCTGACCACGCACAACTACCAGGCAGATGCTGTGAATCGCAGCCACCTGCAAGCACTGACCACAAGGAGCTACCTTTTCGATGCCGAGGTGGAGGGCAACTTCCCCGAACAGTCGGCCCCGACGGACAGGCACTTGGAGCTGAAGGTGGGTGCGCAGGTGATGTTTGTGAAGAACGACAGCAACGGCCATCGCTACTACAACGGCATGCTGGGCATGGTGGAGGAGGTGATGGACGACGGCGGCGAGGCAGCGGGATTAGACAGGGTGATTGTGGTGGAGGCCGAGAATGGCGAGCACATATTTGTCACCCCCGAACGATGGGAGAATATCCGCTATGAGATTGACCCCAGCGACAATATGATTAAGCAGCTGGTGGACGGCACTTTTACGCAGTACCCACTGAGAACGGCGTGGGCCATCACGGTGCACAAGGCGCAGGGACTGACCTTCGACAGGGTGCAGGTGGATGTGTCCGGGGCCTTCACTTACGGGCAGGTGTACGTGGCCTTGAGCCGCTGCCGGAGCTTGGAAGGCCTTACGCTGCTGGCACCCATCACGGAGAAAAACTCGTTTGGGAGCGGCGACATTGAGCAGTTCAACAGCAGCATGACCCCGCCACAACAGGCCGAACAGATGCTGGACGGCTACCGCTCGCAGTACTATTACGACATGCTCTTCGAACTGTTTGATTTCAGCGGGGTGCAGCATGCCATGGAAGGACTGCGCCGCCTGTTTCAAGAGCAATTGCTCAGGCTGTACCCCGAACAGGCCGCAGAGCTTTCGGAGTTGTGCAGTCATGAGGTGAACGACATGATGTCGGTTGCGGAGCGCTTCCACAGACAACTGGCAACCATTGGCGCCCAGCCCGACAGCAAGGCACTGATGGCGGAGCGTGTGGGGAAGGCGGCTGTCTATTTCGGTCAGGTGATGAGGGCGATTGACGAGCGCGTGAAGCCAATGCTGGCATTGGAGATTGACAACCGCGAGACGGCAAAACGCGCCAAGGATGCCGCTGAACGCTATGTGGCAACAGGCAGGTTGAAGATTAGGGTGTTGGAGGAGGTGGCTGAAAAGGGCTTCACCATAGAGGGCTACCAACAGACGAAGGTCGATTTCGCGCTGCAAAAACCAACCAAGGAGCGCAGTGGACGTAACCGTACAAAGACGGAGACAAAGGCAGCGGACGGCCCGTTGGAGACCGACTTGGTGGAACGGCTGTCCGAATGGCGCAAAGCCGTTGCCGAGAAGAAGGGCGTGAAACCTTTCATCGTGCTTTGGCAACGGACGTTGATGGGTATTGTGAAAGCCATGCCACAGACCGAGGCGGAGCTTTTGGCCGTGCAGGGAATGGGACCGGTGAGTATGGCGCAATATGGAGATGAAATACTGCAAATAGTGCAGGACTATTGCAAAGACCACCATATCGAACCCCGGCAACGCCGCCTTGATTCCGAGCCGGAGCCGAAGCCAAGCCGCAAACCCAAAGAAAAAGCCGAGCCGACATGGGAAAGGGCAGTGGAGCTGCTGAAGCAGGGCAAGACTGTTGCCAACGTGGCGGAGACGCTGGGGCGTGCGGTGAGCACGGTGGAGGGTTACGTCTACAAGGCTGTGGAGGCTGGGGCTTTGTCGCCTGACTTTGTGGTGCCGGAGCGGAAACGGGCGGAAATAAGCGTCTATATGAAGGAGAAGGGTTTGGACTCGCCGTTGAAGGAGGTGTACGAGCACTTTGAAGGCCGTTTCAGCTATTTGCAACTGCGGGTGGCCCGCTGGGCTGCAAGCCGTGAAGATTGAGCCTTGTACAATTAAGCCCGAATCGGTCAATAGAAAAGCGAAACCTCCTATGGAGTAGTGGGTGAGTGAGCGTGATACCTGCCTTGGGCATTGCCCTGTAAGGACTTTCGCTTAATGGCATATCAAGTTGATAGATGGTAAATTTCTCCGTACCTTATATTTGCAGTTTGAAATTTTTTAGTACTTTTGCAACAAGAAATTAGGAGATTTCTATTAGGTACAACCCAATGACCGATTTGGAGTAAAAGGCCAAAGGTACCCCACCAAAAAGTAGGGATACCTTTGTAGTATTAGCGTTTGTGGGGCAGCGCCCTGCTCAATCCACTAACTCGTACCGCTGGCCGTCGCGTGTGACAAAGTTCGCCATCCCTTTGTTCTTCACCACAACAATACTGGTGATGTCGCGGACGTCGTATACAATTGTAGATGTCGTCAATCGTACAGTGTCTTTTTGATAGTGTAGCAAATGGTCGAATCGCATTATACCATGGTCACTGAGATAGCGCAGATAAGCAGAGTCTGCATGGAGACGAAGGGAGTATAGCAGAGTATCTTGTCTTAATCCAAAAGCATAGATGTTGTAGCCGCTACTTTCTGGTGTCCAGTTTGTGTTATCGGACTCAGTGCTTTCTTTACGGTTCATTCTAAAACTTAGCACAGGAGCATTATTGCCTACTGAGCCGTTGGTGTTCGATAGGTCAACCGTCATGCTGTTTTCACACCTCTTCTTTTTCCGGTCCGTAAGGGTGTATGGTTTCGAGAGGTAGACTTTCGAAACGGTGTAAGACAGGGTGTCCCCAGTGTTACTGGCGAAAGAAAGCGTTTGCCCATGGGTGTATGGGAAGTACATCCGCTGCATCTCTTCGCTGAATCCGTTGCACTGACTGTTGCTGCATCCGACCAGTCCTATTGTGGCGGACAGGGCTATCAGAATAAATATTTTCTTCATGATTTCAAAGGCTATTTTTGTTTGACAATGCATTTGACAATCCGGTTTCCATTAGCTGTCACTACAGCATAATAGCATCTTCCCGAGTGACCTGCTGCTTCTGTTGGGCGATAACGTAAGAAAAGCTTAACAGAAGCGAAGATATTAATACAACAGTTCTTTTCATAAATAGTAGGTATTAGATGGTTTGGATGCTGTCAATGTCAACAAGGTGTAGGCTAAACCCATAACTTAGGCAGGGGCTGGCGATTATGTTTTGTTCAGCTTGTAGCCGGACTTTAATGAACCATTTCTTTTGCAGATAGTCATCGAAGTTTTCGCGGAAATCGGGGTGGCTCTGTATGAAAGGTCTATCCCAATCTATTCTGACTGATTGTGACCAGCCGTGATGATCCTCGTTGGGGACCATATTAATAAACAATGCTTCAGGAGACCATGCTTCTTGTGATCCTTCGATGGAATCATAAACAAAGGGGTCGAGAATAGGCTCTCCCGGACCATGGAAATATATCCAGCCCCAAAGCATCAAAGTGTCGCCATTGTGGCTGAGAATGGTGTAGTCATGTCCACTGAAATAATTGAGCACTTGCATGGTTGAATTATAATCTGTCCAGGAGAAGGAGCACGAGTCAGGAGCCCAGGGCTGAACATCAACCTCCTCATAGCAGTCATACGGGCTACGTTTTGTCTTCTCGCATCCTGCGAGTGCCATTGCCACCACCGCGGTGGCTATAAAAAGATAGAATACATTACGTGTTTTCATTGTATGGTGTTTTTTAGATCATTAATCTGTTTTTGCAGTTCGATTACGTAGAGGGTGAGCTCTTCCACTTTCTGCAT
>ONJQ01000030.1 GCA_900318175.1 uncultured Bacteroidales bacterium | reverse complement strand
CCTGGTGGTAGGACTCGTAGGTGGCCATGGGCACCCGCACGGGGATATCGAGGTCGACTTGGTCGAAGGAGGACTCGTCGAGCTTGGGCGGCTCGGGGCTCTGGGAGACAATGTACTCAATGCGTTTGCACCCGGCAAAAGCCCCTTCGCCAATCTCTTTGATGGTGGCGGGGAGGGTGAGGCGCGTGATGCGGTCGCAGCCCGCAAAGGCGAAATAGCGGATGGCGGTGACGGTGTAGAGGGTGGTGTCGTCATCGTCGGGGTTGGCATTGCGCCCGCGTGAACGGTCGGGGGTGACTACATCGGGAATGACAAGCTGGCCGGAGGGCTTGCGGAAACCTTTCCAAGGTTCCTCTTCGCTATTGCCACCTGTGGAAGTGATGTAGAAGTAGAGCGTGTTGCCGCCTATTTTCTTTGCAAAATCATATTCTTGTGCACAGAGGCATAGCGGCAGGAAAGCCAAAAGAGTTAAAATTGCTGTTTTCATGGCAGGATAACGCATTATTGGAAAAAATATTGTATTTTTGCATTTTGTTATTGTAAACTGACATGCTGTTCAACACATTGCCATTCATGATATTTTTCCCAGTGGTGACTCTAGTGTATTACTTGTTGCCCTTCCGCTGGAGATGGTGTTGGCTGTTGGCAGCCAGTTGCTTCTTCTATATGTGGTTCAAGCCAGTGTATATCCTCATACTACTGACGACCATAGTGATAGACTACACAGCAGGACTGATGATAGAGCGCAACCGCGAGAACCCGCGCCGAAAAAGGGCGTGGCTGGTGGCCAGCGTGGTGTCGACGCTGACAGTGCTGTTCATCTTCAAATACCAAGGACTGTTCCGCGAAACAAACATCCTGCTCCCCATAGGCCTTTCGTTCCATACGTTCCAAAGCCTCAGCTACGTCATCGAGGTGTACCGCGGCAACCAACATGCCGAGAAGCACTTCGGCTTCTATTCGCTCTACGTGATGTTCTACCCTCAGTTGGTGACGGGACCCATTGAGCGACCGCAGAACCTGTTGCGGCAACTACGGATACCGCAGCCTTTCAAGGGGGAAAACCTGGCGCGTGGAGTGATGCTCATCCTCTTCGGTCTATTTGCCAAGATGGTGGTGGCGGACAATCTGGCGGTGTATGTGGACCAGATCTATGCCCACCCTGAGCAATACAGCACAGTGGGCATAGGGCTTGGCTTGATATTCTATTCATTCCAGATATACTGCGACTTTTTCGGCTACAGCACTATTGCGCTGGGATGCGCCAAGGCCATGGGCTACGACTTGATGGACAATTTCCGAGCCCCGTATCTGAGCCGTTCCATCGGCGAGTTCTGGCACAGATGGCACATATCGCTCTCTTCCTGGTTTCGTGACTATTTGTATATACCTTTGGGCGGCAGCCGTGTGCGGACAGTGAGATGGGTGATGAACATCATGGTGGTGTTCCTGCTGAGCGGCCTGTGGCACGGTGCCGACTGGACGTTTATGGTCTGGGGCGGCATGCACGGGGTGCTGCTGGTGGCCGAGGGGCTTCCTGCCAAGCTGAAGGGGCGCAAACGGAAGCTGTCCGATACGGAGGCTCTGCCTGTGCGCCTACTGCGGATGGCTGGCGTGTTTGTGGCCGTGACCCTGCTGTGGGGAATGTTCCGAGCCGAGGGCTTTTGGCAATTCCGCGAGGTGATGCACTCCTTGTTCAGCAATGCCCGGCTGGGTGCCATGCCCGCAATCGACGGAGTGGCCATACTGTTTCTTATCCTCTTTGTGGTGGCGGACGTGATGCTACGCAACACACGCTTTGACCGTTGGTGCATACAACAGCCCAAGGCGGTGCAGTGGGGCGTGTGTTTTCTGCTGGCCTTCTGCACAGTGGCCTTTGCAAGCGTTGAGACTTTCCCGTTTATCTATTTCCAGTTCTGACCCATGAAGACCGCACTGAAAACCCTGCTCATTGTCGCCGTCCTCTGCATACTGGCGGAGGGGGCTTACCGTCTCCTGTTCTGGCAGCACGACCGCCATGCCTACAGCGGCCCGCTGGTGGCGCTGGTGGACCAGATAGACAGCACGGGGGCCGACATACTGTATCTGGGCGAGTCGTCGAACCACACCTTCGGCCTTGACGACACCGACACAGCATGGATCAGCGAGATGGTGGGCAGACATTTCCCCACACTGACCGTGCGCAACATGACTCACGACGCATCGCACGCAGAAGTGTACTACGAACTGCTGCGAAACATAGACCCACAATGCCACATTGGCACTGTGGTAGTGACGCTGAATCTGCGCTCCTTTGGTGTGGGCTGGATTTATTCACCACTCGAAACGGCATTGCAGAAGCGGTTGGTGATGATGAAGGGACGCCCCGCACTGGCAAACCGCGCCATCCTGTCGTTCAAAGCCTACGACATCAAAACTGAGAGCGAGCGATACCAGCAGATGGACCACTACTGGAGCCAGCACCCATTGCCGGGACACCCCAGCGTGCCCCGCTGGGCGGACAGCTTGAACACCGACAGCAGCTCGATGCCTGGCACCTTTGTGCGCAACTATGCTTTTGTGATAGACACTATGGAGAATGTACGCATTGCCGATTTCGACAATATTGTGCAACTATCCCACAAGCGGGGATGGCGGCTGGTGTTCAACCTGCTGGCAGAAGATGTGGAATGGGCCGAACGGCTGGCCGGGAGCGACCTCACCGACCTGATGCACGCCAACGCAGCGCTGCTGGAGGAGTACTACACCCGCAAAGGGGTGGTGGTGGTCAACAACTTGGACGCCGTGCCGGACAGCCTGTTCCGCGACCGCGACTGGACCACGGAACATTACCTGCAACAAGGACGGCAAACCATTGCCGACAAAGTGGCCGAGGCTCTGCGGGCATTCTACCCCACGGCATACCAGCCTTGAGACCGACAGCACCCGAGTTACGAATCTTTCAACACCTTACAATATGGACACCAAAGAGATAGAAAACCGTGTAATGAAAGCACGCCAGCTGCATGAGCAGGGCTGCAACTGTTGCCAGTCGGTAGTACTGGCCTATTCCGATTTACTGCCCATCGATGAGCAATCGGCTGCCATGATGGCTTCGGGCTTTGGCCGTGGCATTTCGGGGCTGCGGGAGACCTGCGGTTGCGTGACGGGCATGGCCATGGTGTGCGGCCTCTGCAACCAGACCATGATGGTAAAGGGTTTGGGCAACCGCTTCCGCGAAGAGAACGGAGACCTGAATTGTTTCCGCCTGCTGCAACAGCAGGGACGAGACCACTCGTGCAACGACCTTGTGGCATGTGCTGCCCGTCTGCTGGGTGAGAATCTGAACGTGTAAACGAGCTAATTCGTTAATGTGTTAGTCAGTGAATCAACTTGCACATCAGCCCATTTTTTAGACAAAACACCATGAAGACCTTTATTCTCAGCAATAACAACGGAATGAACGCCGAGGTGACAAACTACGGCGGACGCATAATGAGACTGATGGTACCCGACCGAGACGGGAAGATGCAGGATGTGGTGCTGGGTTTCGACACCGCCGAGGACTACCTGCGGGAGCGCAACCTGAGCGATTTCGGCGCAGCCATAGGACGCTACGCCAACAGGATTGGGCAGGGTCGTTTCACACTTGAAGGACGGACGTACCAGCTGCCCCAAAACAACGGCCCCCACTGTCTGCACGGAGGGCCTACGGGTTGGCAATACAGCCTGTTCGAAGTGGTGGACAACTGTCGTAACGCCATCAGCTTTGAGCTGACCAGCCCCGATGGCGACAACGGCTTTCCCGGCACGGTAAAGGTGCGGATGACCTATTGCCTGACGGAGTACAACACGCTGACCATCGACTACGAGGCCACGACAGATGCCCCCACAGTCCTCAACATGACAAACCACAGCTACTTCAACCTCAACGGGGATGGGAAGAGCTCGATACTGAACCATATACTGCAAATAGATGCCGACCGCTTCCTGCCCATCGATCCGACAAGCCTGCCCACAGGAGCCATAGCCGAAGTGGCGGACAGCCCCTTCGACTTCCGCAAGCCCAAAGCCATCGGTCTTGACATAGCCCGCGACGACCAGCAGCTGCTCAACGGCAGCGGCTATGACCACAACTGGCTGCTGAACCGACCAGGCGATGACAGCCTCCCCTGCGCCCGCTTGGCAAGCCCGTTGACGGGTATTGTCATGGAGGTGTTCACCACAGAGCCGGGGATGCAGGTGTATACAGGCAACTTCTTGGACGGTAGCCAACGGGGCAAAGGGGGGGGGGCATATCCGCGGCGCAGTGCCGTGTGCTTGGAGACGCAGAAGTACCCCGACAGCCCCAACCACAACTGGCCAGAGTCGGACGCACGACTCCGTCCAGGAGAGCGGTTCACAAGCCGCACGCGCTTCAAATTCTCTACATTATAGAACCGCCTCCTGTCTGGCAACCATCTGCCATTGGGCAAAAAGCCGGCAGTGGGGATGAATCTGATGGATATGGTAGGGGGAGTTTGTTTTTACCGCAAGTTCCCCCTTTAGTGTAAAAAAAGAGCCAGTTCCCCACAATGAGGAACTGGCTTTATTTTTGGGAAAAAGTTTAGGTCGGTGACTATTCGGCGAGTGCAAGATATTTGTCGACCTCGTTCCACTCGGGGCTTTCGGGATAATTATCCTTAATAGTCTGGAAGGACTTGGCAGCGGACTGCTTGTCACCAAGCTGGAGGTAGAGCATGCCGGCTTTCCACAGAGCCACAGGAGCCACGGTGTAGTTGTCGGAGCTGGAGGAGACAGCCTTCTCATAATACTTGACGGCATCGGAGGCCTGACCCTTCTCGGCGTAAGCATCGCCAATCAACATCTGGGCAAGAGCACCGGTGAAAAGGTCCTTGCCTTTATAGGACTTAAGGTAGTCGATGGCCTCGTCGTAGTTGCCGAGGTTCAGCTGGCAGATGCCGGCATAGTACTTGGCAAGGTTGGCAGACTTGGTGCAGCCGTACTCATCGATGATGGCAGAGAAACCCATGAACTCATCGTTGCCATTGAGAGCCTTCTCAAAGTCGCCCTCGTTGAACCACTGCTCGGCGGCAAACATGTCCTCGGCGGCACGCACCTGACGGGGCTGTGCAACAAGAGCCACATATGCCCAGATGGCCAATGCCACGACGACAACGGCACAACCGGCGATGGTGAGAGCTTTTTTGTTCTTTTTAATGTACTGCTCAGTTTTAGCGATAACACCGCTAACTTCAAGATTTTTCTCTTCGTTATTCTCTTTCATTATGTAGTATTTTTTTATTTTTCGAAAGTGCAAAATTAGTCATTTTTTTTCATTGGGACGAAATATTTTTTATTCTTACGCCTTTTTTAAAGGCTTGGATTTTTTTTAACATTTTGCAATAGACTACACAACAGACGCTTACAACACACTTGAAGAAAATTTCTCAAAAAAAAAAGTTTTAATTGCTTTTTTTATCTATCTTTGCAAATTGGATTTTTATGTATAGAATACCAAAAAAATTGAGATTATGAATACAAAGATAAAATACCTTGGCATGGAACTGAACAGCCCCATCGTGGCGGGCAGTTGTGGTCTCACGGCCAATATCGACAACCTCTGCAAACTTCAGGAATACGGTGTGGGCGCGGTAGTCCTCAAATCAATTTTTGAAGAACAGATTATCTACGACATCAAGCGCAACACCCATATCCACGCCCCGGTGGGAAACTATGGCGACAGCTATGAGTACATCGCCCAGCATGTGGCTGCAGACTCCGTGGCCAAATACTTCTCCCTGATACGCGAGGCCAAGTCGAAACTCTCCATTCCCGTCATCGGCAGCATCAACTGCTTCTCGCACGAGAACTGGATCACCTACGCCAAGCAGTTCCAGGATTCCGGCTGCGATGCCCTTGAGCTGAACATGGCCATCATGCCCTTCGACACTTCCCTTTCCGCCGACGATGTGGAGCGCACCTTTAGCAATATCATCCAGTCCCTGCGCAAATCCATCTCCATCCCCATCAGCATCAAGGTGGGCACCTATTTCACCGACCTGGCCAAGTTCATGCAGCAGCTTTCATGGTCCGGCGTGCAGGGCATCACGATGTTCAACAAATCCCTTCAGGTCGACATTGATATAGACGACGAATGCCTCCGCAATGCCGACTCCCTCACCCAGCCCGGCGAAATCTACAACACCCTTCGCTGGACAGCCATCATGAGCAAGAAACTGCGTTGCGACCTCTGCGCCACCACCGGTGTGAGCAATGCCCACGACGTGGTCAAGCTTCTCCTTGCCGGTGCCACCGCTGTGCAAGTGGCCTCCTGCCTCTATCGCAACGGCATTGAGTACGTCAAGGAGCTCAACGCCGGCCTCCAGAGCTGGATGGAACAGAAAGGCTACGAGAACATCGACCAGTTCCGCGGCAAACTGGCCCTTAAACAAAGCGACAAAGCAAGCATGCTGATGCGCACACAGTTTATGAACTATTTCGCCGAAATCAAATAGTACCTAATGAGTTTCAAGAGCGTTGCACCGTAGAGAAGAAAAAACTCATATCATATCCCCCAACGAATTGAACAAACGAATTAATAATGTAAACACTATCACATCATGGACAACACACAAGAAAAACCCGTGAGCTTTTTCCGATTCGAGGATCTTCGCATTTATGCCAAAGCCACCGATTACAGCACATGGATTATTAACAACATCGGGCAACCCGAGAACGACATGCAGCGCAATCTTGTCAACTCTTTTTGCCACTCCTCCTACGACATTGCCCTCAATATCGCAGAAGGTTCATCTCGCAACAAGAACCAGTTTGAGCACTACCTGAAAATCTCGAAATCTGCCATCCGCGAGTGCATCGTCTACACTGCCGTCGCATACAATGTGGGGCTTTTCGACGAAGAAACCTGCAACCAGTCCCGCGAGTACCTCATGGAGCTCACCCGCATGATTGGCGCCCTCATCATCTCCCTGCAGCGTGGCAGCTCCCGTCGCCGTGAAGAGTACGAGACCGAAGACAACGAGAACACTATTGACGACACCACGAGCGACATTGACAGCATTGATACCAACTTCTAATCTTCCCATCCCATCCCCCACTCCCCCATACCTCCCCACGCACAACACATGTATCCACTGTTAGACAATCTGAAACACACCACGACCGGCAATTTCTTTCTAATTGCCGGTCCTTGTGTCATAGAGGACGAGACCACACCCTTCCTTATTGCCGAGCAACTCGTCTCCATCACCGACCGTCTGGGAATCCCCTTTGCCTTCAAGGCTTCTTACCGCAAAGCCAACCGCTCTCGCATAGACTCCTTCACAGGCATCGGCGACCAGGCCGGTCTGGACATTTTACAAGCCATCAGGCAGCGTTTCGGCATCCCCGTGGTGACAGACATCCACTCCGAGCCCGAAGCCGCCCAGGCGGCCCCCTACGTCGACGTCCTGCAAATCCCGGCCTTCCTCTGCCGACAGACCTCCCTGCTCGAAGCCGCTGCGCAGACAGGGCGCTGCGTCAACGTCAAGAAAGGCCAGTTCCTCTCGCCCGAAGCCATGACACACGCCGTCGACAAAATCAAACATTTCGGCAACCAAAACATCATGCTCACCGAGCGCGGCACCACCTTTGGCTATCAAGACCTCGTCGTCGACTTTCGCGGCATCCCTTTGATGCAGAAAAACCGTGTGCCTGTGGTGGTGGACATCACCCATTCCCTCCAACGTCCCAACCAAACCTCGGGCGTCACCGGCGGCAACCCAGAGATGATTGAAACCATCGGCCGTGCCGCTGTGGCCGTGGGATGCGACGGCATCTTTATGGAGACACACCCCAATCCCGCCGTGGCCAAATCGGACGGCGCCAACATGCTGCGTCTGGACCTCGCACAGGACCTCCTGTCCACCCTTCTACGCATCCACCGTGCTGCCAACAACTGCTGACGGCGCATTACCCCAACCCCCACAATCCAATTACCATGCTCCTCAACTTAGAAAAACCCATCGTCTTCTTCGACCTCGAAACCACCGGCGTCAATGTCGGCACCGACCACATTGTGGAAATCTGCCTCTACAAAGTCAACCCCGATCAAAGCACCGAGCAGTTGGTGCAGCGCATCCGTCCCGTCGGTCCCGACGGCAAAACCCTCCACATACCCGAAATCACAACGGCCATCCATGGCATCAGCGACGCCGACGTTGCTGACAAGCCCTCTTTCAGCCAAACGGCCGCACAGATAGCAGCCTTCATTGGCAACGCCGACCTGGCAGGCTACAATTCCAACAAATTCGATGTACCCATGCTCGTCGAAGAGTTCCTCCGTTGCGGACAGCCATTCGACCTCAAATGCCGCCGTCTCATCGACGTGCAAAACATCTTCCACAAAATGGAACAGCGCACCCTCAAGGCTGCTTACCGCTTCTACTGCGGCAAGAACCTCGACCATGCCCACAGCGCCGATGCCGACACCCTGGCCACCTACGAGGTCCTGATGGCACAACTGGACCGCTACCACGACGCTGAATACACAGCCCCGGACGGCAGCGTCAGCAAACCCATTGTCAACGACATGCAGAAGCTCAGCCTCTTTACCGCCAATAACCAGTGGGCCGACCTCGTAGGCCACATCGGCTACGACAAGCAGCACCGCGAAATCTTTAACTTTGGCAAGCACAAAGGCAAGACTCTCGACGAAGTGTTCAAGAACGAGCCTGCATACTACGATTGGATGATGAAAGCCGACTTCCCCCTGTCGACCAAGGAATGCATCACAGAGGTCTGGAAACGCCGCCAGGCGCAGAAACTCCAAGACCTCAAGCTCCACTTCTCGCCCCAGCAATAATCGCATTAGCGGGCAGCAGAGTGCCAAACAAGCACCTCACCCCATATTGCATAACCTTCGGAAGCATGAATCCACATCTGCCTCCAAGGGTTTCTTTGCATTCCATTCCGACCTCCCCATAGCCAGAAAGCCAAAAGAAAGGTTGTAGACAAGGATTTGCCAACCAGCCTCATCGGCTGACAATAGAAAAGAAAAGGTCTCACAACACTTGAACAAGCACACCTACAGAGCCTTACCCTATATCGAACCACTATCGTCAACCCCCCGTTCAACGCTCGTTCTATATTGAATGAATATTGAACGAGCGTTGAACGGGGGTTGAATTGGCGTTGATGGAGACAAGGAATTGCCAATTTGGTATCCTTCTGCTAAGAGCGCAGAATCTGCGAAGAGTGCAGCCTGTGGCAACCGGAGTAAAACCATCAAAATGGCGGTAACAGAAGGTGAAAGAAAGACGGCCGAAAGGGAATAAAAAAACCCCCGTTTCACAACGGAGGGTAAAACAAAAGCGTATGAAAAAAAATATTATTACTGTGCTCTTTATTATTTCTGTTTCAGGAATTCCTGAACTTGATCGGAGGGAACAACAGTCTCCTGGAAGGTGTAAGCATTGGTTTTGGGTGAACGAACCATACGAATCACTTTGGCATAGCTCTTACCAGTAGCAGTTTTCAGGGTTGCAACAACTTTTTTTGCCATAGTTATCTATCTCCTATCTTTATTTGATTTCTTTGTGAACAGTCATTTTCTTCAAGTACGGGTTGTACTTTTTCAACTCCAAACGTTCGGGAGTGTTCTTCTTATTCTTGGTGGTGACGTAGCGGCTCATGCCGGGAACACCGCTATTCTTCTGCTCGGTGCATTCGAGGATAACCTGCACTCTTGCGTCCTTGTTTTTCTTTGCCATTTTTGTATACTATAGATTCTTTGTTCTTTGAAACGCCCGATGAACGGAACTTTAACCTTTTTGCTTGGGGGAGCTAACAGCCGGAAGGAGCATCAACAATCCACCATTATTCCCTTGAAAGCGGATGCAAAATTACTATTTTTTTTTGAATTATCAAACGTTTTAAACGATTTTTTCTCTTTTTCAGCAATAACTCAATATATATCAATATTATACGTTACTATTTTTTTATCCACTACAACTTTCGTTGCACCTCTGTTTTGGCCTGTAAGTGAGGTAAAATCGGCTTTTTCAGACTTCCGGCGATGCATTGGTATCCATTTTGCAGAAGATATTGCCATAACAACCTGTGTCACTATTCATTGGCGTAAGTTCCGGCAAATTCGTCATCATCGTCTTCGTAGATGGTTGCATCGGGCTTGGGAGTGGAGTCGACCGGAGTGGCTTTGGCATACTCCCATCCGCGCGGCGGGCGCTTGCAGTTGCTCACACTGCCTTGTATGTAGGCAATCTCCTCGTCGGTCAGTTCCTTGTCGCCGGGGATGAAGTGCTGCCGCCAGAAGGGGAAGTCCTCCACCAATTCACCCGAGAAATAGAAGTCGAAACCGATGGCCCCGAAGGTGTATGTCTGGCCGTGGATGTTGATATGGCTGCCACCGCACACGGGGTCGGGCTTGGGGACAGACTGCGCAAAGCCGACGTTGAAGAGGGTGAAGAGGATGTCGGGGCGGTTGCTGATGTCATAGCCTGCACGTTTCCATTGGAGCATGGTTTGATGCAGGATGCAAGCGGTGTAAAGGTAGGAGTAGAGATGGTTACGATAGTCGACAAGACGGTTGTATCGCTCGTCCTCCTGTGCCTTTCCCTCAACGGTATAGTCCAACAGGTGCTCGTAGCGCGGACCCATATAGAAGGGCGAGGAGGGGTCCTTGATATGATCTTCAATGGCCTTGGCTGTAGAGATTTTTATGCCGTTTACGCCATACGAAAATTGGGACTGGACGCTAAGTACCTTGACGGGTCCAAGGTATTTCTTGAAATTCTCGCGATTGGAGTTGAAGAGGCGTATCTGCTCGCCGATAAGGCATCCGACAATGAGGCGGGGTTCGACACCCGTCAGCCGCCCGGCTTCGACAATGAGAGCCTTGTCACGGACAATGGCCTCCTTGAGGACCGGCCACTCGGCACCGCCCATCCAGGTGATGACGTTGGGAGTCTGCTGCTGGGGCACGCGGTTCATCACCTGTTCTACCTCTTTGAGCAGGTTGTTGTACTCGGTAAGGTCGCCAGCATAGAGACCGGCAGCGGCAATCATTCGGTCCACAAGCATGGGGTCGTGTCCATATTGAGCAGCTGTAGTAATCAACTGTGCATTGGTTGGGAAGAACTTGCTGAAAACGGCCAGTTTAAGATACTGGCGCATCCAGCGTTGCTGCACCTGCTCGGGAGTGTATTCGGAGTCGTTGATGCTTTCCATCTCGGAGACGGAAAGCATGTAACGCGAATTGCGGTCTACTGCACCTCGGTTATTGGTGAACCCTAACTGATAAAAAGCCCAGGCGCCGATAATGGCGAAGCCCGCAAGGGCGAAAAGCCACACGACGATGTCCAGCGTTTTACGCCAAAAGCTGCGCCTACGCCAGTCCTGAAACGCTATGCCAAGTTTCGAAGCCATTCCACTTTCTCAA
The DNA here is from genome assembly GCA_900318175.1 of uncultured Bacteroidales bacterium. GTDB lineage: Bacteria > Bacteroidota > Bacteroidia > Bacteroidales > P3 > Colimorpha. The sequence goes on along the minus strand of ONJQ01000030.1, from coordinate 45,512 downwards.
AGAGTGTGACGTCCATCAGCACAAAGACGATTGCACCGGCAAGGTAGCCGACCAGGGCTTTGAGGGTGATGTTTTTGAGATACCAGATAAAGTCAATCTTTTCCATGCCCATGACGGCCACACCGGCAGCCGAACCAATGATGAGCAGGCTACCGCCCGTACCGGCACAGTAGGCGAGGAACTCCCAGAAGGGATGGTTCACCGCGAAGAGCGCACCATCGCCAAGGGGATACATGCCCATGACTGCTGCCACCAGCGGCACATTGTCCACCACAGAAGAAAGGACGCCGATGATAAGGTCGATGATGAAGAATCCCACTGGCTTGTTCCCCATTTTCATGCCGAGGAAAGTGTTGTCGAGTCCCGTAGCAAGGCTGGCAAGGATGCCCGCATCCTTGAGGCAGGCAACGGCCATGAGGATACCGAGGAAGAAGAGAATGGTGGGCACGTCGATATGCTCCAGGGTGGAGACTGCTGTAGGCAGTCTGTGGCCATCCTTCTCATATTTGCGGCTGACAATCTCGGTGGTCACCCAAAGTACGCCAAGGCCGAAAAGCATGCCCAGATAGGGAGGCAGATGGGTGATGGTCTTGAAGATGGGGACAAAGATGAGAGCAGCGATACCCATGATAAGGATAAGGCGGCGGAGATGCACAGGCACATCCACTCCGCTTTGCTCATTCTCGGGACGCGTAATGTCGCCCTTGAGGGTGGCTCCCACAATGATGACAGGCACGGCCATGCACACAAGCGAGGCCACAAGCGTCTTCACCATGATATTGATGGTGGTCACCTGTCCGCCAATCCAAAGCATGATGGTGGTCACGTCGCCGATGGGGCTCCATGCACCGCCCGCATTGGCAGCCAGGATAACCATACCTGCAAAGAGCCACCGTTCCTTCTTGTCGGCAATAAGCTTGCTGAGCAGCGCGCACATGACGATGGCGGTGGTCATGTTGTCAAGCAGTGCCGAGAGGAAGAAAGTGAGGAGACTCAACTCCCAGAGGAGTTTCTTCTTATTGGTAGTGACAATCTTGTCGGTAATGATACGGAAACCTTGATAATCCTCGATAAGGGTCACAATAGTCATTGCACCCATCAAGAAGAAGACAATCTCGGCCGTCTCGCCCAGATTGTCAATCAGGTTGTCTGTTATGAAAAACCGCCATTGCGAAGGTTCAAGGTCTGGCCGGAAGATTCCGTTACAAAACGAGAAAACCGCCCACAGGGCAGTGCCCAGCAGAAGGGCTGTTGCAGTTTTGTTCACCTTCAGAGGGTGTTCCAAGGCTATACAGGCATAGCCGAGTATAAAAATTGTAACTAATACAAATACCATGTTTTGAAGTTTATTTTGGTTTATTATTTTCTATTCTGTTGTTTCTGCATCTCCTCGGTCATGCGCTGCATCTGTTCGAGGCGTTTCTGGAAGCTGCTTTTCTTCTGAGGGCTGTTCTTGTGCTTGTTGTCGTAGGCAGCCATGCGGGCGCGCACCTTCTTCTCACTGGTGAACTTACGAATCAGGACCATCTGCAGCATAGTGATGGTAAGAGAGCAGAAGTAGTAAAGGTTCAATCCTGCCGCCATGCTGTTGAACATAAACAGCATCATGAAGGGCATAAAGTACATCATGAATTTCATTCCAGGCATACTGGCTTGTGCCTGCTGGCCACGCATGGTGTACCATGTATAGAAGAACTGCATGCCGAACATCAAGAGGCAGAAAAGGGAAATGTGGTCGCCATAAAGGGGAATGTTGAAGCCAAGGTCGAGGATGCTGTCATAAGTAGAGAGGTCCTGACACCAGAGGAAAGGTTTCTGGCGCAGCTCAATGGCCACGGGGTAGAACATAAACATGGCAGTCAGGATAGGCATCTGCAGCAGCACGGGCAAGCATCCCGCCACGGGGCTGTAGCCGGCCTTCTTCTGCAGCTTGCTCATCTCCTGCTGTTTTTGGAGCGCTTGGTCGGGATTGGGGTACTTCTTGTTCAGCGCTTCCATCTCCGGCTTCAATATACGCATGATGGCCGAACCCTGATAGGACTTGAATGTGAGGGGGAAGAGCACCAAACGCAGCAGAATGGTGAAGACAATAATAATGATACCATAATTCCAATTGAAGGTCTCCAAGAAGTTGAAGACAGGAATAATCAGATAGCGGCTCACAAACTTGGAGAAGATCCACCAACCCAGCGGCAGCATCTTTTCAAAGTCACGGTGCATGGCACGCAGGTCGCGGTATTTGGTGGGGCCGAAATAGAAGTGCATACCCATGGTGCAATCGCGGTCGCTCTCGTAGGTCAAGCCAATGGTACCGCTCATGTCGCACAGATAACGGCTATCCTTGTTACTCTTGTCAACCACCTGGTTGAGATTGGCATTCTCGAAAGCGCTGTCCGCAACCAGTATGGCAGCGAAGAACTGCTGTTTGAAAGCCACCCATTCCACTTTGGTCTTCACATTCTTGTCGGCATCGCGTCCGCGGCCCACCTCGTCCACATCGTCGTTCACAGCCTTGTAGTATATGCTGCTGTAGAACTTTTCGGGGTCCTTCTGGCGGTTGCGGCTGCCACGGCTGCTGGCGTCCACCTTCTCTTGGCGGTTCATCTTGTTGTGCCACTCAAAGTCCATATAGTCAGTGGCGCGAACCACATTCTTCAGTCCGTGGAAGTTGATTTCGAAATTCACGTCATACTCATCACCCACCACAACATAGTGGAACTCCACATACTTGTCGGAGTTGGTGCCGTTGCTGTCGCCCACATAGGCGCGGAAATGCAGGTCCAAACCCTCATTGCCGGCAATCTCATACGTGCTGTCGGCATCAATCCTCACCAACTTTCCGCCGTAAGCTCTGTAGGGCACAAACACCAGATCCTTGGTGTTGATAACCCTCGTGTCCTCGGTCGAGAAGATGAGGTTCATATTGTCGTCGGCCGGTGAAATCAACTGCAAAGGCAGACTGTCATACGTCGTGTAGCCGCTGAGCACCACCTCTCGCACCTGTGCACCCATGTTGGAGAATACAATGTCCATCTTCTCATTCTTCACCTTCACGTTCACCGTATCGCCGTAAGCGCTGGCGTTGAACACGCCCATGTCACCTCTCTGGTGCATCTGCAGTTGGCGCTGGGCATTGGTGTCGCCCTGCATGGCAAGGCTGTCCAAATGGGCTTTCACAGCGGCCACGCTGTCGGCATACGCCACACTGTCCATGTACGCCTGCCGAATTGAATCATTAACGCGCTGCCGCTCGGCAATTTCTTCCTTGCTGGGGGCCACCCACCACATGTAGCCAACAAAAATGGCAAAAATTAAGACTAATCCTACTATTGACTTTTTATTCATATCTTATTATTATTCATTACAATCCGCATTGCACACGCACTGCGAACGGAATTGCAAAGTTACGATTATTTTCTCATACATGAATACCCCAAAAAATATTTTTCCCAAAAAGAGTGCATGATTCAAAAGAAATGTGTACTTTTGTACTTTCAAAATATAGTATCCTATGAATATCAAAAGATTCCGTTTAGTACTCATTTTGTTGGCAGTTACGCCCATTTTGCTCTACGGCTGCAAGCAATCCCAGGCACCCGAGGAGCCCGTCTACGACACCGTTGTCCTCGAACCGGAGCCCGAACCCGAGCCTGAACCCGAAATAATCGAGGCACCCGCCGCCAAGCCCGCTCCCCGTCCCGTGGTGCGCAAAGAGCCCCAGAAAGACGAAGTCCTCTACATCTCCGGCCACGGCGCCAACGGCCGTGTGTGGGGCCATATCACCATGAAAGGCAACAAGGGCAAAGGCACCGTCACCGACGAGCACGAGAACGCCCTTACCGTCACCTGCACCCGCCAGGGCGAAGAACTCATCTGCTACGACCAGAACAGCCGACAGTACATCTTCCGTCTTTGACAAATCACCAATCCTTCTCAATAATGAAAACCACCAAAGAACTTGAATCCATCGCCACGCAGGTGCGTCGCGATATACTCCGAATGACCACCGCCGCCAAATCCGGCCACCCAGGTGGTTCCTTAGGCACTGCTGACTGGATGACTGCCATGCAGTTCAACATCCTTGACCAAGACCCCGCCCGCTTCACCATGGACGGCAACGGCCAGGACATGCTCTTCGTGTCGCAAGGCCACATCACGCCCGTCATCTACAGCACCATGGCTCGCCGCGGATTTTTCCCTGTCGACGAGCTGAAAACCTTCCGCCAGTTCGGCACGCGCCTCCAGGGCCACCCCTCCACCGAGCACGGCCTCCCCGGCATCCGCATGGCCAGCGGTTCTCTGGGCCAAGGCCTTAGCGTCGGCATCGGCGCCGCATTGGGCAAAAAGATGACCAACGACAACCACCTTGTCTACACCCTCCACGGCGACGGCGAGTTGCAGGAAGGCCAGATTTGGGAAGCCGTCATGTTTGCCGGCGCCAAACACGTCGACAACCTCATCGCCACCATCGACTACAACCACCAGCAAATCGACGGCACTACGCAGCAGGTTATGGACCTCGGCGACCTCAAGGCCAAGTTCGAGGCCTTCATGTGGACCGTCGTCGTCATCGCCAACGGCAACGACATGCAGCAAGTGCTGGACGGCATGGCCAAAGCCAAGTCCCTCACCGGCCAAGGCAAACCCGTCTGCGTCATTCTCACCACCGAGATGGGCTACGGTGTCGACTTCATGCAGGGCATCAACAAATACCACGGCTCCGTCCTCTCCGCCGACGACCTTCCCCGTGCCCTCGCCCAGCTGCCCGAGACCCTCGGCGATTTCTAAACACCTGTTTCTAAGCAATCCCACAGTCCGAAGGCTTGCCCTTCGGACTTTTTTTGCCTTCACGGCACTCACTCACCTTGCTGCACTGGCTCCGCCTCTTGGCACAATTGCCGCACAGAAGCAACCCGCCGTGACAAACTTTTTCACCACGTCGCAATATTTTTGTATCTTTGCATTTTCGAAAAGGGAACTACAAGATGCGCAGACTCTTCATAATATTGTCATTACTCGCCACCTGCGGAACATGGACCGGCCTACGGGCCCAGGCCACCACCTCGGCACAGCAGGACAAGACCCACCTGCTGCTCATTCTCGATTGCTCCAACTCCATGTGGGACAAGTGGCAGAGCGACTCCAAAATCAAGGTCACCCAGCAGGTCCTTCTGCGGCTGCTGGACAGCATCGAGGGGCAAAACCACATTGACATGGCCCTGCGCGTCTTCGGCCACCTGAACAACCACGACCTCGGCACCCAGCTGGAGGTCCCCTTCGGCCCCGACAACCTCTACAAACTGCGCAGCAAAATCAAGACTCTCGTCCCCAACGGAGGCTGCACTGCCGCCTCGGCCCTCAACAACTCCCTCAAAGACTTCCCGCGCGACGCGCACTCACGCAACATTATACTCATCATCACCGATGGCCTTGACGAGTGCGACGGCAGCATATGCGATGTGGCCCGCCAAGTCAACGGCAGTGGCTCCGTGGTGCAGACTTTCATCATCGGCATCGGCAGTCCTGAAAACTTCAAGAGCCAGCTCGATTGTGCCGGGCGGTTCACCCTGCTCACTGACGAAGAGCGTTTTGCCGAAACCCTATACCAAATCTTCCTACTCTCCGACCAGAAAGCCCTCCTCACCCTCGACGTGGTGGACGCCGACCGCCGCCCCTATGAGACCGACATTCCCCTTGCACTCTTCGACCATGCCACCCACACCCTCCGCCACGCCACCATCCACCACTTCGGCTCCGACAGCCCCGTCGACACCCTTGAGGTCGACCCCCTGCTCACCTACGACATCACCCTGGCCACCAAGCCCCCCGTGCAGCTTAACGACCAACATTTCACCCCCGGACGCCACACCCGTCTGCAAATTGTCGCGCCCCAGGGCACCCTCCGGCTCCATATGCCCTCCAAGCGCACAGCCTTCCAGATGCCTGACTATTCCGTACTGGTTCGCCGCCACGGCGACCCCACCATTCTCGCCACCCAGCGCCTCGGCGCCACAGAGCACTACCTTGCCGGCGCCTACGACATCGACGTCCTCTCCCTGCCGGTCCTCCATCTCGACAATGTGTCCATCCGCAGCGGCTCGGACACCGACATGCAGATTCCCCTGCCAGGCCAGCTGGCCCTCACCAAACCGCCCTTCCCCACCACAGGCAGCATCTTTGCCCTCCAAGCCGACGGGCTCCGCTGGGTCTGCGACTTAGACCCCACCAACATGAACGAGCGCATAGTGCTCATGCCGGGCAACTACCAGGTGGTGCTCCGCCCAGCTGACGACAGCAGCTACGACGCCGTGCAGACGGCCCAGTTCACCATCCATTCCGCCCAGCAGACGGGTCTCACCCTCAAGTAGTCCTCCCCCACCCTCCTCCTTGCTCGGAGCAGCTCCGCTCCTTGCAGGTCATTTGTTTTTCCCTTCCAAGATCATTTATCCAATGAAAAAGGAACAAATGAGGAACAAATGTTAGAGAACTGAGGAAAAACGAGCGAAGGAAGAGTGGAGCCTCATACGCGACGGCCTGACCGTTTGCAAAGGAGCGGCCGTGCGGGCAGTGCAAAGGGGTTTGGCAAGGGGATAAAAAAAGAGTGTCCCACCACGGTGGGACACTCTTGATAAAAAAATCACATTCTAATTTAATAATGGAAAACTAACGGACTGCCGTCGGTTAGTCGCGGGTGCTACCACCAAGGTGCTCCCAGTTGTCTTCGAAATGGCCACGCCAGAAGTAGACTTCATGGATGTGGTGTCTGCCGTTATACTCGCAGGTGGTGATGGGGCAGGGCTGACCCTCCAGATACTCGTGGGTGTGGTGAACCATGGCGTAGGGGTCAGCGGCATCGATAACCATCACACGGTTGGGGTCGGTTGCGCTGTGGTGAGGGCAAATGGTCGTCAGGATGGGATCCTTCGGAGGCAGAAGGGTGTCACGCACAACGGGAACATTGGGGTCAGCTTCGACCTTGCTGCAAGAAGAGTAGCCGAAGGCGGAGACCAGAGCGATAGCTGCCACTAAGGTGAACAGTATAACTTTCTTTTTCTTCATCGTTTTGATTATTTTACAGATTCAATACTCAATAAATTTACCATTAAAAACATGAACAGCAATGCTTTGCAGCGAAAAACCGCTTCACAGACACGCTTATTCAACAATGCAAAGATAGCAATATTTTTTGGATGACATACTTTTTTTTTAATTTTTTTTCGTCCGAGGGTTGACAAGTGGCGGAAGCAGAAGGGTTAGTAGGTGTATTTCCGGCCCAGCAGGTTGAGTTGGAAGCAAAGGCCGAAGTTGGGGTACTTGAAGTCCTTGAGGCTGGCTTGCAGACGCAGGTGACGCCAAAGGAGGGCGTCGAGGCCTACCAAGAACTCGTTGCCCGTGTATTCGACTATGGCGCGGGCCTGCGGGAAGAAGGCGGGACGGAAAGTGACGCCCCCCACAAGGCCGTTCCACTTGGCATTGTAGCCACGGAAAAAATGGCGGTAGGCAAGGGTGAGTCCCAACTCGTTGCCGCCAAAGTTGAGATGCTTGGTTGCGGCGATGTAGTAATTGAAGAAATACAGCTGGACGTCGGTACGGTTCTTAACGAAGATGCCGGTACCGAAATCATTGGCTCCGATGGCAATGGCGGGAATGTAGCGACCCTCTTTGATGGGACGGAGTTTGAGCGATGCCGAGCGGTCCTTGCGATGATAGTCCCAAAGCTGTTCGGACACGGCGCTTTTGCGCTTGGTGCACACATAGCTGAATTCAATCCAGGGGAAGGGTGTGAGGGAGATGTAGTAGTCGTAGGTATCGTACTTTTGGCCGGCGAGCAGGAAACCGGTGTCGGGGGTCATGGCCTTGTTGAGGAAATGGATGCCCATGAAGGCGTCGCCCTCATGGTTCATCTCGGCGGAGGGGACGTGGATCAGACCGGAGAGGCCTGTATATTGCTGAGCGGAGCTGGAGAGAGGCATCAGCGCCGCGGCAGCGAGCAGGAGGAGTGCAAGGTGTCGTCTCATTCTTCGGTAGTCTTTTGGTTAATAATAAAATCGGGATACATGGTATGGGAGCCCCAAGAGAGGAAATGGCGGCTGAACCAGCCGTCGCGCTCGTTCTCCTCGGGGTCGGTCTTGTAGATGCGGTTGCCAGTGAGTTCTGCCATGACGGTGTAGGCGATGCGGAAGTTGGAAGCAGGCCTGAAGTTGACGACACGGCGGGTGCGGTGATACGGGGGAAGCATGACAATGACCTTGAATCCAGCATCGTAGCCATAGGTGTCGCTCCATCGGCCATAGACGGAGACGGTGGTGTGGTTGAAATGGCGCATAGCCTCGGCTTCGGCACCGAAGTCGCGGTAGAGGTAAAGGCCGGCCACACCCCTGAGCTGGGTGTTCCACTTGGAGAGGTAGATGTCGCCCCCGACGGTGCCAAGGAAGCGGTCGGGCTTGGTGATGCGCCAATAGGTGTCGGTGTAGAGCCAGCCCACATAGCCACCCTGCGCTTCGAGCGCAAACCAATCGGCAAGGGGCAGGAAAAGCTTCAGGTCCAGGCCATAGCGATTCAGGCTGAAAAGACCCGCCGTAGCCTTGGCGTAGAGGCCGCCCAAGCGCAACTCCTTGCTGAGGGCGAAATTGTTCACCTTGAGACCATTGCCGTAGTTCCCGTATTGGTTCACCAGGGGGACATAGACTTGCCCGGTGAGTTGCCAGTCGTGCCCCATGGTCCACCGGAAACCGGGAGTGAGGTTGACGAGGAAGTCGTACTGGCGGTAGTAGTAAACGTCGCGGAAATTGAAACTGAGGCCGGCAAAAAGGTCCAGACCAGGGGTTGGCGCCTGGGCGCTGACATGGAGCGGCCTGAAGGTGGCAAGCATGGCGACAAGCAGAGCCACGGAGCCGAGGCGGCGGCAGAGGATGTTGCGTTGAGTCATAGCATCAAATAATTCGATTCATACAAGTTGCAAAAATACATAAAAAAAACGGATAAATGATATTGTGCAACTTTTTTTTGAGGAACAATAGCTGAGAGCCTTGTGTTTTGGCACTTCGGCGCGAATGAAAAAAACGAAAGGACATACTATTTTTGCATCGGCTACGTTAATATAGGATAATAACGGAAAACCGCCTGCGGAATGGGCAGCGCGGAGTTTATTATTTAACAAAGTACAAAAACGCTTTTGAATGATGAAGAAAATAATCTTTGCAGCAATCGTCGCTATAACCCTTGTAGGCTGTGGCCACAGCAAACAGGGGCTGAGTTTCAACCCCAACGACGGACAGGAGGCAGAGCTGACCATGCCCAACGGCGAGGTGGTGAAATACACAGCATACGAGCACCTCTACTACGTGAAGAACGTGGAGGACACGGCCTATCAATACCTGAACGTTTATGTGCCAGAAGGGGCCACCCGGAGTACGCCCATACTGCTACGCACTTACATCGGCGGCTATATGGCTGCCAAGGCCCGCGGCCCACAGGCAGGAGACGCCACTGGGCGTGCGCTGAAGGAGGGCTATGTGGTGGTGATCCCCGGCTCGCGCGGGCGGAACTCGGTGCAGGACAGCACCTACACAGGTCGTGCCCCAAAAGGACTGCTGGACCTGAAGGCTGCTGTACGCTACCTGCGCCTTTTTGACCGCGAAATGCCCGGCAACGCCGAACGCATCATCATTGACGGCACCAGCGCGGGGGGAGCCATGGCGGCCCTGGTGGGGGCCACGGGCAACCATCCCGCCTACAACGATATGCTGGCGGCTATGGGTGCCGCCAAGGAAAAGGACGATGTGTATGCAGCCGTCTGCTACTGCCCCATCACCGACTTGGAGCATGCCGACATGGCGTATGAATGGCTCTTCAATGGCACATCGAGCCGCCAACGGTCGGCACAGCTGTTGCCCATCAGCAACCAGCTGAAGGAGCAGTTCCCCAACTACATCAACAGCTTGAACCTGAAAGACTGGGACGGGAACCCCGTGACAGCCGACAACTATATTGACCTACTGCGAAAGGAGTTAATCCGCTCAGCACAGACGGCCAAGAACGCGGGTGCCGATATTAGCGACACGCTGGGATTCTCGTTCAACGAAGAGCGTATGGGCGGTATGCCCCCCATCAACGGAGGGAAAAAGATGGCCCTGCCCACCATGCGCGCACCGCAACCACAGCGGGGCGAGTATGTTGTGGGGCTGGACATACAGCGGTATCTGAACTATGTGGCCAACACGCAGCCCCTGAAGACGGCCCCCGCCTTCGACACGAAAGGGGTGCTGGGACAGCGGGCCTCGGCGGAGAACGAAGAGTTTGGCGGCGCAGACGGGAGCAGCGTGAATTTCACCGTCTACAGTGCCTACAAAAACGGCAAGGACCTGCCCAAGGAGGTGGTAGACAACGTGTACCTGATGAACCCGATGAACTTCATTGGTGAGATGGAAGCCACAGACGGCAAAAGCAAGGCAAAGAGCGAGCACACGTTGGCCCCACACTGGTATATCCGCCACGGGGCACGCGACCGCGACACGGGATTCCCCGTGCCGCTGAACTTAGCACTGAAACTGAACGAGGCGGGATGCGACGTGAACTTCATCTTTGCATGGAACCGCCCCCACAGCGGCGACTATGCCCTGGACGAGCTGTTCGGCTGGCTGAAGAGCATTATGTAACAGACATGATTATTCGACTATGGCATTCGATTTCAAGAAAGAATACAAGGAGTTTTACATGCCTGCACGTAAACCGGCATTGGTGTCGGTGCCCCCGATGAACTATGTGGCGGTGCGCGGCAAGGGAGACCCCAACCAAGAAGGGAGCGAGTACAAGCGGAGCATCGACCTGCTGTATGGTATAGCCTATACTATCAAGATGAGCAAGTTGGGAGACCACCGCATGGAGGGCTACTTCGATTTTGTGGTGCCACCGCTGGAGGGGCTTTGGTGGACGGGTACAGGTCGGTTTGACTACACCGACAAGGAGGCGCTACACTTTATCTCGATGATACGATTGCCGGACTTTGTGACACGAGAGGAATTTGACTGGGCTGTGGCCGAAGCAACACGGAAGAAGAATATTGACTATTCGGCGGTGGAGTTTCTCACTTACGACGAGGGGCTATGTGTGCAGTGTATGCACATAGGGGCTTACGACGATGAGCCCGCCACCATCGCTGCCATGGAGGCTTTTGCCACCAGTCATGGCCACCGCACTGCGATGAGCCCTACACGCCACCACCACGAAATCTATTTGAGCGACCCTCGCAAGTCCACCCCGGAAAAGACGAAGACTGTGATAAGGATACCCGTATCGAAGTTGTCAGAGTAATCAGAATAATCGGAGAAATCAGAACAACTTTTGCTATGAACAACTACGAAACCGACAGAATACTGCTGCGCCCTTGGAGGGAGAGCGATGCCGAAGCGCTGTTCAAGTACGCCTCCGACCCCGAAGTGGGGCCGCGCGCAGGGTGGCCACCGCACAAGAGTGTGGAGGAAAGCCTTGTGGTCATCCGCACACTCTTCAGCGGCGAGGGGATGTGGGCTGTGGTGTGGAGAGAGACAGGTGAGGCCATCGGATGTGTCGGTTATTTGCCATCCACCTCTTCCAACCTGAAGATTGAGTCCGACCAAGCCGAGGTGGGCTACTGGATTGCCCGACCCTATTGGGGGATGGGCATCTGCACGGAGGCGCTTCGACTGGTCATTGACCACTGCTTCGGGGTGAAAGGGTTCAGCACGTTGTGGGGCACCTATTTCCCAAGCAATCCCGCCTCCGGCCGCGTGATGGAGAAGTGCGGTTTCGTGGACACTGGTAGGGAGACTATTTGCCCCAACCTCGAAGTCGGTTCGGACCAGCCTGTGAGGGTGTTGAAAAAAGATAATGACAGACTTATACAATAATAAGATGAGGAAAGCACTTGTTTCCACGATAATACTTCAGACGAGTCGGACTATTCAGACTAGTCTGACAAGTCCGACAAACCCTAAAAACAACAAACAATGCCCAACAACGAACCCAAGCCATTTTTGAAGCCCCTCGGTGGCTACCGCAAGCTGCGGGTGTACAAGGTGACAGAGATAGTCTGCGACATCACCTATCACTTTGCGCACACCTACTTTGGCAAGGGTGACCGCACCATAGACCAGATGGTGCAGGCAGCGAGGAGTGGCAAACAAAATATCGCCGAGGGAAGTGAGGCAGCCACCACATCGCGTGAGACAGAGATAAAGCTGACCAATGTTGCCAAAGCCAGTTTAGAAGAGTTGTTGGTAGATTATGAAGACTACCTGCGACAGCACAATCTGACGCAATGGAAAAGTGGACACCCACGATACGAGCCAATGCGCGAGTACGCCCGATGTGAGAAGATATATGCTGAGTATCCGACCCTATTGCAGAAGTTGAACGACGAGGAACTCGCCAATCTCTGCATCACACTGATTAACCAAGCAACCTACATGCTCCGCCGACTGATAGAGAAGCAACAACAGCAGTTTCTCCAAGAAGGTGGCGTAAGAGAACAAATGACCAGAGCAAGACTAAACTATCGCAATGGAAAGACAAATTAAGCAGAATTGTCAGACTTGTCTGACTAGTCCGACAAGTCCGACCAATAAAAGAATAATCAACAAAACAATAATATTATGACCCACTACGAAAAACAATCAATGAAAGAGTTGCGCGCCGGCATGGGCGAAGGCCTTGTAGAGGCTGGCCGCAAGAACGAGAATGTCGTCGCCCTGAGCGCCGACGTTAAAGGCAGCGTCAAGATGGGATAATACATACAGACTATGACTGGAAACAATAATACAATACAAACAAAACACACCCTCATCAATGGTGATAGTAGAAAAATGAGTATAATGCCGGACAAATCCGTGCATCTCATCATCACATCGCCACCATACTGGCAGTTGAAAGACTATGGAACTGATAATCAAATTGGCTTTAATGAGAGCTATGAGGCATACATAAACAATTTAAACCTCGTGTGGTCTGAATGCAACCGTATTTTGAAAGACGGGTGTAGATTGTGCATCAACATTGGAGACCAATTTGCTCGTTCTGTATATTATGGTAGGTATAAAGTAATCCCTATTCGTACAGAAATAATCCGTTTTTGCGAAACATTGGGGCTTGACTACATGGGTGCAGTAATATGGCAAAAACAAACTACAATGCACACTACTGGGGGCGGTGCTGTTATGGGTAGCTTTCCATACCCTCGAAATGGAATACTAAAAATTGACTACGAGTTTATCCTAATCTTCAAAAAACAAGGCAAGGCTCCTGTACCAACAAAAGAGCAGAAAGAAATGTCAGAAATTGGCAAGGAGGAGTGGAACAAACTATTTGCTTCTCATTGGAATTTTGCCGGTGCACGTCAAGACGGACACATAGCAATGTTTCCAGAAGAACTTCCCGCAAGGCTTATAAAGATGTTCTCTTTTGTTGGCGAAACAGTTTTTGACCCATTTATGGGCAGTGGGACTACAGCTTTAGCGGCAAAGAAACTTAGTCGTAATTCAATTGGATATGAAATCAACAAGGATTATAGGCAGTACTATGAGCAGAAAGTAATTAGCAATTCGTTGTTAGACCAAAATATATACAACATTCGAGTAGACGAGGATTCTTACCTGTATGATGGCCAGTTAAACACTCTACCATATCTGTTTCGTGATCCATTAAAGTTGAACAACCATGTGGATGTAAAGAAACTTCAATTTGGTTCAAAAATAGATAAAAATGGCAGTGTGCGAGAAGAACTTTTTTCGGTGAAACATGTATTGTCACCCAATTTATTAGAATTAAACACGGGGTTAGTCGTAAAGCTATTAGGTGTTGAACCAAACCCGACCAAAATTGAACAGGCAACAGATTACCTTTTAAACAAAACGAAAGGGCATAAGGTATACATGCGGTTTGACGAAATAAAGTACGACTCACAAAATCAACTATTATGCTATTTGTATTTAGAAAACCGGACATTTATAAATGCACATATTCTAAAAGAGAAGCTGGCAATAGCAGACACAAGTATAGCATACAAATATCGAAACAAATTTATAAACTATTAATATTATGGCAACAATTCAGCAATTATTAAGGACTATTCCCTATGGGAAACAAAATGCAACCCGTGCGGAAGATATTGCTCGTCAACTGCATCTTCCGACAAATGGAAATCAAGTTGAGACAAGAAAACTAATTAGAGAAGCTATTGCACAAGGACATTTTATTGTGAGTACAAATAGTGGTTACTGGCAGTCCAATGACATCGAAGAAGTCAGAGAGTATATTGCCTCACTGAGAAGAAGAGCCCAAAAAGTGATTAACAGAAGTGATGATATAAGAAATATGTGGAATAATGCAAATCCTAATAATCAAATATAATATATGAAAACATATTCCATGACCTTTGCTGGCAAAAAAGAGTTTCTTTTGAATCATACATGCCAATTATACCAACTAACACGTCCAAATAAAGTTGGAGCCGTGATGAATTTAATTCGTCAATGCCAACCTTCATCTATTGAAGAGTGGGAAAGCTGGTATTTTGAAAACGCAATGACTGAAGGGAAAACTCCAGTCAAAATATCAAGGGAGTCACTATTGGAACTTGGAGAACGTCTATATACAAAAATGACGGAACTTGTGATTCCTCAATTACAAGAAGCCATAGCCTCTTTAACTCGCCAAGACTGTATCGACTATGTGTACAATCTGACCATTAACCGAACTTTCGATGGCTACCAACGGGAAAAGTCCGTCGTAAACGACGGATTGGCAAAGATATTTAAAGACATAACCTTTGAGGAAAGTGACCCTGAACTTGACCACGCAGGTGATATAGATTATATAGCACATGTGGACAAATATCAAATTGGCATTCAAATCAAGCCTGTAACTGCCAACGCAAACTTCGGTGGCTACTCATTAACAGAAAGAATGAAAGCGAGTTTTGAGAGTTTTAAAGAAACTTTTGGTGGAGAGGTTTTTGTAGTATTCAGTTTGGACGGAAAGATAGCAAACCCTGAAGTAATCGATGGAATATCAAAAGAAATAGAACGATTGAAAACAAAATAAACAATAATATTATGACCCACTACGAAAAACAATCAAGCAAAGAGTTGCGCGCCGGCATGGGCGAAGGCCTTGTTGAGGCTGGCCGCAAGAATGAGAATGTCGTTGCACTGAGCGCCGACGTGAAAGGCAGCGTCAAGATGGACGGCTTCGCCAAGGAATTCCCCGAGCGCTTCATCCAGTGCGGCATCGCCGAGGCCAATATGGTCGGCATCGCCGCTGGTCTGAGCCTCTGCGGCAAGGTGCCCTTCATAGGGGGCTTCGCCGAGTTCGTCACCGGCCGCGTCTATGACCAGATTCGCCAAGTGCTGTGTTACAGCAACAAGAACGTCAAAATCTGCGGCTCGCACGCCGGTATCTCTCTCGGAGAGGACGGCGCCACGCACCAGACCATGGAGGACATAGCCCTGATGAAGGTGCTACCCAACATGACCGTGCTGGTACCCGCCGACTTCAACCAGGCCAAGGCCGCCACGCTGGCCGCCGCCGAGCACGTTGGCCCCGTCTATCTGCGCCTCGGCCGCAGCAAGATGCCCTGCTTCCTGCCCGAGGGTGAGAAGTTCGAAATCGGCAAGGCCCAGCTGCTAAGCGAGGGCAAGGATGTCACCCTCTTCGCCTGCGGCCACCTTGTGTGGGAAGCCCTGCAGGCCGCCGAGATGCTCGAGAAGGTCGGCATCAGCTGCGAAGTCATCAACATCCACACCATCAAGCCGCTCGACGTGGAGGCCATCGTGGCCAGCGCCCGCAAGACCGGCGCCGTCGTCACCTGCGAGGAGCACCTCTTCAACGGCGGTCTCGGCGACAGCGTGGCCCAGACACTCGCTCTCCACTGCCCCACCCCAATGGAGTACGTGGCTGTGGACGATAAGTTCGGCGAGAGCGGCACGCCCGACGAAATGCTCACCAACTACCACCTCCGCGCCGCCGACATCATGGCCAAGGTCTATGCCGTCTTGCAGCGCAAGCCCGGCGCCCCCAAGCAACGCTACTGCCAGAGCTGCGGAATGCCCTTAATGTCGGACCCGTCTGACAAGTCCGACTCGTCCGACACATCGGAAAATCCCGACTACTGCAAGTACTGCTTCGCCGATGGCCACTTCACGCAGGACTGCACCATGGAGCAGATGATAGACTTCTGTGTCCAGTTTGTCGACCAGTTTAACCAGAATACCGGCCAGCACCTCACCGCCGATGAATACCGCGAGCAGCTCCGCCAGTACTTCCCCCAGCTCAAACGCTGGCAAAAAGAATAGCCTATGAAGAACAGTTTGGCAGGATCCCCCTGGCTCTTCTCTGACGGGCTTGCGGCGGTGTTGATAAAGAACAAATGGGGATACATCGACCGGCAAGGACATGTCGCCATCGCGCCGCAGTACACCGCGGCATCCGGCTTCTCTGAGGGGCTGGCGGCCGTCGAGGTCAACAATAAGTACGGCTTCATCGACCGCTACGGCAAGATGGTGATCAAGCCGAAGTACGACTTCGCCCTTGCCTTCACCGAGGGAGTGGCGGCATGCTCTATCGGTGGCGGCTATCACATCATAGACAGAAATGGCAAGGTTCTCTCCGAACTCGGCGAGGACTGTACCGACGTGGAGAACTTCTCCTGCGGGTTGGCGGCCGCTGAATTCATCGTCGGAGATGGCGATTGGCGATACGGGGCTATCGACAAGACCGGTAAGATGGTGATAAAGCCAAAGTTCAGCTTTGCCTACACCTTTGAGGAAGACCTTATGCCTGTCGTCGTCAACGACGGAGACAAGTGCGGGTTTGTCAACAAGGAAGGCAAATGTGTCATAGCACCCGAATTCGACGAGACCGAGTCCTTCTCCGAAGGACTGGCACCAGCGATGAAGGACGGCAAGTGGCGCTTCATCGACCACGAAGGCCACGACGTGGTGATGCTCGGCGAGAGATTCGACCATGTCGACACCCTCATTGAAGGGCGCTCCATCGTCAAGATTGGCGACAAAAGCGGTGCCATCGACAAGGCAGGCAACCTCATTATCGATGTTCGTTTCGACAATCTGCACTCCTTCTCCGAAGGTCTTGCCTACCCTAATTGACAAACTGATGAAACGGGGCAACTGGCTTCGTTGGTAGAGCACGAGAAATGGAAGACAAACTTGCACGTGGATTCCTGTTCTTCGCGGCGGCAAGCCGCCGCGAAGAAACAACCCCCTCCAAAGATTGATGCATAACATATAATATAAAAGGTATATGAAAAAAGCACCTCCGAGGAAGAAATCGACCAAGAAGAAAAGCAATATAAAAAAAGCACCTCCGAGGAAGAAATCGACCAAGAAGAAAAGCAATATAAAGAAAGTCATCTTGATACTCGCCGTGCTGTGTGGCATCGTCGTTTCGATAGCCAAATGCGAGAGGGGGAATTTCGACCACGACAATGCTATAACTGTCAAGGCCGTCATCACCGACGTGAGGCCATTCTACGGCGGAGGATACGGGTCTAAATACAAAGCTGTCTATGAATACTCTGTGAACGGAGGCACCTACAATAGTTCGGACCAGATTTGCTATGACACCTACAAGAGACTGAACATTGGCGACACCGTATCAGTCTTGGTAAACAATAACGATTACAACCAAACGGAGCTGTTGCTTGAGCAAGACAAAATACTTAAATTTCATATCGATTTCTAATTCGCTTAATATTTCACCAATAAATATAATGTATATTGAACTTTCCGCACAGATTCCCGACATCACTATCGGCCGCTCCGCCTGCTGTTGCCTGCGAGCTTGACGAGCGAGACCGATTTTCAGCCCGGAAGTGCTCCTCGCACATGTGCGAGCCCGATTTTCGCACAAAAACAATACCCCGCTCATGAGCGCGGTGAAACTGAACGAATGAAACAACAGATTGAAGATGAAAAATAATAACAAGAACTCTATTCTCGACTGGGAGAAGCTGAGGAGCCAGCCGCCGCTGGTTCAGGCCATCTCCGTGGCGTCACTGGTGATACTGGTGGCGATGGTTTTCACGACGCGGCAGTACATCGTCACCTTGCCGTGGTTCACGTATGTAGCGCTTGCGGGTGGCATCTGCCTCTTTCTCGGAATATTCCTCTACGCCTACAAAGGCCGGCTCCAGACCTTCGGCAAGTATTTCTTCGGCTTTGTGGTGATTGTGTATGCCGCGCTCATTGTCACCGTCTATGCCGGAATCGGCAGCGAGCGCGAATGGAACGACCTCGAGGTCGAATCGTACTATATTCACTCCACCGGCGGATTCAGACCAAAGAGCCCGTCGTACCTTGTTGTCACCATCGACGACCAACCTGAGCATATCTACAAATACGACCAGTCGCCGGAAACGCTGGCCAAACGCTACGGCACCGACTTCAACGACTCCGTCACCGTCGACCTGACAGCCCGACAGATTGTGCCGCACTTCTACGTGAAGCCCAAGGCCTCAATCAAACCGAAAGCCGCCAACGCTGCCACTCCTACAATAGACTGACGGATTATAAAAGAAGACGCATACGATGTTGAGACTATACAAATACTGTTTCTATAGAATCACGCGGTTCTGGGACCATCCCGTGCATTACTCCTTGTCCTATGACCCGCTGACGCAGAAGGTCGATCCGACCCATCTGATATCCTCGATGGGCATCGTATCGCTGCTTCAAATCTCCAACCTCAACACGCTGCTGATCCTGCCCGTTCTGCTTCTCGGCCATCAGCTGTCGGCCAACCTGCTGTGGATTATCGTGGTGGCCATCGCCGTTTTCAACGTCTTCATCCTTAACAAAGAGAAGCTGTACGACGACTGCGAGGCCCGGTGGAAAGACGAGCCCCCGAAAGCGCGCAAGAGGAACCGCTGGCTACTGATAGCCTACTTCGTCGCCAGCGCCGTTCTGATGGTCGTGTCGTCCAAGATAGTGTATCTCCCTCACTCAATGGCATTGCCCTTCTGGGGATAATTGACCACAAAAAAACCACCCCGCATATATGCGCGGTGAAATTGCACGAATATTCTTTTCATTACCACAAGAAACAATGCTGCAACTGAACAAAGTACATCACATCGCCATCATCTGCTCCGACTATCGGCGGAGCCTCGAGTTCTACACATGTGTCCTCGGCTTGCGCGTCCTCGCCGAGCACTACCGCGCCGAAAGGCAATCGTACAAGACCGACCTGGCCCTGGGCGAGGATTACGTCGTCGAGTTGTTCTCGTTTCCCTCGCCACCACCGCGGCCGACACGCCCCGAAGCCACGGGGCTGCGCCATCTGGCCTTCGAGGTCGACGACATCGATGCAGCGGTGAACGAGCTGGACCGTCTCTCCATTCCGCACGAGGCAATCAGGACGGACGAATATACCGACCGCCGGTTCCTCTTCCTTCAAGACCCCGACGGACTGCCAATCGAGCTCTACGAGAAATAACGCGGTGAAAATGCAGAAATGAAACAACAGATTGAACGGAAAAAATATGATAGATGTAACAGAATTTGACAAAGTGGAAGTGCGAGTGGGCACCGTGGTGTCCGTCGTCGAAAACAAGAAGGCCCGCCACCCCGCCTACGCGGTCACCATCGACTTCGGCCCCGAAATCGGGCTGAAGAAATCGTCGGCGCAAATCACCGCCCTCTACACTCCCGACGACCTCGTAGGCACGCAGGTGGTCTGCTGCGTCAACCTGCTGCCAATGCACATCGGCTCCGTCAAGAGTGAGGTGCGCATCCTCGGCACCGACTCCGCCCAGGGTGTCGTCCTCCTGCGCCCCACCCACCCCGTGAAGAACGGCGACCGCGTTTTTTAGCACACCACACAGTCTACAGCCATTACAACACAAAACACACTCTCATGCAAAACGAAAAGTTCTCCATCAAGAAAAGAATCAAGAGCTTCGGCTACGCTTTTGCCGGACTGCGCGTGCTGTTTCGCGAAGAGCACAACGCCTGGATTCACGCCTTTGCAGCCGTCTGCGTTATCATTGCGGGATTCCTCTTCCGCATCTCGGCCTATGAATGGATAGCCGTCACCATTGTCATCGGTATGGTTCTCTCCGCCGAGGCTGTCAATTCATCCCTTGAGCGCACCGCCGACTTCGTCAAAGCCGAACGCGACGACCGCAAGCGGGACATCAAAGACCTGGGAGCCGCCGCTGTGTTGCTGACAGCCATCGCCGCCGCCATTGTGGGGCTCATCATCTTCCTCCCCAAGATTATTGACCTGTTTGCATCCTGAACAGAAATACGAACCGAGCCACTTCGTAAAATAATTATTTCTGTTCACAATAAAAGGCCCCAATTCGCGTTAGTAAAAGAAGTTATTATCATAGCAGAACATGTCAGACAATTTAAAACGCCCATTCTGGACCAGAATAATTGCATTGCTAATGCCCGAATACTACCTTGCCCTTCGTCTTGACAAAAAGATTACCGGCAAGGATTTCATCAGTCTGTTTGTCAAAAACCTACTCTTCTTTGCCTTCTGCACGCTCCTCATTATCCTGACAGAAATCTTCATCACCAACAACTTTAACTCCCGTGAGATTCTTCCCTATATCCTTTCCGACATCCTGCTGGCGCTCCTCTTCGCCTTCCTCCAAATACTCTGGATAAAATTCCGCCAACGAGACCGGGCGCATTTCAATCAATACAAGAAGAACAACTAATCATCCTCTTTCCTTTATGAAACATTCCTTTTTCGCCCTCCTTGCTGCAGCCCTTCTGGGCCGTTTCAATCCCAACCCCGACAACCCCGACAAAAAGCGGGACCCCAAGCCTGCCCAACAAACCGAGATGAAAGCTTTCAATGTGCAAAAGGAATTTGAAGAGAATGGCTTCACCTTCTTTACCGAAAACCTCATTCTCTGCAGTGGTGACACTACTGTCAACAACGCCATGACCATCGGCTGGGGTTCCATTGGCAACTACCTCGGCCACAACCGTCCTGCCGTCACCGTCTACGTGGCTCCTGCCCGCTACACCTATGAGTTCATGGAGCGCTACCCCCGTTTCACCATCATGCACTTCTCCGACCCCAAGATAGCCAAGTATCTCGGCTCGCACAGTGGCCGCGACGGCGACAAAGTTGCCGCCCTCGGCCTCCACGTCGCCTACACCGAGCACGGCACCCCCTACTACACCGAGGCCGACTTGGTCATAGAGTGCGAGACCATGACCGCCTGGCACCAGACCCCGACCGATTTCCGCAACGACACCCCCAAGAAGTGGTACGCCGACTTCAGTGCCGGTGTCCATGCCATCTACATCGGCGAAGTCATCGGTGCCTGGAAACGATAACCCCTATCCAACCCTAATGCAATGAACATTTCCGTCTTCTGTGGAGCCACCCTCCCCAGCAACATCCATTTCATTCAAGCCGCCTCCCAGCTGGGCACCCTCCTTGCCTCCGCTGGCCACACCCTCCTCTATGGCGGCAGCAACCTTGGCCTGATGGGCACCGTCAGCAGTGCCGCCCTCGCTGGCGGCGGCCACGTCGTGGGGGTCATCCCCTCCTTCTTTTCCGAGGAGATTATCCTCTCACAGCCCGTCTCCGAACTGGTGCGTGTCGCCTCCATCGCCGAGCGCAAAGAGTACCTCATCGCCCACAGCGATGCCTTCATTGCCCTCCCCGGCGGCATCGGGACCCTCGACGAGGTCTTCGAGGTTCTCGTCGCCAACCAGCTGGGCCAGTGCAGCAAACCCATGGGGCTGCTCAACACCCAAGGCTTCTTCAATCCGCAAATAGAGATGCTCCGCCGCATGGAATCCGAAGGCCTCTACAACCTCTCCAACGCGCGCTACCTCATCGTCGACGACCAGCCCGAAGGGCTCCTCCAGATGTTGGCCTCCTTCGTACCACTGCCCGCCGACGGCCCCGTCGCACGCCGTCTCCGCTCCAAAGCCTGACCCTCCACACCCATGCCTCAAGGCTATCTCCTCACCAAGTCAAAATATATCCGTGGTCTCCAGTGCGACCGCGCGCTGTGGTTAGACGTCTTCAATCCCAAACTCGCCCGCTACACCGCCGAGCAGATGCGCCGCTTCGACCATGGACGCGAATTCGAATACGCTTTTAAGGACACCTTCCCCGACGGAATAGACATCAGTGCCCAACTCAAACGCAACACCAGCGCCTACCCTGCTCTCACCGCCCAACTTATAGACAATAACGGTACCGTCGACCTCTTCGAAGCCGGATTCCAGTATGACGATGTTCTGGTATTGGCCGATGTCGTACATCGTCGTCCCGACGGCTCGCTGGACATCTACGAGGTGAAGTCTGGCAGCACCCTCAGCGAGACCTACCGCCGCGACGCCGCCCTGCAACACTACGTCATCTCCCACTGCCGACAAATCAACACCTTCAGCATCGTCCACGCCAATGCCCCATCGGATAACTCCGACCATTCAGATTACTCAGATAATTCTGACAACCGCTTTGTCATCATAGACCTTACCGAAGAGCTTGCCGCCGAAGCGGACACCATAGTCCGCAACATCGCCATCATGAAGGACATCCTCCGCCACGGTGAACCCGCCACCCCAACAGGCAAGCACTGCTTGGAACCCTACGCCTGCCCCTACCAGCACTACTGCGCCCAAGGCATCCGCCAACTGGCCCTTTTTTAGCCCAAGCCTCCTCGACCCAACCATCCAGCCACTGCTTCCTTATATTTTCTTAGGCTGCCGCTTTTCATGATGGCCTTGTATTGCTTTCGGTCCAACAACACGGTTTGATACTCCCAAAAGGCATGCAGCCGTGCCAGAATCTGGCTGTCGCCCTGCAACACCGTGCAGGCATGTTCATACACCCTCGTGTGCATCTCGCGCACCACCTCCTGCGGCTCCTTACCGCACAGCATCCATGGCCGTGCCAACAGCCCGCGCCCTATCATCACCCCTTTCAGCATAGGCCACCGCTGCATCACTCCCGCCACATCCTCCTCCGAAAGCAGGTCGCCATTGTACACCACGCGCTGCCCGCAAGCCTCCACAAACCGTCCGAAGGCCTCACAATCCGGCACGCCCTTGTACTGCTGTTTGCCCAAGCGGGGGTGCATAGTCACATGCTCCAACGGCATCTCATTCAGTATAGGCACCAGCCGCATGCACTCTTCTGCATCCTCCTGCCCTAACCGCATCTTGACCGAGAAGCGCACGTCTCTCCGCTGTCTCATCTCCTCACCAATAGCCGCCACACGCTCCTCATCGGCCAGCAATCCGCTGCCCCTACCGGCCTTCACCTGCATGGGGAACGGGCATCCCATGTTCAGGTCCACCCGTCGCCACCCTGCCGACTGCACGGCATCGCACAGCCGCGCAAACTCTTCATGGTCGCGGGCTATCACCTGCGGCACAGTAGGCACACCGTCGTTCCGCCCTGAATCGATATCACGCAGATCCTTGCGGCGGGGCTCGCCGCCCTCCAATCGTACAAAGGGAGTGTAGTACTCGTCCACCCCTCCTGCCACCTCGCTGTGGGCGCGGCGGTAGACGCAGTCTGTATAGCCCTGCAACGGCGCAAAGGCAACAAATGGCTTCTCCTTATCCCCCATGTCAGAACGAATAGCGCACATGCAGCAGCACCTGCCAGGCCGAGAGCAGATTGCTGTATACATTCCATTTCGGGGCTGTGAAGGTGTACTTCCCCTCCTTGAACTGCAGGATGGTCTGACTGGTGATCTGCTTGTAGGTGCCCCACTCGCTGTTGAGCATGTTGGCCACGTTGTTGATGTCGGCGCCCACCTCCAGCGTGGTGCGCTGGCCGTGGATGTCAAAATAGAACTGCTGGCACACTTTCAGGTCCAACCTGTTGTGCCAAGGGGCACGCATGGCTCCCCGCATGGTGTACTCGCCGCGGTGGCGGCTCAGGTAACGGTCGTTGGCTATAAATTGGCGGTATTCCTCGCGGTTCTCGTCCGTCACAAAAGGCATTCCGGCCAGTTCCTCCTCGGTAGGCACATACACCAGCCGCGAGGCATTGATGCCACCCACATTGTTCATCAAGTACGACATTCCCGACATGGCCATATCATTCACCATCCCCACATGGTAGCCCTCATAGAAGAGACCCACGTGCGTGGCGGTGCGGCGTCCCTCATAGATGGTGTAATTGGCGGAGGCTATGAGCCTGTGTGGTGCCACAAAAGCGGTATAGCCCAACTCCGGCCTGTTGTCGCCGTGTACGGTGCTGGTCTGCGTGAGCGTATAGACGGCGTCGCCGCCATTCTCCAACACCGACAGCGACGAGCTGTAGGTGTAGGCCGCCATCACATCCAACCCGAAGCCGAAATGCTTCTGCAACTGTGCCACCACCGAAAGATAACGCCCGTGCAGCCCTTCGGCATTGTGCAGGTGGTAGCCATAGATACCATTGGCGCAGTCCTCAGCCTTATAGGCCACACGCCCATGCTCCTCGCCGGGCAGCCGCAGCGAATCGGTCGGCACATAGCCCAGCATCGTGGCCATCACCTCTTGGTAGTTGTAGGAGAGGATTCCCTCCACGCTGCCTTGCACGCCCCACGGCAGCTGGGCATCCACTGCCAGCGAGCTCTTCCAGCTGGTGGGCATCCGCAAGTTCTTGTCCAATATCACAGGCGACGAGGGAAGCCCTGCCCTCTCACCCTGCGGCACACTGTTGATAATCTCTTCGCGAGTGGGGCTGAACGGCAAAACGGGGTTCTGCGTCTGAGGGTTTGCCACATATTGGTTCAACATCACGTTCGAGCTGGACAGGGCATTCACCAACCACACATTGGGTATGCGGCCTGTGAAGAGGCCTGTCCCGCCGCGCACCACAACCTTGCGGTCGCGGGTCACGTCCCAGTTGAACCCCACTCGGGGCGACACGTTCACCCGCACCCGCGGCATGTCGCCGGGGTCCAGCCCTGCAAAGGTGCTTTCGGGACGCTCGGCCACAAACTGCGTGAACGCCGCATTGTGGTTGTCGTTGGCAAAACGGATAATGGGAGCCTCCAACCGCAGTCCCGCCGTCAACTTGAAGAAACGGCTGAACTCCATCTCGTCCTGCACATAGACCGAGGGCTGAAGAAAGTTGAACACATACTCCGGCAAGGAGAGACGGTCCTCTTGGTTGGCGTAGGCCACCATGGAGAGCACCGGGGCGCGGTGGTTGACAAAACTGCTCCACGAGTCGAACACAAACCAGCCGGCACCGCCGGGCATAAACACATTGCGTATGTTGCTGTGCTCAAACTGCACTCCCGCCAGCAGTGTATGGAGGCCGGCGGTGTAGGTCAACTCGTCGGTGACGTTGAAGGTGCCGACCTTGTTGGCCGTCATATAGGTTGAGGGGTCGAGTCCGAAGGTGGTGTAGAGGGCGTAACCCCGGCTGCCGTCCTTGGCGGTGTAGGGCTCCAGGATGTCCACCGTGGGGAAATAGTCGCCATAGTGGCCGCGCGGCTCGTTCTGATAGGACCACGTGGCACGCAGCACATTGCTCCCGCGCCCACCCCACAGACGGCTGTCCAACTCAGCAGCCACCGACGAGAAGTCCTGATTCTTTGTAAATCGTGCCGACTGGAACATCAGCGCATAGTCCGACAAACGGCCCTCGGAATAGCGGTTGAAGGTATAGCTCTCTCCGTCGAGCATAAACGTCGTGTACGAGCCGCCGAGGCCGCTCATGGAGTTGGAGGCTTCGGAGGTGGTAGTGTGCGTGTGGCTGAAACGGATATTGAAATGGTTGTTGCTGTCCACAATCCAGTCAAGACGGGCCAGCAGCTTATAATCCGACGCATTGACGGAGTAGTTCTGATACTGACCGGGGTCATAGCCATATTCATCCATCAGGTACCGGCGTATGCTGTCCATGCGGCCCACCGTGGGACGGTTGTATCCGTTGCCCCCCCAGGCGGCACCCTCGTTGGCACGTGCCTGGGCCGAAGCCCCCGGCACATACTCCGGCACATATTCGGCATTGAGGAAGAAAAACAGCTTGTCCTTGACGATGGGTCCGCTCAGCGTCAGCCCCGTCACATTGTTCAGCGTATTGCTCTTAGGCAGCTCCACACTGCCCAGATGCTTGCCGCTCAGCAAGCCGCTGGTGTAATAGTCGTAAAGGGAGGCGTGCCAGTCGTTGCCGCCCTGCTTGGTCACCATATTGATGGCACCGCCCTGAAAGCCGCTGTGCCTCACATCGAAGGGAGTGATGCTGACCGACAACTGGTCGATGGCATCCAACGACAGGGGGCTGCCCCCAGCCGGAAGGCTCGACCCTATGCCAAAAGCATTGTTGAACGAAGCGCCATCCACCGTCACCACCGAACTGCGGAAATTGCCGCCGCCCACCATGAAGCCATTGGCCGTGCTGACCCCCTGCGGCGTGAGGCGCAGAACGTCGTAGAGGTTGCGGCTGACGGTAGGCATCTCGCCCATGGCACGACTGGACACAATGGTCGATGCACCTGAGTTCTGAATGTTCATCCCCGAACGGGTCATGCCGTCGGTCACCACCACCTCATCCAGCACTGTGCTGGCCATTTTGAGCACAAAATCAAGCACCACGCGGTCGCCCAAGGGTGCCGTCACATTCTGCACAGAGGCCGATTTATAACCCAACAGCTCAACCTTGACGGTGTAAGGGCCGCCCGCGGCCACAGCGTTGATGCGGTAACTGCCTTCGCGATTGGTAATAGCATGGTAGGAGAGCCCCGAAGGGGTATAGACTGCGGTGACCATGGCATCGGCCAAAGGTCCGTTGCCATCAGCCACACGCCCCTCAATGGTCGAGGTGGTGCTCTGAGCCATGACCGTCATCGAAAAGCCGAGACCCAAGCATAGGGCCAGCAAGCGCACAAACGTTTTTCCAATCATATCCATCGATTCTCGAAATATGTATTTAAATTTTTATTATTCAATAATATACACACGCACCAACCTCTCAAAACGAAGTACAAAGATACGAAAAAATAAAGGCTCAACAGGCCAGCAAAGGGGTTTTAACCATTTTTATATTTCTCCTGCAAAAGCGCATGGTTGCCACCCACCCACCGCCACCACACAGCAACCCCACAGCAGGTCCACTCTTTGTAGGCCACAAGTAGGTCACTCCGTAGTTCAGTTGTCCAATGAAAAAGGAACAAATGAGGAACAAATGACGGAGAACTGAGGTACAAGGAGCGACGAAAGGGCAAAGCGAGGGATAATGACAAAAAAAGTGCCTTGCAGGGCGTAGCGACTGCAAGGCACTTTAAAGGGTTCGTTATCATCCGTCTGCTGCCCACAAACGGGGCCGCAACAGAGGTATCAATAGACGGGGAAGGCGATTTCGCGCTCGATGACCTGATAGGCCACGTTGTTGCGATAGATGGTCTGGCGCACCCAGTTGTCGTCCTCGTCGTATTCGAAGACATAGCTGTGTTTCCAGTTGAGGTGCTCATCGTAGTTGAACGAGGAGAGCTCGATGAGGTTGTCGTGGTCGTCATAGTAGTAGGTGGTGAGGGCAACGAGGAAGTCGTCAGCATCATAGAAACGCCACTCGATACGGTTGCCATGGCTGTCGTACTTGTAGAGGTAACGCTGAGTGAGCTCGCCGTCGCGGTCGTAGAACTCCATCTCGGAGTTGTTGCCGGCAGCGTCGTACTTGTAAACGCGCTTCTCGGTGAGGGTGCCGTCGGGGGCAAAGCTCTGCTCCTCTACAAGGCGGTTGTTCTCATAACGGGAGGATTCCTTCTTGGTCATGTGGTCGCCCATGAAGACGGTACGCTCGATGCGGTTGCCGTTCTCGTCGTTGCGATAGGCGGTGCGGCCAGTGAGCTGGCGGGCGCGGTTGTACTCGTTCCAACCCAGAGCATAGCCGTGGACATCGAAGTAGTAGGAATACCAAGTGTACTCCCCATCCTTGGTGCGGTATTTGTCCTGGAAATTGCCGCGCTTGTCGAAGGTGATGGAGTCGATGCAGATGAGCTGACGGCCACCGTTACGGCCACCGTGGAGGTCGTAGGTGTATTCAATCACGTATATGGCATTGCCGTTGATGCCCATTTCCTGACGGGACGATTTGCGGGGTTTATTGCCGGCAAAGGCGGTGCCCGCAACCAGCAGAACCAACGATAAAACGATGTATTTCTTCATATTACGCATTATTATTCAATATAAAATATGTTGCAAAGATACAAATTTTTCTTTACATAAAACGTGCATGGCTATAAATTATTGCCCTGCCGAACCTTTTTTCTACTTTAAAACCGAGCCTCAATATCGAACACACTCCCCGAATTTCGCTTCAAGACTGCGTTTCCATGCATCTTGGTCAACAACAAAGATACGGTCTTTAGCTATAAGTTCTTTGTTCCATCGCCTTGGATTAGCCCTTCCCGTGGGAAGCAAAATTCTCAGCTGACTACGGAAAAAAGAGTTCAAGGCACTATCAAAATTTGTAAAGCACACGTACACTATAGGCAAGTCTATTTTCTCCTCGCAAAAACGATAAAGGAAAGTATCACGGAACTTAAACTTGAAATTGTTGGTCAACCAAGTTTTGAGGTGGTACTCATTGGGGTTCCCTCTATCTCGCTCGGCTTTCATCTCTTGGATTTCCTCTGGAGTATACTCTTTAATTTCAATCCATAGTTGGCATGTCGGGAATTCGGCAAGGACGTCAACAGCCTTCATAGGGGCTCCATGAAAAGTAGGCGACAACCGATCTCTCTCGTCAAATTTGTACAACGCCCGAGCATTCGGAAAGTCCATACGGACTCTTTCCTCTGTCAAATCCAACCTCATAAGTCCTCCAAGCCTTTTTTGATTTCATCATCCAATATCCTTGCGAAGGTCTCGTCAATTGCATTGGGGCACAAAGTCCCCATTTCATTCGTAGCATTGTGACGAATCACCCCCGCATCATCCTTATACAAAGTGTGATACAGCACACTGTCTTCCTGAGTTGTTGCCAGTTCGAACTCTTTCAACAGGACGTAATCATGCGTTGCAATGAATATTTGAACGCCCATTCGTTGAAGTTCCAGAAGGATCTGAACTACAGTTTGTGACAACTGCGGATTGAGGTTGGCTTCGGGTTCATCCCAGAAAAGCATTGTCCCCTTGGTCAAAGACTCGTTCTGAATAAGCCTATAAAGAAGTCCTAATTTCCTAAACCCCTCGGCCAAAAGCGAGAACTCCAACTCGCCAGAGGAATTTCTCATATAGAAAGTCTCGTCCTTATCAATCACCCGACCCAACATGGCTTTGTTCAAAATATTGAGAAGCCGGACTCGCTCAGGGCTTTGCTTTCCTCTGACGATGGGGAGAAATGCCTTGTCTAAAATATCCAAGTAAACCTCCTCGAAAGCCAATTTCTTTTGGCTGAACAGAGAGCGGAAGCCAGGCGCATTGGCTAACATATCCTTTACAGGGATAAAAATGGATTCTGCCTGATTCTCTTCTTTCCAAAGACTGTGGCTCACAGAAGTCTTATTGAGAGTGGTGATGTCGCAAGTGATGGACCTTTCTTTTGTTTCACCTACGTTCCGCCTGTAAACAACTACGCGGCCAGAGCCTCTACCCTGTGAGCGGTGAACCAATCGGCCAATGCTGCGAGGCATGAACACTCCATTCAATTTTTGAGCAAAAGACCGGTCCTCCTTTTTATTCATCACTGAGCAAGCCGAATACAGAACCTTCATCAAATGAGTTTTACCCGTCCCATTTTTGCCAATGAAAATATTAATTCCTGACGAAAACGAGACATCCAACTCTGTAAACACCGTGAAATTTGATGCCTTAAAACGAGTAATCATAGGGCCGCATTATTATTTGAACACTTAATTCTACAATATACATAACGTATTCAATTGGAAATTATTGTTCTCTTCTTCAAAACAAAAAAGGAATTGTCCCACATCTACAGACCTCCTTTTGGGATTTAGTCATAACAGCAGAGAGCCATATTTCGATTTCGGTACTGACGGGGCTTTATTGTTTCTTTTGCATGGACTTTCTTGACCAGCGGAAGAAGAGTGCCGTGGCCAAGAGGGTGATGGCGGCGCCGATGGTGTAGCCGAGCCAGCGGGGGATGACGGAGCCAAAGCCTTCCTTTTCGGCGACAAAGAGGAAACAGCCCGTCACCATGGTCATGAAGAGGGCGGGGATGAGGGTGACGATGTAGGGCTTGCCTTTCTGGCAGAGACAGACGGTGAGAGTCCAGAGGGTGACGGTGGCCAGCACTTGGTTGCTCCAGGCAAAGTAGCGCCAGATGACGTCGAAGCCTTTGGCATCGATGAGGGAGTAGACCAATACGCCGGCGGTGATGGCGAAGATAGGCAGGGCTACGAAAAGGCGGTTTTTGACGGGCTTCTGCTCGTAGTGGAGGAAGTCGGCCACGATGAGACGGGCGGAGCGCAGGGCAGTGTCGCCGGAGGTGATGGCAGCGGAGATGACACCGAGCACACAGATGACGGCGATGACCTTGGGGAACCATGTATTGGCAATGACGCCCACCATGGCATTGCCGCCCAGGGTGGCACCGGTCTCAGGATTGACGGTGAGTTGCTGGAGCATGGGGTCGTGATAGAAAACGGTGGCGGCAGCAGCCCAGATGAGGGCAACGACGCCCTCGGTAATCATGGCGCCGTAGAAGACGGGGCGCGCCTGTTTCTCGTTGGTCATGCAGCGTGCCATGAGGGGCGACTGGGTGGCATGGAAACCACTGATGGCACCACAGGCAATGCTGATGAACATCATGGGGAAGATGGGGTTATGGGCAGCGTCGGGGTGCTGGTTCTGAAGGCCGTCCCACAACTCTGGCAGCGCCGGACGATAGACGAAGAAGGCGACAACGATGGCCAAGGCCATTCCCAACAGGAGGAAGCCAAAGATGGGGTATATCTTGCCGATAAGCTTGTCAATGGGCAGGAGGGTGGCGATGAGATAGTAGGCAAAAATGATGCCGACCCAGAGGAAGATGTTCCAGTCAGGCGTGAAATTGTTGTTGAGCAGCACGGCCGGCGTGTTGACAAAGACGGCTCCCACCAGAATCATCAGGAAGACCGTGAAGAAGCGCATGAACTGCTTGGCCCCGTTGCCGAGGTAGGCACCGTGGATTTCGGGCAGCGAAGCGCCGTCGCGGCGGATGGAGATGTAGCCGGCTATGAAGTCGTGGACGGCACCGGCAAAGATGCTGCCAAAGACTATCCAAAGAAAAGAGGCTGAGCCGAACTGGGCTCCCATGATAGCACCACAGATGGGACCTACACCAGCAATGTTAAGGAACTGGATGAGATAGATGCGCCAGGGTTTCATGGGCACATAATCGACACCGTCGGGATGGGCCACGGCGGGAGTGGGACGCTTGGGGTCGACCTCGACAATGCGCTCTATCACCTTGGAATAAAGCAGATACCCAAGCACTAACAATACGATTGCAAGTAGGAATGATACCATGATATTTATTTTTTTGAACCTGCAAAGATACGCTTTTTTCCTGAAATAATGATATTATCACCGAAAATTATCCTCAGTCTATAACAGGATTGTGGGCTCTCGCAAATTTTTTCTTTATTAATTGACATTATTTGCGTATCTTTGCAGACAAATAACTAATAGACACATTGCCTATGAAAAAGTCATTATCAATTGTAGCCATGATGGTTATGCTGGCAGCCGGAGCAACGGCCCAGACCAGCAAAAGTCAATTCACAATCAACACACGCTCCTGGTGCACCAACTACTGGACGACAATCCTCTACAACCTGGCCCACGGCGCAGTTTCCCACTTTGCCTTCAACGGCAACACCACCGACTCGCTGATAACCGAGGCTATCTTGCCGGAAGCCGATTGGGTGTTCCCCATCGGCATGGGCAAGGCTGGTTTCACAACCCCCTTGAACGACATCTACGGGCCCTACCACCGTGCTTTCAGCAACCCCTTTAAACGCATCGGCGACTTTGGTCTCGGCCTCGACGCGTCGTGGAAGCCCTCTACCATCGGCTTCTATGCCGGAGCATACTACAAGAGTCAGGAGATCTGCTTCATGCCCAACGACGAGAGCCTGCGCAGCTTCTATTTCCAGCCGCGTGCTGGCTTGATTATTGGCAGCATGAAGAATGCCATCGAGGCCGGTGTATTCTACGACAAAGTGGTGGGCTGCGGCGGCACATGGGCTCCTCGCAACCAGGACATGCTGCAGAGCGGCTGGGGCTTGGATTTCGCGCTAAGCCACTCCGTCAACAAAGGGCACAACAAGACCCTCCTGATGTTCTCCATGCCCCTGCACAACTTCTTCAACCCCAACTATCCCGATGGCAGCTTGAAGAACGTCAACCGCCGCGTGGGATACATCATTCTCTCCCACCGCGTGATACTGTAAACGGCCCCTCACTCTTGATAAAGAGCAGAGGCCACCGCCCTCATGAAACAACTGCAAGTCCGGAACCGCCAAGGCGGTTCCGGACTTGCCCTTTTCAAGGCCCAAACAACCCCAACCAACGATTGATATTTAACACACAAAAGGGATAGAACATTCAGAAAAAAGTTGTTTCTTTGCAAATTCAAAAACAAAGAATCATATGGCAAAAATCGTTGGACTTGATTTAGGCTCAAACAGCATTGGCTGGGCTGTCATTGACAATGAGAAGCACTGCATTGAAGCTGCTGGCTCACGCATAATACCCATGGATGCAGGACGTTTGGGGGACTTTGAAAAGGGCAACTCAGTTTCTTTTACCGAGGAGCGCACAAGATATCGAGGCATGCGCAGGCTAAGAGAAAGATACCTGTTGCGCCGTGAAAGACTGCTTCGTGTATTGAGAATTATGGGTTTTTTGCCAGAACATTTTGCCTCACAACTATCCAGATATGGGCAACTGCCAGTAGACAAAGAGCCTAAATTGGCCTGGAAAGAAGACAACGACGGGAATCATGTATTCCTGTTCCAATCCTCATTTGAAGAGATGGTATCCGACTTTAGAAAGGCAGGGATTGCTGAAAAAATACCCTACGACTGGACGATATACTATTTGAGGCAAAAAGCCCTATCCAAACCAATTAGTAAAGAAGAACTTGCTTGGATTCTGATGCAGTTCAATCAAAAACGAGGCTACTACCAACTGCGCGGGAAAGTTGATCAAAGCATAGTCCCTGACGAAGAGAAGCAGGAAGAGAAGTCTTACCTTGAACTTAAAATAATAAAAGTAGAGGATTCTGGAGAAAAAGACAAAAAAGGGAAGTCATGGTTCAATATTACGCTCGAAAACGGTTGGGTATACAAGCGCCCATTACTCTCCAAACCGGACTGGGAAGGGAAAACGAGAGGATTCATCGCCACCTTCAAATTGGACAAAGATGGAACACACAAAGATGATACTCCAAAACTCAGTTCTCCAAGCGAAGACGACTGGGGGTTGAGGAAAATCAAGACAGAAAACGACATACGGCAATCTGGAAAAACTATTGGCTCTTTTATTTATAATAGTCTGATATACCATCCTGACCGTAAAATCATTGGTGATTTGGTTCAGACCATTGACAGAGAATTATACAAAGAGGAACTACGCAAAATCCTTGACACACAAAGTCAATACATGCACGAACTCAAAGATATGAATCTTTACAAAAAATGTATTGAAGAAATATATCCTTCCAACGAAGCCTACCGCAACAGCATATCCTCAAGGGGGTTCACATACTTGCTGGTAGAGGACATTTTATTCTATCAGAGACCCTTGAAGAGCAAACGAAGCCTCATTGCCAACTGTCCATTTGAACAACGTCATGGCAAAGCCATTAAATGCATAGCCAAATCGCATCCAATATACCAAGAATTCCGCCTCTGGCAATTTCTTTCCAATCTCAAAATCTATAAAGACGAAGAGGATATCACTGCAACTTTACTGCCAGACGGTGACAGCTATGCCAATCTTTATGATTATCTATCCTCCATTAAAGAAGCTGACCAACAGATCCTCCTCAGATACTTCAGAATTGGTAAAAAGGACATGCCCCATTATAGGTGGAACTATGCTCAGGAGCGTAAATACCCCATGGGCGAGACCCTGACGGTACTGCTAGGTGGTTTGCGCAAAGCTGGGATAGAAACCAGTTTTCTCACCTCCGAGAATGAGCTTCTGTTATGGCATCTTCTCTATTCTGTCGATGACCAGATTCAATACAGCAAAGCACTGAAAAAAATCGCCCATAAGCAAGGGTGGAACAATCAACGGTCCGATGCTTTCTGTCAAGCATTTGACAAACTAACAGTGTATAAAGAGAAAGACTACGGCGCATATTCAGCTAAAGCCTTCAAACGTCTATTACCCCTGATGAGAAGAGGCCGCTACTGGAAGGAATCGGCAATTGACGTACAAACCCTCAGCCGCATAGAACATATCATTACAGGGGAAGAGGATAGCACACTGACACCCAAAGTAAGGGAAGTATTCAAGGGATTAAGTAGCATCCAACAATTTCAAGGGCTCCAAACCTGGCAGGCATGTTATCTGGTTTATAACCGCCATTCAGAATCCATAGATGCACAAAAGTGGACTAAACCGGAAGACATTGACTTGTACCTTGCCAAATTCCGTCATAATTCATTGAACAATCCTGTTGTGGAACAGGTAGTAACAGAATCACTCCGCGTGGTTAGAGACATATGGAAACAAATAGGGCACATCGACGAAATCCATATAGAACTAGGGCGAGAATTGAAGAAGACAAAAGCGGAACGAGAATACCTTTCCCAGTCCATCCTTAAAGGGGAAACCACAAACCAGCGCATCCGACTGCTTCTAACAGAGCTCATGAATCCCGAATTAGAGGTAGAGAACGTTCGACCCCAATCCCCATCTCAGATGGAGATCCTGAAATTATACGAGGAGGGGGCAATGCAAAGTGGAGCCGAAATTCCCGATGACATTATGGATATCCAAAAGCGCTTCACAGCAGCAAAAAACCAGCCCACAACTGCCGAAGTCAAAAGATACCGATTGTGGCTTGACCAAAAATACATTTCTCCTTATACCGGTCGTCCCATCCCACTGGCTAAGCTCTTCACTCAAGCATACGAAATTGAGCACGTGATACCCCAAAGCAGGTGGTTCGACGACTCGATGTCTAACAAAGTCATATGCGAGGCCGAAGTAAACAAACTCAAAAACCGAGAGTTGGGGCACGAGTTCATCGCTCATCACCAAGGAGAACGTGTTTCCTTAAACCTTGGTGGCACTGTTGAAATTCTTTCACTTGAAGCATACGAGAAACTGGTAAAGACCACATTCTCAAACCCTAAAAAACGCGAGAAACTGATGCTGGACGACATTCCAGAGGAATTCACCTCACGCCAAATGAATGATAGTCGATACATCAGCCGATTAATGTTGCATTTACTTTCCAACATTGTGCGAACCGAGGATGAAGAAGGCCACCACGAAGAGTCTGCCACCTCGAAAAACGTTATTCCTTGCAATGGAACTATTACTGACCGTCTGAAAAGAGAATGGGGAATCAACGACGTGTGGAACCGCATCATACTTCCTCGCTTTAAACGGATGAACAGCATCACCAACTCAAACGAATACACTGCAACCACTGAAAACGGGCATATAGTCCCACAAGTACCTCTTAATATGCGACAAGGCTTCAATAAAAAGAGGATTGATCACCGCCACCATGCCATGGATGCAATCATTATAGCCTGTGCCACTCGCAACCATATCAACCTATTGAATAACGAGAACGCTAAAGGCGCCACACGTTACGACCTCCAGCGCACACTCCGCACTACGGACTACTATGTTGACGAACATGGGAACAAACACACTTGCCCAGGCAACTTTATAAAGCCCTGGCCCACTTTTACTGAGGATGTGTATAGAGCACTGGAGACTATCATAGTCAGTTTTAAACAGAATCAGCGCATCATCAACAAAACATCTAACTACTATACCATCATTGAAAACGGTAAACCCACTATGCAAAAACAAAAGAAAGGTGATAGTTGGGCTATCCGAAAGCCTCTCCATAAAGAAACCGTCTTCGGCGAAGTTAATCTTCAGTTGAAAAAGAGAATAAAAATCAAAGATGCTCTTGCCAACCCCAAAAGTATTGTTGATCGCGAGCTAAAGGAGAAGATAGAAAAGTTTTTATCACTTCATCATTCGAACAAGCAGATAATAGACTACTTTGACAGACACAAAGATATTTGGCCCGAGGCATCTGATGGGAGAATCGAAGTCTACTATTACACCAAAGATACAGAAGACCGTTACTTTGCAACACGAAAAGACCTTATCAGCATTTTCAAAGACATCACAACAATGTCTGCCGCACAGAAGGCAATTGACAGCATTACAGATAGTGGAATCCGTGCCATTCTACAGGCTCATCTCTCTTTAGAAGGAAATAACCCTGCCGAAGCTTTTTCTCCCGACGGCCTTGAACGCATGAACAGGAACATTTACAATCTGAACAGAGGACATTGCCACATGCCCATCAAAAAAGTTCGAGTATATGAACAAGCCAATAAGTTCAGTGTGGGAAGCCATGGGCAAAAAGCCACAAAATACGTTGAAGCAGCAAAAGGCACCAACCTATTTTTTGTCATTTACAATGATAAGAATGGTTCACGTGGATATGCAACTGTCCCTCTTAATGTGGTCATCGAACTTCAGAAACAATACGAAAAGTGCTGGAAAGAACACCTTACAGATAGGCTTCAGCAAAAGGATTTAGAGTTAATGCCAGTTGGTGCGCATCTCCTTTATATACTATCTCCAGGGGACTTGGTGTATGTACCCACTAATGAAGAGCGTAAGAACGGTATTACATCGCCAAATCCCAACAGAATCTATAAAGTTGTTTCTATGACAGGTATCCAGTTTATGTGCATCTCTCATAGAGTTGCTGCTCCCATTGTAAACAAGATGGAATTTACAACATCGAACAAAATGGAAAAGGCTCTCACAGGCGAGATGATCAAAGAGAACTGCATTCCTTTGAAAGTTGACCATTTAGGAAATATCATCAAAATAGGATAGTAGCCATGATTAAACGGACACTCTGCTTCTCTAACCCTGCCTACCTTTCTATGAAGAACAAGCAGCTGGTTGTTAGGCTGGAAAGCCGTGGGAATGAGCCCGGACAACAGACCACCATCCCCATCGAGGACATCGGCATGGTGGTATTGGACAACCCACAAATCACTCTCACCCATGGACTGATGGCCTCCCTGTTGGACAACAACGCCTCTGTCATCACATGCGATGAGCGGCACATGCCCGTGGGATTGATGCTCCCTTTGGAAGGTCACACGGTGCAAAGCGAACATTTCCAAGAACAACTATCCGCCTCCGTTCCCCTACGCAAGCAACTATGGCAACAGACCGTACAGCAGAAAATCCTTAACCAAGCTGCCTTACTGAACGACCTCTACAACGCTGAGAACGGGAATATGCTCCAATGGGCTGCCGAGGTACGTTCCGGCGACAGCACCAACCTCGAAGGGCGAGCCGCCGCCTACTATTGGAGCCAGATGTTTCCAGACATTTGCGGCTTCACCCGTGGACGTGAAGGGCTTTATCCTAACAACTTCCTCAACTATGGCTATGCCATCCTGCGTGCCGTCATAGCTCGGGCACTGGTCAGCAGCGGGCTTCTCCCAACATTCGGCATTCATCACCACAATCGCTACAACGCCTACTGCTTGGCCGACGACATCATGGAGCCTTACCGCCCATACATAGACCGCCTTGTGATCTCGACCATCAAGCAATACCCACGCACCGCAGAAGTCACCACCGACATCAAGCGCTCCCTCCTCACCATACCCACCCTTGAAGTGCACATCGGTGGTCAGCGCAGTCCCCTCATGGTGGCCGCATCACAGACCACGGCATCGCTTGCACGCTGCTTTGCCGGTGAAATACGCAAAATCACCTACCCCGAAATGTGATGGACCGTTTTTCAGAATACCGCATCATGTGGCTGCTCGTATTCTTCGACCTCCCCACCGACACTAAAAAGGAGCGCAAAGCCGCCTCAGACTTTCGCAAACGCCTTTTGTCTGATGGTTTCACCATGTTCCAATTCTCCATCTATGTACGCCACTGCGCCACTCGCGAAAACGCCGAAGTCCACCTCAAACGGGTCCGATCGTTCCTGCCCCAATATGGACAAGTGGGCTGCCTGACCATTACCGACAAACAATTTGCAGACATTGAGCTTTACATCTGCAAGAAGGAAGTGCCGCCCAATGCGCCAGGACAACAATTGGAGTTATTTTGACAATAGAATTAGAAAAACACGCCCAGAAATAAAAAATCCTGCCCATATGGACGGGATTTTTTAATCCATTGACATGTATTTGGACATTATAATTCAGAAAGATACACACATCGTGGTGTTTATCATAAGTGTCAATGTCCTCTTTTTAAGCAATTCACAACATAGTGGATATTATAAAAATAAAGAAGATTGGTGTTTATCATAAGTGTCAATGTCCTCTTTTTAAGCAATTCACAACTTAGGTATCACACAACACAACCCTGAACCGGGTGTTTATCATAAGTGTCAATGTCCTCTTTTTAAGCAATTCACAACTAGAGGTTAATATTTCCGCCAAGGAATACGGTGTTTATCATAAGTGTCAATGTCCTCTTTTTAAGCAATTCACAACCGGTGTCGTCCGCGAGCCGTAGGCGAGCGGGTGTTTATCATAAGTGTCAATGTCCTCTTTTTAAGCAATTCACAACTTTAGGTTAATTTTCCCTCTCTCCGCACTGGGTGTTTATCATAAGTGTCAATGTCCTCTTTTTAAGCAATTCACAACGTCGGGCATGGCTCTCTTTGCCGCCTCGTTGGTGTTTATCATAAGTGTCAATGTCCTCTTTTTAAGCAATTCACAACTGTTCTGGTGATATTCTCAGCATCAACAACGGTGTTTATCATAAGTGTCAATGTCCTCTTTTTAAGCAATTCACAACAACTCTTTGAATTATGACTATATGGTGCAAGGTGTTTATCATAAGTGTCAATGTCCTCTTTTTAAGCAATTCACAACAAAACGCAATGTCAATCGCACTGGTCAAAAGGTGTTTATCATAAGTGTCAATGTCCTCTTTTTAAGCAATTCACAACATCGTCAAATCAATAAAAAAAACACACCCAGGTGTTTATCATAAGTGTCAATGTCCTCTTTTTAAGCAATTCACAACCGCGCCCTCCCTTCTTTGTCCAGGACGAAGGGTGTTTATCATAAGTGTCAATGTCCTCTTTTTAAGCAATTCACAACAGGTGAATTATGACTCGGAGTTTTGGGAGTATTCTGAATAATCAGCGGTTTGTTGGGTTGGTAGACTATGTCATTGGGGTGAGGTTTATCAATTTTTCACTACACTTCTTATAAAGGCGACGGAGAAACAAGTTCTCCGCCCCCTTGGTAGATTTTCACAACGGAATAATCCTTATTGTGAATTGCTTAAAAAGTTTTGCAAAGATACTACTTTTTTTTGAATTGGGAAGATGTTTTTTAGTTGGTCGGTGGTGGGCAAGTTGAGAAAATCTGATTATTCGGATGATTCTGAGAGGGTTGGACTTATCGGTTGTTTCGGTAGTTTATACGGCTTTGGTACATACGTTCTTTTATGCCTCCCTCTTTCACGAAACGGGTTTGCATTGTGACCAGCAACTTGTGAAGCATGTATATCGCCTGATGTATGAGCGTGATGCAGAGGTTGGCTATTTCTTCATCGTTCATGCGCTGTATGGTGGCGGCATACTCTTTCTTGATCTCCTCACTACGTGCATATTGTCGCATCTTCTCATAGCGCGGATGAAGAGGTCCCCACTGCTGCAAGTTTCGCACCCTGAGATAGTCCTCGTAGTCGTCGAGCAGTTCTTCCAGACTGGCTTTGGCCACATTGGTCAGTTTGATTTCCGTCTCGCTTGATGTAGCAGCGGCTTGGTTGCCCTCCGCAATATTCTGTTTGCCGCTGCGTGCGGCTTGAACCATCTGGTCCACGGTGCGGTCGCCTTTGGACAGGTAGTGTTGTGTGAAATAGTAGGTGATGTCGTAGACCATCTCGGTGACTTGATAGACACGGAGGTTTCGATAATGGCCATGCTTGGGGAGGAAGGTTACTGGGGAGGTCTGAAGGCTCTGATTATTCTGAGTACTCTGACTATTCTGAGTACTCTGATTACTCTGAGTATTCTGAGTACTCTTGGGGGTTAGGGTGTTCTGATTATCCTGGTTCATGGGGGTGCATTTTCTTTACAGCTCCACCTCTTGGCGGAAGTCGGCAATCTCCACTCTTTTCCAGCCCACCTCATTGAGGGTGTCGCGGAAGTGCTCCTGTGTGGCGGCTTCGCCGTGCACTAAGAATATCTTTTTCAGTTTGCGCTTGTCTTGGCAACCGATGTAGTTAATCATTTCACTGTAGTCGCCGTGGCCGGAAAGGGACTCGATGCGGCGCAGCTCGGCACGCACCTCGTATTTGTGCCCAAAGATGGAGACCTCCTTGTCGCCCCGCATAATGCGTGCGCCAAGGGTCTTGGGTTCGCAATAGCCCACGCAGAGGATAGTTGTGGAGGGGTCGTCGATGTGGTTGGCCAGATGGTGCTTCACACGGCCAGCCTCCATCATGCCGGAGGCGGAGATGATGACGCAGGGCTTGTGCCGCACATTGAGAGCCTTGGAGGCCTCGACGGACTGGATGTATTGCAAACGGTCAAATCCGAACGGGTCGGGGTCCTTCTTCATATAGTTGAGGATGGACTGGCCGAAGCATTCGCTGTGCAACCGCATGATATTGGTGGCGGAGATGCTGAGTGGGCTGTCGACAAAGACATCAATGTCAGGCAGGAGGTCGGCTGTCTCCAAACGGTCCAGGGCATAGATGATTTCCTGCGCACGGCCGACAGCAAAGGAGGGGATGATAAGTTTACCCTTCTTCTTGGTACAGGTGTCGAGAACGGCCATGAGTAATTCCTTTTCGGCATCCTCGATGGTGGTGTGGAGACGGTCGCCGTAGGTGGATTCCATTATCAAATAATCTACTTGCGGGAATGGTTCGGGGTCCTTCAGTATCCGTTTGTTGTAGCGACCAATATCGCCCGTAAAGCCCAGCTTTATGATGCGGCGTCCGTCCTTCACTTGCAGGTAGATACAGCTGCTGCCCAGAATATGGCCGGCATCGAAAAACTCCACGATAACCTCGTCCTCAATGACAAACTGCTTGTGGTAGGGGACGCTGATGAAGCAGCTCATGCACTCCTGTGCATCTTTCTCGGTATAGATAGGCTCAACTGGGGGCTCACCCTGACTCTGGCGCTTTTTGTTGAAGGTGTGGACGTCGGCCTCCTGTATGCGGCCAGCATCGGCCAGCATGATGGCGCAAAGGTCACGCGTGGCGGGTGTGCAGAGCACCGTGCCGCGGAATCCCTCTTTATAGATGTAGGGTATCAGTCCTGAATGGTCGATGTGGGCGTGGGAGAGGATAAGGTAGTCAATCTCCGACGGGATAAAACCCAAATCACGGTTCATGGCATCGGTCTCCAATCCCTTGCCCTGATACATGCCGCAATCGAGCAAAATTTTCAATCCCTTCTTGGTAACGATAAGGTGTTTGCTGCCTGTCACCTCTCGGGTGGCACCCATGAATTTCAACTTCATATCTATAACTGTTTATTAAAGTCAAACTACATAATAATCATTCTCATACGACCATCCCTCCCATCGAATAGGAAGTGGCTTAGTCTCAGCAAAGATACAACTTTTTTTCCAATTCCCCACTTTTCTGAAATACCGTGGGCAATGTAAAAATTGTTCAATCAAAAAAAAAACGTATCTTTGTAAGATAATACATCTGCTCCGAATACCGCACAACGATATATGAATCAATAAATAACATCATACCATCATGGCACTAAAAAGAGTAATGGTACTTACCGGGGGCGGCGACTGCCCCGGCCTTAATGCCGTCATCCGCGGCATAGTAAAGCGTGCCTCGCAAGAGAAAGACTGGGAGGTCATCGGCTGCATCGAGTCCTTCAACGGGGTGCTACGCGAACCCACTGAGATTGTCGAACTGAACGAGAAAGCCGTCGAAGGTCTCCAGATACAGGGAGGCACCATCCTTGGCACCACCAATAAGGGCGGTCCCTTTGCCTGGCCCGTCCGCAACAGCGACGGCACCTGGACCACTGTCGACCGCAGCGACGAGATGATACGCAAACTGCGTTACATGGGTGTCGACGCAGTCATCAACATCGGTGGCGACGGCTCCCAGCGCATCTCCTTGGGTCTGGCGCAAAAAGGCCTCAATATAGTAGGCGTGCCCAAGACCATCGACAACGACCTCTCCTCCACCGACTACACCTTCGGTTTCCAGACCGCCGTGCAGATATGCACCGAGGCCATCGACAAACTGGTCACAACAGCCGCCAGCCACAACCGTGTCTTCATCATGGAGGTGATGGGCCGCGATGCCGGCTGGATAGCCCTGCACTGTGCCATCGCCGGTGGTGCCGACGTCTGCATCATACCCGAAATCCCCTATGACATCAACAAGATAAAGGAGAAGATAGAGCAGCGCTACAACAAACGCCATGGCTACTGCATCATCGTGGTGGCCGAAGGGGCCAAACCCAAAGGCGGCACCACCGTAGGCGCTGAAAGCAGCGAAGTGGGCTATCAGCACATACGCTTGGGCGGCATAGGCCACCAGTTGGCTGCCGACCTCAAGGCCGCAGGAGTGGAGCACGACATCCGCTGCACCATTCTCGGCCACCTGCAGCGCGGCGGCACACCCATCGCCTTCGACCGCATCCTGGCCTCCCAGTTCGGAGTCCGTGCCATGGAGGAGGTAATTTGCGGCAACTACGGCCAGATGGTAGCCTACCGCCACCCCGACATCGTCGCCGTGCCCCTCGAAGAGGCCGTCCGCGCCCAGAACCTCGTCGACCCCAACGGCAGCCTTGTCCACACCGCCAAAGGACTCGGCATCGAGTTCGGGCAGAGCGACCCCTGCTGATACTATTGAATAATCATTGAAAAACACCATCATGAAAACAATGAAACTCATCCTTG
Organism: uncultured Bacteroidales bacterium; assembly: GCA_900318175.1. Classification (GTDB taxonomy): domain Bacteria; phylum Bacteroidota; class Bacteroidia; order Bacteroidales; family P3; genus Colimorpha. The sequence goes on along the minus strand of ONJQ01000030.1, from coordinate 2,413 downwards.
CCGCGACCATCGTGGCACTGACCGCAGCCGGTTGCTGCTCGAAGAGCAACGCTCCCAAGACGCTGGTGCTGTATTATTCACTGACAGGCAATACCAAAGCCGTGGCCGAAGAGATAGCCAACCGCCTCGGTGCCGACATAGAGGAGATTGTCTGCGTCAACCCTTACGACACCAACTTCCAGGCCTGTATCCTGCGCTGTATGCAGGAGCGTGAGCAAGGCGTAATTCCCGACATACAACCCGTAAAAGCCGACCTCAGCCAATATGATGTCGTCTTCATCGGCTACCCCGTCTGGTTCGGCACATACGCACCGCCCATCGACAAATACCTTCTCACCGAAGACCTCAGCGGCAAGAAGATAGTCCCCTTCTGTACCTTCGGTAGTGGTGGTCTAGAATCAAGCATTGCCGACCTCAAAGCCGAAGAGCCCTATGCCGAAATTCTGCCCGGCTACGGTGTCCGCGCCGCCCGCATGGATGCCATGCCCAAGGAGGTGGAGCAATTCCTGATTGCCGGAGGCTTCATCAAGGGCGAATACACTCCGCTTGCGGCCATCTTCGACGCTGCCGTCGACGGCTATCCCATGATTCACGCCCAAGCCGTCACCGTAGCCTCCCGTGCCCTGCCCAACGGCACCGAATACCTCTTCACCGCCGAAGACCTTCCCCGCGAAGACAAGCCCGACATGCCTCCTGCCGGTAAGATGCAGGTCTATGTCACCGTCGCCAATGGCCAAGCACCCGTCTTCACCAAAGTAATCCGATAAAAGACATCCATATCATCCCTTTCGCGGGCTGCCGACAACAAAAAACAGTCGATAATTATTAACCTGTCAACTTAATCCAGTCGAAGGGAACAAAAGTGACAACCTAAAATAGCAAACCACAATAATCCATACAAATTTATAATTACAAAAAAATGAACAGAAACAAGAAAAGGGAGTACACCTCTCCCGAAATGGAAATCCTGAACGCCCGCGTTGAGCGCGGCTTCGAAGCAAGTACAGTAACCGACAACACGCCCAGAGGTGACGGCAACGAGACGGTCGGTGACAGCCACAACAATTACAATAACGCTATTTTCAGTTGATTAAATGGCAAGAAAAATGAAGAGAATAGTAGTATCGTTTTTGTCTCTTTTGACCATTGCAGGAATTGTGAGCTCCTGCCAGAAAGATCAACATGCCGGTAACGGCAGCAAGTTTACCGCCACCATGGAGTCCTGCACTTCTATCCAGGGAAAGACCGTATTAGACGGCAGCATGCTTAATTGGGTTGACGGAGACCAAATCAAAGTGTTCGGTTCCAGGAATGCCGAAGGTGTCTATGCCGCTGTTGCCGGTACCGATGACGCCACCACCGCCACATTCGAGAATGTAGAAGGCGATGCCGGTTCACCCGTGTTCCACGCCATCTATCCCGCTTCTGTGGCCGTGAATGCCACCAGTGTAACCCTGCCCGCCGAGCAGGTGACTGTCGATGGTTCATTGACCGGTTTCCCCATGTACGCCACCTCTGAGAACAACTCTCTCCAATTCCAGAACCTGTGCGGTATTCTGAAATTCCGCCTCACCAAGAGCGATGTAAGCATCAGCAGCATCAGTGTCACCACCACCGACGCCACCAACGGCAACTTCACTGTGTCATACGACACAGAAAACAAGCCCGTCCTGACCAGCACCGGCTCGGCGACCAAATACACCACAACGCTGACCTGCACCACACCTCAGGACATTACCGACGGTGCCGACTTCTATATGTATCTGCCCCAAGGCAACTACTACGGCATGGAGATTGTCTTCACCACGTCCACCGGACTGACTTGCACTAAGACGGTGTCGGCCGAAAACCACATCGACATAGTGCGTAGCCAATACAGCACCCTCACCCTTTCGGGAACCAACCTCGACTTTGTGCCAGACGGTACACTGAGCGGACTCTTCACCATTGACGAAAACGGCACCAAAATCCGCTTTGCCAAGGGGAACCTGCAGTACCAGCCCAGCACCGATACCTGGCGCTTTGCTGAACACCAGTATGATTACATTGCGCAATGCAACCAGTCTGTCGACCCCACCACCTACACCGGTTGGCTCGACATGTTCCTCTGTGGTACGGGCGACGACATGAGTGCCACCTCCGCAACATCCACAAGCGCAGATTTTACCGATTGGGGTTCCTATCCCATCAGTAACGGCGGGGAAACAGGCGGACTGTGGCGCACCCTGACATACAATGAATGGTACTATATTTTTGTGAACAGCCGTGGTAATTCAGTGGGATCTTCCGGATTTCCTTTTGGTCCTGGAAAAGTGAATGGAATTAAAGGGATTATTCTTTTGCCCGATTCATTTGTGACACCCGATGGCATAGATTTCACAGCATTCACGATAAGTAATAGTGAAGGCTGGAA
>ONJQ01000026.1 GCA_900318175.1 uncultured Bacteroidales bacterium | reverse complement strand
GGGGCTGGGGGTATGTCTCTATTTCCTCTACACCCTCTTCTTTTTTCATACCCCCGGCCCCTTTCAAAAGGGGAGGGCTGACGCGTTCATTATCTTCCCCTCGATAGATACCTTCGAATCCTCCCACGCCGCCACCGCGAACTCCCCTCTTTAGAGGGGCTGGGGGTATGTCCCTATATCCCCTATTTCCTCTTCCTCTTTTTCATACCCCCGGCCCCTTTCAAAAGGGGAGTGCTGACGCGCCCATGGCATACCCACTGGCAAGCACCATATCCTCCCATGCCGCCACCGCGAACTCCCCTCTTCAGAGGGGCTGGGGGTATGTCTCTATATCCTCTACTTCCTCTGATTCCTCTTCCTCTTCTTCATACCCCCGGCCCCTTTCAAAAGGGGAGGGCTGACGCGTTCATTATATTCCCTCCGATAGACATCTTCGAATCCTCCCACGCCGCCACCGCGAACTCCCCTCTCAAAAAGGGTGAGGGCAGACTCACGCCGACTTACCCTCGGTAGTAAAATCCCCGTTCTACGCTCGTTCATTATTGAATCAATATTGAAGGAGCGTTGAACGGGGGTTCACAGAGCGGCCAACGAGCGACGGAAGTCACGGCCGAAACACAGGAACGACGCGGGTTTCGATGAGAGAAGAGGCAGTGTAAAGCAAGCGGTTCATCAGGGAGTATAAAAAAAGAAAGGCTATGCGTCTACACATAGCCTTTCACGAACGTATTGTTCCGATAAATTACTGATTCTGCCAGGCGGAAGCGGGAACTTCACGGACCAGACGGACTGCGCAACGGCGGTTGGCAGATTGGCCTTGCATGTTATACATATTCATGGAACCATTCTCAGCATAGAACTGTTGATTATTATTGTTCGAAATCCAGTTCACATTGCTAACGCCGTTTTCACCAAGCCAAGGCACATTGCCATTGCCACGTTCATCCGTCGTGTAAGCGACAGTGCTGGTGTGATAGTAGAATGAAGTAGAATATTCACTAAAATTGCTGACGCTTGATTGTCCATACTCGGAATAACCTGCAGCAGGAAGGAAGATAACACCTTTTGCCTCCAATTGTTTGAACTGTTCTTTGGTAAGAGTCAAGCAGTTGTTAGTATTGTGCATATTAGGATAAAACGAGGGTGGATTGTTTACAACTTTTCCAGCAAGGGTGGGAACATTCGTGGGCCAGTCATTAGCACTGAAATCGTCAGGGAACAGCAAGAAACCATTAATATAATGCTTTGCCTGAATTTCAACACCATTTTCCCACACTGTCTCCGGACCTTCTCTATCAATAATGCCGGCAGGGGCGAAGCGTACATTCTGGGTACTACCAACAGTAAAACTGGTGTTACGTTCAGTCATCAGAACTCTCCATCCGTCAATTGAAAGAGTGTACCAATCGGGGTTACCCAATGCAGAGCCGTAATCTTTAAATGGAGTTTCAGACGGGACTTCGCCCCAGTTGTTATAACCTGTCCAAGAGTAACCGAAAGCGCTTCTACCGTATTCAGAATTTGCAGTGCTCCATCCGAAGAGATCCCATTCATGACCCTCGGTACCATATACGTCAGGGGTGTAGCTTTCATTGTGCAACACTTCGTACTGCTGGTTGGCAAACTGCCAGTTAGTGCTACGATACTGGAGGTTACCAGGAGCGATGTAGACCTTTTTAGAAGGTTGGCCGGGAGCAGTCTGAGCAACAGTGAAGATACCATTGGTTCTGAGATAATCATCGTTGTTAATCTCAGGATGGTTCGTAGCATCGCCTGTGCGGTTGATAGAGGTAATCAGGTTGCGGCGGATACGGAGCTTCTGATAGGTAATGGTATGGGTTTCGTAATTGGAGTTGGTGACGGTGATGGTGACATTGTGATAGTAGGGATATGCCTCGCCGGTTGTTTGTTGGGGCTGGGGCAGAGCGATGAAGAAGTCCTGACCATTGGTAACATTCACAGGTTCGTGGAATTGCAGACGGGTGGTCTTGTTCTCGAAGTTGAGGCCGGCAGCGGGGGTAAGGAAAGGCTCGTACTTATTAGTAGAAGTATTCAGAACCCATGTCACTTCGTGGGCACCATTAGAGAATTCATCTGCGGTGAAGGCAATCTCTTCAATAGGCACATCACCTTTAATGGTGAGTTTAAGGATACCACAAAGGTTAAGGAAGTCGAATTTTTTGATGCCGGCATCCTTTCTGGCAGCACGAGCGAAACGAGTGAGGTGCAGACGATTAAGCGGGTTGACATCATTATCAAGCACCTGCTGGGCAGGAAGGTCAACGATGAACACGGGGTCATTGTTGTTCAACACAGGGTTTCCTGAATTGGTCTTAGGTGTGACGTAGAATGTAGGATAGAATGCATACTGCATCTGGTTGTTATCCAATGCAGGGTTGGTAACGGGCTTCAGGGTAACAGTCTTTCTATAGCTGTCATCTGTGAGGGTGTTCCGGTATTCCTTATTCACAAGATTGGGCAAATAGACCTGGACGTTATCGCCTTTCTTCCAATAGAGGGTGTTGTTTGATGGATTGAAGAATGTTTTTCCGTCGGCATCGTCCATGAATGCCTCGGCTTCTGCCAAAAACTCATCGTCATCGACATCTTTTTGACAAGACGTAGTGGCAACTGTCATCATGACCATAGCCATGAGAAGGAAAGATAATTTTTTCATAATAAATAATGGATTAATAAAATGATAAAACCAAAAAGAGAGTTAAAACGAATGGGAGAATATTTCATTCTTTCCGCTGTTGACGCTGAAAATTCCCGAAGAAGAGCCCTGCTGCTGGGCATCTGGGTCGTCAGGATCTACAACTGGATTTTCCCCTCCTGCACTATTCGAATCCTCGAAACCTTTTTCGATGGTGAATGACACAACCTTTATAAAAGGTTCTTGATACAATGCTAAATGCTTTACTTTTTTCATAATAAAATAGTTTTTTATTGTTATTATTAAATGAATAATCGTTTGAAGTAATTCATTCTTAATAAATTACATCAATACGTGTCTCTTTTCCGATTTACAAAAGTACTAAATATTTCTTGATTGAAAAAGATATTTTTATTATTTTTTGTCACAATTGGCGTAACTCGCCTATTATCAAAAAAATAAACGAGGATAGTTTTTTTGGATTGGGTTGCACCCTATATGCGATAGTGCGGCAAGAGACTTATCCCATGTCGAAAAGAGGCAATTCGCCGTATAAGAAAAAAAATCTGGGGGAAGAAAGGCGTCAGGACAGGACGAGGAGGTGCTGGAGGAGGATTTTGGTGCCGAGGGCTATCAGCACAAGGCCAGCAGCGACGGTGGCAGCGCGTTCGGGGACAGGGATGCTGCGCCGCCCGAGGTGAACACCCAGAAGGGAGACTCCGAAGGTCATGGCCCCGATGAGGGCAACGGTCCAAAGGACGTCGGCGAGGGTGTGCTCCAGCCCCAGGCCAATGCCGACAGCAAAGGCATCGATGCTGGTGGCCACGCCGAGAAGGAACATGGTGGAGAGGGTTACTGAGGTGCGTGCCGGGGTCTCGGAACCACCCTTACGGCGGAGGCCGTCAACAATCATCTTGCCCCCCACAGCCAGCAAAAGGCCGAAGGCCACCCAATGGTCTACGGCCTCGATGAAGGCACGCGCAACGTCGCCCACAAGCGCCCCAGCAAGGGGGAACGAGCCCTGGCAGAGCCCGAAGACAGCAGCCATAAGCCAGCCACGACGCACGCTGACGTGGCTGTGAAAGGCAGTGGTGGCGGAGACGACGAGAGAGTCGACACAGAGGGAGAGGGCCAGGAGGAGAGCTTCAATGAGGGTCATTGCATGTGCATTGTTTTTGAAACAAGAAGAGCATCGCAACGTCGCGATGCTCATTGTTTTTTTGTGGTCTGTGGCAGATTCGAACTGTCGACCTCTTCCGTGTGAAGGAAGCGCTCTGAACCAACTGAGCTAACAGACCCTTTAGAAAAGAAGCGGAGGTCTACGGCCTCCGTCTTTTTCCCTGATGGTGATCTGTAACAGATTTGAACTGTTGACCTCTTGCCTGTCAAGCAAGCGCTCTAAACCAACTGAGCTAACAGATCATTTTGCCTTATTCGGGCGCCTCCGTATCTCTCGAAAGCGGGTGCAAAAGTACGAACTTTTTTCGAACTGACAAAATTTTTTTGCCAAAAAGATTGCAACAGGCTGATTGATAGCGGTAGTTTTTTTTCTTTAGTGTAGCTTTGGGGGTTGTTTTTAGGGTGATATTGGACATCTATTTCGGAATTTTGGGGAGTGGAGGGGTGAAAAATAGGGAGGAAAAGATAGAAACGATAGATATTGAATACGATAGAAATAGAATCCTATACTTTTATTTTAGGGGAAGGTGGATTACCTGTTTGGTTTCAAAGTAGTCCTCGGTGAAGAAGTCAGAGATGGGCCAGGTGCGGACTTTCTTTCGGAAGGGAGCGAGTTCGGCAGTGAGGTCGCCACCTTTGAGATAGAGGATACCGTTGCGGAGCTTGTGGTACTGGGTGTCGGAGACCTTGCCACGGACCCACTGGGTGAATTGCGAGAGGTCGGTGACGGCCCGGGAGACGATAAAGTCAAAATCGCCCTGCACCTGCTCGGCACGGATTTGTTCGGCACGCACATTTTGGAGACCAAGTTGTTCCACCACATCCTGCACCACTTTTATTTTCTTCCCGATGGAGTCGACCAGATAGAACTTGGCATCGGGGAAAAGGATGGCCAGAGGGATGCCTGGGAAACCGCCTCCGGTGCCGACATCAAGCACCTCAGCCATGGTCTTGAAGGGTTGCACCTTGGCGATGGCGAGGCTGTGGAGGACGTGGTGCTCATAGAAATGGTCCATGTCCTTGCGGGAGATGACATTGATTTTGGCGTTCCAATCCTGATAAAGTGGCAAGAGAGCGGCAAACTGTTGTTGTTGCCGCTCTGTAATATTGGGAAAGTATTTCAGTATCAATTCTACACCATCCATAGGCTACAAGTAGGCTTGAAGGTGTTTGCTCTTGCTGCTGACGCGGAGACGCTTGATACCTTTCTCCTTGATTTGGCGCACACGCTCGCGGGTGAGGCCAAACTTCATGGCAATCTCGTCAAGGCTCAGGGCGTGGGGAAGGCCGATGCCGAAATACATCTTGATGACCTCGCGCTCGTACTCGGTGAGGGTGGAGAGAGCACGCTCAATCTCCTGCGATAGGGACTCCTGCATCAAGGCGCTGTCGGTGGGCGGTGTATCCTCGTTGGGCAGCACGTCGACAAAGTTGACATCCTCGTCAGCCACAAGGGGTGCATCAATGGAGATATGGCGGCCCGAGATGCCAAGGATGCTCTTGATTTTCTCCTCGGGAATATCAAGCATGTCGGCCAGTTCCTCCTCCGATGGGGGACGCTCCAGTTCCTGCTCCAGACGGCTGATCTCCTTCTTGAGTTTATTCAGGGCTCCGAGCTGGTTGGAGGGAAGGCGGACAATGCGGGAGTTCTCGGCAATGGCCTGAAGGATGGACTGGCGAATCCACCAAACGGCGTAAGAGATAAACTTGAAGCCACGAGTTTCGTCAAAACGCTTGGCAGCCTTGATGAGGCCGACATTGCCCTCGTTGATGAGGTCGGGCAGACTGAGCCCCTGATTTTGGTACTGCTTTGCCACAGAGACTACGAAACGGAGGTTGGCTTTGGTAAGGCGGTCGAGGGCCTCCTGATCGCCGGTCTTGATGCGCTGTGCCAGCCGCACTTCCTCCTCGGGTGTAAGCAGTTCCTCACTGCAGATGTCCTGCAAGTATTTGTCCAACGACTTGATGTCGCGGTTGGTGATGGAATGGGTAATTTTTAATTGTCTCATAGCTGATATTTCAGTTCCACACTTCTTTCCCCTCATAACGTCAAAATTGCAAAAAAGTTTCACGAGAGTAAAAAAAAAGTTGTTAATTCTTTTTTAAGAGATAAAGATTCAAAAAAAAGACGTAAATTTGCACTTTCAACCGAACGAGAACAAGACCTATGTTTGAAAGTATTAGTAACAAGATAGAGAAAGCGTTACACACGCTTAAAGGCAAGGGAAGCATCACCGACATCAACATAGCCGAAACCGTGAAAGAGGTGCGCAAGGCGTTGTTGGATGCCGATGTGAGCTATCCGATAGCGAAGGAATTCACCGACAAAGTGAAAGCCGAGGCTTTGGGCCGAAATGTCATACAGAGCATTGAGCCCGGGCAGTTGATGGTGAAGATTGTCCACGAAAAGCTGACCGAACTGATGGGCAGCGCGGCTGTGGACATCAACACCAAGGGCACACCGGCCATCATCCTGATAGCGGGCTTGCAAGGTTCCGGTAAGACAACCTTCTCGGCCAAGCTTGCCAACTACCTCAAGACCAAAAAGAACAAAAGCGTCATGCTTGTGGCGGGCGACGTCTACCGTCCCGCTGCCATCAGCCAGCTGCAGACCTTAGGCAAGCAGATACAGGTGCCCGTCTTCACCGAAGAGGGCAACACCAACCCCATCGACATCGCCACCAAAGCCATCCGCGATGCACGGATGAAGGGCACCAACGTCGTCATCGTCGATACGGCAGGACGTCTGGCCGTCGACGAAGAGATGATGAACGAGATTTCCGGCCTGAAACAGTCTCTCAAACCGCAGGAAACCCTCTTCGTGGTCGACGCCATGACCGGCCAGGACGCAGTGAACACCGCCAAAGCCTTCAACGACCGCTTGGACTTTGACGGCGTGGTGCTGACCAAGCTGGACGGCGACACCCGTGGTGGTGCGGCCCTCACCATCCGCTACTCCGTGCAGAAGCCCATCAAATTCGTCGGCATTGGCGAGAAGATGGAGGCCCTCGACGTGTTCCACCCCGACCGTATGGCAAGCCGCATCTTGGGCATGGGCGATGTGGTCTCCCTCGTTGAACGCGCCCAGGAGCAATACGACGAGGAAGAAGCCCGCAAGATACAAAAGAAACTCATCCACAACGAATACAACTTCGAGGACTTCCTTTCGCAGATAGGACAGGTAAAGAAAATGGGCAGCATGAAAGACCTCATCGGCATGATTCCCGGCATGGACAAGCTGACCAAGAACGTTGAGATTACCGACGATGCCTTCAAACCCATCGAGTCCATGATTGGCAGCATGACCCCCTACGAGCGCCGCAACCCCAGCTGCCTCAACGGCAGCCGAAAGCAGCGCATTGCCGCGGGCAGCGGCCACTCCATCCAGGACGTCAACCGCTTCGTCAAGCAGTTCGAAGAGACCCGCAAGATGATGAAGGCCGTGAGCTCAAAGGGCAAACCTCCCCGACTACCCAAACGCCACAGATAATCCCTGCAACAGACGAGTCAAGACGAGTAAAGATTATTAATCCACCGACAATACAAAACCACTTCCCATGTTTCAATTATTAGACGGCAAAGCCTTATCCATCCAAATCAAAGAAGAAATCGCTACCGAGGTGCGCCAGCTCATGGCCCAAGGCCACCGCACCCCACATCTTGCCGCCGTCATCGTAGGCAACGATGGCGCCAGCCAGACCTATGTAGCCAACAAAGAAAAATCCAGCCACGAAGTGGGATACACCTCCTCGGTCTACCGCTACCCCGAGTGCACCACGGAGAAAGAACTCCTTGAGTCCATCCACTTCCTCAACAACGACCCCGAAATCGACGGTTTCATTGTCCAGCTCCCCCTGCCCAAGCACATCAACGAGCAGCACGTCATCGACGCCATCTCGCCGGACAAGGATGTCGACGGCTTCACGGCCATCAACGTCGGTCGCATGGTGCTGGGCGAAGAGGCCTTCATCCCTGCCACCCCGATGGGCATCTGCACCCTCCTCAAACGCTATGGCATCGAGACCTCCGGCAAGAACTGTGTGGTGATTGGCCGCAGCAACATCGTGGGCACACCCGTGGCCAATCTGCTTTCGCGCAAAGGATTCGACTGCACGGTGACTCTGTGCCACAGCCGCACGCAGAACCTGGCCGAAATCGCCCGCTCTGCCGACATCCTTATCGTGGCCATCGGCAAGCCCGAATTTGTCACTGCCGACATGGTGAAGCCCGGTGCTGTGGTCATTGACGTGGGCATCCACCGCATCCCCGACGAGAGCCGCAAGAGTGGCTACCGCATCATCGGCGATGTGAAGCACAGCGAAGTGGACAACCTTTGCAGTTGGGTCACCCCAGTCCCCGGTGGCGTAGGCCCACTGACCATCATCTCCCTGCTCGAAAACACCATGAAAGCCTACAAGCGCAACCTCAACCTGCAATAATCTACACAATACATATTATCCCCGCAAAGGCATTTCAGCCCTTGCGGGGATTCTTTTTTCGTTGGGAAGTGATCGTTGGGAATACCCCCGCAGGAAGCAACTACGATATTCAGGGGCGAAAGGAACAGCACCCATATGCCGACGCCTCGCCGCTTCGAGACGTTTTCAGAAGCTTTTCTTGACTGCATTCTAAGGGAGTGCTCAAGGGCGCGTTTCGGACAGCAGGTTCTCATTCACCTCCAGCGGCGAATAATGGCCCTCCTCCTTGCATTTCACGTTGGCCGCCCTGTGGCACACGCACCCTGCCGAACGGCCCGTATAGGGGTCCATACTGCTGCAATGGCGCTTGAATTCGCCATGCTTGCGGAACAGCATTTTCACGCCAAGGCCCAGCATCATCAATGCCACCACGGCCAGTGCAAAGAGCAGGGTTATTATCAGAGTATTTTGCATATTGCTTATTCTTGTTGCGGAATGAGATTCCGCAGAGGACTATCTATCAACAAAAAAGCCGCATTGTCTGCGGCTTTCTTGGCTCCCCAAGCAGGACTTGAACCTGCGACCCCCTGATTAACAGTCAGGTGCTCTAACCAACTGAGCTATTGAGGAAGGTTGCTTTTCTCTTTCAAAGCGGTTGCAAAGATACGCACTTTTTTTGAACCAGCAAAATTTTTTTTGAAAAAATTTTCTCAGAACATAGCAATAACAATGATTTTCACATTGTTGCCACTCTCAAAAATTTTACTATGTCACCCGCTAAAAGGCTGCATTGTGACTGTTTTTCGATGGCCAAATCGGCAGATTTGCCATGTATCCACACACCCAAAGAAGCACACAACGCTGCATCTAATTGATAATCTTTATTTTGAGCCAAAATGGCCAGTATCACCCCCGTCAGCACATCGCCGCTTCCAGCCGTTGCCATGCCGGGGTTTCCCGTGTTGTTTACGAACCATTCACCCCTACTTCCAGCCACTTGCGTGTAGTGGCCCTTGTACACTATGGCGCACTCCATTTTCTTTCCCATCTCGCATTGCAGCCTTTCGCGCTCCTCGCGGTTCGCGGTGGTGCCGAACAGTCGCTCAAACTCCTTGGCGTGGGGTGTGAGCACTGTGGGCGCCTTGCTCCCCAAAGCGTGTATCAGGTCGGCCTTGTCGTCCATCCTTGCCAGCATGTTCAGTCCGTCGGCATCAATCACCGCTGGCTTTCCCACGGCCTGGTGCAGCAGCGTACGCAGGGCCTCCGGGCTCTCCGTCCCCAGTCCGGGGCCTATGCCCACAGCGTCGTAGCGGGACAGCTCTGAGGCCGTAAAACGGTGCGTCCAGTGGCATTCGTCCTCGTCAATGGACACCATGGCCTCCGGCACGGCGGTCTGCAATATGTCCACCCCCCTACGTGGCACATGGACAGTCAGCAGTCCAGCCCCCATGCGCAGGCAGGCGCGTGCCGCAAGCACCGCAGCACCCATTTTGCCGTAGCTGCCAGCCACCAGCAGCGCATGGCCATAGTCGCCCTTGTGGCTTGCGGCAGGGCGGTTGTTCAGGAAATCCGGCCACACAGGCCGTCCGTCGAGAAAAGTTTGAATGGTCGTTGAAAACATAGTTCTGAGCATTTGAGGCGCCGCCGAGGGTCAACCCGTCGACAGCCGCTGAAAAGAGACAAAGGCAGCCACGGGAAGACCCGTCAGCTGCCTTGTCTTATTGTATGAACGATTGTTGTCTATTAGAAGTGGTAGACCACGCCCATGCCGAAGTTCCATGTGCGGTTGAACATCTTGCTGGGGCTCTTGGCAACGCTAATCAGACCGTGGTAGTAGTTGCCCTCAAACATCAGCTGCCATCTGGGGGCGACATTCATGCTGAGACCCAAGCCAGCGGCAACACCAGCGTCAAAGCGGTTGTCGTAGCCCTCGTTGAACAGGTAGGAATAACCCGTGTTGTGATGGGGTTCAGTGGTCTTGTAGACGTAGCCGTCGCGGTACTGGATGAGCCAGTAGCCAGCATAGCCACCAGCCATGAAGTGGATGCGAACAGCCTCGCCGCCGATGGAGAAGTCAGCCATCAGGGGAACCTGCAGGTACTGGTTCTGATGGTAGGTCTGATACTTGCGCTCCGTACCGTTGATATCGACGGTCAGTTTGTCGGCATAGTTCTTCGAAATCAGATTCACGCCACTGCGGATGCCGAACCACTCGTTGAACTGGTAGCCCACACGAGCTTCGACATTCAGTCCGCGATAGGAGTACCACACTCCGTTGAAGATGGTTTTCTGCACATCGAGTTTGTTGCTGCTGCCACCAAGCATCAAGCCGAGATACCAACCCTTGGCCTCATCGTTGCGGATGTCTTCCTCGGGAATCATATCGCGACGCAAGGACTCTCTGTCCTGCTCGACGGGCTTTTTGGTCCTGGCCTTTCTCTCACCCTTGTGGGGGCGGTCCATATAGGCGCCGTTCTCTCCCACCTGGTTGTTGCGCATAAACACGCGGGTAGAGGGCTGCACGCGCTCCACCAGGTTGGCATCCAGAAAAGCCTGATAGTGGTCAGCGGCGATGAGAGCCGTAGCCATGCGGCCGGAACGGGTCTGGATGACCACACCATACTTGCTCAGTGAATCCTGCGGCACGGTGCTTCCATCTCTGAAAGTAATCAATGCCGACACATACTCTGTGACGCCCTCATTCTGGGCCATTGCTCCGCCCATCAAGGCAAGGAACAGTACTAAAAACAGCGATTTCTTCATGATATTAATGTTTTGTTATTTCATTCAGTTTTAAAATGCAAATATACGCATTTTTTTTCTATTGTTGCAAAAACAATGTGCCACAAAAATGCTATGCACTTTGTATCAAGCACCTGCAAAGCACTTTTCTGCTCCCAGCAAACCCACCGCAGCGACAAAAACGGTGTGCTTAAAGGTTAGCATAGCTGGGCGAGAAAGTGTCGCCGCCCTGCACACTGCCCGTGGTCAAGCCCTTTTTGAGCCATTTGACACGCTGGGCCGAAGTGCCATGATTGAAGGAGTCTGGCACCGAATAGCCCTGAGCTCTCTTTTGCAAGTAATCGTCGCCAATCTTCGAAGCCACATTCAAGCCCTCCTCGATGTCGCCGTCTTCCAGCGAGCCGAACATCTTGTTGTCGTGGTAGGCCCATACGCCGGCATAATAGTCGGCCTGCAGTTCAAGTCTCACGCTGATTTGGTTGGACTCCTTTTGGCCGACCCTGCTCATCATTTGGTGTGCTTCGGTCAGGGTGCCGAGCAGGTACTGCACATGGTGTCCCACCTCGTGGGCAATGACGTAGGCGTAAGCGAAATCGCCGTCGGCCCCCAGCTGCTTCTTCATGCTGGAGAAGAACTCAAGGTCGAGGTAGACACACTGGTCCACCGAGCAATAGAACGGACCCGACGCTGAAGTGGCGCCACCGCAGCCGCTCTGCACAGACCCTTTGAAAAGCACCAGCTTGGGAGGCGTATAGGTGCGGCCCATCTTCTTGAACTCGGCCGTCCACACATCCTCGGTGCCTGCCAGAATCTGGCTTGCAAAGGTGGCCAACTCCTGCTCCTCGGCTGTGGGTACATACTCGGTATTCTCCGTTGTCCCTCCACCATTGCCGGCGAACTGCAGCACACTGAGCGGGTTGCCGCCCATAATCAACACGATGATACCTGCAACAATCAAACCACCGATACCCAGTCCGGCCTTTTTGGTCACCTGCCCGCGGCGGTCGTCAACGTTCTTGCTTTCGCGTCTTCCCTGTAGATTCATATACAATAGTTTATTTTAAAATTAAACATTCCTTTTCCTCATCAGCCTCTCCCCTTCCCGCGCCGCCGCTGCGCGGCGGCTGGTGCTTTCCCCCTCCGGCACTCGCATGCGTGAGCATGCAACCTCACCTTCTCCTCCTGCCCATCGGCAAGACAAGCCAACTGTTCCTCACGCCGTTACGCCTCATAGCTCGCGGCGATTCCTTTCCACTATCATGCTGCAAATATACGTCTTTTTTTTGATTTAGCGAAAAAACTCACCCTTCCTCTCCCGCCCCGAGACTGTCGCGCCGACGTCCCTTCCGGCTCCGGCCTGCCTTCGCTCCTTCACCCTCAGTTGTACCTCATTTGTTCCTCATTTGTTCCTTTTTCATTGGACAACTAAAATAACAAGAGTGGTACAAATGAACTTAAAAGAGCGGCCCTGCCCACAGCCAAGGGTTGATGGGCAGGGCCGCTACAGGGCGTAACGACAACGCCGTCAAGGGTTCAGCACCTGATTGAGGCACTTGAAGGTGACCGTGACGTGCGAGAGGTCGACCTTGGGGTCGGCAGGGATGAAACAGGCGCGGAGCGACTGGCCGGCAGCGAGGTCGAAATAATTCATGTCGAAATGGCCGTCGACGTGCGGGGAGGTCTGCAACATGACGTCGCGAAGGTTGCTGGCGGCCTTGACATCTACCACCAGCCGCCCTTTTTCTATACGCTGGCTGAGGTCATAGCGTGCTTTGGGCAGACGGAGGTTGCGGGGATAGGTGCGGTAATAGCGTTCCCAGCGCGAGAGGTCGACGGTATCGCTGAAGAGGTCACGGGCGCGGTAGTGGAGGGCTTTCCAGTTGCCATAGCAGTCAATGCTGCTCCACGATGCCACGGGCCAGCAGTCGTTCAGCTGCCAGTAGAGGGTGCCCATGCAGTGGGGCTGCGCCTGCAGGTGGCAGAGAATGCCGTAGCCCGTGCCCCAGGCCTGGAGAAGCTGGCTGACGTAGCAGAAATCCTCAAGGCTCAGCGAGCGGCTGTCCACGCCATAGTATTGGCGCATGGCCTTGTCGATAATCTCCAATCCACGACCGTGCTTCTGATGGCTCTTCATGACGGGCGAGTCAATGTAGCGCTGGTCCTCGGGGCAGTAGCGGCATACGGTGCTGTAGTCCGGGTAGCTCTGGAAGCCGTATTCGGACATGAAGCGGCCCGTCTTCTCTTTGTACATCTCAAAAGGCTGCTCACCCCACCACACGCCCCAGTAGTGGCTGTCGCCATGGGTAACACATTCGGGATGGCCCCAGCCGAAAAGCGGCGAGCTGGTGACGTAGGGACGTTTCAGCGGGTCGTACTGCTTCACGGCCTGGGCCAGGATGCCGTCGGGACCGAAAAGGGTGTCGATGCCGTGTTGCAGCGTGGCAATCTGTTCGGGGGTCCACTGGTATTGTGCTTGCCAGCCCCAGTCTTCCCAGCCATTCTTCACCTCGTTGTTGCCGCACCACAGCACCACGCAGGGATGCTGGGCAATGCGGCGCACCTGCTCCTCGGCTTCGGCCTTCACGTTGTTGAGGAAAGCGCTGTCGGAGGGATAGAGGGCACAGCTGAAGTTGAAATCCTGCCACACCATGATGCCGAGCGAATCGCAAAGGTCGTAGAAGTAGTCAGGCTCGTAGATGCCGCCGCCCCAGATGCGCAGCATGTTGAAGTGGGCTTCCTTGGCCGAAATGAGCAGGTGGAGGTAGCGGGCACGGTTGGCACTGTCGAGCACGGGGAAGGAATGGACGGGAATCCAGTTGGCTCCCTTCACAAAGATGGGCTTGCCATTGCGGTAGAAGGTGAAACTCTGGCCGATGGAGTCCTGTTCCTGCCGCAGGGTGACATTCCAGGAGCGGGGTTTGGGCAACGGGGCCTCGACCTCGTCGCCGTTGTGGCACTCCAGTCTTGCCCCGCCGAGGATGCCGACGGTGCTCAGCTTGGGGCCCCAGTCCCACCCCAGCATGTATGGAGCCATGCGGGTCATTGCGCGGTGGTCGGGCAGGTTGTAGTCCATATCGGGCTCAGGGCAGCCATCACCTGCAGAAGTTTCGTTGGCAAAATGGACTTCATTGTTCTGCTCTATGGGGTAGAAGGTAATCTCAATGACAATATCCTCATCGGGGTCGGGCAGGATGCCGCTGTCAATAAGTGACTCGAAGAGGCACACCCGATGAGTGCGGAACATGTTGTCTGGCGACATGAGCAGATGCTGGAACGGGGCGCCAAGGGCCTCGCCATAGATTCGCACATCGCAGAGTGTGACCCCGTCGAGGATGAGGTCGCAATGTTCGTAGCCTTCCCACATGTCGCGGGTGATGGTGGTGCGGTATTTCCAAGGTCTTTGGGATACCCATTGGACGGAATCCTCGTTGGTGCCGTAGAAGGGATCCGGGATAAGGCCTTGGGCAATGAGATCGGTGTGGATGCAGCCAGGAACGGTGGCGGGGTACCACTGGTCTTGGTACTCGAACTCCCAGTTGGTGAGTTCGAAAACATCCATTTCACGGTTGCAGCCCACAAAGAGCAGCAACGACAGCAGGAGGGGAACAAAACGTTTCATAAGTCAGGGGTTGTATTATCAGTCGGTTTTTAAGAAGGCAAAGAATACGGCCAGGATGATGAGGCCAAAGGCCACAAGGTGGTTCCAACGGATGGGCTCGCCCTTGAAGACGGTGGCCACAATGACGGTGAAGACCAGCAGCGAGACGCACTCCTGTATGACTTTGAGCTGCATGAGGGAGAAGGGTCCGCCGGTGATCTGCGAGCCAATGCGGTTGGCGGGTATCATGAAGGTGTACTCAAAGAAGGCCATGCCCCACGAGAGGGCAATGATGGCAATGAGCGGCCAGTCCTTGATGACGTTCATCTGCTGGAGTTTGAGATTGCCGTACCACGCAAAGGTCATGAAGACGTTGGAGCAGACGAGCATGAGCACGGTGATTAATCCTCTGGGCATGGGAAGAAGGGTGTTAGAGAGGTTTGACGGGATTGTTTTGGTTGACGAGTTTTATCAAGTCGCTCCACACGGCGTTGCAGGTGCGCTCGATGGTCTGGGCGCGGCGGTCGCCGAAATGGAGAAGGCGGGCAACGGTTTGCTGGCGCGAGGCGACAGCAATCCAAACGGTGCCGACAGGTTTCTGTGGCGTGCCGCCACCGGGGCCGGCAATGCCCGTGGTGGCGACGGCATAGTCGCTGCCCAAACGGGAGCGGGCACCTTCGGCCATCTGACGGACGGTCTCCTCGCTGACGGCACCGTGGTCAAGGAGGGTCTGGTGGCTCACACCAAGGGCGCATTCCTTCACCTCGTTGCTGTAAGCCACTACGCCGCCGCGGTAGTACTCGGAGGCTCCAGCCATGGCAGTGAGTTGCGAGGCGAGGGCACCGCCGGTACAACTCTCGGCAGTGGCGAGGGTGGCATGGTGGCGTTTCATGGTGTAGGCCACCAGTTCAGGGAGGGTTTCGAGGTCTTCGCCCACGATATATTGTCCGGCGATGGGATAGAGCTCCGCCACGGCACGGTCAATCTGCTGCTGGAGCAGAGCACGGTCGTCGTGGCTGCCGCGGGCCGTGAGGCGCAGTTTGAGCATGCCAGACTGAGGCAAGTAGGCCAGTCGGATGGTGGAGGGCAGGGAGAGCTCCCACGGTTCGATGAGGTCGGACAGGAAGGACTCGCCAATGCCTTGGACGAGGATGTTCTTGTTGACAATCTGATCGGTGCGGAAATGGGCTTGCAGCCTGGGAATGATTTCGGTCTGCATGAGATTGACCATTTCGAAAGGAACACCGGGCATGGAGACGACCACCTTGCCCTGATAGTCGAACCACATGCAAGGGGCCGTGCCGAGGATGTTGTTGACCATGGTGCAGCAGCGCGGAACCCATGCCTGCTGGCGGTTGATGGGGGTGAGCTCATAGCCGCGGGCGTCAAAGATGCGCTTGACGTTGGTAAGGGCTTCCTGGTTCTCGTAAAGCTCGCTGTGGAAGAAATCGCAGAGGGTCTTCTTGGTGATGTCGTCCTTGGTGGGGCCGAGACCGCCGGTGATGAGCACCACATCGCTCCTTTCTATGCAATGACGGAGGTAGAAATCGATGTCGTCGGCACGGTCGCCAATGACAAAGGTGCCACAAACGTCGATGCCTGCGGCAATGAGCATCTGCGACATGGAGCTGGCATTTGTGTTGACAACCTGCCCAATCAGCAGTTCGTCGCCTATGTTGAGGATAGTTGCTTTCATGCTGCAAAATTACGAAAAAAACAGAAAACAGAAAGAATATTTTAATAATTCAAAGATTATTCGTATTTTTGCAGTTTGAAATCAAAAAGGTATTTGACATGATGACCAATATCCCGAATTTAGACGAACTGATTCGTATGGCACTCTTAGAAGATGTGGGCGACGGCGACCACAGCACTTTGGCGTGCATTCCACCAACTGCCACAAACACAGCCAAAATGGTTGCCAAGGCGGAGGGTATTGTGTGCGGCATGGAAGTGGGCGAAAGAGTGTTTCACTTTGTCAACGATTCATACTACCACAGCCAGATTCCCATCACTGTGACGATGCACAAACAGGATGGCGACGCGGTGAAAAAGGGCGATATATTGATGACCATAGAGGGTGCTTCGGGGGTAATACTCACCGCCGAGCGGACAGCACTGAACTTTATGCAACGCCTCAGCGGCATAGCCACAGAGACCCACAAGATGGTTGCCATGCTGGACGGGCTGAACACCCGGCTGCTGGACACCCGTAAGACCACGCCCAACATGCGGCTGCTGGAGAAGTATGCCGTGAAGTGCGGAGGCGGGACGAACCACCGCATAGGGCTGTACGACATGGTGATGTTGAAGGATAACCACATCGATTTTGCCGGTGGCATCGAGGCCGCCATTGACCGCACCCGCGCCTACCTGAAAGCGAAAGGCAAGGACCTGCGCATTGAGATTGAAGTGCGCAATATGGATGAGCTAGAACAGGTGATGCAACATGGCGGCGTGGACCGCATCATGCTCGACAATTTCGACACCGACACCCTGCGCAAGGCCGTGAAACGCATTGGCGGGAAGTACGAGACCGAAGCCAGCGGCGGCATCACGGAAGAGACACTGCGCAGCTATGCCGAGACGGGAGTGGACTTCATCTCCGTGGGAGCCCTCACCCACCACATCAAAAGCATGGACATTTCGTTGGTAAAGAAATAAGCCACAGCCCGCAGTGAACGCCCGCAGCAATAAAATGGTTGACCGATTCCACAAGGTGGGAGAGCGCGTTGTGCACAGCCGCACGGTGCGCAAGACGCGGGTGATGGTGCACCGCATTTCACTGCCCCGCAGCCAGGGAGTGCCGCTGTACGACGTGGTCAGCTACCTGTGGCGCGGCATCTTCAACGGCGACCTATGGCGCGCATCGAAGGGACTGGCATTCTCTTTCCTCTCGGCACTGCCTCCACTGCTCATTTTCATCTTTACCCTTATTGCTTTCCTGCCTTTCAACGGGCTGCAGGACGAGTTGCTGTACGAGCTGCAACTCATTGTTCCAGAGAAAATCTACGGTCCCATTGCCAACACTATCAACGACGTCATGGGACACAAGCACACCAGTCTCCTTTCCATCGGCTCAGCCGCTTCCGTCATCTTTGCGGCCAACGGATTGAGCAGCATGATGTCCTATTTTGCCGACCGGCACAGCGAGCAACGCTCAATTGTGGTGCAGTACATCATCTGCATCGCGCTGGTGTTTCTGCTGTACATCATGTTGGTACTGGTGTTGGTGCTGATTATAGGCTACAAGACCATCCTGGTATGGCTGTTCCGCCAGGGCATCCTTGTGCCGGGCTCGTTCACGCACATCATCATCAGCATCGGGCGTTGGGTCATTCTTGTAGGCATGGCCCTGCTCACACTCAGCATTATCTATTACGTCATCCCCATGAAAAAACAGCGTGTGGGATTCTTCTCCACCGGAGCCATGTTCGCCACCATCATGTTCATCCTCCTGTCGTGGGGATTCAAGGTCTATCTGGCCAACTTCAACCGCTACAACCTCCTCTACGGCTCCATCGGCACATTGCTCCTCATCATGCTGTGGCTACTCGTCAACAGTTTCGTTATCATGCTTGGCTACGAACTGAACGTGGCCATTGCCACAGGACGCGAACTGAGAACACAACGCACCCCGCGCCACTACTCCCTCCGGCACAGCAAACACCAAACACCCAAAGAAAACAACACTCCTAACACCTCAATACAAAACTAAACCCTAAGACCATGATAATCCAGAAACAAAACGGCAAAGCCGTACCCGTAAAGCACACCGCAAAAGAGAAATTCAGAATGGTTGCCAAGACCATGATGGGCCTTGAAGAAATTCTTGCCGACGAGCTCCGCGCCATGGGTGCCGAAAACATCGAGTGCATCAACCGCGCAGTCCTTTTCGAAGGCGACATGCGGCTGCTCTATCGAGCCAACTACACCTGCCGCACCGCTCTGGCCATCCTCAAACCTTTTGCTGAGTTCGAAGCCAACAACGAGCAGGAACTCTACGACCAGGTTTACCGCATCCGTTGGGAAAAAATCCTCGACGTGGACTGCACCTTCATGATTGACAGCACCACAAGCGGCGACATCTTCACCCATTCCTACTATGCCGCCCTGAAAACCAAGGATGCCATTGTGGACCGCTTCCGCCGCAACTTCGGACAACGGCCCTCCATCGACACCGAGAATGCCGACTACAAATTCAACCTCCACATACGCGACAACCACGTCACCCTGCTCATCAACTCCAGTGGCGACTCCCTCCATAAGCGCGGCTACCGTCAGGCCGTCGGCCTTGCCCCCATCAACGAGGTGCTTGCCGCTGGCATGATCAAACTCACCGGCTGGCAGTGCGACACCAACTTCTACGACCCCATGTGTGGCTCCGGCACCCTCCTCATTGAGGCTGCCATGATGGCCATGAACATCCCCGCCCAGTACTACCGCGGCGACCGCTTTGCTTTCCGCCGCTGGAAGGAGTTCAACCTCGGCGAATGGAAAAGCGTCAAGCAAGAGGAAGACCGCAAAATAGGCTCCACCGACTTTGACCACGAGATATGGGGCAACGACATAGACCTCACCGTTCTTTCCCAGGCTGAGAAGAACCTGCAGTTCACCAAGCTTCACAAGGATGTCATGCTCTTCAACGGCTCCTTCGAGGACCAAGACCCCCCCGAAGGCCGCACCCTCATTGTCACCAACCCGCCCTACGGCGAGCGCATACAGATTGAGGACCTCAACGCCATGTACCAGCAACTGGGCGACACCTTCAAGCGCAAATACGGCAAGGACTGCGAGGTGTGGCTTATCAGCAGTGACTTCGAAGCCCTGAAGCACATCGGGCTCAAACCCTCCAAGAAAATACCCCTCCTCAACGGCCAGCTCGACTGCCGTTTCCTCCAGTTCGAACTCTTCGAAGGCAGCCTCAAGGAGAATCGTGCCGAGAACGCCGCCCCACACGAGTCTTCCGAACCCGAAGACTCCCTGCCTGAAAACGAATAGACCGTGGACTCCCCCACCCTCTCCTCGTCGGTTGTCAAGGCCGTCGCCGCCACCGTGGGATTCGACGCCTGTGGCCTGGCTGAAGCTACAGCGTTGACCCCGGAGGAATTCCACCTTGACGAATGGATTGCACACGGCTTTCATGCCGACATGCACTATATGGAGCAATACCGCGACCTCCGCACCGACCCGCGGGTGCTCCACCCTGGTGCCCGCACCGTCATCTCTGTCCTGTTGGGCTATAAACCCTCGCGCCGCATGGAAGGGCCTGCCCGCATTGCCCAATATGCCTATGGCGAAGACTATCACCAGCGTGTCAAACGGATGCTCTACCAGTTCATTTCCTCCCTCCGCACGCATTATCCCGACTTCGAGGCACGTCCCTGTGTGGACACGGCTCCCATCAGCGACAAACTCTGGGCCGCCCGTGCCGGGCTGGGGTGGATAGGACGCAACACCCTCCTCATCAACCCCACGCTGGGCAGCTACTGCTTTATCGGCGAGCTTGTCACCACCTCCCCTGCCGACCTCTACGACAAGCCGATTGAGAACCGCTGCGGCAACTGCCACGCCTGTATCGACGCCTGCCCTAATAAAGCACTAACGCATTCAAGCATTAACAAATTAACCCATTCAACCATTCCCCTGCTCAACGCCCGCTGCTGCGCCTCCTACCACACCATCGAAAACCGCGCAGAAACCCTGCCACCCCAGATACACCTCTCCGGCTATGCCTTCGGCTGCGACTGCTGCCAACTCGTCTGCCCCTACAATCAAGCGGCACCTGCACGCTTCACCCTCACCGACGAGCGCAAAGCACAGTTAGAAGCCCTTGCCGACGCGGACCCAGCCACCTTCAAACACTTTGCCAAGCATTCATCCCTAAACCGCATACGCCACTCCCAGTGGCTGAGAAACCAAAAGCAACAAGAAACCTAAATCCAATCTGTCAAAGAACTTTCTGAAATAGAACCATCCTACGCATAATGTCTGTACTCTGTTCCGACTGCAAAGATAAACAATGTTGCTTCCAATAAAACATCTTCGTATCCGTGACACACACAAGTTTCTTCATTTATCCCGCAGAGACCCATACCATCCTTTTCCATCCTCACACACACCACTCCATTAATGATTCATGTCAACGTGTACCTTAATTCCAATGACTGTTTAGGTTAAAAAAACAACACACAGGCACAGTAGCCCCGTCCCTCCTCCTTACATTATGTTCACATCATAATAAAAAAAATTGCCGAAAAGTGTCCGTTAATTGTTACGGAACAGGTGTTTGGTGGTTCTTTTTTTATGTTTCGCAAAAAAGTTGTACCTTTGCTCTTCGATTAATAATTACTATTGCAATGAATCCCAACACTGAATACGAGCGTTTTACGCAGGAGGTTTACCAGCAATTGCTGAACTGCCGACACCCTAATATTGCGAATGTCCAGCACAATATTAAGTTGGAAGGCCGGTCGGGTTGCAAACACCAGATTGATGTCTATTGGGAGTACGAAAATGATGGGATAAAACACCGGGTGGCTATAGAATGTAAAAATTACAGCAAACACGTGCCAAAAGAGAAGGTGTGTGCTTTCAATGGTGTTTTGATAGATTTGGATGGTGTTGAGGGCATAATGGTATCCAAGAAAGGATTCCAGAGCGGGGCAAAGCTGTATGCAAAGGAGTGCGGAATTTCGCTTCAGGAGTTGCGAGAGCCCGAAGTCGGAGAAACCTTTATTGGGAATATGGCACTCGATTTCCATATAGAAAAACGAAGTACTCTTTTTGCAGTTGACGAACAATGGGCAAAAGATCACAATATTGCTATTCCTGAATACAAGCGCAGGATGGATATGATAAGCTTTACTCACGAATACAATTGGAGCAATGCCTCTCATATTCCATTAGAACTTGCCGATTGGGTTATCCGCGATGCCGAGGGCAAAGAAATCACCACGTTGAATTTGTTGGAGCAACAGACTCCCGACCATCCCACAGATGCTTTTCCATTTGTATTCCCATTCGATGATGCCTATGTAAAAACCGCTTATTGGGGACTTGTAAAAATACTCGAAATCAAATACACTTACGAGACAGAAGACCAGCAGCAGAACATCACCATCGATGCCGAAGGCTTTGTAAAGGCCATTCTAAAAGATGCCTTTGGAGAAGATCCTGGCATCAGGATAATTCGTCAATTGCCTTAAATACTTCTTCTATCTTCGCCACTATGCGTTTCTGTTCTGCAAGAGGAGGAAGAGGAAAAAGATATTTTTCAACAGAAGCGGGTTGCGCTCTCATAAGTGAACCACCAACACCACTTACATTTGATAACATTAAATGCAAAAAGTACGAAGAAGAAAAACACCTCATGAGATACTGCGAATCAATATCCCTATTTCTGAAAATAATCCACTCAGAAGAAGCAATACATTGCAAATCTTTATTGTGGTGTTCTACTATCCATATCCTATTTAGATGAGGGTTTATCTTACATACCAAAACATCTCCTTCTTTCACTATCTTTTTGGATGAAGAAATCAAGGATCCTTTTACTGCCTCAGGCATCCCAGTTTCAAAAGAAGGAACACTATAAAGTTCAAAGTCTTGATCTTTATACTTTGACGGGTCTATCGATGCCGATTTGTATTTTGAGCTCATTCCTATGGTTGTCCACTCCCAACTTGACGGAATCGCATATGGACAATCCTCCACATCGCAAGGTTCAAACTTGGGGTTGATGCGCTTTAAGAGTTCTATGGCGGGTTCGTCGTTGGGGTCTTGGGGTACAAGTTTACCGTGAATGGCGAGGTCGAGAATTTTGGACTTTGCTTTATCGATAGCCTTCAACAAATCATCCTCATTGCTCTCCAATTCATCAATCACAGAAAACCAACGTTCGATTTCGCTTGCGATACGTTTCTGTTCCTGATAAGGAGGAATAGGAATCATTAAATCCCGTAGATAACTCAAAGATACGGTTTTCTGAGCTGTACCAGTAGCAACTTTATCACAATATTTGTGCACGTAATCGGACTGCAGAACTATAGTTATCCATTTAGAACAATTTATAGTTTTTACTAGTCCAATATGTCGTTGAAAACAGAATTCTTGTTCTGTGTTAACAAGAATTGTAATTCCATATGAACCTGTTACTGTAAATAAGATATCACCCTTAGTAGCTTGTCTAATAGCAGGAAGATTATAGTAGTATTCTTCCGAAACGAAACGTGCATGACTAAAATTGATTACACCTGTATTCACATCGGAAATAACAAGAAATGGAATACCAGTTTTAGACTGGGGAGGAGGTTGGTGATCTCCATCTGTTATTGCCATAACAAAGTCTTCCAGTCTTACCCATACCCAACTCTCAGGTATTTCAAACGGTGCTTCAATCTTATTATCTTCAGCTGTCTTCTTGCTCCGTTTTATCTTTCCTTCTTTGATGAGGCGTTCTTTCTCAGCACGGATGCGCTCCAGCAACAGGGAGGCAGGCTCGTCGTTGGGGTCTTGGGGAACGAGCTTGCCACGAATGGCGAGGTCGAGTATCTTCTGGCGTAGTTTCTTTGTGTCCATAAACAATCATTTTTAACTTGGTCACTTATTTTGATTAGTGACTAAGTTAAGTGACTAAGTTAATTATCTACTATTACCCAATGGCCTCCATTGTCGCCTCCAATACGTTTGATGAACCCTTGTTCTTTGAGTTGTTTAATATGTTTTTCTATTCCGCGAGGGTCTAACTTAAGTTGTTCCGCTATTTGTGGTATTGTAACAGTAGAATCATTAGCCATTATCTCTACTATCTTCTTCTTTGTACCTTTCAACGTACTTTTCAACGTACTTTTCCCCGTAGTTTCCATGATTTTCATTCTTCGATATTCTTCAACAACTTTTGTAATTCGGCCACAGCCTTGCTGATGTTGTCGCTTTTCTGCTGGATGGTGGCCATCAACTCGGCCAATGTCATATCGTTGTCTTCGTCTGTCTGCTTTATCCAAGTGATATCAAGGCTGGTCTTGTCGCGTTGCAACAATTCTTTGACGTTGTATTTACGCCAACGGCCATTGGGATTGGTTTCGGCATTGTAGGTTTCCTCTCTGGCGGAGAGGTTGTCGGCGTTGTAGCAAGCCACAAAGTCGTTGAGGTGGTGACGCAGCATGGGCTTGGTGGCCAAGGTGTGCTTGATGCCTGTGCGGTAGTCGTAGAACCACACTTCTTTGGTCGGCTCACCTTTCTTGAAGAAAAGCACATTGGCCTTTACGCCTTGGGCATAGAAGATGCCCGTGGGCAGACGGAGGATGGTGTGCAGGTTGAAGTTCTTCAGCAGTTCCTTGCGGATGGTCTCACCGGCACCCCCTTCAAACAGCACATTGTCGGGCAGCACCACAGCGGCGCGCCCCGTGTTCTTCAGCATCACCATGATGTGCTGGAGGAAATTCAGCTGGTTGTTCTTGGTCTCCACATAGAAATCGGGGCGGTCGATATCCACGCTGCCGGCCGGGCGGGTGCCGAAAGGAGGATTGGCCAGAATGACATTCACCAACTGCTGTGGTTGTTTCTCCAGCGAGTCCTCACACAGGATAGGGCTGCGGTTGGTGCCGATGCCGTGCAGATAGAGATTCATCGAGGCCAATGTCACCACAAGAGCCGTGTTGTCATAGCCCGTGAGTGCCTTTTCACGCAGAAAATCGCGCTTGGCCTTGTCCGGCGACTGGTCTTTCATATAGTCGTAAGCAGCCAGCAAGAAGCCACCTGTACCGCAAGCAGGGTCGCAAACCGTCTCGTCGATTTGCGGACGGGTGACATCGACCATAGCCGAGATGAGGGAACGCGGTGTGAAATACTGTCCGGCACCGCTCTTCTTGTCCTGTCCGTTCTTTTCAAGGATGCTTTCATAGATGGCGCCTTTCACGTCGCCATCCATCACCAGCCAATCCTCACCGTCAATCAATGTAATCACCTTGCGAAGATAGACAGGCTTGTCGATTTTGTTTTGGGCCTTTACGAAGATGGTGCCGATAAGGTTTTCTTGCTTGCTCAGCGTTTCCAGCGTTTTCTCGTATTGCTTGATTAGGTCGAGACCATCCAGCCCCACAAGGTCATTCCAGCGATAGCCCTCTGGAATGGCAGAGTTTTCGCCGAAGGTTTTCACGTTCTCATCGTCCATCTTCAGGAAGAGTAGGTAGGTGAGCTGGGTGATATAGTCGGTAAAGCCTATTCCCTGTCCAGCAAGAGTTGTGGCCAGCGTCCAGACTTTCTTGGTTAGTGATGTCTCTTTAGTGGTTGCCATAGAATGTTATGCTGTTTTTCTGTAAAGTAAGAATTTCGAGAGTGACACAAGGGCCTCGTCGGCCTGCTGCTTACCGCCAAAAGCCTTGATAAGCTGGGCGGCACGCGTCTTGTCGTCGTCGATGATGTCCTTGATGGTGCAGGCTCCGTTGGAAGCGATATAATCCACTACCTGCCGGATGATGGCTATCTGAGATTCTGTCACCGTGCGCTGCATCTGACCATACCACAGGTTAAAGCGCTGCTGTGCCAATGGGTATAGGCTTTCCAGCTTCTCTATTTGATGGTTGGCGAAACGTACCAGCTGAATGATATTGGTGAGCGCCTCTTTTTCTTCTTTGGTAGTATGCTTCTTGACGGAATTGGGGTTCACAATGGCATACGAGTTCCAGATGCGGGTCGACTGGAAGCGGTTGTTGGCCATCTTCAGCTTGTTCTCCAAGTCTTTCAGAATATCGTAGGTCAGAGGCTCACCCTCGCTGTTGTATATCATACGAAGTGCCTCTATCTCGTCCTGGTGTTCATCGCAGTAACTCTCAAAAGCCGAAGTAAGTTCCTTTGCTTCCTCTACTGAGAATCCTTTGGAAATCAGCTGGTCTTCGCCAGGCATAAGCGTTTCCACAAAGCCAGCCGCAAGGATAAGCAGATAGTGACGCGCTTCGGGGTGATGTGTCAGCGGAGCCACCAACCCTTTGCGTTCAAGATTCGGCTCATCAATGCTTTCGTATGGAGGCAATGTGTTTTTCTCCAAAGCATCGAAGATGGCAGCCGAAATCTCCTGCATACTGCTGTGGGCCATTATTTCAAACTCTTCACGCTGTTTGTCATTGCACTTGTTGTAGATACGTGCGAGTTTGGCAGCAATCAAGCGGAGATAGTCGTCGTTCACGTTGCCGTGAGCCAACAACTCCAACAGCCGCTTCAGCGTGACATTTTGCTCGGTTTCACCAGAGCTTGGACTTGTTACTGTCTTATGGCTCTCGGTCACGCCTACGGCATCTACGAGAAAGAAGCAATCCTTGCTAAAGGCATTGGGTGTGACGTTGCGCAACTGGTCGTCGCCAATAGTGCGCACTCCGCGACCCTTCATCTGGATATAAAGCGGCTCGGAAGCCACATCGCGCATGAATATCAACACTTCAAGCGGTTTCACATCCGTACCCGTTGCCACCAGCGTGCAGGTGACCGCTATACGGAATTCCTTATCGTTGCGGAACTGACGAATCAACTCGTTGCTGTCGCCCGAGGAGTAGGTAATCTTCTGTACAAACTTGTCGTCTGTTCGGCCAAACACTTCCTTTGCAATAGTCACGATATTGTTGGCGTGGATTTCGTTCAGCGCGAAAATGAGCGTCTTGGGCAGATAGTCCATATTCGTTTCACGCTGAGGGTCGGTGAACATCTCAGTATAGACAGCATCGCGATAGGTTTCCAGCACGAGCTTGATTTGCGCTGGATTTATGATACAGCGGTTCAGCTCCTCTTTAGTGTAGTTCTTCGACTCCTCGTTGCGGATGGTTTCCACCTTGCCCGTGTATCGTGTCATCCGTCTCAGTTTGGCGCCTTTCAAGATGGCTCCACCGTTCTCTGTGGCCTCCGTCTTGATGCGATAAACGCGGGCATCCACATTCACGCCATCCACGATGGATTGCTCCAACGTGTAATTGACCACAATGTTGTTATTGAAGAAAGCCTTTGTTTCAGGAACAGGGGTCGCCGTCAGCCCTATCATCTTGGCTGTGTGGAAATAATCCAACACTTTTTTCCAGTTGCCATAGATGGAACGGTGGCACTCGTCGATGATAATCAGGTCGAAGAAGTCAGGAGGAAGGGTGATGTTTCCAGGCAACTGCACTTCTCCTGTCGCGGTGTCTTCATCGTCATCATCATTATCGACTATTTCTTTCCCTGTGAGGAGAGAGAAAAGACGCTGGATGGTGGATATGACCACGTTGCTATCGGACGGCACTTCGGCTGACTTCAGGCGATTCACCGTATAAATGGTGTTGAACGGGTCGCCATTCTCTGTCAGACGAAACATCCCGAACTCGCCTTCTGCCTGTTTGCCAAGATTGTTACGGTCAACCAGGAAGAGGATGCGTTTCATCGGTGTGAATGCCAAGAAGCGATAGGAAGCCAAACAGGCAGTGTATGTTTTACCAGCACCAGTAGCCAATACTATCAAGGCACGTTTTTGTCCAGCGCGGAAACTGCCCTCAAGTTCCGTGATGGCCTCATACTGGCAATCGCGTAAACCTTTCTCCTTCAAGGTTGGCAATCCCGCGTAGGGATCATCGATGTCCAGCATCTTCACAATTTCTTTAGGGGTATGGATGCGATTGATCTTGATAAGTTCTCCCTTTTCATCCCGGAAGTCACGGAAATATGTTTCTTCGCCATTCGATTGATAGATGATAGGCAACGGACGGGAATAAGCCTTATAATAATTTGGAACGCTTCGGGCATACATCTCGGCCTGTTCACATACCTCGCTATCGGTTACATCCTTTTCTTTACGTTTTGCTTCCAGAACCCCGACGGCCATACCATTGATAAACAAGAAGTAGTCGGCTTCTCTATTGCAGTTCAAGAGACCTTCGCGGATAGCGGCAGCGGTGAGGGTTGGCGAATAGAAATCCCTGTCAACCACCTTCCAGCCAGCATCATCAAACATCTGGTCAATCTTGATTCTCGCTTTTTCTTCTGGAGTCATAAGCAGAACATTTAGTTTGCAAAGATACTCTTTTTTTCTTGATTGGCAAAAAATGATGCGGGAATTGTGTTATTGCGAGAATTCGTTAGGGAGGGTTCTATTTTTCTGGGCGGGTGTTTATCATGGTTTTTCGTCAGGAATAGAAGACTTTCTTTATTAGTAGGATTAGGCAGAGGATGCCTGTCAGGGCGCCGAGGGCGAAGCTGGGGCCGGGGCCGTGGGGATGCTGCGCCACATAGCGTTGCCAGCCTACGTAGGGGTCAAGCACATCCATCCTGTACGCCTTTATCCTGCGGCACTCGTCGCTGGCTGCGGCCTTGGCCTTCTGCAGCCTGTCGTAGTCCCCCTGCCTTATCCAAAGGCGCACACTGTCCTCGCCCCACAAATGGGGCATCTGGAAATCGGTGTAGAACTCGGCCGGCTGCCCATACAGCTCCATGCAGCTGTAGCCCATGCCAAGCAGCAACCCCGACAGGGGAAAGACCTCCCGCTTGCCTGTCCACTCGCAACGGTTACCCGCCTCGGTCAAAGACACCAAATCCTGTGGCTGGCGGGGAAAATAGAACAGCCAAAGGCTCACCACAGAAAAGGCTGCCAGCAACACCACTGGCCACCAGCCTCGGAACCATGTGTTTTTTGTTTCTTGTCTCATAGAGGAGGGCTTAGCTTTTCTAAGTAATTCTATAGATTCTATGAACGTCTATTGGGTCTATGACTTCTTAGGCTTTTTGAATCTAATGCCGGGGAACCAACTCCGCACGGGCTGGTCCAGCCCGAGGCCGTTCATATAGTTGTAGGTGGCCGTGCGTAATCCGCGCCCCACCTCCTCAATGTCATAGTCAAACTGTTCTCCGCCGTCTGTCTGCTCCCAGTCCACCTCGTTGTTGCAGAACGGGTTCCACCCCTCGCTGCCCACGCCTTCCTCGCAGGGGCAACGCCGTGCGCCGTACCGCTCCGGGTTCCTGCCCGAAGGGCTGTGGCAGGTCATGGCGTAGCGGTGCCAGAAAGCGCTCTGCACAATGCCCTCGTCGAACATGCGCCGCACGGTGTCCAACGCTCCGAGGGTCTCCTCCAGCGTCTCCGTCGGGAAGCCGTACATCAGATAGGTGTGCACCATGATGCCAGCGTCGCGGAAATGGCGGCACGCCTCCACCGTCTGCTCTATGGTGACGCCTTTGTCCATCAGCTTCAGCAGTCGGTCCGATGCCACCTCCAGCCCTCCGCTTACGGCCACACATCCCGCCCGTGCCAACTTGTTGCAAAGCTCTGCCGTGTAGGCCTTCTCGAAACGGATGTTGCCCCAGAAAGTCATCGTCAGCCCGCGGGCAATAATCTCGTCGCACACCTCGCCCAACAGGCGTGGAGGCAGAGCCTCGTCCACGAAGTGGAAGCCCCACACGCCCGTCTGCCTCGCCACGCGCTCCATCGTGTCCACCACCTGTGCTGCCGTCGGGGCTGCAAAGCGGCCTATGTAGTCCAGAGTCGTGTCGCAGAAAGCGCATCGGTGCCAATAGCAGCCGTGGGCCATCATCAGCTTGTTCCATCGTCCGTCGCTCCAGAGGCGATGCATCGGGTTGGTCATGTCGGCGGTGGAGAGGTACAACTGCAAGGGCAGCCCGCCAAAGTCTGGGTCGCCATTCTCCACCACGGCCTCCTTGTTCAGCAGCTCCCACATAATTGTGCCGTCGTCCCTGCGCCACAGGGTCCGCACCAGATCGCCCTCACCGCACTGCCCGGCCACAAACTCGCCTATGCTTCGCAGGGGCAGCTCGCCGTCATCCAGGGTGATGAAATCGCAATAGTCGAACACACGTTCGTCGCGCAGCTGGCGCCACTCCGTGTTTATGAAACCGCCGCCTATGCACACCCGCGGCCTTCCGCCGCCTGTCGCCTTGCGCGGCTCCAGCCCTTTATCACTTGTGGGGGATTCCCATCCCCGTTTAATCCATCCGCCGCAGCGCAGCGCACCATACATGCAGCCGGGGAAGGGTACCGAGAGGCATACCACGTCGGGTCGTTCGCGCTCCAGATGCTCCCGCAGCAGGGTGCCCATCAACTCGTCCATCGGTGTAGGTTGTGCATTCAACGCCTGGTGCAGCTCGTCAAACGTCGGGGCATAAGCCGCCAACTGCTCGGCATAATTCACCAAGCCGAAATGCCCGTCCACTCCCTTGCGCAGGGCCTCTGCCACCTCCTCCAAGAAGAGCGTAGCCATATAGCGAGCCCGATCGGCGATGCCCGCCGCGCCGAAAGCCCATTCCATGTCCTCCTCGCGTCCCTTTCTGCTGCTTTTGGGCAGCAGACTGCCGTTCACAATGCGCCAAGCCAGCGTATCGTCCTGCCCGCGCAGGAAGCGCATCACAGGCTCCACCACCTCGGCGGCCTGCAGCAGTTGTCCCGCTGAGCGTCCGCCGCCGTGATCCGCAGCCCACCGTGCCGCGCCCTTGAGCCAGTCAGCACGCATCATCCTGTCCACCAACTCTATGCCCAAGTCCGCCTGTGCCACGTCGTGTCCGCACCCCTGCAAATAGCCCTTCAGCACCGTTGTGGCGGGATACGGAGTGTTCAGCTGCGTGAGCGGAGGGATAATCAACAAAAACTTCATTTCGCAAAATCTCAATCAATCATTAACCATCAGCCATGAAAAACATGCGCGCATGTCTCTCATTTCTCAGTATTAATTTTTTAAGAAACGTTGATGTATTAAAAATATTGTGTATCTTTGCAGCGTCAACACAACAATAACAATCGCCATCCCCGGCCCATAAACACCTGTCATCATGAAACAAATCCTATCCCTCATCCTTGCCTTGGTCTGCGGCCTCGGCCTTTCGGCACAATCCTATTCTGACGACTTCTACGACGCCCTGAACAGCGACAACGTGCACCAGCAGCGCCGCATCTTAGCCTCATGGGCCATGAACTCCCCAGGCGACATAGACTTCTACATAGCCCAATTCAACCACTACATCAACCTCTCCATGTCGCAAAACGATAATCCCGCCCTTGCCGCCTCCCTGGCGGACAGCGGTTTGACAACCATCGACCATGCCATCCACCTCTTCCCCGAACGTCTCGACCTCCGCTTTGGCAAGATCTACTTCCTGGGACAGCTTATGCGTTGGCAATCCTTTGCCGACGAGGTTGTGCTCACACTGAACCGCTCGGAGAAGACCAACCACCAATGGCAATTCCCCAACTTTGACCAAGGAGGTCGCATCCTCATCATCGAAGGTGTGCAAGACTACCTCTACACCCTCAACGAGGCCACTCAAAACGCTGATCCGGAAGCGCGAAAAGCCATCCTTCCCCATATCCGCCGCATAGCCCACCGCGCTGCACAGCTCTTCCCCTCTGAGCCCACGTTCCTCTCCTCATTGGCCTACACCTACATTGCCGAGGGCGACTACGAGACCGCCCTGCGCCACCTGAACCGCGCCGAGCAACTCTCGCCCAACGATCCCGCCGTGCTGCAGCAGCTGGTGGACGTCTACTCCCGCATGAAAAACAAAAAACAGGCCGCGAACTACCGCGCCCGTCTCGAAAAGTTGCAAGAGCAATAGCCCACCCTTGCTCCAGTAGTTATAGGTCATTTGTTCCTCATTTGTTCCTCATTTGTTCCTCATTTGTTCCTCTCCACGAGGAACAACTCCAAAATGCATGTCCCCTAAGAATGGACTAAGGAGCGAAGATACTGCCAATTAAGTCTGAAACACATTATCCCTTTCCACTTTTCGACTCCCCACTCATTGTTACCATTGGCGGGTGATGCCGCGGCGAACCACCTTGGCGGGGTTGCCCGCAAGGATGGTGTGCGCCTCGTCGAAGGTGCCGTGCAGACAGCTCATGGCCCCGACGGTGGTGTGGGACGGGAGGCTCGTGCCTTTGGTGACGACGACATGGCAGCCGAGCCACACATGGTCGGCAAAGACGATGGGCCGGTCCGGGTTGCAGCGATTGCCGTCCGGGCCGAAAAGGGCGTGCTGGTCAGTGTCCATCAAGGTGCAGCACCAGGAGGTCTGCACATGGGGGCCGAAGGTGATGGAATGGTTGCAGACAATGAGAGAAGAGGGGCCGAGGTTGAAATCGTGGCCAAGGGTGAGGGTGCCGGTCTCCGACACTTCGATGCTAGAGCCCGCACCGATGGCGCACTCGCCAAGGATGTGGAGGGTGCCCCTGAGGTTAAGAAGAGTGCGGTGATGGCGGAAATCGGTCTGCTGGCAGGTGTTAAAACCTATCTTGACAAGCCCGACGCGGAGCTGCGCGGGGTGGAGTACCAGACGGCCTGAGAGGTTATAAAGACGGGTGCGGTGGGAGACAAGCAGGGGCAAACGGCAGGCCTGACGGAAGGGCAGCAAGCGGAAATTGAGCCACAGGCTGCGGGGAAAAGCAAGCGCATACCTGAGGAAGGAGAGCCGTTTGACGCGGTGACGCTCGTTCATGACATGCTGGGGTTTGGGGGGCAGGGCAATGTGTTGTTTCCCACTGGCGTGTTAAAAAAAGAGGGGTTGAAAGAGGGGAGCCGTACTTAGAGCCGGTTGTCGCCCCTTTCAACCCTTTTGTTGCCAGGCAACGATTGTTATTGCTTGTCGAAATTCATGGTGACGTTGATGGTGGAACCGTCTTCATCATCCACTTCGTCATAGGAGAAGGTGAGTTTCTTCTTGTCGAGAGTTTTGATTTCGGCAGTCCTAGGGTCATTTTCAACCGTCATGGTCAGAGTGTTGCCCTTGATGGAGTAGGTGCCTTTGCCATTCTCACCGAAAGAATTAACCGCCATGGTCTTGTCGGCATTGAAGGTGAAGATGACACCAGCCAGGAGGTTAGCGAAGGGATCCGCGGGAACGGTCTGGACGGAGGTGCATTTCCAAGTGCCAACAATGAGATCCTCATTGCTCTTTTTGCAGGAGGTGAAAGTTGTCATTGCGGCCACAAAGCAGACAACAGTCAGGATCTTAAAAACGTTTTTCATAATTGATAATTTTGAGATTAGTGAATATTAAAAAATGAATTGAATGTCATTTTGAGAAAAAGCCCTGCACGGAGGCAGGGCTTTTGTCTTTTCATCTTTGAAGCGATTAGCCTTCGACGATAGCGCCAGTGGGGCAAGCGCCAGCGCAAGTGCCGCAGCTAACGCAAGCGTCAGCGTCAATCTTGTAGATGTCGCCTTCGGAGATAGCTCCGACGGGGCACTGGTCGATGCAGGTACCGCAAGCAACGCAGATGTCAGTGATTTTGTAAGCCATTTTTATCTATTTTTAAGGTTAATAACGTGGTGCAAAAGTACAACTTTTTTCGGACATAGAGAGTTTTTTTTATCAGCAAGGGCGGGAAAGAGTGTTTAGTGCCTGATAGTCTGACAGGTGGATGGTAATAAAAAACAATTTCCGACAACGGCGTGCACAACACTAAAGCGAGTGTTGCTGTCTTCTTTTGGACTTTTTCCAGCCCATGAAGTAGGCTATGGAAGTTGGCTCAACGGCACTCCTACAGCTCCTCGTCGGAATAGTGATAGGGCTTGTTCTGCCGAGCGAGGAAACGCCTGAGTGATTCTTTGAGTTTCATGTCTTGGATTGTGCGGTTTTTTTGCTGATGAAATAGCCAAAGGCGAGGATGCCTGCAAGAGTGACAAGGTAAAGCAAAAGGCCTATTGCGACTCGCGGAAGTGGTATCAGAAGCGAGAACAAAATAAAGAAATCGGAAAGGAAAACAATGACGAGGATGAGGATGTTCATGAAGAGCTGGATGAAGATGCCTTCAGGGAGTGTGTGGCGTGTATGGCGTGGGGCGAAACGGAAGAATAGCCATGTAGGGACAATCATTGCCACAGAGATCAGCATGGCGTTCCATGCAGGGTGTTCGGAAACCCATTCAAAGACCATTTGAACAACTTTGCCTCCCTTGTCTTCAGGAGTGGCCGCATAGTCCCAACCAAGAAGTTGCTGCACCACGACGTAAAAGATGGCAAGAATGAAGAGCATATTGAAAGGCTTGTAGCAAATCTGATGCTGGCCGTCGAGATATGCACCGATAATGCGTCCGGGACGACGTATGAAAAGCTGGAGGAGGGTGTTAGGGAGAGAACGGGAATCCAAGCCCCACACATCGAGGATGCTTTTGCCCACCCAACGCCATGTGATGCGGCCGTCTTTGGCATCCTGGCGGCATACAGGGCAGTAGTTGCCCTTGAACACGTTACCGCAGTTGGCACAACGGTGCTCCTCCTGTTCCTCGTCGGAATAGTGATAGGGTTTGTCCTGCCAAGTGCGGAAACGTCCGAGTGTTTCTTTCAGGTTCATGCCTCAGAAAATAAGACTGAACAGAACCCAGAGCCAGTGGGCGGCGATGCCGGCGCAGAGGCCTCCGATGGTGTGGGCTCCGATGGCTTTGCCGATGAGGTTGCGGTAGCCAAGGCTGTCGAGCATGGCGGTGTGGGTGGAGAGGTAGCCGCTCCAGCACATGCCCATGGCAGTGAAGACGGCTATGGCGTTGTTGTCGATAATGCCTTCAGAGATGAAGCGGGGGACAAGACCAAGGGCAGCTCCCACGGCGCCGAGGGCGGTGATGGGG
>ONJQ01000005.1 GCA_900318175.1 uncultured Bacteroidales bacterium | reverse complement strand
GGCCGGGGGTATGTCGCTCTCTCTCTTCTGTTGCACTTTATTTAGCGACCTCCCCTCTTCAGAGGGGTCGGGGGTATGTCGCTCTTTCTCTTCTGTTGCACTTTATCGGGGGGACAATTCCGAGTCTGGAAACATGATACACAAATTTTTAATTAATAATTGATAGTTTTTTCGTATCTTTGCAGATTGGAAATAACGTGGCTTCGGCAGGGTATGAGGTTTGTATCTTGCAGAGGTTCACGGTAATATGGATTAATAACAACAAACAACATCGCAGCTGTTTGCTGCATAGTGACTATGAATTATCAAAGAACGCTACGCATTTACGAGTGGATTTCGTATATCCTGATTATCGCTGCCACGGTGGTGTATTTTGTGCTTCGCAGCCGTGGTGCCGGCGCACTGAACCTCACGTTGTGCATCTTGGTGGTGGCAGTGTTTTCGCGCCTGATGATGGAGCGCACTCGCCGTCAGGCCGCCGATGCCGAGAACGATGAGTTGAAGAACGACTTGCGCAGGCTCACCCAGCTTTATGCCGAAGCCCGCAAAAAGGCCGAGGGCAAGGCGGAATAGCAAGCATTGTAAATCGAATTTATTCAATCAATTAATAATCATTAAAACTCTATTTTCCAATGGCAACAACCACTGATATTAAAAATGGACTTTGCATTAATTTCAACAATGACATCTACACGATTGTCGAGTTCCTGCATGTGAAACCCGGCAAGGGAGCTGCTTTTGTGCGTACCAAGATGCGCAGCGTGAAGACTGGCCGTATGCTGGAGAACACTTTCCCCAGCGGTGCCAAGATTGACGTGGTGCGTGTGGAGCGTCGTCCGTACACCTATCTCTACAAAGAGGGCGACATGCACGTGTTTATGCACACGGAGACTTATGAGCAGATCTACATCCCGGAGAATATCATCAACGCCCCCCAGTTCCTGAAGGATGGTCAGTATGTTGAAATCACTGTGGCTGCCGACACGGAGACCCCGCTGATTTGCGAACTTCCCCCGTTCATTGAGACCGTGGTGACCTACACCGAACCTGGTTTTGCCGGCAACACCGCTACCAACGCCATGAAGGATGCCACCGTGGAACCCGGCGTGCAGGTGCGCGTACCTCTGTTTATCAAGGAAGGCGAACGCATCAAGGTGGATACCCGCACTTGCGAGTATGCTGAGCGCTTGAAGTAAGTGTTAGTGTGTTAGTACGTTGATGTGTAAACGTATTAATGTATGAGTCTTATTTCATTTTTCAATCTATAATGGCAATCCAACAATTGAACAGGGTTAAGGTTACAATAGTTTGCATGGCGTTGCTGCTGATGGCGGCGTGCCATGGCGGAGCCGACAAGAAGGGGCAGTCCGCAGCTAATACAATAAATTACAGCAGTGTGGCCACGCCGCATTTCGATGCGGACAGCGCCTACAGCTTTGTCGCCGCGCAGGTGGCTTGTGGCTACCGCACGCCCGGCAGCGAGGGTCAGCGCCGTTGTGCCGACTATCTGGTAAGGCAGATGCGCCGCTGGTGCGACACCGTCATAGTGCAGGATTTCCCCGCTACGTTGTGGGACGGCAGCGAGGTGCACGGCAAGAATATCATTGCCACCATCAATGCCCGTCCGGGTTCGACGGCTACGGGCAGGGTGCTGTTGGGTGCACACTGGGACAGCCGCATGTGGGCTGACCACGACCCCAACCCCGACAACCACCGCAAGCCCTTCGACGGTGCCAACGACGGTGCCAGCGGTGTGGGTGTGCTGATGGAGTTGGCAAGGGCTTTGGCCACGGACCGCCTTGATGTGCCTGTCGACATCATCTTCTTCGATGTGGAGGACCAGGGCACTCCCGAATGGGCCGCCGACTACGTCGCCGACAGCTGGTGCAAGGGCTCCCAATACTGGAGCCGCAACCCGCACATGCCTTTCTACAGCGCCACTTTCGGTGTGCTGTTGGACATGGTGGGCACCGAGGCTCCCCGCTACACGAAGGAGGAGTTCAGCCGCCAGTATGCTTCGGGCATCTTAAACAAGATATGGGGCGTGGCCGATGCCGTGGGCTATGGCAAGATGTTCCAGAATGTTGAGACCGATCCCATCCTCGACGACCACTATTATGTGAACCGCCTGTCCAACACGCCTATGATTGATATTGTGCAGAACACTTCTGGCTGCAGTTTCTTCAAACACTGGCACACCATGGGCGACAATATGGAGCACATGGACAAGAAGAGCTTAGAGGCTATTGGTGTTGTGCTGCTCAAAACGCTGTATGGCGACTATGGCCAAAAGCAGTAGAGCCCTTGCGGCAATAATGATGCTCCTTTCCGTTTCCGCGTTTTGCGGCTGCGGAAAGGAGTATTTTTGTGATGTCCCGGTGGGGGATGCCACCTGCCAGATCGACCCCAATTCACCCCTCTATCCGGGGCTGAACACCATGAGCAGCTATGAATACATCTATGGCGGGCATCAGGGCATTGTGGTCATCCGCACCGCGTGGGATGAGTTTGTGGCCTACGAGCGCACCTGCCCTCACGACCATGAATTGCTGGAGATGGACGAGGCTTACGGCAATCTTGTGCTGGCGTGCCCGGAATGCGGGTCCAAGTTCAGCACTTTCGGCGATGGGTTCCCGTTGGATGGGAGCCTGACCTCCTGTCCGCTCTACCAGTATCCCACCTATTACGATGGCTTACTGCTCCACATCAGCAATTATTAGAACAGCAGTTCGGCGCTGGAGGTCTCGGTCTCAAAGAGTTTGAGGGAATAGAGCCTCGTGCCGTCCGGCAGTTTGCCTTCAAGCAGGGAGGCGAAATGCAGCAGCAGATTTTCAGTTGTGGGTTGGAAGGAGACGCGCATCAGGTTGGCGGGATAGCCGCCAAGGCTGTCGGTTGCGTCGCTGCTGCCCGTCCCCATCTCGGGCAACACCAGGGCGTGGTCGAAGCGGGAGATGATGTTCTCTTCGACCACGCGCTTTATCTGGCTGAAATCCATTACCATGCCCACAGGTGCACCGCCACGGGTGGCACCGATGGCAGTGCCTGTGTCCGGCAGAGGGGCTGTGCCCTCAACGGTGACAAACAGCTTGTATGAGTGGCCGTGGATGTTGTGGCACTTGCCCTCATAAAGGGGCAGGGCGTGCGCCATCTCGAAGCTGAATTGTTTTGTAAGTCGCAGTTTCACGTATTAAGATTGAAAATCTTTTAATTGTGTGACTCCTATTTAACTATTCACTTTTCACAGTTCACTTTTCCAATCAATCCTCCGGGAATCCCACGGGATGGGCGATGAGGGCCTTGCCGTTCTTGATGCCAATGAGTTTTTCGAGGTGTTCGCGCTCTATGGCTCCGCAAGCCACTGTGGCCAGCTTGGCTGAGGAGCAGAACAGGTAGATGTTCTGGCTGATGTAGCCGCAGTCGACGGCAGCGTAGAAGTCGCGCACATCCTTCTCCTTGAACACCTTCATGCGGTCATAATTGGCCACCAGGACTATCGACACGGGGGCTTGGGCAAAGTGTTTCTGCTGGCTGATCTCGGCGCGGTGGTCGCCCTCTGTAACCATGCTGAGGGTATTCTTTTCGGCATTGTATAGATAGATGCCCTGACGGTCGAAGAGGTAGACATCAAATTCCTGCACATTGACCGCCGAGGGGGCCACGCGGCGTCCCTCTTCTGGGCGGTTGATGCCGTAGGCACTCCACAGGAGCGACGAGACAAGGCCGATGGGCAGCTCTTCTTCACGGATGTTGCGGATGGTGCGGCGCTGCTGCAGAGCGAAGATCAGGGGGGCGTCCATCCCCTCTACGGGTGCGGGCAGCTGGCGTACATCGGTGGTGGCGTTGGCTATGCTTTTGGGGGCATTGCTGTTGACCATTGAGGGGGGAACCTTGCGGCTGTTCTTGTTGTTGCCGCGATTCTGTGCCTGCACACCCCCGGCAACGAGGACGAGGAGGAGGACTAATGCAATTGCTTTTTTCATGAGTGTGTGTTTTTTATTGTAATAATGATGTGTTGATATTGGCTTTGTTGATGTGGTCCAGGGCCATCGTGCGGGTGATGCGCAAGGTGCTGCCAGCCTCCATCTGGGGCAGGGTGTACATGTAGTCCGTCATGATGCTCTCCATGATGGAGCGCAGGCCGCGGGCTCCCAGCTTATAATGCACGGCGGTGTCCACCACTGCCTGCAGGGCATCGTCGTCAAACTGAAGCTCCACGCCGTCCATCTTGAAGAGGGCATGGTACTGCTTTACCAATGCATTGCGGGGCTCGGTGAGGATGCGCAGCAGTGCATCGGAGTCAAGGGGCTGCAGATGGGTGAGCATGGGGAAGCGCCCCACCAGCTCGGGGATGAGCCCATAGTGCTTGAGGTCCATGGGCAGGATGTATCTGAGCAGGTTGTGGCGGTCCAGCTCGCGGCGGGTCTCGGTGGCATTGTAGCCAATGACGTTGGATTTGAGGCGTGAGGCGATGGAGCGCTCAATGCCGTCAAATGCGCCGCCGGCAATGAAGAGGATATTCCGCGTGTTGACCTGTATCATGGGTTGCTCGGGGTGTTTGCGTCCGCCCTGCGGGGGTACGTTGACCACGGCCCCTTCGAGCAGTTTGAGCATGGCTTGCTGCACGCCCTCGCCGGAGACGTCGCGCGTGATGGAGGGGTTGTCGCTCTTGCGGGCTATCTTGTCAATCTCGTCGATGAAGACGATGCCCCGCTCGGCAGCGGCCACGTTGTAGTCCGCCGCCTGGAGCAGCCGCACAAGGACGTTCTCCACGTCGTCGCCCACGTAGCCCGCTTCGGTCAGTGTGGTGGCGTCGGCTATGCAGAAGGGGACTTCGAGCACCCGCGCAATGGTACGTGCCAGGAGGGTCTTTCCAGTGCCCGTCTCGCCGACGATGATGATGTTCGATTTCTCAATCTCCACGTCGTCGGCATCGTGCTTCTGGTCGGCATATTTGATGCGCTTGTAGTGGTTGTAGACGGCTACGGAGAGGGTGCGCTTGGCATCCTCCTGCCCTATGACATATTGGTCCAAATGCGCCTTGATTTCGGCGGGCGAGGGTATGCGCTCCATCTTGGCCAAGGG
Organism: uncultured Bacteroidales bacterium; assembly: GCA_900318175.1. Lineage (GTDB taxonomy): Bacteria > Bacteroidota > Bacteroidia > Bacteroidales > P3 > Colimorpha. Next base: position 103,255 of record ONJQ01000005.1, on the reverse strand, counting down.
GCTTGCAGAGGAGGCCTCCTGCGCCATATTCTCTTTCAGTATGTCGTAAGCATTCGTCACGCACCTATCGCAAATGCAGTTGCCTCCCGGGCTCGAAAAAAGCAGGTTGACCTGCGACTCCCGACGGCCACAGAAGGAGCACACACGTTGATTGTCAGTATTCTTAGCCATGTTTTTGAAGTGGTATTAGGTGTTTTTTTGTTCTGAGTTTCGAGGGGGTTCTTTATATCAGCGCGTTGCGGTCGGCATCCTGACGGATGAAGATGAACAGCAGCAGCGTGAAGGCTATGAGGGACGAGCCTCCATAGCTGAAGAATGGAAGTGGGATGCCGATGACGGGCACCAAGCCCAGCACCATGCCGATGTTTACCGCAAAGTGGAAGAAGAGGATGGAAGCCACACAGTAGCCATAAAAGCGCGAAAAGGGCGATCGTTGTCGCTCCGCCATGGTTATCAGGTGGACCAGCAGCCACACGTAGGCTGCAATCAGCAGCAGGCTCCCCACAAAGCCCCATTCCTCGCCCACGGTGCAGAAGATGAAGTCCGTCTCCTGTTCGGGGACGAAATCGGCCTTGGTGATGGTGCCGTTGAGGAAGCCCTTGCCCAACAACCCTCCCGAGCCGATGGCTATCTTGGCCTGGTTGACGTTGTAGCCCACGCCGCGGGGGTCTTCCACCTTGCCTAATAGCACGTAGATGCGGTTGCGTTGGTGGGTCTCCAGGATGTTCTCGAAGGTGAAGTCCACCGAGAGGGTGAAGAGGCTGCACACCACAAAGAAGATGGCCGTGTGCCAATAGTTCTTCGACGTGCGCTTGGAGAGCCACACAAAGAGGTACAACAGGCAAATGGCCAGCAGGATGCCCATGAGCAGGAACTTGTTGATGAGCAAGGCCGATATAAACAGCACGATGGCCAACAGGCCTATCAGCAGGATGTAGTGCGACAGTCCCTCGCGGAAGAAGGGGAGCAGGAAGGCCAGGAAGACGAGGGCGGAACCCGTGTCGTGCTGCAAGAAGATGAGGCCCGCAGGCACCAGCACAATCAGCGCCAGGGTGAGGCGCGTGCGCGGCAACGTAAGATCTATGTCGATGGCGCTGATATACTTGGCCAAGGCCAAGGCGGTGGCAAACTTGGCAAACTCCGAGGGCTGCAACTTGAACGCCCCGAAATTAATCCATGACTGGCCGCCGTTGGTCACCGTGCCAATAAACAGTGTGGCCACAAGTAGCACAAGCACAATGCCATAGATGATGTACGACCCGTTGGAAAACACCCGTGGGTGTATCAGCAGCACGCACACAGCCATCAGAAAGGCCACGCCCATCCACAGCAACTGTTTGCCATGCTGGCGCGAAAAGTCGAACACCTGCGCGTGGTACTCGTCGTAGCAGGCGGCATAGATGTTCAACCAGCCAAACAGCACTATGCCCAGGTACAGCAGTATGGGCACCCAGTCGTAGCGTTTCTTCTCGGTTGCGGGCATTCGGTTGGCGTTCATTATCTCTTGCGGGGTTTCTTAACCCTGCGCGTCAGCGGCAGCTTCTGGCAGGGATTGATTTCGGTATAATATTTCTCCACATCCTTGCGCTTCACTTCGCCGCGGATGTACTTCTCAATAATCAGGCTGGCAATGGGGGCGGCCCACGTGCCGCCGCCGCCCTGCGCATTCTCCACATACACGGCCACGGCAATCTTGGGGTTGTCCTTGGGCGCGAAGGCTATGAAGACGGAGTGGTCGTTGCCGTAGTTCTCGGCGGTGCCGGTCTTGCCGCACACGTCTATGTCCGGGATGTTGGCCTTGTGGGCCGTACCGCCGGCCCCGTGCACCACGTCGTACATGCCGCGGGCGGCAATGTCGAAGTACTCCTTCTCGATGCCTGTCTCGTGCTTCTCGTAGAACTCCGGCGGCCTGATGGAATCGGGGCCGTAGAACCGCACCAAGTGCGGGGTGTAGAAGTAGCCGCGATTGGCCACAATGCATGCCAGGTTGGCCATCTGCAGCGGCACCACCTCCACCTCGCCCTGCCCGATGCTGTTGGAATAGATGGTGGTGAAGGCCCACCGCTCGCGGCCGTACCATTTGTTGTAGAAGGCCGTGTCCGGAATGTTGCCTTTCTTCACGTTGGGCAGGTCGATGGGCAGCCGGTAGCCGAAGCCGAAACGGGTCATATAGTCATGCCACACGGTCAGCCCATACTGGCTGTCCTTGTAGATGTTTTTGAACTTGCCCTGCTGGATGACACGGCGGTAGGTGTAGTAAAAGTATGGGTTGCAGGACATCTTGATGGCCTCCTGCACGCTGCGGGCACTCGGGTGGTTGTGGCACCCGATCACCTTGTCGCACACAAAACCCGTCTGCGGCGTTATCACTCCCAGATGCAGGGCTATCATGGCCTGTGCCACCTTGAATATCGAGCCCGGCGGATACTGTGCCTGCAAGGCTCGGTTGAAGAGGGGTTTGGATATGTCGCTGTTCAGTTTTTTGAAGTTCTCGCCTCGGATGCGGCCCACCAGCAGGTTGGGGTCGTAGCAGGGCGCGGAGAGTAGGGTCAGCACCTCGCCCGTCGACGGCTCTATGGCTACGATGCATCCGCGCTTGTTGGCCATCACCTTCTCGGCATACTCCTGCAGGTCGGCGTCGATGGTGGTGTAGAGGTTCATCCCCTCAACGGCCATTGTGTCCATCTGCCCGTGCATGTAGGGGCCTATCTCGCGGTTGTGCACGTCCACCTGCATGATTTTCTTGCCCTTCACGCCGCGCAGCTCCTCCTCATACGAGGCCTCCAAACCGCTCTTGCCTATATAGTCGCCGCGCTTGTAGTAGGGGTTGGTCTCCAGGTCGTGTTCGTTCACCTCGCCCACATACCCCAGCACATGGGCCGCGATGGGACGGTCGTATATCCTCAGTGTGCGCTTGGAGATGTAGAAGCCTTTGAATTTGTATAACACGTTCTCCCATCGGCCAAAATCTTCTTTGGAGATTTGCTTCATGAATATCGAAGCCGAGTAGGGCGAATAGGTGTAGGCCTTCTCCATGCGGGCGAGGAATTCTTCCCGCGTGATGCCCACCGAGCGGCAGAAGGCTGCTGTGTCCAAGTCCTTCACCATGCGGGGAATGACCATCAGGTCGTACACCGCCTCGTTGTAGACCAGCAGGTTGCCGTTGCGGTCGTACATCAGCCCTCGCGCCGGGTACTGCGTAATGTTGCGCAGCGACTGGTTCTTGGCCTTTTCCTTATACTCTTTGTCAAACAGCTGCAACATCGACAGCCGAAGCACGAATATCACTCCGACCGCCAAGAAGATAATCTTCACAATGCCACTGCGATGAGTATACTTGTTTGACATTTTATCTCGAAAAAACTAAATTGCAAAGATACATAAAAAAATCCAATTAGACGGTTTCCTGCTCCACATTTGTTTCGTCACTCTAAGTTCGCTCCTTCTCGTCCTGTTGTATGTCACATGTACCTCCATTTATCCAATGAAAAAGGAACAAATGTTAGAGAAATGTTAGATAAATGAGGAAGAACTACTGGACCAAGGGTTAGGGAAGGGGTGTCCTATTGGGGCGGCGCGGGGGGCTGGAGGCTGGGTGGCGGCTACTTTTGGGGTGTGGCAAGGAAGGCCGCGCGCTCGGCAGGGGAGAAGCGCTCTATGGCGTAGCGCAGGGTGGTGCGCGGCATGGATTGGATGCGCGACGCGAGGTACCGGCGCAGACGGTTTTTGTCCCGCTTGCCGGCTTCGCGCAACAGCCAACCCACGGCTTTGTGTATCAAGTCGTGCTGATGGTGCAGCAGGATGTCGGCAATGGCGTAGGTGTCGTCTAAACGGCCGTGGCGTAGGAACATCATGGTACTCACCATCCCGATGCGTTGCTCCCAGATGGTGCGGCCCTCGCGGGCGAGGGTGTAGAGCGGCGCGGCGTCGTGGGTCAGGTACCAGGTGCCGAGGATTTCGTAGCAGGAGAGGTCGACGAGGTCCCAGTTGTTCACCGCCGGCAGGTGGGCGAGGTAGAAGTCGACGCACCGCTGCTGCTCGGCGGGGTCTTTCTTGGCGTGGTGAAAACGCTGGACCAAGGCCAGCAGACCCGCCAGCCGCACTTCGTGCCACTCCGAGGCCAGACACTCCTCAAGGTCGTCCCAACCGCACTCTTTCCAGTGTTCCTTCACCACTGAGCGGGTGACCGGGACCTTGATGCCAAGGAAACGGTCGCCCTCGCCGTACTCGCCCTGTCCCGTCTTGAAAAAACGGGACAGGTGTGCAGCCTGTGCCTCGTCGCGAAGCGCCACAATAGCATTCATCAACCTATTCATGCCCCTATAACGGTAAACAACGTCAAATATTGCTTGATTGTTTGAACGCTTGAATGTGTTAATCATTGGTGCATCAAAGACTCACGAATTTACGAATTAGCACATTTACGAATTCTCTAAGGTCTCACCCAGGTGAACGTCACCTCGTCGACGGGAATACCTGTAATGTAACCATTATTATCTAAGAGACTGTTTTGTACCGACTCTGTACAAACGATGGTGCAGACTCCCGAAGATGTAGACAATCCACTACACATATCCTGTTTCTGGGAGAAACCATTTGTCAAGGTCATATCGAAATTGGAAAGGTCGAGGAATGTCAAATGGGTGCAATTGCAGAACAGCTTACACATACAGGTCACATTCGAAGTGTTGAAATTGGAAAGGTCGAGGCTTGTCAAACTATTGCAATTCATAAACATGCCGCCATCCCAATTATAACCACTGCCTGGCCTCTGTCCCCACGAACCGTTGTTGCGGAATACCTTAACCCTATAGCTCATGGAAACGACATTGGAGGTGTTGAAATTGGAGAGGTCAAGGCTTGTCAATCTGCTGCAACCCCTAAACATGGCATCCATGTGTTTTACATTCGAGGTGTTGAAGTTGGATACATTTAGGCTTGTCAGATTCTTACACCCATCAAAGAGTCCACGCATGTCGGTCACTTGGGAGGTGTTGAAACTGGAAAGGTCGAGACTTGTGAGACTGCTACAACCGGCGAACATACCCATTAGCATATATTTATTGTACCATTTGTATCGTCGTCCATCTGGGGCAGTAGAGTAAAAAACTGAATCTACAGCATAGGACATGGAGACGACATTGGAGGTGTTGAAATTGGAGACATCAAGGCTCGTCAAGCCACTGCAGCCATAAAACATGGCATCCATGTGTTCTACATTGGAGGTGTTGAAGCCATTGCCAAACTTGATGGAGGTCAACTTTGAACAATTACAGAACATCTTTCTACTATTGGGATTGGCATCAAGGAAACCGGCCCGGGTGGTGACATACCACACTTCGCCTTCTAAATGTCCATAGACAGGAACTGGCGATGAAGGTGAAGAAAGATTAATACGGTTTCTGTGATAGGAATTGTTGCATTCAAATACCACAGATGTGGCATTCGCTGGAATGGTACTATTGAAAGTCTCACCGTCAACCAATTCGGCGTGGAGGGTCTCATAGTCTTTCTTGCAGCTCACTGCCAACAGGGTTATTGCAGCCAATATCAGGGTGTTAATAGTAATTTTGTTTTTCATAATGATGTGTGTTTATGGGAGCAAATATACAAAAAATATTCAGATGTAGCGGATTTTGTTGTTTTTTTTCTATCAATCGCTCATTAGGGTTTAGGGCAGGTGAAAATAATAGTTGTTCAATTGAAAAGATTTATGGTGGGCTCTATTAATTCGTTTTCACTGTCGTTTTTTCTTCTCCGCTGACGCTATCGAAGTGCCACTGGCACTTCTTCACTTCGGGACGCTTTACAATAGTTGCTGATTGTCACGGCACTGCGCCTAACGGCTTGTACCGTGTTATTAAAGGTCTCACCTCTTCGAGGTGATTTATAGAAGACCCCTTATGTAATTTTGCAGTTGCATTGCAAGATTGCATAAATGACATTGTGCACTATGATAAACAGGCGGTGAGAATAGGTCATTAAGGAGTGAAGACAAGAAACCCCACACTGAGCTCCTTGTGGTTGCTTAGTGTGGGGTTAATAGGATGCCGTGCCTCCGGCACGGTCAAGCTGCAAAAGTAGATGGATGCCAGTCGCCTTACTTGGATGTAGGTCTCACCCATGTGAAGGTCACCTGACCCGCGGGAATACTTGTGCCATTCAACAGACTGTTTTGTACCGACTGTGTACAAACGATGGTACAACTGCCCGAAGCAGAAGCCAGTTTCCAACACATTTCCTCTTTCCCTGTATAAGTAATATCATAATCGGTAACCTCCAGATGACTCATATCAAAAATGGAAAGGTTGAGATATGTCAAGTGGGTGCAATTATTGAACATATTATACATACGGGTCACATTAGAGGTGTTGAAATTGGAGAGGTCAAGGCTTGTCAAACCAGTGCAATTCTCAAACATACCGCCATTTGCCTCATAACGGTAATTTCCATATTGACCCGCAGAGCCCCAATTATAAAAAAAACGATGCACAGTGCCCATGGAAACAACATTAGAAGTGTTGAAATTGGTGAGGTCAAGGCTCGTCAAACTACTGCAATCCTTAAACATGCCATCCATGTATTTTACATTCGAGGTGTTGAAGCTGGAGACATTCAGGCTTGTCAGTTTCTTACATCCTTCAAACAGTCCACGCATGTCGGTCACTTGGGAGGTGTTGAAGCTGGAAAGGTCGAGGCTTGTAAGACTGCTGCATTGGGCAAACATACCGAACCGTATCAATTTATTAGATTCCGGGATTTGAACCTCTTCACCACTGCTATAACCAGTATAGTAATTTAATACCGTATCTACAGTTCTGGTCATCCTGACGACATTGGAGGTGTTGAAATTGGAGACATCAAGGCTTGTCAAGCCACTACAGCCATAAAACATGGCATCCATGCGTTTGACATTGGAGGTGTTGAAGCTCGAAACATTAAGACTTGTCAGTTTATTACACCCTCGAAACATATCATGCATATCGGTCACATTCGAGGTTCTGAAACTGGAGACATCAAGGCCGGTCAAACCACTGCACGACTTGAACATGGCAGCCATACTATTTACATTAGAAGTGTTGAAGCTGGAGACATCAAGAGCTGTCAGTTTGCTACATCCTTGAAACATTTCACTCATGTCGGTCACGTTGGAGGTGTTGAAATTGGAGACATCAAGAGCGGTCAGTTTGCTACATCCTTGAAACATTTCACTCATGTCGGTCACATTGGAGGTGTTGAATCCTTTACCGAAATCTATGGAAGTCAACTTAGAACGGTTATAGAACATCTTTCCACTGTTGGGATTGGCATCAATGAAACCTGCCCAGGTGATGACTCTCAACACCTGGCCTTCAAAAATTCCAAAGACGGGAACGGGCGATGAGGGAGAAGAAAGACTTACCCCGCTTCTGACGCTGGAATTGTTGCATTCAAACACCACGGTCGTGACATTCGCTGGAATGGTACTATTGAAAGACTCACCGTCAACCAATTCGGCGTGGAGGGTCTCATAGTCTTTCTTGCAACTTACTGCCAACATGGTTATAGCAGCCAATATCAGGGCGTTAATAGTAATTCTGTTTTTCATAATGATGTATGTTTATGGGTGCAAATATACAAAAAAATTCAGAAGTAGCGCATTTTGTTGTGTTTCCCTTCAATCGTCATTAGGGTTAAGGCAAATGAAAATATTAATTGTTTAATTGAAAAGATTTATGTAATTTGCAGTTGCATTGCAAGATTGCGGTGGAAGTGACGTTGAGGGTGATTGTATTGTATTTGTTGGGGGTGATGGCTATGCCATTCTTGGGCAGTTGGAAGTAGTGGCCGTTGGTGGTGTAGAGGGTGATAGTGATGTTGTCCGTGGGGAAGTCAGGGACGTAGATGTCGAATGTGGACTGGGCTCTGGAGGCAAGGGTGACATCAGAGGAACCCGACAGGCATAGGGAGACGGAGTGGGAGGCATTGGATGAGAGGGTGATGCCGTCGTCGTCAGTGCCGTTGACCGTGGCAGTACCTGTGCCGCTCAGGTAGGCGTTGGCAGTTTCTATCTTCAGGCTGCCGAGCGTCATATTGCTGCCTGTGTTGTTGTTGACCACCACATGCACGATGGAGCAGAGGTTGAAAACTGCAGTGTGCTGCCTTCAGTATAGGCTCCCATGGGGGCATCCACGCGTTGGTGGCCGTCAACGACCCGGTAGTTCTGCGTGGCGGGCAGGGTGATGGGGACGGTGGCGCCCGTGGCGATGTCGCTTCCTGATGTCACCAATGAGGCGGGGGAAAGGGCGCGGTAGGAGTCGGAACCCGCCACAGCGGCAATCTGTGCCGAGGAGCCCGAGATGGCGGAGACAGGGTAGGCGGCGGTGTTGACAAACACTTGGTTGCCCTCGTTCCAGCAAAGGTGGCGGTTGTCGATATATGTCTTGGAAGGCTGGTTGATGATTGCTCCAAGGGTGACTAATTCCTGCTCTTTATGGCAGCCCGAAGCCATCAAGGTGGCGATGGCTGCTGCAAGGAGATAATGGTTCTTCATAATGAGTGAAGGTTTTTGTATGTTTTATTTCATACCCCTGGCCCCTCTCAAGAGGGGACGGCTGACGCACCACTTGTATTTCACAGGCAGATATGATGCAATCCGTAGTGCAGGCATGGAGCGAACCGTTATACCGACGAGGTTCAATCCGTTGGGTAAGCACTGACCCGCCACCGCGACCTCCCCTTTTGAAAGGGGCTGGGGGTATGTTGTTTCTGCTCTTTTCATACCCTAACCCCTCTCAAGAGGGGACGGCTGGCTCACCACTTGTATTTCACAGGCAGATATGAATGCTATTCATTGTGCAAATATGATGCAATCCATTGGGTAGACACTGACCCGCTAACGCGACCTCCCCTTTTGAAAGGGGTCGGGGGTATGTTGTTTCTGCTCTTTTCATACCCCTAACCCCTCTCAAGAGGGGACGGCTGGCGCACCACTTGTATTTCACAGGCAGATATGATGCAATCCGTTGTGCAAATATGATGCAATCCATTGGGTAGACACTGACCCGCTACCGCGACCTCCCCTTTTGAAAGGGGTCGGGGGTATGCAGCGTGAGGACATCATGTATACTGGAGTGCTCCATATATTTAGTGAAGGTGTGAGCCAGATGTCGGGGGCGTACAGTGTGGTGTTGGAAGTGGTTTCGGTGCTGGAGGTTCACAAGCCGGCCTCCACCTTGATGGCGAGGGTCTTCACTGCGGGTGCGTTGTATTCGTTTTTCTTCATAAGTGTTTAATTGTTTGTTTGCCCCAAGTCCCCAACAGGCGTTATTGTAATATAGAAATGCATGAGACTTATGTACTCTTGTCCGTCTTATAATAGGTATCGCCAAACGCCTTTACCTGAACGGTGTTTATGGAACATGTCTCACGCCTGATGATATGCTTTAAGCGGGAAACGTGAGCATACACAACAAGCGAAAGCAAAATGCTCATCCCTCCGGATGAACTTTGGCGAAATCCGGTAAAAGGGACCTTAACGCAATGCTTTTCTTGCAATTACTTGCTTTGCTCTTGTAAGCAACTGCAAAAATACGGAGAATAATCCGATTAGGAGACAGAAATTCATGCTCTACATTGCAACGGTTAGAATGTCAGTGACATAAAATGCAATTTGATGCGTGGGCATGGGGCATCTCTGCATAATTCTGTCTCTTCGAACAGGAAGTCACAAAAAAAAGACAGCCATTTCTGGCCGTCCCTTTAGTACTCCGACCGAGTATCAAACTGATACTGATTATTAGTTGTTTGCAGAGGTTTTGGGAAACATTTGGGAAACACATTTAAACAGCGATGTGTTTTTTAACATTTCGTTTCCTCTCAATTATGGTGCAAAGATACAACTTTTTTCACGATTCACAGAAAAAAAACACCTTATTGCACAAAGACTTCCTGTTAGCATCCATTGGATATGAATAAAAACATTCATTATTCCTGCAATTATAACATGTCGCTTTCAATAATTAACATTTGGGATAGCGAATTAAATCGCTTAAAAACAATAATTTGACTATTGATTCTATTAATGTAGATTAATTTAACCATTGTTTATCCCACTGAATGGCAATTATATAACAATTCCAACGGATATAACTGGGCAGTTGTAGATATATTGTAATTTTGCAAAACAATAAACAATTACAACGGATATAATTGGGCAAGTATAGTTGTGTAGTAGTTTTGCAATAACAATTTAAAAGAATAAAAAATATAAGCGCATGGAAAATCAATTCATTACCATCGAAGAGGCTCGGAAGATATTAGGAATATCAAGAGCGCAAATGTACAACTACACCCATCGAAAACTCTTTCCTTATTACCGACCAACAGGACGGAAATTGTATTTCAAGAAAGAGGACTTATACGCCTTTATTGAAAAAGGTCATGTGGCGAGTGTCTGCGAGACAGAACAAATGGCAAACGAGATTGCGAGGAGGAAATCATGAACAGGCAAGAGCACATCAAGAACTTACTCGAAAGTGGCAGGTTCACGGCAATAGACCTCAATCGCAGAGCGAACACTGGCGATGCGCGGAAGATTATTAGCCGATTAAGAGCCTACTATCGGGACGGAATAAGCGGAGGGGCAGACGTACAGGACGAGTGGCATTACCGAAGCGATGGCACACGTTACAAGGTGTATTGGATTTCGCAGCACTTGACAACGAAAGGGGGTGAGCATGAAAAAGAGTAACGCAGTCAAGCAACTTGAAATGGACTTGTGGCAGCATGAGTGCGACATGCATCCTGCATTGGTGCAACATGCATCAGAAACGCCTTTTCCGATGCAAGCATATATCCCTATGCCGAGCCGAGAGGACACCTCCGCCAACGGACTGACGAGGTGCATAATTGACTTCATCAAGTTGCGTGGTGGGCAAGCAGAGCGCATCAGCATCACAGGCATACCTACGAAAAAGAGGGACGTTTACGGCAACACAATATGGCGCACTTCCCACATGACAGTTGGCACGGCTGACATTTCAGCAACGATACATGGTTGTTCTGTGAAGATTGAGGTAAAGGCAGGAGCCGACAGGCAGAGCGATACACAACGCAAGTACCAGGCCGACATAGAGCGTGCAGGGGGCTTGTATTACATTGCAAGGGACTTTGAAAGTTTTGTTGAATGGTATATAAATACATTTAAGAAATGAGAAAGAACTACTATTATATTGCCCCTATTGAATTGTGGCGTGGTTTCATGGAAGAACCTGACAAAATACTGAATGATGTATTGGCATTCGAAACAGCAGCATACAGTACAAAGGAACAGGCGGAAGAAGCGTTGGGGGTAAGTTATGGCTCATGGGAAGAGACTAAAAAGCGAGGTGTGGAATTGCGTGGCAAAAAAAGCAAGTACTGTGGATTGTGTTTTGACATTCCGAGGAAATTATTTTGGGATTACCTCAAGGACACCAAAACGGAATGGGACAACCTTTTGCTACTTGCATTGTTGGCACACAAGACCATCGGAGGGAGACATGGTGATATAAGGAGCACCAACTCGGAGTTCATGTTTGCCCGCATGGCGGGTTACAGAAAGCCCGCATTCCTTCCAAAGCCACAAATGCTGAAAAGTGGTGAGGTCAAATATGGCGAGGGAGCAAAGTTACATAGGTACATGAAAGACAAACGCACGATGTCTCGTTATGGTGCAATGTTGCGACTAGACCTTATGAACAGATTCAACAATTTCCATTGTTACAGCCAAAAGGGTAAACGTGGATATGTGTTTACATTTGGGAGTGAACACCCAAGAGAGACCTATATAAAGATGATGATTGCCACAATGGGGGCAAGAGGGAACGCTGCAAAACGTAAAGCACTGAAAGAGACGATAAAGGCAATACAACATAAGGTGGGCGTGTAACTTAATAAAGGGTATTGTAACTTAATAAAGTGGGCAACAAACAATAATTGTAACTTAATAAAAGAGAAAAAGTAGTGTATAATGATTTGAAAACTCGCTTATTACGATAAGTTTGTAACTTAATAAAGGAGGCGATAGGCAATATTTGTAACTTAATAAAGAGCCAGATGTGGAATCGTGTAACTTAATAAAGGAAAAATGTAAAGTGAATTGTATTATGCGTGGGAAGTAGGTTGTATTATGGGTGTAACTTAAACAAAGAATAATAAACAAAGAATAATAAAACAAAAGAACGTAAACGAGGGGTGACAAACAACGCGCGCCCGAAGATTCTTTTTCGAGACTTGGAATAAAAAGGTATTTTGAAAACAACAAAGATTTACAGACATGGCAAAAGGACACACGAACAATCCCAACGGCAGACCGAAGGGGATTCCAAACAAGGTAACACAAAATATGCGAGAGTGGATTTCTGCATTGATTGATAACAACCGAGAGCAGATTGAGGACGATTTGAAAGCGTTAGAACCGAAAGACAGAGTGCAGATGTTTGAAAGGCTGATGCAGTATGTCGTACCCAAGCAACAGGCAGTGAATGCCGAGGTATCGGCAAGACACGCCAATATGAGCCTAACAGAAAGATTGGCAAGGTTGGCAAGAGGTGAGGATGTCCCCAAGGACGAGAATTAGCCCCATCACGCACAGAATAGCCCCGAATAGGGGCTTTCTTTATTGTCGTAGGCAAGGCAAAGGTGATTGCCATGTTTGAGACCTTGCGCGATGCACTACGGAAGTTTTGGGACGCTGCGAGGGCGTTGTTTGGCGGCAAGATTGCCGAGGACAAGAGCAAAGAGGACTACGCGGACATGGTGCTGGCTGACTTGGTGGGAGGGGTTAATCCGAACAACGAGATTGAGGCGGTGAACGCGCGGTTTAATGAGGAATTAGAGGCGTTTGACAAAGGCGAACGAGGGAACTTGCATCTTGGCTATCCGAGCAGAATACTACGAGCCTGTGGGATTGATAGCACTGAAATGTTTATCAAACCCCGTGTACTACGGGAGCATCTTAACAAGCACGGACTGACAATAGAGGATATTAAGGACTTACCCAAAGCAATGAGCAACCCTCTTATGGTTTATGAGTGGGGTACACAGGCAAAGTCTTTGATAGTCATTACAGAACTAACTACTTCTGACGGACGCAAGATAACGGCAGCAATTAAATTAGAGCGACAAGGAAAACGTGCTGAAGTGAACGAAATTGCAAGTGTACACGGCAAAGAGGCGGAGTATTTCATAAACGAAATGAATAACGCAAAGGGCGGTGGACTTGCTAACGCACTACGTTATATTGGGGATAAAAAGAAAGTCCTTGATTGGCTCGGATTAGACCCTCCCAAGGGGTCGCCCTCCTTAACTAATCAAGAACTTTCGGTTGCAAAGATACTAAATAATTTTGAAAACCCGCAAATTTCAAGGGAAAGTTTTTCGGAAAACATTGACACAGAGAGAGAAAAAAATAGAGTAAAGTATCAGAAGAGCGACAATAATTTGCGTTTCCGTGGGGAGGAGGAGCCTGTGTTATTCGGCATGAATGCTGAGGAATATTACAATACGGTCATACTATACGAGAGAAACGAACGTTATAGAAAAAAAATACCACAAGACAATGAACGAAGAGCAGAAACAAATGCTGGCAATTGCTAGCAACAGGGTGCTGAAACGACTGAACGGAAAGAAAGTGCCGAGACTGACGTTAGCCAAAATGGTGAACGAAGAAACGGAGAAGCTGATGCAGCAGAAGAAAATGGAGCAGTAGCACCCTAAAAGACGAGGTGTAATGAGCCATAATTGCAAATAGCAATGAACGAACAACAGAAACAGACAATGGAGGCACTACGTCAGAGAGTGCTTCAACGTTGCAAGGAAACACCGCAGAGAGTGTCGAAATTCCAACTTCGGCAACTGATACGCGAGGAGTGGGAGAAGATGCAGGCGGAGAGCAAGCCGAGCAGCCAGCCACAGGAACAATAGCACACCCAAAGGGGAGGTAGGATAAAACGGGTATCTTTGCAAAGAGAAAAACCAACTCGACCATTCAGCGGGATTGACAACTATCAATTAAACAACAACGACAATGGACTTAAAAGACCTAATGCAATTCGCATCGGAAGAAGTTCGGGATGAGAGTGTACTGACAGCACAGAACGCAGTGTACGCACCAATGGCGAAAGAACTCAACAAGAAAGTGGAGGAACTGACGGAAGAGGAAAAAGCGGAAGCGTGGGCACGTTGGGACAAGAGTTGCAACACAGACTACGACCTGATGAGCAGTTAGCCGAGAAACGCAATACACGCAACGACCATGCGGAACGTGGCAAGGACTACGCCCCGAAAGCTGTTGATGCGAGGATATGGGCGATTATTGCAACAATCAGGCATATAATGTGAAGATAGCACGATAGGCTAACTAAGATTATTAAGTAACCTTTATTCGTATTTCAAAAAAAACACGTATCTTTGCACCGTCAAACAACAACAATAGTTATTAATCAAAACAACATATAGACAAATAGAAAAATAATAAATTATAAATATAGCGTTTGCTACTTTTCGAGGCATTCCGAAAACTTGGTCGTTAATAGAGTGCATCCTCCGAATAAGTTTCAAGCGTCTGCGCTAAGCGTGGACACAATAAACTTATTAGGGGATGCGGGTCAGACCAAGTACCTCGGATGCCAATAAGCGTTCCACGCTTTCTTCGTATTTGTAGGTGTCTAGCCACATGCCCCCTCGATAAGTAGCTTACGATTAAACAGAGATTAGATTATTACATTAATTCTTATGAAAATGTTTTTTTCTTATTACATCCTGTTTGATTGCATAGAACTCGACAAAAGTAATTGCCCCCCCAAAAAAAAGTAAAAAACAATGAAAATAAACACCATAATAGCATTTGCCTTTTCCGCACTTCTGCTTTCTTGCTCAACAAAAAGTAGTAAATTTGAAAAGTTAGAGAACCGCAAGTTCTTTATAGATGATAAAAACATTATTCATTCATGCTATGACTGCCCTAAGATTGGAGATAAGTTTATTGCAGACATGGGTATTGATGATTTTTGCAAACTAATGGATAATACTAACGAACATTGGAACCATATATGCAGGGAGTGCATAAATTCTGATGATTATGGGAAAATCCTTAATTATGTCAGAAAATACAAAGAGGAGCAAAAGGAAAAGATAGAGCGTCTTAGAGAAAAGATAGAGCGTCTTAGAGAAGAATACAGAACATTGTGCATTATGGGCATAAATTCGTGGGGTGATTTTGAAACTTACCAGAGCTTTATCAATGGCAGTACCTTTTCTAGTAAATTCATGGATGTTTTGTCTGAGAATGGTTATTTACCCAATGACTATCTGGCTGTTAAATCAGCTATGCGAAAAAAACAAGATACAATACGCAACCGATTTGCTATCAATGACACGTGTCTCGTACAATGGAACTTGGATAATATCGCATGGCTGTATATTGGTTTGCGTGATGCGGGAGTTAATACTGGCACTTTCTTGGATTTCAAAAAGAGCATTCAGACAAATAAAGGATTTTTGAAATACTATAATAAAAGCTTGGAGTTGGGAATTGTTGATAATTGGGAAGCATTTCTTAGGATGATGATTGAGCCTAATGAGGAAAAATGTATAGAAGAGTATTGGGATGGATTTTTGGAAGAGTTGGAAGACTATCAAGACTATGGGGAACAAATGCAAGAGTACTAAGAAGATATATAATATAATCACCATAAATAAATAATAAATAACTATATAAATGAAAACAACGGTTTTAAAAATGGCATGTATTGCCGCTGTGCTGCTGGCGGCATCGTGCGGGAACAAGCAGGAAAACGAGGGCTACACGCGCCCGAAACACGAAGTCGAATACATTTACATTGATTGGACGAAGACCTTGCATTTCGACAAAGAATGTCCCAATATCGCAGTAATAAAAGAAGTCGGTACAAAGCCAGTGCAAGTATACCCCATCGGCATGATTGACGATGTGGCATACAATAACGTGTGTGCTACCTGCGTAGAGGAGGATTATCTGTTTGACCCTAACGAGGACTATTGAAAAATTTAATTTTTAAATTATGACTGGTTACATTATTGGAATTGTACTAGGAGTACTAATTTTCCTATCACAATATTTTAAGCCCACATCAAAAGGTTTTAAATCAATGTATTTGATTGTCTCAATTGCATTTATTTGGGGATTTTACTATGCTAATTGGGGGTATTGGAACATTGTTGTTATACCGGTAGGAGAATTCATCCTGTGTTTCATATCTGCATGTTGTTTCCCTTACAATGGGAAAACCTCTTTGGCTGAATATGAAGCAGTCAATGGGGAAAATTATTTTGCAAGGCTGCATAACAAAGATAGGATTGGCAAGATACAACCTCACGGATTCAAACAAACCTATGATAGAATAATAAGTGGCATTCTCTCTGAGATTGTTAATAATCCAAAGGAGTTGCAAGAATTTGGGAATCTTTTGTATAGTAAAAACTATTATCCAATTAGTACCCACACAAAAGAAGATATATTGCAACACATTAATGCTTGCATTGAAAAAGTGGCAAATTCATCCAATAACGGTAGCACATTAAGAGTAAAGGCGAACTTAAAAGTAGAACAGATTTTTAACGCTTATGTGTCTGTTATGTCTATACACGAAGAAGCAACAAAGAATATTGAGCAAATTAAATTGAAGCAGATGATGTTCAATGGTAAGGGCGATATGAACGGCAAAATCATCCCCTTAACCATCAAGGAGCTGAGCAAGGAGATAGACCCCGAAACGGGCGAGCGCATGAAGAAAACCGTGTACCTTGTGAACGGCTCGATAGCCATTGAGCCTAACGGCAACGGACTATCACGCGAGGGTACGGACAAGACGATATATGTGTACGACCCCGAGACGGGCGACACGCACGAATTAGACCCATTTGGCGGTGCTGGTGTGCTGTCGGTGTGCGATGTTGTCAGCATGGAGGACTACTTAGCCGACAACGAGCAGCAGAGCCAAGCCGAGGTGCAGCAGGAGATTGACAACGCAACGGGCAAGGTCAATGTAGCACCCAATACGCCTTTCGTCACGCCGGAGGGCAGACAGGGCATTGTCAAGAGTGTTGAGGGTGACAACGTGATTGTGCAGTTTGCTGACGGAGAAATGGAAGAAGCGTCTATTCCCCTTGCGGACTTGCAGCAGTATGCCGATGCGTTGAGACGGCAGGAGCATGAGGCGAGACCCCCGCAGCAAGCGGAAACGCCCGCCACAGCCACGAACACGGAAATAGATTCATAAAGGCTATTGGTGACATGAAACGATTACTACTACTATCTCTCTTCCTCCTCTTTGGGCAGCTGTCGGCAGTGCCAGAACCCATGCCCAAGACGGAGTACGTCTATATTTGCACTGGCCCCAAGTCAAAATGCTACCACAAGACAAAGAACTGCCAAGGGCTCGACCGATGCAGCAAGGAGGTAATCAAAGTTACCAAGGCATACGCAGTGAGCAAAGACCGCACCCCTTGCAAATGGTGCTACCCAAAGAAGAAAAGGGAGTAATACAAAAAGGTGTTTCTTTGCATTGAACATCTACATGGGCAGCATCCCACTTATTTATTCGATTGCGGGCAGACTATTGACTAATTCACGTTTTCTGACATCAAACACTTGCGTATAAACCTGTGTTATCTTGGTGGACGAATGCCCTAATAGTTCACTTGTGGCTCGTAGGTCTTTGAGTTTGTAATAGGTGTTCGCACCGAATGAGTGGCGGGCGCAATGCCAAGTTATATGTTTGTCAATGCCAGCACGGGCTACCCAATGTTGGAGCGACTTGTTACAGCCGTTGGCAGAGCCAAGACGAAAGATAGGACTATTACTTTCTCCATCACCGATAACAGGCAGTAAATCTTCACGGATAGGCACAACATTTATTTTCCCAGTTTTGCTTTGTCTAAAGGTGAGCTGCATCCCGTTATAGTCCATATTCACATACCGCAATTCCTTTACGTCACAGAAACGAAGTCCCGTATATAGACAGAAAATAAAGGCTCTTCGTACTTCTTCACTTTGTCCTTCATACCTGCAATGTAGAAGAGTTATTATTTCATCATCTGTCAGCACATCTTTCAGTAATCTTTTTCCGTCATCTTCTTTTATGGAAATGCCATCACAGGATTGGAGAGAAATATGTGTTTTTTTGTTGCGTACTTTACTGCCTTTTTAAACCTCTTATACACTGATGCAGCTCCCGTTCCCCTACAGTCTTTTTTGAGCCGAGCCACAAAACCGCTTATTAGTTCTTCCGTGATTTGGTCGGGATTGATTGTGTCCTTGAACATGTCGTATTTCTTGCTGGAGGATATGAACGACTTGAAACGTTTCAATGCCATTTCCATAACGCGCTTGTCCGCTTTATCGTAGTCTGCGATATAATCTTCAAACCATTCGAAGAAGTTTACTTTTTTTCTGTCCTCCACAAATTCATATCCGTTCTTCATGGTTTGAAGTTCACGCTCTCTTTTTTCCCGTAATTTTTTTGCAGCCTCTTTGACGGTACGGTTATGTTCTCTTTCAAAAGATGAGAGGTTTGATTTGTTCCACAGATAGAGGGGTGTTGTTTCATATCTCCGTATCTGTTTGTACTTTCCGTTATCCAATTTTTCCCTGCCAACCAGTGTTACGAGTCGCAGTTTACACCTGCCATCGCTTGAGGCAGGTCTGATTTCCACAAAAGGGTTGCCACCCCACAAGATAGATTTTGTCTTTTTCATATTGCTTATTGTTGATATTCGTTATTTTGCAAAGATACGAATAATTTTTGAATTGGGGAAACATTTGGGAAACATTTCTATAAAACAGGGCAAAATAACGCAAAATAACGCTAAATAAACATGTTGGAAACGGTTGATATAAAATATTGATTTACAATATATATACTTGACATTTAACAAAATAAAAAAGTGGCCTTTAAGCCACTTTTGTACTCCGACCGGGAATCGAACCCGGATCTACTCTTTAGGAGAGAGTTATTCTATCCATTGAACTATCAGAGCTTTTTGAATGTGTTAATTCGTTAATGTGTTAATTCGTTAGTCCTTTTGAATGTGTCAATTCGTTAGTCTTTTTGAATTCGTTAATGTGATAGTCTTTGTTTGACGGTTATTGCTGAGGAATTGAGCATCTTGAAGAGCTCTTCCACTTGATTGCTCATTTGGGCGTATCTTTCGTTGTCGAGATACTTGCTATCGTGAAGCAGGTCTAACCAATAATATGTTTCATTCGCTTCTTTAATTGAGATAGACACTTTGTGAATAAAGTCTTGTGGACTCTCGGCACATACTGCCTCGCAATAATTTGCTCCTATGCTGGTTCCCGACTTGAGAATCTGTTTGGACATGACATATTCACCCTTTTCCCGCAACTCGTTACACAAGGCTATTACGCCTAAGGCAAATATCTTGCTTTTGTCGTATATGATTCCTTGTGCCTTCATGATTAACAAATTAACGTATTTAATGATTCACGAATTAACGAATTTACACGTTAACACATTCATCATAGTTTTCGTTTGATTTCTATTATCTCGTAGGCTTCTACTATGTCGCCGACTTTGATGTCGTTGAAGCCTTCGATGTTCAGACCGCAGTCCTGACCACTGACGACTTCCTTGACATCGTCCTTGAAACGCTTAAGGGAGGCCAGCTTGCCGGTGTAGACCACAATACCGTCGCGGATGATGCGGACGTTGTGGTTGCGGGTGATCTTGCCATCGAGACACATACAGCCTGCAATGGTGCCGACCTTGGAAATCTTGAAGGTCTCGCGGATTTCGAGGTTGGCGACAATCTTCTCCTGCGTCTCTGGCGAGAGCATACCTTCGATAGCATCTTTGAGTTCGTTGATGGCATCGTAGATGATGCTGTAGAGACGAATGTCGATATGGTCGGTTTCGGCCATCTTGCGGGCACCCACGGAGGGACGCACCTGGAAGCCGATGATGATGGCATCGGAGGATTCGGCCAACATGACGTCGGTCTCGGTAATCTGGCCGACGGCTTTATGGATGACGTTGACCTGCACCTCGTCGGTGGAGAGCTTGAGGAGGGAGTCGGAGAGGGCTTCGACGGAACCGTCCACGTCGCCCTTGACAATCACGTTGAGTTCCTTGAAGTTGCCGAGGGCTATGCGGCGGCCAATCTCGTCGAGGGTAAGGTGGGTCTGCGTGCGGAGACCTTGCTCACGCTGCAGCTGGGTGCGCTTGGCGGCAATGTCCTTGGCTTCCTTCTCGTTCTCGGTGACGTTGAAGGTGTCGCCAGCCTGGCAGGCACCGGTGAGACCGAGGAGCAGCACAGGCTGCGAGGGACCGGCGGACATAACCTCTTGGTTGCGCTCGTTGTACATGGCGCGGACACGGCCACTGATGGCTCCGGCAACGATGGGGTCGCCCTTGCGGATGGTGCCGTTCTCGACAAGGAGTTTGGCGACGTAGCCGCGGCCTTTGTCGAGAGAGCTTTCCAGTACGGTGCCTTTGGCTCGCTTGTTGGGGTTGCCCTTCAGCTCCATGATGTCGGCCTGAAGGATAACCTTTTCGAGCAGTTCCTCGACGTTGATACCCTTTTTGGCGGAGATGTCCTGGCTTTGGTATTTGCCGCCCCATTCCTCGACAAGGAGGTTCATGTTGGCCAGTTCGGTCTTGATGCGGTCGGGGTCGGCACCGGGCTTGTCAATCTTGTTGATGGCAAAAACGATGGGGACACCGGCGGCCTGGGCGTGGTTGATGGCCTCGACGGTCTGCGGCATTATCTTGTCGTCGGCAGCGATGACGATGATGGCGATGTCCGTCACCTTGGCACCACGGGCACGCATGGCTGTGAAGGCCTCGTGGCCAGGGGTGTCGAGGAAGGTGATTTTGCGGCCATCGGCGGTGGTGACTTCGTAAGCACCGATGTGCTGAGTGATGCCGCCCGCCTCGCCGGCGATGACGTTGGTCTTGCGGATGTAGTCAAGCAGGGAGGTCTTACCGTGGTCCACATGACCCATGACGGTGACAATGGGGTTGCGGGTCACGAGGTCTTCAGGACGGTCTTCCTCTTCTATCTTGTTGAGCTCGTCGATGACGTCGGCACTGGCGAAGTTGATTTCGAAGCCGAATTCACCGGCAATGAGCTTGATGGTCTCGGCGTCGAGACGCTGGTTGATGCTGACGAAGATGCCGACGGACATGCAGGTGCTGATGACCTGAGTGACGGGGACATTCATCATGGTGGCCAGCTCGTTGGCGGTGACGAATTCTGTCACCTGCAGCGTCTTCTGGCTCTCCATCTCGTTGAGCTGCTCCTCCTCAATGCGCTGGTGCACCTTCTGGCGCTTCTCGCGGTTGTGCTTGGAGGTCTTGGACTTGCCCATGGGGCTGAGACGGGCAAGGGTGTCGCGTATCTGTTTCTCGATTTCGGAGTCGTCAATCTCGACCTTGGCTACTTTCTTCTCCTTCTTCTTTTTCTTCTCGGCTTTCTCGCTCTTGGCATCTGTTCCGGTAGCTGGAGTTTCGGCCTTCTTGCTCTTCGAGCTGCTCTTATTATTGTTGGTATGAGCGGCGGATGCATTCTCGGGCTGGCCGGTGACATCGTTGACCTTCACACCTTTGTTCTTGATACGTTTGCGTTTGCGCTTCTCGCTTGAGCCCGCCTTGGGTTTCTCGAACTGGCTGAGGTCCACCATGCCGACCAGCTTGGGGCCTTCAAGTTTTTGATATTGGGTCTCGATAAATTCGGGTTCCTTGACAGTTGGAGGAGCCGCGGGAGCAGGAGCTACGGGGGCAGGATCAGGCGTGGGTGCGGGTGCGGGAGTTGGGGCAGGGGCAGCCTTCTGCTTGCTGGCAGCGGGCTTGCTCTCCTTGGTTGCAGGAGTGGATTTGGCAGCCTTGGTCTCGGATGAGGTGCTCTTGGCCGTCTTGTCAGCCTTGGCGGCCTTCTCCGATTTGCTCTTCTTTTTCTTGTCGGGACGGGTCTTGGTGTTGATGGCGTCGAGGTCAATCTTGTTGATGATGCGGAGTTCGCCGACCTGGATGGGGTCGAAAGCGGGCTCTTCTTCCTCGGCGGGCATCTCTTCCTGCGGAGCCTCGGCTTCCACGGCGGCAGGGGCCTCCTCAATGGCTACGGGAGTCTCCTCGGCTTGGGGCTGGACCTCGGAGGGAGCCTCGGGCTCGGCCGGGACTTCTGCGACTTCGGCTGCGGGCTGCTGAACCTCTTCAGCAGGGGCTTCGGGTTTCGACTCGGGCACCTGTGAAGCGTCGGGAGTGACGGCAGATTCGACGGGTTTGGGGGTGCCCTTGGTCTCAACAGTCGAGGAGTTGTAATTCTTGATGATGACCTCGTCGGTCTCATCTTTCCGCTCTTCGATGTTTGCCTCGACCACTACATTGTTGCCGCTGGGGGTGATTTCAATCTTGTCGGCTTGCTCTTTCACGGCACGTTCTGCCTGGAAAGCCGTAGCTACAATATCGTACTGCTCGGCGGTAAGACGGGTGTTGGGGTTGGACTCAACCTGATGACCCTTCTTGGCCAGAAATTCCACCAAGGTGGAAACGCCGACGTTCAGTTCGGTAGCTGCTTTTTTCAGTCGTATTCCTTTGTTTTCTTCTGCCATATTACACTCCTTTTTTATTATTCGACATTTGAAAGTGAAAGGTGATATTGGAGTTAATAATCAAGTTTCACAATTCAATTCGTATTGTTTTTAATTCCACTCGTTCAACCCACATGCCGGCACGGGAGCTTACTGCTCAGCCTCTTCGGTGGGTTGCTCAGCCTCTTCGGGCATGGTGGCCTCTTCGGGCTGTTCCTCCTGAGCGGCGGCCTCGTCGGTGTCCTCCTGCTCATCCTCAAATTCGGCTTTGAGGACACGGATTACCTCGTCGATGGTCTCCTCCTCCAGGTCGGTGCGGCTGATAAGGTCCTCTTTGCTCAGGGCCAATACATTTCTGGCGGTGTCGCAGCCAATGTTGATCAGCACATCGATAATCCAGGGGTCGATCTCGTCTGCAAACTCGTGCAGGTCCACATCGTCGGGATACTCATCGCCCTTGCGGTACACGTCGATGTCATAGCCCACCAGCTTGCTGGCAAGCTTGATGTTGCAACCACCCTTGCCGATGGCCAGCGACACCTGGTCGGGCTCCATGAAGACTTCCACCTTCTTGTTCTCCTCGTCCACCTTGATGGAAGAGACCTTGGCGGGAGCCAGTGCGCGCTGAACCATGATGTCCAGACGCGGGGTATAGTTCAAAACATCGATATTCTCATTGCGCAGCTCGCGGACAATGCCATGGATGCGGGCGCCCTTGATGCCCACGCACGATCCCACGGGGTCGATACGGTCGTCATAGGACTCGACGGCAATCTTGGCACGCTCGCCGGGGATGCGGACAATGTTGCGGATGGTGATGAGGCCGTCGTAGATTTCAGGCACTTCGGCTTCGAGCAGACGCTCCAGGAAGATGGGCGACGTGCGCGACAGGACAATCACAGGGTTGTTGTTGCGCATCTCCACCTTCAGCACCACGGCACGCACCGTGTCGCCCTTGCGGAAACGGTCGCTCGGTATCTGCTCCGTCTTGGGCAGCACCAGCTCAATCTTCTCCTCGTCGAGGATCAGAATCTCCTTGTTCCAAGGCTGGTAGACCTCACCCACAACAATCTCACCCACCTTCTCCTTATATTTCTGGAAGATGAGAGACTTCTCGTAGTCCTGAATCTTGCTCACCAGGTTCTGGCGGATGGCCAAAATCTCGCGGCGGCCAAAGTCAGACATATAGATGGGCTCCGACAGCTCCTCGCCCACCTCGAAGTCAGACTCAATCTTGATGGCATCACTATATGCAATCTCCAGATTCTCGTCTTTCACCTCGCCATCCTCTACGATGGTGCGGTTGCGGAAAATCTCAAGGTCGCCCTTGTCGATATTGACAATAATATCGAAGTTGTCCTCGGTGCCATAGCGCTTGGCCAGGGCAGCACGGAAAACCTCTTCGAGAATATGCATCAAAGTCTCGCGGTCAATGTTCTTGAATTCTTTAAATTCCGAAAAGGAATCTATCAGGTCTAATGTCTTCATCTGACTTATATATTAATATCGAAAGAGTTAATTCTTTTATATAAAGCGTGAGAATCCTTTTTCAATCCTCACGTTTAAAATTGTATTATCACCCTCGCGGTTTTTACATCCTCGTAGGCAAAAGTCAGCTCCTTTGGAGCCTCTTTCTTGGTACCCTTGGTCTTGATGGTGAACTGCGTGTCGCCAGCCTCTGTCAGCCGTCCTTCCACCTTCTCGCCGTCAAAGGGCTCAACGCTCAACTCTCGTCCCACATGGCGCCGATACTGGCGGGGCATCTTCAGCGGCGAGTCGGCACCCGCCGAGCTTACATTCAGCTCGAAATCCTCCTCGTCACGGTTCAGGCTGTTCTCTATCGCACGGCTCACCTCAATACAATCGTCAATATTGATGCCGTTATCACCGTCGATGTCCACAAAAATGCGGTTATCAGGAGTGATTTTCATATTTACGAGGTACTTGTCGCTTCCCTCAAGCACATCTTTTACAATGTCTAAAACCTTGAACTTGTCTATCATAAGCAATAAAAGAGGGGACTCACGTCCCCGCACTTAATCGCTGCAAAGATACAACTTTTTTCCGACATAACAAGAAAAAACTTGCATCTCGCTACATACTACATATTCTGCCCACCATAGGCCGCTCCCTTAACCCGGATGTTATGACATCATCCTCCGTATCCACAACCCGAAGAACCGGTCATTGACACGATACCTTCTTGCCTCCTCATTGACATAGTCATCTGACAGAAGCCTCTTCACTGCCGATTGAACCGAACTGGCCGAAGGCAGTTTGTGCCGTTTGATAAAGTCGGCTGACGTGATTTGCTTGGCCAATCCGTCTTCTGCAATGGCATACAACAACATTTTCTGCTTGATTGTCATACGCGACAACAACTCTCTGTAGTAATAATCGTTGCCTGCAAGTATATCTCTAATGGCAGTTTCCAAAGTCTCCTCCGTGCATCTGCCGCCCTTCGAAGTGTTGGCAAAGGCTTCATTCATTGTCTTCTGCACATAATACGTATGTCCCTCAAACATGTCATACACATTTTTGGCCACTGCTGCATCCAATGACCTTCCCTTCTCTTGAAACTTCAGACACATGAATTCAACATACACATCCTTGTCTATAGCCTCCAGGTTCATGTTGTCTGCGCTCTTATAGAAAGGGTGGTTTCTGCTGTCAAACATCTGGTCCAGCATGTGTCGCTCGCTGCCAGCGAACACAAAACGGCAATTGCCTATCCGCTGTATATGACCTCTGAGCAAAGCCTCGATGTTCTTCTCTGGATATTTCGCCACTTGTTGAAATTCATCAATGGCAACGATACACGGCTTATCGGCCTGTTGCAGGTAGCCGAAAATCTCTTCCAGCGTATACTCTGGCTGTTCTATGTCGCCAAGACCAACGCTGAAAGTCGGCAACCCTGTGTTAGCGTCAAACCCCATCTTTCCCGCAATGCTGCGCAAGCCCTTGACAAAGTTCTGAACCATCTTTTTACCACGGGGCACAGTCTGCTCATACACTGTCCGTCCCAACTCATGCACCAACTCTTGCAGACAGGTGGTGTGAAGGATATCCACGAAAAACGTATAGTAATTATCGTGCAGCACAGGCTGGTCAAAACAATACTGAATCAGTCCTGTTTTACCCATGCGCCGGTCAGACTTTAATACCACATTATTCCCGTTGGTCAACAACTTAATCATCCGTTCCGACTCGGCCTTGCGGTCGCAGAAATACTCAGGTCGTATACGCCCAGACACTACAAAAGGATTCTCTTCCATAATCGATGTAAACTTTAGTTTCCGACTGCAAAGATACTAATAATTATCGACATTATGCAAATTGCATTATGCAATTTGCATAATGCTGTATGTATAATTGAGCAAAGAACACTGAATTAATGGAATAGTAGCGTATCTTCGATACGCGAGAGAGGGGGTATAAGGTACCCCACACTGCGCTTCCTTCGGTCGCTTAGTGAGGGGTTAATAGGATTCCGTGCTTTCAGCACGGGATGAAGCAAACAGATTGTTATGGGAAAAGTAAAGGCGCTGATAAATAGGATTTGGAGATACAGTTTTTTTGCAGAGGTGTAGATGTTATATGATAGATATGTGCTGAAAGTACATTATCCTATTAACCCCGCACTAAGTCGTAAGACGCAGTGTGGGGTAAGAATGCTGATAGCGTGAGAGCCGAAGGTACACTACAGCAATACACAATAAAAAGGTAGATATGTGCAGAAAGCACATTATCCTATTAACCCCGCACTAAGTCGGAAGACGCAGTGTGGGGTATGAATACGGATAACAAGTGTACCGAAGGTACACTACAGGAATACACAATAAAAAGGTAGATATGTGCAGAAAGCACATTGTCCTATTAACCCCACATTAGGTCTGAAGACGCAGTGTGGGGTAAGAATGCTGATGGCGTGAGAGCCGAAGGTACACCACCGCAATATACAATAACAAAGGTAGATATGTGCTGAAAGCACATTATCCGATTAACCCCACACTAAGTCGGAAGACGCAGTGTGGGGTATGAAAACTGATAACAAGTGTGCCGAGGGTACACTACAGCAATGTTCAATAAAAGGGGTAGATATGTGCTGAAAGCACATTATCCTATTAACCCCACACTAAGTCGGAAGACGCAGTGTGGGGTAAGAATGCTGATAACAAGTGTGCCGAAGGTACACCACAGCAATATACAATAAAGAGGTAGATATGTGCTGAAAGCACATTATCCTATTAATCCCACACTAAGTCGGAAGACGCAGTGTGGGGTAAGGATGTTGATAACAAGAGTGCTGAAGGTACACCACAGCAATATACAATAAAAAGGTAGATATGTGCAGAAAGCACATTATCCTATTAACCCCACACTAAGTCGGAAGACGCAGTGTGGGGTAAAATGCTGATAACAAGTGTGCCGAAGGTACACTACAGCAATACACAATAAAAAAGGCAGGTTTTCGTTAAACAGTCATGAGTTACACAATCTCTTACTATCATATCGTTCTTCGTACCTATCGTAGTGAACCTACTATTCCCACTGACCATGAACGAGAGTTGTATGCCTATATCTATGGCATCGCAAAGAACCTCTCTTGTCAGACCTACCGCATAGGGGGTATGCCTGATCATGTTCACATCTTTGTGTCTTTGCCTGCTTCTTTGTCCGTTGCTGAATTCGTTCAGAGAGTGAAAACGAGTTCAAGCAAGTGGATGAAGGGAAACCCGTCGTTCCAGAATTTTAGAGGTTGGAGTCATGAGTATGCGGGTTTCAGTTATAGTCTGCATGATAAGGATGTGATAGTGGGGTATATTATGCGCCAGAAGGAGCATCACCGCAAGGTGACATTTGCTGAGGAGTACCGCTCTTTTCTTGAGGAGAATGGTGTGGTAATTGATGAAAGATACTTTTTAAAAGACGAGTAGTGGCGTGCTTTCAGCACGCTTTTTTCTGATTACGGCAACCCCACACTGCGCTTCCTTCGGTCGCTTAGTGTGGGGTTAATAGGATACCGTGCCTCCGGCACGGATAGGCTGCAAAAGTAGAGGGACGGTAGTTGCCTTACTTGGAAGTAGGTCTCAACCAAGTGAAGGTAACCCTGCTGGTGGGCAGGTCTGTGCCGTTTTCCAATTCAGTCTGCACCGCCGCCGGACAGGTAATGGTGCAAGCACCAGAAGTCGTGGCGAGTAAACAACACATATAGTACTTATAAGCCACGTTGCGCATATCAAAGTTGGAGAGGTCCAGGTTCGTCAGGCTGCTGCAACAATAAAACATCGCACCCATACTCGTCGCATTTGCAGTATTAAAGTTGGAGATGTCCAAGCTCACCATGCTGCTGCAATTTGAGAACATAGAGTTCAAACTCGTCACATTTGCAGTATTAAAGTTGGAGATGTCCAAGCTCATCAGGCTGCTGCAACCTGAGAACATCTCGTTCATATTCGTCACATTTTCGGTGTTGAAGCTGGATAGGTCAAGACTTGTCAGGCTGCTGCAGCCCAAAAACATACTGCTCATATTCGTTACATTCTCTGTGTTGAAGCTGGATAGGTCAAGACTTGTCAGGCTGCTGCAACGCAAAAACATACAGCTCATATTCGTCACATTTTCGGTGTTGAAATTGGAAATGTCAAGATTTGTAAGGCTAGTGCAACCATAGAACATGGCACTTATATCCGTTACATTCTGCGTATTAAAGTTGGATAAGTTGAGATTTGATAGACTACAACAGCCATGAAACATTAAGCCCATATTAGTCACATTCGTGGTGTTGAAGTTTGAGAGGTCAAGGCTTGTTAGGCTGCTGCAGTTATAGAACATGTTGTTTATACTCGTCACATTTTCGGTGTTGAAGTTGGATATGTTAAGGCTTGTCAGGCTACTACAGTGACAAAACATCTCGCTCATATTCGTCACATTTTCGGTATTGAAGTTGGATAGGTCAATGCTTGACAATCTGTTACAATCATAAAACATCATACTCATATTCGTCACATTCTCGGTATTAAAGTTGGAGAGATTAAGGCTTGTCAATCCGCTACAACCACCAATCATTTGGCGCATATCCGTCACATTTTCTGTGTTGAAGCTGGATAGGTCAAGTATCGTCAGGTTGCTACTACACCAAAACATCCCGGACATATCCGTCACATTCTCGGTATTAAAGTTGGAGAGATTAAGGCTTGTCAGGCTGCTATTACCTGCAAACATGCCGGACATATTCGTCACATTCTCGGTATTAAAGTTGGAGAGGTCGAGGCTCGTTAGGCCACTACAACTGCTAAACATAGAACTCATATTTGTCACATTCTCGGTGTTGAAAGAAGAAACATCTATGTTGGTCAATCCATCACATGCAAAAAACATGCCACTCATATCTGTCACATTGGCGGTGTTGAAGTTTGCGAGGTCGAGGCTTGTCAGGTTGTTGCAGAAAAAGAACATGGCTAACATATCCGCCACATTCTCGGTGTTGAAGTTGGAGAGGTCAAGGCTTGTCAGACTGCTACAGTTCGAAAACATCCGGCCCATCTCCGTCACATTGGCGGTGTTAAAGCCTTCTCCAAAGTCAATAGTATTAAGATTAGTTTTGTAAGCGAACATGTACCAACAATCAGGATTGGCATTCATCATGCTGGCACTGGTGGAAACCCGCCATGTAGTGCCGTCTAAATTGCCATATATGGGGACGGGAGAATTTGCAGTGGAAAGCACTGTGCC
Organism: uncultured Bacteroidales bacterium; assembly: GCA_900318175.1. GTDB lineage: Bacteria > Bacteroidota > Bacteroidia > Bacteroidales > P3 > Colimorpha. Next base: position 73,908 of record ONJQ01000005.1, on the reverse strand, counting down.
GGAAGAGACAGAGCTGTTGTATTCAAACACTACCGCCGTGGCGTTGTCCGGGATAGCGTCATTGAATGTCGGACCGTCTACCAGTTCGGCGGCGAGGATTTGGGTCAGTTGGTCTACGTTGAGGGTGACGGAGGTGTAGGTGTTGTGGCGCAGGGCTACGTTGCTCTTCGTCAGCTCATAGTAGTAGCCATCATTGGTGGTAAGGGTGAGGGTGACGTTGTCAGTGGCGAAGGAGGGGACGTAGATGTCGAAAGCGGACTGGCCTCCCGCAGCCAACGTCACGTTGGTGGCTCCCGACAGGCGGAGGGATACCGAGTGGGAGGCATCAGAGGTGAGGGTGATACCGTCGTCCGAGGTGCCGTTGACGGTGGCGGTGCCAGTGCCGCTCAGCATGGCGCTGGCGGTCTCCATCTTCAGGCTGCGGAGCGTCATGTCGCTGCCTGTGTTGTTGTTGACCACCACATGCACGATGGAGCAGAGGTTATAGAACTGCAACGTGCCACCGTCGGTGTAGGCACCCATCGGGGCATCCACCCGCTGGTGTCCGTCCACCACCTGGTACTTCTGCGTGGCGGGCAGGGTGACAGGGATAGTGGCACCCGTCTCAATATTGCTGCCCGGCGTCACCAACGAGGCAGGGAAAACGGCGCGATAGGCATCGGCACCCACCACGTCCACAATCTGTGCCGAGGAGCCGGAAATGGCCGAGACCGGATAGACTGCGCTGTTGACATACACCTCGTCGCCCTCGTTCCAGCAGGGGTAACGGTTGTCGATATAGGTCTTTGTGGGCTGGCTGATTTCAGCCCCTAAGGTGACCAACTCCTGCTCTTTTTGGCAGCCCGTGGCCAACAGCAGCGAGGCCGCAGCCACCGCAAGGAGATAATGATTCTTCATAATGAATAAAGGTTTTGTTTGTTGTTACTAATGACTTTTTTGTTCTCATACCCCTAACCCCTCTCAAGAGGGGAAGACCAACCCGCCACCCCGACCTCCCCTTTCCCAAAGGGGTACGGCGCAGCCGGGGGGTATGAATCCCCGAGGTATGAAACAGCGTTGTGAGCATCAAGTATACAGGGGTGCACCATTATTAGGTGAAGGCGTATCCCAGCTGTCGGACTCATACCGAGTGGTGTTCGTGGGTGTCCCAGAGCCAGAGGTTTGCATACCAGCCTCAACCTTTACGGCGAGGGTCTCCACGACGGGAGCATTGTAGACGGTTTTCTTCATAAGTATTTGATGTTTTTGTTCGCCCCAAGTCCCCAACAGGCAATTCATAAAATAAAGAAAGGCATGAGACTTATGTGCTCATGTCCGTTTACTTGTAGGTATCGCCAAACACCTTGTGGGAACGGGGTCGATGGAACATATCTCACGCCTGTGGATATGCCGAGGCATGAGTGCCTATAGCATACACATCAAACGAAAGCATAATTGCTCCGTCCTCCCACTGAAATTTGGCGAATTTACAAGTAAGGACAATGTCGCAATGCTTTTCTTGCTTACTGCTTTCTTGACTGTTGAAAGCGACTGCAAAGATACGCATTTTTTTCGATATTGCGTGTTTTTTGGGGATTGATGCTTTTTTTCTTGGTGCGGTGGCGATAGTTTTTACCTGCTATGTCGTTTTTTTTGTTTATCTTTGCATTGCATTCTGTGGCCATGGGCGAAAGCCTTATGACCTAATAATAAAGTAGTTTTTGACAGGCACCATGTTCGATGATACGTATCATACTATAGCGGCTCCCGCCGAGGGGCTCTACAAGGAGAAGGGCAGCAAGTTCCTTGCCTTCGCCTTCCCGGTGCATAGCACCGACGAGGTGAAACAGCATTTGGAACGCCTCCGCAAGGAGTATTTCGATGCCCGTCACCATTGCTATGCCTACATCCTCGGCCCCACCAAGGAGGCCTACCGCGTCAACGACGACGGCGAGCCCTCCGGCACCGGCGGACGTCCCATCCATGGGCAGCTCCTCTCCGCCGACCTCACCGACACGCTCATCGTCGTGGTGCGCTACTTTGGCGGCATCCTGTTGGGGGCTTCCGGCTTGGCCAACGCCTACAAGACTGCTGCCCGCGACGCCATCAGCAACGCTACCATCATTGAGAAGACCATCGACGTCACCTATCATCTCCACTTCGAGTACGCCCTGATGAACGATGTGATGCGCCTCCTCAAAGAGCTGGGTGTCCAGCCCCGCAACCAGGAGTTCAACCTCGATTGCCGTCTCGACATCTCCGTCCGCCAGTCGCAGAGTGTGCGTGTCTTCGACACGCTCTCCAAACTCTACGGACTGGAAATTAATTGACTTCCGCTAACAGAACAACAATGAGTACCAAAGATATACTTTCCCAACTGAATGAATCGCAGCGCGAGGCTGCCGCCTGCACCGAAGGGCCGGTGATGATTATTGCCGGCGCGGGCAGTGGCAAGACGCGCACGCTGACCTATCGCATAGCCCATCTCATCGACCTGGGTGTCGACCCCTTCAACATCCTTGCCCTCACCTTCACCAACAAGGCGGCAGCCGAGATGAAGGAGCGTATCATGAAGCTGGTGGGCAGCGAGGCCCGCAACATCTGGATGGGCACCTTCCACTCCGTCTTCGCCCGCATTCTGCGTTCCGAGGCGCAGCGGATTGGCTACATCAACACCTTCACCATCTATGACAACGACGACAGCAAGTCGGCCCTCAAGCAGATTGTCAAGAACCTCAACCTCGACCCCAAGACCTACAGCCCCGGCTATGTGATGGGTCGCATCTCGATGGCCAAGAGCAACCTCCTCTCGCCCGAGGATTACGCCAGCAACCCCGAAATCCAACAGGCCGACAAGGATGCCCACAAGCCCATGATTGCCGAGATTTACAAGCTCTACAATCACCGCCTTCGCAACGCTATGGCGATGGACTTCGACGACCTCCTTTTCAATATGAACATCCTGCTGCGCGACTTCCCCGACGTGCTGCTCAAATACCAGAACCGCTTCAAATACATCATGGTGGACGAGTATCAGGACACCAACTACTCGCAGTACCTCATTGTCAAGAAGCTCGCCGCGCGGCTGCAGAACATCTGCGTGGTGGGCGACGACGCCCAGAGCATCTACGCCTTCCGCGGTGCCAACATACAGAACATCTTCAACTTCCGCCGTGACTACCCCAACCTTCACCTTTTCAAACTGGAGCAGAACTACCGCTCCACCAAGGTCATCGTCAATGCCGCCAACTCCATCATTGCAAAGAACGTCGAACAGATTGAGAAGGAGATTTGGACGGACAACGCCCAGGGCAACCGCATAGCGCTGCTCCGCGCCGCCGACGAGAAGGAGGAGGGCCGCATGATAGCCGAATCCATCAAGGAGGCACATATCGGCGAGGAGTTGGATTACCGCTCCTTCGCCATCCTCTACCGCACCAATGTGCAGTCCCGCGCTTTGGAGGAAGCCCTCCGCCGTGCCGAAATCCCTTACCGCATCTACCAAGGCCTCTCTTTCTACGGACGCAAGGAAATCAAGGATGTGCTGGCCTACATGCGCTTAGTGGTCAACAATTATGACGAGGAGTCCCTGCTCCGCGTCATCAACTATCCAGTCCGAGGCATCGGCCAGACCTCGCTGGACCGCGTGCGTGTGGCCGCTGCCGACAACGATGTGGCGGTCTGGACCGTGCTGGAGAATGTCGCCGCCTTTGGCCTCGGCATCAACAGCGGCACCCTCCAGAAGATGGGCGAGTTCGTCATGATGATTAAGCGTTTCTCCGCCATGCTCCCCACCATGAATGCTTACGACCTCGCCAAACAGATTGTCTACAACAGCGGCATCGTCACCCTGCTCCGCAACGACGACGACCCCGAGAACCCCAACCGCATCGAGAATATCGAGGAGTTGCTGAACGGTGTGAAAGAGTTCTGCGAGAAGGAGGCCCAGTTTGCCGAAATCGAAGAGGACGGTCAGGATGAGCAGAGCGCGCAGGACCTTTCCGTGAGGACCCTCGACCAGTTTCTGCAACAGGTACTCCTGCTCACCTCCGAGGACAAGGACGACGACAAGGATGCCGACAAGGTCAGCCTCATGACCATCCATGCCGCCAAGGGTCTGGAATTCCCCTACGTCTATGTGGCGGGACTTGAGGAGAACCTCTTCCCCTCATTCATGTCCATCTCTTCCCGTCAGGAGCTTGAGGAGGAGCGCCGCCTGTTCTACGTGGCCGTGACCCGTGCCGAGAAACAGCTCACGCTCTCCTACGCCATGACGCGCTACCAGTATGGCAACTCCTCCTGCCAGGAGATGAGCCGCTTTGTCGAGGAGATTGACAGCAAGTACATCGAGATGCCGCGCCGCAAGGCGTCGTTCCCCAGCCCCGGCGAGCTGCCCCGCGCTTTCCAGGGCGTGAAGGGTGTGCGGTGGTCGCCCGAGGTGGAGCAAGGCTTCAAACGCCGCGAGACAGCCCAGCCGAAAGCCCCTCGCCGCCTTCAGCCCATGTCCTCCGCCGTCAAAGGCCCCACGGTGCCCAATTCCGCAGCCGACATCAACGCCATCCAGGTGGGCATGCGCGTGCGCCATGCCAAGTTTGGCGAGGGCAAGGTCCTCACCGTCGAGGGCGCAGGCCAGGAGCGCAAGGCCACCATCTTCTTCGAGCAAGCGGGCCAGAAAACCATGATGTTGGTTTTCGCCAAGTTGGAGATAATTAACGATTGAACAACCATGCGAATTGTAATACAACGTTGCCGTCGCGCCTCCGTGACCATCGGGGGTGTGCTGAAATCCCAAATAGGGCAGGGGATGATGATCCTGCTGGGCATTGAAGAGGCGGACACCGACGAGGACATCGACTGGCTTTGCCGCAAGATTGTGGCTCTGCGCATCTTTGACGATGCCGAGGGGGTGATGAATCTCCCCATCACCGATGTGCCTGAGAGCGGCATCCTGCTCGTCAGCCAGTTCACGCTGATGGCGCGCACCAAGAAAGGCAACCGCCCCAGCTATATCAATGCCGCCCGTCCCGAGGTGGCCATCCCCATGTACGAGAAGTTTGTCCGCCAACTCTCCGCCCTCTTCGGCAAGGAGGTGCTGACGGGCGAGTTTGGGGCCAACATGCAGGTGGAGCTTGTCAACGACGGCCCCGTCACCATCCTTATCGACAGCAAGAACCGCCAATAGCTCCACGCTGGGCCAAGGGCGGTTGTGCATGCTGAAATGGTGGATTGTGTGCTGCGGTCCGCTGTGGCGGCGGCAACAATTCCCTACACCCTTTTTCACCTCCCCCGACAGTGTGTCCGGGTTCGCTGTTCCGTCGCTCGTTATAGGTCATTTATCTAACATTTGTTCCTCATTTATCTAAGCTTTGGAGGAACAAATGGGTATTATGTGTTGGCTAAGTGTACAATAAGGAGCGAACCGACGGTGAATGCAGGCCTGAGCAGCCTATGGGGTAGGGGGTAGGGAGGCCGTGATGCAGCGGGGGTTGCCGCGGAAATCGGGGTGGGTGGCGGTGATGAAGCCGAAGGATTGGAGCAGTTGGGCGGTTTGGTCGGGGAGGGCTTGGTTGATTTCAACTGCCAGCATGCCGCGGGGCGTGAGGTGTGCGGCGGCGCAGCGCCCTATGGCGCGATAGAAGCGCAAGGGGTCGTCGTCCGGCACAAAGAGGGCCATCGCGGGGTCGTAGTCCAGCACGTTGCGTTGCATGTCGGCCCGTTCGCGCTCCATGACGTAGGGCGGATTGCTGACAATGAGGTCGTAGTGGTTGGGCAGTGTGGCCACCTGGGTGTCGTCCAGAACTTCCATCTGGATGAACGAGAGTTCAACGTGGTTGTCCTTGGCATTTTGGCGGGCTATGCGCAGGGCCGGTTCCGAAAGGTCCACAGCCGTGACTTGGGCTTGTGGCAGATGCTTCTTGAGGGCAATGGCAATGCAGCCGCTGCCGGTACAGAGGTCGAGGAGGCGGAGGGGAGCCGCAGCGGGACGCGGAGGCAGGGCGGAGAAATGGGCGATGAGGCGGGTGACAATCTCCTCGGTCTCGGGGCGCGGGATGAGCACGTCGGGACCAACATGGAGGCGGCAGGAGCAGAAGTCGGCGTAGCCGATGATGTGCTGGATGGGGCGGAAACGCTTCAGGTCCTCTACGGCCCAGTGGAACCGGAGCAGGTCGGACTGGTTGATGGTGTCGTCGCGGTGCAGCAGCAGGTGGGTCTTGTCCCAACCCAGAAAGGCCTCGAAGAGCATGGTGGCAAACATGCGCAGCTCCCCTTCGGGGTAGAGTGAGCCCAGCTCGGTGCGGAAATACCTCTCGATGTCGCGCACGCGGTTGGAGGGGATGTGCATGTTGGTGGTGTTCATTGCTCGTTGGCGGAGGGGTCGGTGCCGTCGGCATTGGCGCGGATGTGGCGCCAAGCTTTGACAAAGGTGATGAAGCCGTAGGTGGCGGTGATGAGGAAACAGGCGCTGATGAAGAGCCATTTATAGCTGCCGCCCATGATGCCGAGGGGGATATAGATGGCGTCGCAGATGAGGTAGCAAATCCAAGCGTTGATGTCCTTGCGCACCATGAGGTAGGTGGCCACGGCCTGGAGGGCGAAGATGGTGCAGTCGAGGATGGGGAGGTTGGAGTGGAGCACACGGGCATCGAAGATGTAGGTGGCGGCGGCAATGGCCACAACGGCCAGCAGCGGCCACAGGGGGTTGCCCCAACAGATGGTGCGACGGTTGTCCTCGGCCTTTTTCTTCCAGATGAAAACACCGCCGATGGAGGCCAGCAGGCTGTAGACCTGGAAGGCGAAACTCATGAAGTGATGGTCGGTGAAGAAATTGTAGCACAGGATGAGGCCGGTGACGATGCTGAAAATCCACGTCCAACGGTTGCCGCGGGCGGCAAGGTAGACGGTGGCGATTTGGGCAATGGTGATAAGGATGGTAAGTATTGCGTCCATTGTGGTTATTTTTTGCGGTTAAAGTCGGCAGGGATTTCGCCCCAGTGGTCGGTGTCCCACTTGCGTATTTCGGTGGTGTAGGTGTTGGCGTTCAGCCAGGCCTCGGCGCGGCGGATGATGTTCCAGAGGTCGGCGGTCTGCGGGGTGAGGGGCAGTTTGGTACGGCATTCTTTGCGGCGCACCCAGTTGATGGCATTGACCGAGTCGGAATAGATGATTTGGTTGAGACCGTGTTTTTTGAGGTAGGCAAGGCCGTGGACTATGGCAAGGAACTCGCCGATGTTGTTGGTGCCCAACGCTGTTTTGAAGTGGAACACTTGCTGGCGGTTGGCCACGTAGACCCCCTGGTACTCCATCACGCCGGGGTTGCCGCTGCAGGCGGCGTCGACGGCCAGACTGTCGAGCACGGGACCGGGGACGTCGCCTTGGCGCACCACGGTCATGCCCATTTCGTCGATGCCGACCATGGACTCCTTGGTGGTGCGGGTGCCTTTCACTTCGGCGTAGGGGCGGTTGAAGGCCGATTGGGCTGCTGAGAGGCTGTCGAAGGACTTGTATTGAGCTCCGGCAACGCCGGTCACTTGCTTCTGGCAGTCGGCCCAGGAGTCGTAGATGCCGGGCGCATTGCCTTGCCACACAACATAGTATTTTTGTTTCTTCGCCATATTTGGGAGTGCAAAGGTACGAAGTTTTTCTCATATTTGGTTTTTTATTTGTATCTTTGCAAAATAAAATGACTTAAAAACGATAGTTATGAATAGATTGGTTTCGATTGTCCCGATGCTGTGCCTGTTGTGCGTGGCTTGTGAAAGAGATTTCAGTGACAGCATCACTGTCGGTTACCCTATTGCGGAGAGATACACCGCTTTGGATGTGAGCGATGCCTTTGAGGTAGTGATGTGCGACACGGTGAGCGAGGCAATGGTCTCGGTGAAGGGTGGAGAGCACAGGAACTTGATTCTAAAGGTGGAGAAAGGCACGCTGAGGGTTGGCTTCAAGTCGAGCCTGTTTAACTGGTACCACGGTGCGGCGCGGGTGCTGCTGCCGGTCAATAGCGAGTTGTGCGATGTGGAGCTTTCAGGCGCCTCTACCTTCCATGGCAATCTGCGGGGCGACAAGGTGGAGGTGGATTTGTCCGGAGCTTCCGATTTCTACGGCAATATCCAGGGACGGGAAGTGAGCATTGACCTGTCAGGGTCATCCGACCTCAGTGGCGAAATCAATGCCGACGAGATTGAGATGGACCTCAGCGGCTCCTCCACGGTCAAGGGCTCCGGGAGCTGCAATGGACTGATAGATATGGATATTTCCGGCTCCAGCGAGGTGAATGCCTACGGGTTGGAGTGCCGCGCGGCGAAGGTAGAGGTGAGCGGTTCCAGTACCGTCATGATCTCTTGCTGCGAAAGCATTAAGGGGGATCTTTCGGGTGCGAGCGACCTTTACTACAAGGCAATCCCTGGTTGCAACCCACGGGTGAACTGCAGCACCAGTGGTGGCTCGGAAGTCCACGCGGAATAGGGTGACGATAGCTTTGTATAATAAAATGGCAGTTTCCCCGTTATTGTATGTAGACGAATATGAGTGAAGCGATGATTGATATTATCCGCGACTATTTCGCGACACAGCCAGTGCTGAAAGCTTGGCTTTTCGGTTCCTATGCCCGTGGCGAAGAGACCCCTGAGAGCGATGTGGATATATTGGTCATGTTTGACCATGAAAATGCAAATGTAGGGTTGATGCAGTATTGTCATATAATGAATGAACTTTCCGACCGCATTGGTAGACAGGTGGACTTAGTTGAGGATGGCACGTTGCTGCCCTTTGCCGCAAAAACTGCCAATCATGACAAAAAACTGATCTATGAGAGAAGTTATTAGAGATTCGGGTAGGTTGGAACATATCCTAACGGCTATTGGCAATGTCCAGAGTTTTCTTGAGGGCAAGACTTTGGATGACCTATGCCGAGATAAGATACTCTTTTATGCTGTGGTGAAGAATATTGAGATAATAGGAGAGGCTGCCAACAACCTTACAAAGGACTTGCAAGCGCAGCATCCCGAAGTGCAGTGGAAGGATGTGATAAGTATGCGCCACGTGTTGGTGCATGACTATTATAGCATTGATGCCCGAACCGCTTGGCAGACTGCACGGGAGAACCTTCCTCAGTTGAAAGAACAAATAGAAAAGATCCTCTCGACGATGTAGGCGAGAATTGATAAACAAAATTATTAACAAAAACGACTTCCAATAAAGCATAGCGCATAGACTGATATGCACATCATAGATTAGGAAATAGCGAAGAAGCTTATCTGGTTATTCTGAAAACTTGGACACTTTTCAGTTGTCTTTCCCCAGAGAATGCAGCTACGCTCCCGCCTCAGGCGTGGGCTTGTATGTTGTAATTGGGGAAAGAAGGTAGTCCAAGACCTCAGAATAACCAATGAAGACTGAAAAGTGCCACGCTATTTTTATGTGCATATATTTACAGCACTAATTGAGTATATTAATAGTTGGGAACTTGGGATGGTATTGCTGTTAAGACTAATAGTGGCTGGATTGATATTACAAGTTATTACTACCGTGACTATCAATTCAGCATTACATTTCATGAAGACGGGACATACTATGGTACTGGCTATTTTGGAACAGGTAATGGAACATATACAATCGACGAAAGTACTATAGTAACCTATGTGAATGGAAAGGAATATTACCGGTATGATATTTATAGTGTATCCGGAAATGAAGCATATTTGAAGATGTATTCCTCATCAAGCTCTATCTCCTTGGAGATAAAGGCGAGGAAAAGATAGTTAGAAAATGTAAAAGAAACGGACTCTCAAAACAGAGAGCCCGTTTCTTATTGTTTGAGACGGGTGATTAAGCACCCAGTTCGAGACGCTTGAAACCAGTGCAGGTAAGCTCCTTGTCGGTGCTTTCGATGAACTGGCGGACGGTCATCTTGCTTTCCATGATGTACTCCTGCTCAACCAGGGTGTTCTCTTTGAAGAACTTGTTCAGGCGGCCCTGAGCAATCTGCTGAATCTGGTTCTCATTGAGGGCGGCAGCCTTCTTGGCTCTCTCTTCCTCTTTGATTTTCTTGGCCTGTTCTACCTGTTCCTCGGTAATCCAGCCTTTGGCGCAGTTGGAAGCCATGTGCTCTTCGCTGTCCACGTGGGCGGGGTTGATGCCAGCCTTTTTCAGGGCAGCGTCAACAGCCTTGCCAATGAGTTCCTCGCGGGTCTTCTCAGCGGCGACGGCCAGTTCCTTGTCCTTGATCTCTTGGGAGATGCTGTCAGCATCGAGTGCCAGAGGACGCATGGCGACAACCTGCATGGCAATGTTGTGGCCAACCTCATCGTAACCTTCCTTGGACATTCCAACGATGGAAGCCATGCGGTTGCCGGGGTGGATGTAAGCATAGACCTTGGCGGCCTCGATGGTCTCGAAGTGAGCAAGCTCAATCTTCTCACCAATCTTGGCAATCTGGTCGGTGATGCAGTCGCTCACCTTGCGGCCTTCAAGATCCATGTCGAGCACCTGCTCCTTGGTGGTGAGGCGCTTGGCCATGGCGTTGTCGAGGATGCTGGTGGTGAAAGCCACGAAGTCAGCATTGGTAGCCACGAAGTCGGTTTCGCAGCTCAGCATGATGACGGCACCATAGTTGCCATTGCTCTTAGCCAGTACGCAGCCTTCGTTGGCGTCGCGGTCAGCACGCTTGGCAGCCATCTTCTGGCCTTTCTGACGGAGGAAGTCGATAGCTTTCTCGAAGTCGCCGTCGCATTCGACGAGGGCTTTCTTGCAGTCCATCATGCCGACACCGGTCAATTGGCGCAGTTCGTTTACCTGTTTTGCGGTGATATTTGCCATAGTAATGAGATTCTTTCTTGTTAATGATTATTGTTTTGCAGAGCCAATTCTTTATTCAGCCTTGGGCTCTTCTTCCTTTGCCTTGGGGGCGTCGGTACGAGGTCTGCGGGGACGGGTCTTTCTCTCAACGGGAGTCTCCTCGGCCTGAACTTCGTCCTTCTCCTCATTTTGGGCGTCTTTGTCGAGCATGCGCTCGTTAAGACCTTCCTGGATAGCCTCCGTCATGTGTTTCAGGATGGCGGCAATCGACTTGGAAGCATCATCGTTAGCGGGGATCGGGAAGTCGATAAGGTCGGGGTTGCAGTTGGTGTCGACCAGAGCAAAGGTGGGGATGTTCAGACGGCGAGCCTCGGCGACGGCAATGTGCTCTTTGTTGATGTCGATGACGAACAGGGCGCTGGGCAGACGGGTAAGGTCGGCGATGCTACCCAAGTTCTTGTCGAGCTTGGCACGTTCGCGCTGCACCTGAAGGCGCTCGCGTTTGCTGATATTGTTGAAATCCTTGTCGTGCATCAGCTGGTCGAGATTGTTCATCTTCTTCACAGCCTTGCGGATGGTGGCGAAGTTGGTGAGCATACCGCCGGGCCAACGCTCGGTGACGAAGGGCATGTCAACGCTCTTGGCCATCTCGCCTACGATATCTTTAGCCTGTTTTTTGGTGGCCACGAACAGAACTTTCTTGCCGCTCTTGGCAATCTGTTTCAGTGCAGCAGCAGCCTCGTCAGCCTTGGCGATGGTCTTCTGCAGGTCAATAACGTGGATACCGTTGTGCTCCTTGAAAATGTAGGGAGCCATTTTGGGATTCCATTTTCTCTTGAGGTGTCCAAAGTGACAACCGGCCTCAAGGAGTTCTTCGAATTTTAATTCAGTCATTTCTTTTTATATTGTTTACTTTCCTAATTTGAACCAATCGTAGAGTAGTCCTTTGGGCTTGGTTTTTCGGCGGTCCTATGCTGCCGAACTGGCAACCAGGCGGAGCGTCTCTCCGATTTGGATTCTAAACTTTAATTTTGTTGTTCTGTTAAGTGCTACAGCTTTCCAACGGTTAACGTTTGCTGAACTGGAAGCGCTTACGGGCTTTGGGCTGGCCGGGCTTTTTACGCTCAACCATACGGGGGTCGCGCATCAGGAAGCCTTCCTTCTTGAGAGCGGGACGATCCTCGATGTTGTTCTCGCAGAGTGCGCGGGCAATGGCCATGCGAAGAGCCTGAGCCTGACCGGTGATTCCACCGCCGTCGAGGTTGGCTTTGATGTCCCATTTGCCTTCAGCACCGGCAACCTGCAAAGGCTGGTTGACGATGAACTGCAGCGGACCAGTGGGGAAATACTCTTTATAGTCTCTTGAGTTGACAACAATCTTGCCGGTGCCAGGGGTCATATAGATGCGGGCAACGGAACATTTTCTTCTACCAATGGTGTTGATTACTTCCATATCTTTATTTATCTAACGTCGTTAATATTGATTGCTTTGGGATTCTGACCCTGATGGGGATGCTCGGGACCGGCATAGATATGCAGGTTGCGGTACAGGGCGTCGCCAAGACGGTTTTTAGGAAGCATGCCACGGATAGCGTGTTCGAGAACGCGCTCCGGATGGGTGGCGAGGACCTTTGCAGGGGTGGTCTCGCGCTGGCCACCGGGATATCCAGTGTAGCGTTGGTAGATTTTGTCGGTCATTTTCTTGCCGGTGAAGACAATCTTCTCGGCATTGATGATGATGACATTGTCTCCGCAGTCGACATGCGGGGTGTAGCAAGGTTTGGTCTTGCCGCGCAGGATGTTGGCTACGCGGGTAGCCAGACGGCCTACGGTCTGATTCTCGGCATCAACGAGCACCCATTCCTTCTGGACGGTGTTTTTGTTGGCGGAGATTGTTTTGTAACTTAATGTACTCATTTTTTATTTTACTAACGATGGTGTTTTTTTTGTTTTCTTGTTGATAACTCCTCCGATTGAACAACTTTTCGGCCGTCGACGGATATACGGCCTACCTGTTTATCAACTTGATGCAGAATGCTTTGAACGGGTAAATCAAGCATTTTTGCACCATTTTTGGAGACTGCAAAGTTACGAACATTTTTTCAACCAGCCAAATATTTTTTCACTTTCTCTATAAAAAGTGCTTTCCTCTTCAGGGCAGACTGCAAAGTAAGGCTGTTTTGTGCTGGCCGACGGTGGTGGCCACGACAAACAGGTCGCCGCCTTCTTTGAGGCCTAATTGGCGTTGCAGGGTGGCTGCTTCGATGGGGTAGTTGCGGGTCACCACATGTGCTTTCCCGCAGGGTATGGCGGTGGCTATCTCTTTGCGTGTGGGTTTGATCTCTTTTAGCACACGGAATGTACGTCCCGCAACTGTTTCGGGATAATGGTCTGCTGTGTAAAGATGGGTATTGCGGGCCAGCTTCTCCATGTCTGTCCATTGGCAGAGCAGGTTGAATGGGCCACCTTTCATCAGGGCGGCATCGGGCTCGAAGAGGAAACGTTTCACATGACTGCAGAACACGGGTTCGGCTGTGGCTTCTTGGCTCTTTGTAAAAGTGCATTCGCATGTGCCGACGGCTTGTATAGAAGTGCAGTGGATTGTTGTCTCGCCATCATGATCGCCGCACACAAACAGAACCTCCTTGCACTCTCCTTTCACTGAGATGATATGCACTTGGGATACCACTCCTAATTGGGATTGTGCCAGATTGAGGTCAATCATGGGCGAAGCCTTCACCATCAGCCATTGGCAGTGCGATAGCAAAAGGGGCATCTGTTGCAGAATGTTGGGTTCGCAATCCTCAAAGGCTGTCACTTTCCGTCCCGACGAGGAACGACGGGCAGGATCAATATAAATGATGTCGAATTTGCGATTAGTTTCGGTCAGCCAGACAAGGCTGTCCCCTTGATGAACGGTAAGGTTGTCTGTCCCCATAGCTTGTATATTCTGCTCCATCAAGGTGCATAGTTCAGGACTTTGTTCTACGTAATCCACCGTGGTCTTGCAGGTCCCTTCCTGGGCAAAGGCAAGGCTGTCTATGCCCATCCCGCCAGTAAGGTCGGCTATAGAGATGGAGAGCCTGTCATCGCATAATACTTTTGCTACATCGGCTTTGTACTTAGCAGTCTGTTCCGAAGAACTCTGTTCTCGGTTGAGTCGAGGGGGGTAGCGGAACCCGTCATATTGCAGCAACGATGGCCATTTTTCCCGTGCGGTGCGCAATCCTTCAATCTGCTGTACGGCGTCGTGCATATCAATAGAAGGATACCTCGCAGCCGACAGCAGCAGGCGCGAGGTATCCTCCGTTAAGTGTGCCCTTACAAAATCAATAAACTCCCTCGTCATGCAGTCTTTTCAGTCGCTCAACCACGATGGGACGGTCCTCTTTGTATGTGACGCCGAACCACTGGGCAGTGGTCTTCAGCACTCGCATAGTGGCGTATCCATTGTTGATGAACGTATTGACAGCGTATGGGATGTAGTATTCCGATTTCATCTCGGTGCCATGCTCGCGCAGGAAGGTTAAGAACAACTTCTCGCTCTCCACAAAGTAGTCTGGTGTGAAGCCGAACAGATTCATGGACACGGTTGCATCGGGAGAAAGGGGATGCATCGACCCGTCAGTATCTTTGTACTCAATCCCATTGGCTGTGCGACCGATGCTGGTCCGCTCCGTCATGCCGGCAAGCAGACCGTTTGCATCCACTTCGCACACTCCGCGGGACACGGTGCCGTTCTCGCTCAGCGTGTTTTCTAGTCTATAACCCACCATGCAGTATTGACCTTTTGTCCCATCGAGGGTGCGCAGATGGTCTGCCATCACTTGGAATGCGTCCCGTCCGTAGAAATCGTCAGCATTGATGATGGCGAAAGGCTCGTGGATGGCATCCTTTGCCATCAGGATTGCATGGTTGGTTCCCCAAGGCTTCTCGCGGCCCTCGGGTACGCTGAAACCCTCTGGCAGGCAGTCTAGCTCCTGGAAGACATATTCCACGGCTATGCGGTTGCCGAAATGTTCAGCATTGATTTTTTCCTTGAATTCCTTTTCGAAGCTGTGGCGGATAACAAAGACCACTTTCCCGAAACCGGCGCGGATAGCATCGTTGATGGAATAGTCCATGATGATTTCACCATTGGGGCCCAGTCCGTCCATTTGTTTCAGACCGCCATATCGGCTGCCCATTCCGGCAGCAAGAACTAATAATGTAGGTTGCATATTATTGTGTTTTTTATGTTGTTTTATTTGTTTATTTCAAGTCAATGTTTGAAGCTGGGGTGCCTTGCTTGTTTTTCTTCACCCCGAACAGGTAATAGGCCAGGGTAGGGCTGGTTCGGATAAAGTTGCTAATCATCAGACAGAAGGCAATCACAAGCAACGCGAGAATCGTGGCACAAGTAGCAAGAAGTACGGTATTCTCTGCTTTCATGAAGAAATCGCCCACCATAGGCAGTTGAGGTATAAGGAAATAGTGTAGCAAATATACGTCGAGTGTCCGTTTCCCTATATATTGAAGACTGCGCCCAATGCGGGTATTTGAAGAGAAGGAGTGCTCGTAATGTCTGAAAGCAGACACCACACTGAGGATCCCCAAATAACGGATCACCTCCACAAGCATTTTACTGACTACTCGCCAAACTAAAGAATCTATCAGACTGGAGGATTTAATGAAACTATTGACTATAAAGAGCCCAAATAACAACAGGATGATTACGGCTATGATGTTGGGGCGTTGAAGAAAGCGAAAGATACGCTCCTGATAACAGGCAAAGATATTGCCAAACACAAAGAATTGAAAGTAAAGCATAAAGTTGAAAATGCTAAACCATCGAGCCACGGGATAGCTATATATGGTAGTACTTCCTGCCAGTGTTATCAGATAGAGGATTAGGGCTATGGCTGCCAATACCACCTGTCTTGTTGATAGTTTGCATCGGGCAAGAGCAAATGACAGCGTGTAGTAGACGACAAACATTGCCAACAGTGCGATAGTAAACCAGTATCCCAGTTTGGCGGGATTGTCAATGAACATCAAAATGCTGCTGGAGGGTGTTTGGTTGTGCAAGTGGGAGAAAACGGTGATGGAGAAGAGCAGTCCAAAAAACAATGTGGGGATTATTTGTATCCGCATCTTCTTCAACATCTGACGGGTATAGTACTTCCTGTCCCATACCTCACCTGCGCGGAAAGCAATAAACCCACTGATGAAGAAGAACAGTGGCATTCTGAACTGTGAGAAGAAACTGTTTACCGTGTTGCTGGGTATCCCGAATCCAAAGACCTCAATATGTGAAAACACCACCAGTATCATAGTGAACCCACGCAATGCGTCTATCCATTCTATTCTTTTAGTGGGGTTCAGGGTTGTGGAGATGTTCTTTGATAAAAAATCTTTCATGATCCTTGTGTTGTGATGGGTGAGATGAGAAATCTATTGTCTTTTCTTTATGAAAAACTCTTTCAGCAAGGCTTCGCACTCCACTTTCAACACGCCGCTCTCCACCTTTGTCTTCGGGTGCAACATTCCACGTCCAAGGCGTTCGAAACCGCGTTTGGGGTCAGAAGCCCCGTATACGATGCGTCCTATCTGAGTCCATCCAGCCGCGCCAGCGCACATCACACAGGGCTCAAGGGTTACATAAAGCGTGCATTCCGTCAGGTATTTGGCATCAAGCATGTTGGTTGCTGCCGTGAAGGCCAGCATCTCGGCATGGGCTGTCACGTCGTGCAGCCTTTCCGTGTTGTTGTGTGCACGTGCAATGATGCGCTCGTTGCCCACTATCACAGCGCCCACGGGTATCTCGTCCTCGTCGAAAGCCGTACGGGCCTCGCGCAGAGCCTGCTGCATATAATATTCATCAGGATTGTCGAAAAGGCTCATGCTCAATACACGTTTTTGTTGAAATAGGCACTATTCGGTGCCACCATCTCATATTTGTTGTGAATAATGAATAATTGCCCCTCAATCTGGTACGACTCTATTGTGGGCAGCAGACATCCTCTGAAAGGGGTGAATTCATGCCACCCTCTCCAGTCCACACGTTGTGCATCCAAGGCAGGTTCTGCATCGCCAAACAGATGGTCCTCCTCCGTCACTACAAACAATAGTCCTGTCTCCTTTTCGAAGAAGTAATTTCTGTCATAGGTGCCCGGCGACATCACGAAAACCCTATATGCGGGGTGGTCATTGTAGGTGTATTGCCCCATGTAATATGCTTCAGCACCTTTGCTGCGCCAATCGTATAGCGCACCGCGTATGTCCAGTGCCATGGTGTTGTCATAGTATGAAGGTTGCGACATGTTTCGCCATGTGCGGTAGGTCCGTGAGAATCGCTTGAACAGCTTCTTTCCGTCAGAATAGTATGCATCCTCCATACGTCCATTTTGCCACATCTCTATGCGGTTCTGTCGGTTGGCCCCATACCATCTTAGTATTTTAATTGAGTCCTCCGGATGCTCGCGTTCCACCACCCACGATTGCACAAACAGGATGCTGTCTTTCAGCAGGTGGTTGAAGTTTACATACCCCAGATAGTTGTCAATGATCGAGGCGGCCATGGAGGTGTCTCCCTTCGTCGGGTCAATCTTCAGCGAGTCTGCCGTGGTCTGTGCCTGCATTCCTGCCGACAACAATACTGCCATAAGTAATAAAAACAGTTTCCTTTTCATATCCTTTAATTATAACGGTTTGACGCTTTTGGGTATTGCAAAGGGGAAGGCCAGGTTGTCCACCTGTTTCCACGGTTCCATCACGATGGTGGCATCGAAGCCGAATTGTCTTGCCATTTCTGCAAGCCGTGCTCCCGCATCGGCTGAACGCACCGTCTCGGACATCGTTTTGAAATCCGTCCGCAGCTGAAAACGACGGTACAGCTCTTCGTAAGTCCCCTTAAAATAGCGGTTCATCACCGTGGCATACACCATCACCGAGTCGGGCGTGAACTTTGCCCGTCCCAGTTCCAGCACCTTCGAGGCACTAATCCAGAGGATGCTGTCCTCCATCATTCTCATCTGCCCGTTGGCCGAAAGCCCATCGGTACTCACGCTGAAGTTGGCTGTGTACAGCTTTGCGCTTGTCGTCGTGGGGGTGCTTGTGTCCGCTGTTGTAGCGCCGTCCCGTTGGCTGCGGCATCCTGTGGCCATTATAGTTAATCCCAACAAGATAGGGAGTATGTGTTTCTTTAACGACATGTCTGTTCTATTTTTTGTTTCACGTCTTTTACTGCTTTCTCGTTCGGAGCAATCATCATGCATCGGTCAAGGTAGAAGCGGGCTTTCTCACAGTTTCCATGCTTCAGGTACCCCTCAGCCAAAATAAGATATGGGCGCAGGTGCAGCGGGAACAACTCCGATGCTTGGCGTGCATGCTCCAGCATCTCTGCTTCGCCCTCTTCGTACTGTCCTTCGCAAATCAGCAGCATCTCCCATATCCCATACTGGCTCTTGTCCGTGGCCAGATGGGTCTTAAACTGCTCCGCCGCCTCGCGGAAACGCTCCTGTGCTGCCAGCATCTGTCCGTACATCACGGCAAACCCCTCGCTCTCTGAGCATCCTCCGGCAATACTGTCAGCCAGTGCAAAGCATTTCTTCCCGTAGGCGTTGAAGAAAGCCTCGTTGTGCAAAAACTCCGTCATGAACACCATTCTGTCGCGGCAGCGTAACGCTGGGTTCAACACTCCTTTTCGCAGATGGATGTAGGCATCGCGCATGTTTCCCATAGCCAGGTGGCATGAGGCCAGCGAAATGTGTATGTTCTCATCCGTTGGATTTGTCTCCAAGATGTAATTATAATATTGTAGAGCCTTCTCGTAGTTCTTCTCGTTCATATAGCTCTCCGCCAATATGGCGCTGTATCGGGGCTCCGATGGCACTGCTGCTGCCAGTTTCTCCAGCTCCTTGCGCGCCTTGTCCGGCTTGTTGATAGCGTTCCACAATTTCTGCTTTTGTAGCGACACCTCCTCTTTGATGCCGAAACGCTTCTCCACGCGGTCCAACACCGCGATGCTCCCCGGCACATCGTTGCAGAACAGGTATGCGTTCGACAGGCTGTAGTAGTAGTCCGTATTGTCGGGATACTTCTTCACCAGCTCCTCCCATGTGGCCTTCACATTCTTCGTGTCGCGCATCTGTTCGTATATCCTTGCCAGCTGTATTTTGTACCAAGCGTTGTTGTCGTCCAGCTCGCAAGCCCTGCGGGTGTGGTACAGGGCACTGTCCAACCATCCCATCGAGAAATACAGTCTCCCCAGCCCATAGTGCGCTGGGGAATACAAGGGGCTCTTCTTCAGCAGCCCTTGGTACATATCCACCGACTCCTCCTCCTTCCCCAGCAGGTGCTGCATCGTGGCGTCGATCAAGGCTGAATCGTTGCTCAGCTCCTCCGCGGTCACCTCTCGTATCGGAGCCCTTCGGTAGGGATTCTTAGTCTCTGTAGCCTTCTTCCCCCCGACACATGATGCCATCAGTGCTGTAATGGTGGCTAAAAAGATTATATTATAGATTTTATTCCTCATAGTCTTGCTGTTTTCTTTTCTCACGCCCCTTTAACTGACATTTCTACTTTTTATTGTGCCAACCCTAACATTTCTTCCCGACGCCACCTTACCCTTCCCCGTCATTCTGCTACGCTAAGGGTGAAAAATAATTAAAAAACCAAAAAAAACTTTCCATGTCAAAAAAATCATATATATTTGCATTGTAAAACAATATACCCGAATGCCCTCCAAACAATACTGCAAAATGTTGTGGAAGAGAGTTGTAGGCTATGTTAAAATGGAAATTTATTATTCATCAAAATTACAAACAACAATGAAAAAAACATTAATGGTTCTAACTTTTGCCCTGTGTGGATCCATCGCTTTCGCACAGACGGCCACTCCTTACCAAGGACGTGAAGTTAAGGCTGCCTCCAAGGCTGTCATTACTCAGAACAGTAACAGCTCCATCTTCACAAAGGATGAAACTGTTCTCAAGTATGTCGACTTCAGCGGCGACAACCTCGACTACACCACTGGTATCGTCACCACCGGTGCTGCTGCCCACAGCCAGAACTTTGACTACGCTCAGTGGCGCCGTATCCCCAATGTTGAGCAGTCTACCCTCGAATCTCAGGCTGAAACCTATCCTACTGTTGTCCGTTGGTTCGGCGGTGGAGATGTTACTTCTTTCGCCAACACTTTCCGCAACTTGGCCGACTCCTCTGTCTCTTCTGCTGAGAATGGCTTCATGTTCATGGACATGTTGGATCAGACCACTCCTAACTCGGGTAACTTCAACGCTTTCATCCGTATCGACAACATCGATGCTTCCGCTGCCACTGTCCTCGACATCCGCTTCTATCAGTGGTATCAGAAATACTATGATCAGAACTATGTTGACTACTCTATCAACAACGGTTCCACTTGGGTTTCCACCGAGGTCAACATTGGTGGTGTCGACGTTCAGGTCAACTCTGCTTTGAGAGGTTTCTACCGTTACACTCTGCCTCTCGCCGCTGCAGGTTCCAGCAGCTTGAGCGTCCGTGTTCGTTGGCAGTGCATTGGCGAGCGTGGTAACTCCTACGGTTATGTTTGGATTCTCGACGATGTCAGCATCATCTCTTGCGAAGCCGACCGCATGCGTCAGTTCGCCGACGAGTATGTCGAGGGTAACTACGGCCTCATCCCCGAAGGTCTCCAAATCAACCCCGCTTGGTACAGCCTCGTTGAAAACAATGGTTCCAACGTTCGCAACAACGTTACCGCTACTCTCCACCACCTCAATGCCGCTCAGGACACTGAGACCACAATTGCCTCCTTCAACAACCAGTCTCTCCCCACTGGGGCCACCAAAGGTATTGTTGTCGACAAGTATGGTTGGCTGCTCTTAGACTCTCTCGACTATCGTGGTTGGTATGGCTACATCACCCACAGCCCCAATGGCACAGGTATCAACCTGCCCACCAGCACTGTTGGTGACAACTATATGTATGCCACTGTCAGCAGCGACGCTCTCACCCTCAACTATGACACCATGTACTACAATGTTACTCCCCTCACCGACGGTTTCTATCGTTGGGGCCATGACAATGGTGTCCTCGTTTATACTCCCACTAACCATTGGCTGTATGGTTGGGTTCAGTCTGGCGGAAATTGGTATGTGACCGAAGATCGTGAAGACGTTCACTACTACTCCACTGGTTACTTCGTGACCTCACGCTACACCACTGACGCTGTTGTCCCCGAAGGTTGGGTCATCCGTGGCGTTGAGCTGGTTGCTTCCCCTGTCACCAACTTCCACAACACCGGTTCCAAGATTTCTGCTATTCTGATGCAGGATGAGTACGATGGTGGCGAAGTTCGTTTCCGTAACATTCTTACCGGTGCCAACGTGAAGGAAATCACCGCTGCTGATGTCAACGACAGCACCGTTATTGGCCGTAACTCCAATGGTTACCGTGAGCTGGGTCAGTACAACACTGTCATCATCAACTTCCCCGAACAGCCCGCTCTGACCCCCAACACCACTTTCCGTGTTGGTTACAGCATGGAGGAAGACGGTTACTTCGCCCTTGCACACGAGGCTCAAGGCAGCTACCGTGTTGCTTCTCCTTCTCGTCCCGACGAGTACGACACCATCCTCCGCTTCCGCAACAATGAGTCTACTGCCAAGTATTCTCACTTCTTCACCCCCAATGGCTACCAGACCTTCATTGGCGACCCCACCAGACAGGATCGTACCAGCATCTTCGCAGGCCGCGGAGACAATCCTATGATTCGTCTTCTTGTTGGTCCCGCTCAGGCCGTCAACCGCGTCCATATCAACATCGAATGCGACAGCACCGATTTCGGTTCTGCCATCTATGCTGGTGAGGAAGTTTGCGGTACCGAACTCACTCCCGCTGAGGGCTCATCCATCGTTATCTACGGTGAGAGTGCCAACGGCTGCCATGTTGAGCATTGCTTCATCGACGGTGTCGAGGTATTCCCTTGGGATGAACAGACTGAAGAAGGTGACCCCAACCTGTTTGAGCTCTATGATAGCGTCAACCAGTCCTACACCTATCAGTATCGCTTCTCCAACCTGGCTGCTGACCACACTGTCAAGTTCGTCTTCTCCGAGAATCGTCAGACCATCGGTATCGATCCTATCGCCGACGCTGTTAAGATGAACCTCCAGCCCAACCCCGCCACCTCTCAGGTCAACCTGAAACTCGACGGTGTTACCGGTATGGTCAACTGCGCTCTTATCGACATGAGCGGTCGCGTGGTTTACAACCAGAACATCAATGCTGAAAGCAACAACGTAATCAACCTGAGCAATCTTGCCAAGGGTGCTTACTTTGTCCGCATCACCAACAACCAGTTCAGCAAAGTTGAGAAGCTGATTGTTCGCTAATCGCTGAACATCATTCTCTAAAGATTTTTCAGGCGGAATGCAGCAATGCATTCCGCCTTCTTTTTTGTCTTTTCATATCATCTGCTATCACCTCTCTTTTCTTTTTTCGGCTTTTTGTTAATTATATTTTTTCTCTACCATGTGAAAATAATTGTGTATATTTGCATTCTGAAACACCTCGTCCATCAGGTTTCTTTCATTGATGTAAAGAATTGTAAAAGAATTCGTGAATCTGGTTCTTTCTTTTATTGTTAAACCCATAAAAATATTTCTAACTATGAAAAAGACGCTAACAATCCTCATTCTGGCTCTCTGTTCAAATATCCTATTTTCACAGCCTGTCTCCCTCTCTAAAGTTCTCCCAGCCAAAGCCGAAGTCAAGACCACTTCAACCCAACCCAGACATTCCGATTTCTTCACCAAGGATGAAACGGTCATCAAGTATGTTGACTTTAGCGACTACAATCTCGACTACTCTGTGGGTATAGTTACCGGAGGACTTCACGCACATACACAATTCTATGATTTTGCCCACTGGCGTCGTATCCCCAATGTTGAGCAGTCTACTCTCGAATTACAGAGTGATGTCTATCCTTACCTTGTCCAATATCTTGGAGGTTATTCCAATAGTACCTTTGCCAATACATTACGCGACATGGCAGACTCATCTGTTTCCTCTGCCGAAAACGGTTTCATGTTTATGTCAATGCTCGACCAGCGTCAACTCAATACCGGTATTTTCAATGCCTTTATCCAAATAGATAGTATTGATGCCTCCCAAGCCTCTTCCCTTGACATCCGTTTCTACCAGTATTATCAGAGTTATTATGATGAATGTTACATTGACTATTCTACAGACAACGCTTCCACCTGGATTGAGGTACAAGTCAATGTGAATGGTATAGATGTTTTATCAAGCGGTAATATGCACGGTTTCTATCGTTACAGCCTCCCTCTCTCCGCTGCGGGCTGGAGCAACCTCAGCGTCCGTATTCGTTGGAAGAGCTTAGGCATCCAAGGTCAGCACTACGGCTATTGGTGGCTTGTAGATGATGTCAGCCTTGTCAGCTGTGGCCCCGACCGTATGCGGCAATATACTGACGAGTATGTCCAAGGCAACTATGGTCTCGTACCCGAAGGCATGCAAATCAATCCGGCTTGGTACACCCTTGTCGAGAACAATGGTATCAACGTCCGCAACAATGTCACAGCCACACTCCATCACCTCAACGCTGAGCAGAACTTCGAGACCACAATTGCCACCTTCAACAATCAGTCCATATCTTCGTGCATGCGTCGTCCCGTTATCGTTGACCATGCGGGTTGGTTGCCAATCGACAGCCTCGAATATCGCGGCTGGTTTGGATACTCCACCCATACCCCCAGTGGTACCGGCATCAGCTTGCCCACCGACACTCTCGGTGACCATTTTATCTACGCCACTGTCAGCAGTGACCCCGTCCTCCTCACCTACGACACCATGTACTACAACGTCACTCCCCAAACCGACGGCTACTACCGTTGGGGTCATGACAATGGTGTCCTCGCCTATATGAAGGACAATTGTTGGTTGACGGGCTACCTTTATTCAAATGGCGACTGGTATATCACCGAGGACCCTGAAGAGGTTCATTTCTATAACGCAGGCTATACGGTGACCACCCGTTTCACAACCGATGCCGTTGTCCCCGAAGGGTGGGTGATACGTGGGGTTGAGTTGGTCGCCTCCCCTGTTGAGGGCTACCACACCCCCGGCTCCAAAATCTCCTCCGTTCTTCTGAAGGATGTTTATTATGGCGACAGCGTCTCCTTCCAAACAGTCGTCACTGGAGCCAACATAAAAGAAGTAACAGCTGCCGAAGTCAACGACAGCACCATTATTGGCCGTAATTCCAACGGCTACCGTGAGCTGGGTCAATACAATACCGTCATCATCCCCTTCCCGGAGCAGCCCGCCCTCACTCCTAACACCTCCTATCGTGTGGGTTACAGTATGGAAGAAGACGGCTACTTCGCCCTCGCCCATGAGGCACTTGACAGATACAGTGTTGCTTCTCCCACCAATCCCGAAATCTATGACACCGTCATCTATTTCCGCAACGATCCTGCCACGGCCAAATATGCACACAGCTACATCCCCAACTTCTACCAGAACTATTTTATCGACCCATTCAGTCCTAATCAGCTTGGTTCCTTTGCATTGCGTGAGGACAATCCAATGATTCGTCTTCTTGTCGGCCCAGCACAGCCCGTCAACCGTGTCAACATCAGTGTGGAGTGCGACAGCGCCAACTTCGGCTCCGCAACCTATCGTGACGAGGCGGCCTGCGGCACTGTCATTACCCCTGCCGAGGGCTCCTCAATCTACATCTATGGCAAGAGCTCCCCAGACTGCGCTGTGGCCCATTGTTATGTCGACGGTGTTGAAATCATGCCATACGATGAGGACAACGATGAGGGCGACATGAATCTGATCGAAACCTACAACAGCAGTGACAATTCCTACACCTACCGCTACCGTTTCACCAACCTTGTTGCCGACCACACCATCAAATTCGTCTTCTCGCAGCACCGTCCGTCTGTTGGCATCAACCCTGTGGCCGACGCCGTGAAGATGACGCTGCAGCCCAACCCCGCCACTTCGCAGGTCCGTCTTGGTCTCAGCGGTGTTACTGGCTTGGTCCGCTGCGCACTCATCGATATGAGTGGCCGCGAAGTCTACAGTCAGCACATTAATGCCGAGGGCGGCCATGTAATAGACCTGAGCAATCTTGCCAAGGGAGCCTACTTTGTCCGCATCACCAACAGCCAGTTCTGCAAGGTCGAGAAATTGATAGTCCGTTAATAGCAGAGCTTAGAAATCGTTATCTGATTCTCCACACAAGCGAGGGGCAAAACCCCTCGCTTGTTTTTTATACGCCTTGAATAGGCCATTGCATAACAGCTCGCATCAGGTAATAGTGGCTCTGCGGTCTACATGACGCGTGCTGGCTGTTCGCACAGGGTACAAATGCGGTTGTCAGGCGTAGGCGGAGCGTCGCCCATGCCGAGCCTCTTCAGCGTCCCGTAATCCCGCATGGGCGGCGTGAGGCAATCCCTCAGGAGTTGACATCGGACCACATCGATCAATACGGGGCTTTTTCACCCCCTGCCGATTGTCTGCCAATCCTGCGTAAGTATAGACGGGATAGTAGGCTGATACACCATTCGAAGTCAACGCCATGCTTGGGCTTGCTTTTTCGGTGGCAAGGCTTTCTTCAATAGCAAACCTTGTCTCTTACAACCCACCTTTGCTCTCGCTTCGCTCCTTTTTCCTCAGTTCTCTAACATTTGTTCCTCATTTGTTCCTTTTTCATTGGACAAATGAACCTACAAATGTGGGTGAATTGTGGGAGAGGGAATGGAGCAAGTGTGGACCGTGGGAAAAGCAAGCGGCCACCGCCACGCATACGTGGCGGTGGCCGCAGGGGGTGAGCAGCGGATTAGAGGATGTTGCCCAGCTGCTCTTTGATTTTCTCTAACTCGTCCTTCATTCCGACAACGAGTTTCTGAATCTCCACATGGTTGGCTTTTGAGCCGGTGGTGTTGATTTCGCGCCCCATCTCCTGAGCCACGAAGCCCAGTTTCTTGCCGCTGTTCTCTTCGGTGTCCATGGTGTGGCGGAAGTAGTCGATGTGCTTGGCAAGGCGGATTTTCTCCTCGGTGATGTCGAGTTTTTCAAGATAGTAGATGAGTTCCTGCTCGAAACGGTTCTGGTCTATTTCCTTGATGGCGGCGTCGGCAAAGTAGCGCATGATGCGCTCTTTGGCGTTGGCAATGCGCTCGGACTCGTACTGGGGAATGGCTTGGAGCTTTTGCTCTATGAGGTCGACATGCTTGATGAAGTCTTTTTTCAGTATCTCGCCCTCGTGCAGACGGAAGGCGTCGACATCGGCAACGGTTTGGGAGATGGTTTGTGCGAGGGTTTCCCATTCGGTGTCGGTGAGTTCGTCGTTGTTGGCAGTGCCCCACACGTCGGGCATGGCGAGGATGGTGTCGAGGAGGTGGTCATTGGTCTGTCCCAGGGTTTGGGCCAGCCGCGAGAGGTCGGCAAAACGCTGGCTAATGAGTTCGCTGTTGGCGTGGGCCGCCGTGGCAGGACCGTTCTCCTCGGTGATGATGAGGTCTACTTTGCCGCGCTCAAGCGGGGACAGAAGGGCGCGGATGTCCAGCTCCTTGGTCCGCAGTGTGGCGGGGATTTTGGTGATGAGGTCGAGGGTCTTGCTGTTGAGGGTCTTGATTTCGACGGTGAATTTACGGTCGGCTATGGTGCATTGGCGTTTGGCAAAGCCAGTCATTGATTTCATAGGCTTGATAGGTTTTTGAAGGGTTATTGGATGATGATGTCTTGAAAAGCCGGTGTGGCCAGTGTGCGGTATTCGGAGCCGTCGTGGTAGATGAAAAAGGCGGCTTGGATATCGGGGTTGTCCGGGTGGTCTTGGATGAATTGGAGGCTGCGCTCCAGCCCCATGACCATAAAGGCGGTGGCCATGGCATCGGCATACCATGCTTCGGCACTGACCACGGAGGCACTGAGGAGCGAGTGGCTGACAGGGCGGCCTGTGGCAGGGTCGATGGTGTGGGAGTAGCGCACCCCGTCCTGCTCGTAGTATTTACGGTAGTTGCCGGAGGTGACTACGGAGCGGTTGGTGAGGGCGATGGCGGTTTCGATTTCCTGTGCGCTATATTTGTTCTGCGCGGGACGCTCGATGCCTACGGCCCAGGGGGTGCCATCGGGTTTGGAACCCTTGGCGCGCACCTCGCCGCCCACGTCGATGAGGTAGTCGGTGACATCCAGACTGTCGAACAGAGCGGCTAAGAGGTCCACGGAGTAGCCTTGGGCAATGGCGTTGAAGTCCAACTGGACACCAGGCGAGAGGATGACGGTGGGGAGGCTGTCAGCGTCGAGGGTAAGGGTGCATTGCCCCTGATGGATGAGGCGCAGAAGACTGTCGACCTGCACGTCGGTGATGTCGCTGCGATTCTCGAACCCGAAACCATAGAGGTTGACCAGGGCGCCGATTTTGCAATTGAAGGCACCTTGGGTGTATTGCTCCATTTGCAGTGAATTGTTGAGGAGGTGGCAGAAGGTGCTGTTGACGTGTGTGGGCTGGTGGAGGTTGGCTTGGCGGATGAGTGAGTTCTCTTCCCAGAGCGAGGCCGTGAGGTCGAAGGCGTGCAGCAGCGAGTCGATTTGAGGGCGGAGGTCGCGGTGCTGCTTGTCGCAATAGGCGATGGTGTAGAAGGTGCCTTGTGCCTCACCTTGCAGCCGTGTGGGTTCATTGGGTGCGGAACAGGCGGCAGCAAGCAGCAGCAGGAGGGCGAGGAGGGGTAAGCGGTGCTTCATGTGCGATGGTGAAGAAAAAAAGCGTCCAGCACCCGAGTGCAGGACGCTTAGGGTTAAAGAATGATTACATTATTTGGTGATAATGAATTTGCGGATGATGGTCTCGCCGTTCTGGAGGGTGAGGCGCATGGAGTAGGAGCCTTTGGGGAGGTTGGTGAGATCCATGACGGCCTTGTTGCCAAGGTTGTTGTTGAGGAGGATCTGCTGGCCAAGGGCGTTGAAGATGGCTACCTGGTTGATGGCTTCGGCGCTCTCGATGTTGAGCTGGCCAACGGTAGGATTGGGATAGAGGGAGACGTTGGTGCCCTCAACATCGTTGATGCCCACGAAGGTGACAATGGTAATCCAGCTGGTGTCGTGGCAGGCGAAGTTGTTGGCGGGGTAGTTGAGGGTGGCTTGCAGAGCGACATCGATGTTGCCCTGAACATTGGGGATAATGAGTGTGTCCTCAGTGGAGGTCTGGTTGCCATAGGTCCATTTGAAAGTGGCGCCACTGGTGCAGACGGGATAAAGCTTGGCAGTCTCGCCCTGGTTGAGATGCCACTCGCCACGGATGGCGGTGATGACGGGAGATTTCTTGATAGTGAGGTCAAGGAGCATCAGACTGTCGCAGCCGAAGGTGTCGGTAGCGAAGGCATAGGAGGGATATTTGGTGGGGGTGGCGTAGTAGGTGGCGCCATTGAGAGGCCAGGTGTAGTTGTCGCAAGCGATGACGTGAGTGGTGTCACGGCCAGACTTGTGGATGGTGACGTGGACGTGGATGGCACTGTCGTAGCAGCGGGCATAACGGCGGTCAATCAGGACGGTGTCGAAGTCGGTGTTTTCAGTGAAACGCTTGGTAGTGGAACCAGTGAGGGAGTTGATGGTGAAGAGGATGCTGTTGCAGCCTTCAAGCACGT
Organism: uncultured Bacteroidales bacterium; assembly: GCA_900318175.1. Taxonomy (GTDB): domain Bacteria; phylum Bacteroidota; class Bacteroidia; order Bacteroidales; family P3; genus Colimorpha. Next base: position 45,469 of record ONJQ01000005.1, on the reverse strand, counting down.
GGTCGGATTCGGGGGTGCGGGGCGTTTTGATGTTGAGGGTGATGGGACGATAGGTGACGCAGTGGGTGGTGGCGTTGGTGTCGAGGACGAAGTAAACGCCGGACTCGGTGTAGGTGTTGCCGCGCCAGGTCTTGGAAGCACAGGCGGAGTCTTTAATCATGGCAGCAGAGTCGACAACGATGGTGAGGTTGAGGTTGTAGAGGGTGTCGCAGCCGGAGACGGTGTCCTCATAAAGATGGGTGTAGTTGCCCGTGGTGGTGAGGATGGTGTCGAACCAGTGATAGTCACCGCAGTTGGACACTTGGAGGTTGGTGTTGATGGTGGTGACGATGCTCAGATTCAATCTGTCGTAGTGCATGCAATTGTTAGAGGGATTGTAGATGGAGTCAAAGTAGTTGCCAGAAGCGGTGAGGGTGTCGCCAAGCCAAATGTAATAACCGCAGGCGTGGACGGTGTCGTAGTCGGTCTCGGTGCTGGAGAGGGTGAGGTTGAGGTTGTAGATGCTGTCGCATTCACCAGAACCGACGGCAGCGTCAACGGTGTCGCTGTAGAGGCCGGAGAGCAGATACTCGGTACCGCGCCAAGTGAAGGTGCAGCGAGTGCCGTAGACGGTCTCATTGTTGATGTAGGGGTGGTTGATGGTGAGGTTGAGGACGAAGAGGGTGTCGTCGGTGGGATTGATGTAGTGGACCACGGTGTCGCTGGTGTATGTTTGACCGTTGGCAGTCCATGTGAAAGTACCACAGGCTGTGGAATTGTTGGTGACAATGGTGCGTTGTGTGTTGTCCTGGGCTAAGGCCAAAGGCATGATGGCAACGGCCAATAACAGACTTAATAATGCTTTTTTCATCGTGTGAAAATTTGTTAGTTTATCCTTTGTTTATTTATTATCAGTGTATTAATATACATGTTGTACGATGCGGTATGCAAAGAAACAACATGCAAAGATAATATTTTTTTTTGAAATGGAGATATTTTTTTTATAAATAGAGAGTTTTTGGGATTTCGAGGGTCGGGAAGGTCAGTTGTTTAGGATGAGTTCGGCGACGTTCTCGACATGTTGTGTGTGCGGGAACATGTCGACGGGTTGGATGCGCCCGACGCGATATTTGGATGCGAGGAGTGCTATGTCGCGGGCCTGGGTGGCGGGGTTACAACTGACGTATACGATGCGGCGGGGCTCCATGGCAAGGAGTTGCTCGACAACCTTTTCGTGCATTCCGGCTCGGGGAGGGTCGGTGACGACGACGTCCGGGCGTCCTTGCTCCTCGACAAATTGCGGGGTGAGCACTTTGGCCATGTCGCCAGCAAAGAAACGGGTGTTGTCGATGTGGTTGGCAATGGCGTTTTGGCGTGCGGCGACGATGGAGTCCTCGACATATTCAATGCCTACTATCTGGCGGCAGAGGTGAGAAAGGAAGAGGGCTATGGTGCCAGTGCCGGTGTAGAGGTCGTAGACGGTGTCGGTGGGGGCAAGCTGGGCATATTGCGCCACGAAGGAGTAGAGCCGCTGTGCTTGGGGTGAGTTGGTCTGATAGAAGGTCTGGGGACGGATGGTGAAGTGGAGAGAGGGGGCTCCGTCAAAGCCCAGCATGACTTCCTGAACGTGGTCCTCGCCGGCATAGGTGACGGAGGGGAGGTCGGCGTAGGAGTCGTTGAATTTGTCGTTAAAGATGTATTGAAGGGAGGTGATTTGCGGGAAGGTGTCGCGGAGGTGGTCCAGCAGGCCTTGCCAGCCAGGATGGTATTCGGCAATGACGAGGACGACCATCCACTGGCCTGTGCTGGTGTTGCGGATGATGAGGTTGCGGAGGCAGCCGGTGTGGTTGCGGATGTCGTAGAAGGGGAGCTGGCGAGCGGTGGCGTAGTCGCGGACGGCCAGCCGGATGCTGTCGCTGAGGGATGGCTGGAGGGCGCAATGCTCTATGTTGAGGACCTTGTCGAAGAGGGTGGGGATGTGGAATCCCAAGGCACCAGGCTCAGGGGGAGCGTCCAGGGCAGGAGGGAGGTCGTGCCAGGCCCGTGAAGAGAAGGTGAATTCGAGCTTGTTGCGATATTCATAGATGTTCTCGGAGCCACAGATGGGTTGCATGCCGGAGCAGTCAAGATGGCCGAGACGCTCGAAGTTGTCGCGCACTTGCTGCTGCTTGGCGGCAAGTTGGTCGGCATAGTTGAGGGTTTGCCAACGGCATCCGCCACAGGTGCCGAAATGGGGGCAACGCGAGGGGACACGCTTATCGGAGTAGTGGTGGATGGCCACGGCGTGGCCCTCGGCATAACTCTTTTTCTTCTTGAGGATTTTGATGTCGGCTATGTCGCCGGGGACGACAAAGGGGACGAAGATGACCATGCCGTCAACACGGGCAATGGCCTTGCCTTCAGCTCCGATGTCGGTGATGGTGATGTTTTCGAGAATGGGTTGCTCTTTTTTCTTCTTCATGGATGTGGGGTTTGGGACTGGGCTTTGGGGAAGCGCGGGGGCGAGGGGCGTGGAGCCATCAGCCGCAGAAAGATGGGCAGGGGAGGACGGATGCAAAAAAAGAAGTACTGCAACGTAACAATACTTCTTTTTCTCTTTGCAAAGAGTCGTATGCCTGGATTCGGATCAATCCGTTCTTATCGCTCGTCGGAGACGGTAAGTTTTTTTCTGCCTTTTCTGCGGCGTGCGGCCAAAACTTTGCGTCCGTTAGCAGTGGACATTCTTTGGCGAAATCCGTGCTTATTGGCTCTTTTTCTGCGTGATGGTTGGAATGTTCTCTTCATTTTTCTTCAATTTTTTGAGTTGCAAAAGTACGAACTTTTTTTCAATTGGCAAGAAAAAAGTGATATGGAATTCAATGATGTGAGTGTAAGTTGCTGAAAAATACCGTTGTATAGAGAAAAAATAATTGTTTTTTTTGCGGTTCAAAAAAAAACTGTACCTTTGCAGTCGGAATTTGTGATGTAAAAAGTTGTTAATGTAATGGATAAAAACAGTTTCGGCAAGATGATGGGCCATCCCGGCACGCTCAGCCCCGACGAGTGGGAGGAGTTGCACCGTGAGCGGGACCGCTATCCCTATTGTGCCCCCCTGCAGGTGGTGTCACTGTTGGCCGACAAGGCCGCTGGAGCCCCGCTGTGGGAGAAGCAGACCCTGCCCGTGGTGACGCTATATGTGCAGGATGCGGACAGATTGTATGAGCAGATGGAGACTCTTGCGCGACCCACAACACGTCCGGAGCCTTCCGGTGTGAAACCCGTCATCGAGCCCGCTCCTGTTCCCCCAGCGCCCAAGGTGCAGCAACCGGATGGCGACTTTGACATCCTGCAAGAGATTAATGCCTATCAGGATGTGTCGTTCAAGACGGCTCCGAAGAGTGTGATTCTGTCCATTTTTTTAGAAAAAGACGGTGGAATTGTGCCAGATTTCGAGTCGTTCGACAACATTTCTGTGCAAGAACTTGCCAAAAATAGCGTTCGGCCATCAACTGCCTTCGAGTCTGAGACTCTTGCTGTTATACTTGAAAAACAGGGGAAGTTTCAGCAGGCTTTGGAGATGTATGAAAAATTAATGGTCAAAAATCCCGAAAAAAGTAGTACTTTTGCAGTTCGAATTGCCGACTTGAAAAAGCATTTAGACGAATTAAAAAAGTAATAATAAATAATAACAACAACAAACGATGTACACCTTTATTGTTATCCTCATTCTGATTGTATGTATCGCATTGGCGCTTGCCGTATTAGTGCAAAACTCGAAGGGTGGCGGACTGGCCGCTAACTTCTCTGCTCCCAACCAGGTGCTGGGTGTCCGCAAGACCACCGAGACTATCGAGAAGATTACCTGGGGTCTGGCCATCGCATTGGTAGTCCTTTCGTTGGCTGCCACTACTGCCATTCCTCGCCATAGTGCCGAATCGGCCATCAACACCGAAGTTGATGCCAGCGCTGCCAAGAGCCTGACTCCTGTTGCCGCTCCCGCAGCTGCTACCGCCGCCGCCGAGGCTGCCCCTGTTGAGGCTGCCCCTGCCCCCGAGGCTGAGTAATGCGCCGCATAGAACAATAAGGGGAGATTCGTCCATGAAGGCGAACCTCCCTTTTGTTATCCCCACAATTGAGATATGGAAAAGGTTGTCCGTTTCATCTTGTCACACTTCCCCCACCAGCCCACGTCCATGCAGGAGCAGGCTTGCAGAGAGATGGTGCGCTTCCTCTATGACCCGGACCCCGCGTCGGCTTTCGTGTTGCGTGGTTATGCGGGTACGGGAAAGACCTCGCTGGTCAGTGCGTTGGTCCGTTCGGCATCGGCCTTGCGTATAAAAACATTGCTGCTGGCCCCCACGGGACGTGCAGCCAAGGTGCTGGCTGGATATTCTGGAAACCCCGCCTTCACCATACACCGCAAGATTTACCAGACCGTCACGGACAGCACAGGCATGATGCGTATGGCAAGGGCGCTGAATAAACATTCCTACACCCTCTTCATCGTCGACGAGGCCTCGATGATAGGCCAGAATGATGAGGGAGGCTCCGACCGCCACAACCTGCTGGAGGACTTGGTGGACTATGTGGGCGAGGGGAACCACTGCCGTCTGATGCTGATTGGCGACACGGCACAGCTGCCTCCAGTGGGTTCCACGCAGAGCCCTGCGCTGGATGTGGAGTATCTTCGCTCCGTGCTTTGCCTCACGGTGCATTGTGCCGAATTGACGGAAGTGGTTCGTCAGAGGAGCCTTTCGGGAATCCTGCTCAATGCCACATTGCTGCGCCGCCAGATAGCCGAATTGGAGGATGGAGGGGTTCCCAGTCTGCCGCTTTTTGACCTTGAAGACTGCGACGACGTGGTGAGGCTGCCAGGAGCCGAGCTGGAGGAGGTGCTGAACCGTGAGTATGACGAGGACAGCCTTGAGCAGGTGGCCATCATCACGCGCAGCAACAAGCGCGCCAACCTCTTTAACCAGGAAATCCGCAACCGGATACTCTACCGCGAGGAGGAGGTCAACGCGGGCGACTATCTCATGGTGGTCAAGAACAATTACTACTGGTTGGAGCCCGAAAGCGGGATAGGCTTCATTGCCAACGGCGACATCGTAGAGGTGCAGAGCCTCCGCAACCATCAGGAATTGTACGGTTTCCACTTCGTGGATGCCACTCTCCGTTTTGTCGACTACCCCGACATGCCAGCCCAGGATTGCAAACTCCTCTTGGAGACCTTGCACAGCGAGTCGCCCTCGCTCACCTATCAGGAGTCGCAGCAGCTGTTCGAGGCCGTGATGGAGGACTATGCCGACATGCCCTACAAGGCCGACCGACTGAAAGCCGTCAAGCAGAATCCCTATTTCAACGCTTTGCAGGTGAAGTTTTCCTACGCCCTCACCTGCCATAAAACACAGGGTGGGCAATGGCGCACGGCCATTATTGACCAAGGCTACTTGACCGACGAAATGATAGACCGCGAGTATCTCCGTTGGCTTTACACCGCCGTCACCCGTGCCACGGGCAAGGTCTATCTCCTCAACTTCGAGGATAAATTTTTTGGTGCCGGGGATAATATTTTCGACAATTAGCAGTTATCTCTTTATCCAAGGTACGCATTGTGTGCATGTGTCGGGGCTATCCACCAGGATTCACCCCGTTTTGACAGCAAGTATATCTATCAAACTATATATGCCTATGAAGAGCGGACAACATCAGACCATGAAGATGCAGCAGAAACTGTCGCCGCAACAACTGCTACTTCTGCAGCTCATCCAGATGCCTGTCACCGAGTTGGAGCAGCGTCTAAAAGAGGAGGTCGAGAAAAACCCCGTCTTGGAAGTCTCCTCTGCTGCCAGCGACGTGATGGAACCCCTGCCCGAAAGTGGCAACGAGGGCTACGACTTGATGAGCATAGACACTGACGACGATGACTACAGCTACCGCGAACGACAGGAACGGGACAAGAACCAGGACGCCCACGAGACTGTCTTCGTTTCGGAGGACTCCTACTTTGACCATCTCATGGGACAACTCTCCATGCGCGCCCTCACTCCCCGCCAATACGACATAGCACAGGAAATAGTGGGCAGCCTCGACGATGCCGGCTACGTAGGCCGCAGCCTTGACCTCATTGCCAACGACCTCGCCTTCACTCAGGGCATCGAAGTCAACCCCGACGAGGTGGAGGAGGTGCTCCACATCATCCAGCAGATGGACCCCCCAGGCATAGCCGCTCGCAATCTGCAGGAGTGCCTATCCATCCAGTTGCATCGCTCTGCTGAACAGACCGACGACATCCGCTGGGCAACAGCCATTGTGGACAACTGCTTCGAAGCCTTTGCCGCACATAACTACCGCCGTGTCATGGAGCAGCTCAACCTCACCGAGGAACAAGTGGATGCTGCCATAGCTCGCATCCGCCGCCTCAACCCCAAGCCCGGCACCGGCGACGTTGACACCTCCCATGCCCGCTACATCGTGCCGGACTTCATCGTCACCCGTCATGACGACCAGCTCACCCTCACCCTCAACGACCGCTACCTCCCCCAGCTGCAGAAGAGTCAGGACTACCACGACATGCTACAGGAACTTCAACACATCCGCAAACCCTCGCCCTCAGAGCAGGAGGCTCTCGACTTTCTCCGCAACAATTTCGACAGTGCCGACCTCCTTGTCGACACCCTTCAGCAGCGCCATACCAGCCTGCTGCGCGTCATGCGCGTCATTCTGAAAAAACAATATCGATTCTTCCTCACTGGCGACACCGCCGACCTCCAACCCCTCCTGCAAAAGGATGTCGCCGCGCAGACCGGCTACGACATCTCCACCGTCTCACGTGTGGTCAACAGCAAATACGTCCAGACCGAATTTGGTACATTTCTCCTCAAAGAGTGTTTCTCCCAAGCCATCGTGGCCGACGACGGCCAACAGGTGGCCACAGAAGCCGTCCGGCGCGAACTCAAAACCCTTGTCGACTCCGAGGACAAGCGCAACCCCCTCTCTGACGAGGCTCTTGCCGTGCAACTCACCCAGCGTGGATTCCCCGTGGCCCGACGCACCGTGGCCAAATACCGCGAAATGCTGGGCATTCCCGTGGGTCGTCTCCGGCGGCAGCTCAAGATGCTGATACTCCTCCTTGCTCTCGGCGGGACGCTTGCCGCCCAGCAACCGCAGAAAGAGAGCTATTTCGACTCCCTCCTCAATGCCCGCATCCGCGAAGGGCAGGCCAAGGCACGTGCCGAGAAAGCAACGGGCAGCAAGAAGGGCAAACCTATCAATGGCAAGGTCACGCGTCCCGCTCTCGAAATTCACGAACCAGAACCCGACCCCACCGCCATCGACACCGCCCTCGCCACCGGCGACGAGCTTATCGACGTTATGTACAACTCCACCCTCCCGCCGCCCTCGCCCCTCTGGTATGGCAGCAACCTTAGTGGTGCCCATGTCCGCCTTGTCAACCTCTCCATGGACTCCCTCCCTGACGAGATCTCCATCCACCTTCTCAAGCCCAACGAGCGTTTCTGCTTCCCTGTCAAGAACATCATCACCTCACCTTACGGATGGCGTTGGAACCGTCCCCACCGCGGGGTCGACATACGCCTCCGCGTGGGCGAACCCGTCCACTGCGCCTTCAATGGCGTAGTCCGCATTGCACGCCCCATGGGAGCCTACGGCAACCTCGTCGTCGTCCGCCACTACAACGGCCTCGAAACCGTCTATGGCCACCTCTCCAAAATCAACGTCAAGCCCATGCAAGTCGTCGCAGCGGGCCAGGTCATCGGGCTTGGCGGCAGCACCGGCCGCTCCACCGGGCCACACCTCCATTTCGAAGTCCGTTTCCAATACGAACCCTTCGACCCCGAGTGGATACTCGATTTCTCCAACTACACCCTCCGTACCCGCAAACTCTACCTCGACAAAACCTACTTCGGCATCCGAAAGCCCACCAAAGGCGAAAGCCTTGTTTACAAAGCTGACAAAAGCATCGTCCCCGAAGAGGTTGCTGCGCCCCGCACTTCGGGCAAACCCCTCTATGCCACCATGCGCAAAGGCGAAAGCATTGACGACCTTGCCCGGCGCAACTACACTACCACCCAAAAGCTCAAGGAACTCAACCCCGATGTCACCAAGTTCAAATCCGGCATGCGCGTCCGGGTCCGATAAATACAAGTTTTACCCCCTTTCACCCCTTCACAATGAGAATCGTCTTTATGGGCACCCCGGACTTCGCCGTCCGCTCCCTCCAAGCCATTATCGATGCCGGCCATCAAGTTGTTGGCGTAGTCACCGTCCCCGACCGTCCCACAGGCCGTGGCCTTAAAATCACCGCCTCCCCCGTCAAGCAGTTCGCCTTGGAGCATGGCCTTCCCCTCCTCCAGCCCGAACGTCTCCGCGACCCCCAGTTCCACGAAGCCCTCCGCCAGTGGGATGCCGACATCTTCGTCGTCGTCGCCTTCCGCATGCTCCCCCAGAGTGTCTGGGCCCTGCCCCCCATGGGTACCTTCAACCTTCACGCCTCACTCCTGCCTCGCTACCGTGGTGCAGCCCCCATCAACTGGGCCATCATCAACGGCGACACCCTCACCGGCGTGACTACCTTCATGCTCAATGAACATATTGACCAGGGGGCCATCCTCCTGCAGCAGTCCACTCCCATCACACCTGACGACACCGCCGAAACCCTCCATGACCGCCTTGCCGAGATGGGCAGCGCCCTCGTTGTCAGCACTCTCAGCGGACTTGCCTCCGGCACCCTCACCCCTGTGCCCCAGCCGCAGGACCCCCTTGCGCCCCCAGCGCCCAAAATCTTCAAGGCCGACTGTGCCGTAGACTGGCGCCTACCCGGCACCCGTGTAGTGGATCACGTCCGTGGCCTCTCGCCCTACCCCGCCGCCACCATGCTCATGGCAGACCCCGCTGGCAACACCCATCCCTTCAAGCTCTATCAAGTCCAATTCACCCCTGCCCCCAGTGCCACTCCGGGGCAGGTGGTAACCGATAACAAAACCACCCTAAAAATCGGAGTTGCGGACGGTTTTATCACCATTTTGAACCTTCAAATCAGTGGCAAAAAACGTATGACCACCGCCGAATTTCTTCGAGGTTGCGATATAACAGATTGGAAAATAGTGATGTAGTGATAGCTTCCGTTTTTTAACACATTTTTTTTCACCCATTCTGCCAACTTGTCAAAAAAAAGGTTTATATTTGCACGCGAAAAAATATTGTAACAACCCAGTAAAAAAAACCACTATGAACAAAACCGAATTAATTGCCGCGATGGCTGAGAAAGCTGGAATGAGCAAGGTTGACGCTGGTAAAGCGCTTAACGCCTATGTAGACGTAGTCAAAGAGCAGCTCACCAAAGGCGAAAGGGTTACCCTTGTGGGCTTTGGCACCTTCGCTGTCAATGAGCGTCCTGCCCGCGTGGGTCGCAACCCCCGCACTGGCGCCTCCATCAAGATTGCAGCCAAGAAATCAGCCAAGTTCAAACCCGGCAAAGGACTCATTTAATTAGTCCAAAGGCTGTCTACACGGGGGACGGGCTGCGGCATTGCCGTGGCCCGTCCCCCTTTCCTTTGCCCAAACCCGAAGCTGAGAAGTCCCGTCTGATATAAAAAAAGAAGGTGGTCGAAACCGACCACCTTCTTTTTTTTACCCTTTAGGATAGCCTGTGGAGGCTCACCGATGCTTAACGCACGATGTCCATCTCGTCAATCAGGTTCTGGGCGTTGGCGTACTTGTCAATCACAAACAGCATGTAACGGCTGTCCAAGCAGATGCAGCGTTGCAGGTTCTCCTCGAAGTCGATGTCGCCGCTCATGGCCTCTCCGTTGCCGTCGAAAGCCAGACCAATCAGGTTGCCGTAAGCATCCAGCACAGGCGAGCCGCTGTTACCGCCAGTGATGTCATTGTTGGTGATAAAGCAGGTGGGCAGCTCGCCCTTGGCATTGGCGTAGGTGCCGTAGTCCTTTGCGGCATAGAGGTCCTTCAGGCGCTGGGGCACGATGAACTCAGTGTTCGTCGGGTCCTCTTTCTGCATCACACCCTCAAGCGTGGTGTAGAAGTGGTAGGTAACACCGTCGCGGGGCTCGTAAGCCTTTACGTTGCCGTAAGTCAGGCGGATGGTGCTGTTGGCATCCGGCGAGAGGAGTTTCTTGCCAGCGTTAATTTGCAGGATTCCGTCCACAAAGTCGCGCGTGCCGCGGGTCAGATTGTCGCGGTTCTCCTTGGGGATGGAGAGGTACACCTCGCGGTATTTGTCCAGAATTTCAGTGCCGAACTTATAGATATCGTCGCGCTCCAGTTTCTTCATCGTGGGGTTCTTCAGGAACTCCTCAAAGGCTTTCTGGTTGGCAAAGATGGAGCCATTGAACAGATGGGCTACCAGCGAAGTGAAGTTGCCGCGGAATTTGCGGTCGGCAGTCTTCAGGCAGTCGGGGATATACTTCACATTGATGTTGCGGTAGGTGTACTCCATCATGGCAGCCATGACGCGCTGCTCGACAGCCTCGTCATAGTCCTTGTAGAACTTGGCGGCATCCTCGCGCAGCTCAGCCAGCAGGGCATCCTTCTGGTCAGGGTTGTCCTCTTGGCAGAAAGCCTTGATGTAGCGGCCAAACATAGTGGCTTGGTACAGCAGTTCGGGGCCTTCCAGCAAACCCTCGTCGAGGTAGGTGATGGCCTCCTGCAACTCGCGGCGGTCGGCATAGCTCTTCTCAATCAGGTTGAGGGCATTGCGATATTTCGGGTCCTTGTCCAGTGCCCAATCGTAATACTCCTTCTCCACCTCTTTCTTCAGCTCCATGGTGTTCAGTTTCTTCAGGGCGATGTTCTGCTCGTGGCTGTATTTCCAGTAGTTGGAGCAACCGGCATACTTCGAGGCATACTTAATCTTGATGGCTTGGTCTTTGTCCATCTCCTCGCGGAGGATGTTGATTTTCACGGTGCGGAGTTCATAGCGCAGCTTGTTGCTCACCTCCATGGTCTCCTTCAGGCCGTAGGAAGTCAGGAAGTGGTCCGTCGTGCCGGGGAAACCAAGAACCATGGCAAAGTCGCCGTCCTTCAGCTCGCGGGCGCTCACAGGCAGGTGGTGCTTGGGCTTCAGGGGGATGTTCTCCTTGGCGTAAGCAGCGGGCTTGCCATCGGGAGCAGTGTAGATGCGGAACATGGAGAAATCACAAGTGTGGCGGGGCCAAGACCAGTTGTCCGTGTCGCCGCCGAATTTGCCCATCGACGAGGGGGGAGCACCCACCAAGCGCACATCCTTATAAATAATGTGGACAAAGAGGAAGTACTGGTTGCCGTTGAACATGGGCTTCACCGTAGCCTCATAGTCTGTGCCGCGGGTGGCCTCTTCGGCAATGCGCTGGCTCACGTTGCGGACAGCCTTGGCGCGGTCGTCCTCGCTCATGTCGTCGCTCAGACACTCCAGCACGCGCGGGGTGACATCCTCCATGCGTATCAGGATTGAAGCCGTCAGGCCGGGGTTAGGGAGTTCCTGCGCCATGTTGTAAGCCCAGAAGCCGTCACGCAGATAGTCGTGCTCTACGGTCGAGTGCTCCTGCAGTTTGCCGTAGCCGCAGTGGTGGTTGGTGGAAATAAGGCCTTTGTTGCTGATAATCTCGCCTGTGCAGAAATGCCAGAACGGGCGGCCCTCATTGCCAAGGCCTACGATAGCATCCTTGATGCAGTTCTGGTTGATGCTGTAGATGTCCTCGGGCGAGAGTTTGAAGCCGGCCTTCTGCATGTCGGCATAGTTCTTGCCGATGAGCGAGAGGAGCCACATGCCCTCGTCAGCTCGGCTGCTGGCCGGAGCCATGACCAAAAGGGCCAGGGTCAGGGTAAGAATGAGTTTTTTCATGTTGATAGTATTTATTAATAATATTGTTTTTTCCGTATATAATAATGGCCTGAGCATCGTATCCGATGCGAGGCTGTGTGTTGCATCGTATTGGTGGACAATGTGCTGCACGGTGTGGAACGGCATCAGCATCCTTCCCCTTTTGTGCCATTCTCCGACAGCCCTACCGCTATGTCTGCCAATCTTTTTTGAAGTGCAAAAATACGATTTTTTTTTAATTCAATAACTTTTTTCATTCTATCGCTTTCGTTGCTGCCACTGCGGCACCCTCTCCCGCTCTCGGTGCCCGGTCGGCGTGCTGTCGCGGTTGCTGTTCCGTTCGCTCGTAGTAGGGTCGCTCCTTCGGGGTCAGAGAGGGGTCGTTAGTTGTACCATTTGTCCAATGAAAGAGGAACAAATGAGGAACAAATGAGGAACAACTGAAAAACAACGAGTGGAGAAAGTCTGGAAATGAGGTGTGTATGCTGCCGTGTGAATATGGGGCTGAACGTGGCCGTCAGGCAGGGGTCAACCACTTATCCGAGCGTTAGTAACTGACCCTCAGGGAGCCTCCGGCAAAAAATTTATGAACAGATTTTTGTCGAAAAATGAAACTTTTTTTCGGCAATTGCGTATAAGCGGGATATGAAAAAATGGCAGTTGAAAACTTTTTTTGGCAAAAAATGGCAATTATTGGAAAAATAGTTGTATTTTAGCATTCTGAAAAATAGTATATATAAATGGCTTTAATACTTGGTACAGAATACTGTAAGATAGATTCGAACGGTCGTTTCAAGTTCCCGATTGCCCTAAAAAGGCAATTGGAAACGGAGGATTGCCGTTTTGTAATCCGTCAAGGGTTTACAGCCGAGTGTTTGGAGCTATGGACGTATGCCAGTTTCCAGGATGAGGTGGAAACCCTCCGAAAAGAGTTGAATCCTTACAGCATCCGCGACAACCAAATCATGCGGCAGATGACGCGTGCCAACCTCGTGGAGCTGGACAGCAACGACCGCCTGATGGTGCCCCCGGAGCGGAAGTCGGTAATCGGCAACGCGAAGGAGATTGTACTCCAGTCAACGGGCAAGTGCATCGAGATTTGGGAACGTTCGGCATACGACAAGATGAACAGCGAAATTGTCGATTTCGCTTCGATTGTTGACAGTAGACTGGGACGGAAGTCCTCGGCTACACAAACTATGCTGAACGATGTACCATCAACCGGTGATGCTCAATGAATGCATCGAGAATCTGAACATTCGTCCTGACGGGACCTATGTGGACGCCACCTTTGGGGGAGGCGGCCACTCGCGTGCTATTTTGTCGCACCTGGGGCCCGATGGGCGTCTCTTTGCTTTTGACCAGGATGCCGATGCCTTGGCCAATGCCATTGACGACCCGCGGTTCAAGCTGATACATGAGAATTTCAAGCATGTGAAGAGTTTCCTCCGTCTTGAGGGCGTGAGGGCTGTGGACGGCCTGTTGGCAGACCTCGGGGTGTCGTCGCACCAGTTCGATGAGGCCGAGCGTGGCTTCTCCACCCGATTGGAGGGCGAATTGGACCTGCGCATGGACCGCCGACAGGAGTTGACGGCGCGCACGCTGGTCAACACCGCCTCCGAGGAGGAGCTGGCGCAGATGTTGCGACTGTATGGTGAGTTGCCCAACGCCCGCCAGATGGCAAGAGCTATCTGCCACGCACGTTCCGAAGCCGAGATAGTCACCACTTTCGACCTCCGCAATGCAGTGAGCCGCCACTTGCCCCGCGGCATGGAGAACAAGTATTTGGCCATGCTGTTTCAGGCCCTCCGCATTGTGGTCAACGGTGAGTTGGAGGCCCTGCAGGCACTGCTGCAACAAGGGACCGAATTGCTGAAACCTGAGGGCAGGATGGTGGTGATGTCCTACCACTCGCTGGAGGACAGACTGGTGAAGAACTACTTCCGTGCCGGCAACTTCGAGGGCGAGGTGGAGAAGGATTTCTACGGCAACCCCATAGTGCCGCTTGTGCCCGTAAGCCGCAAGGCCATTGTGGCTACCGAGCAGGAGGTGCAGCTCAACCCGCGTTCCCGCAGCGCGCGGCTGCGTGTGGCTAAACGTATCATAAAGAGTTAGGAATTAAAAATATAGCGTTGATAATGGACAAGCAGGAACAGAACACCGTCGAGGAGGGTCAGCCCATGGCTGAGACCAATACCCAGCAGCAGCCCACGGAGCGCAAAAAGCCCAACTGGGTGGCTCGTATTTTGGGTGGCGATGTGTTGCAGAGCCGCGCTGTGCTGCGGCAGGGCCCTCTGATTGTGATGCTCTGCTTCTACGCCATTCTGCTGGTCTATAACCGTTACAGGGTTGAGGACCTGACCAAGGAACGCGCCGCCGCACAGGAACGCATCACCTACCTGCGCGAGGCCCGCATCGAACTGCAGAAACGCTACCAGGAGACCATCAAGATTTCGCAGATCGCCGAGATGCTTGATGGCACTGGAATAGGCATCACCGCGGGACCTCCCTACGAACTGGATGTTGACGGCATGGAGAAGTACTTGAAAAACTGAGCACAGAAAAACATATAGCACAATAACACTTTAACCCATTCGAATTGGAAGACAATAGACATAATAAGGTTCTGTTCACCAAGATGTTGGTGCTGTATCTGCTGATAGTGGTTGTAATCGGCGGGGGCATGCTGCTGTGCACCATCAACACGCAAGTGGTGAACGGGGAGATGTGGCGCGAGAAGGCCCGCTGCCGTGAGGAGATTACCCGCACGGAGGAGGCCCGCAGGGGCACCATCTTCTCGTCCGACGGAAAGGTGCTGGCCACCACGGTGCCGGTCTGCGACTTCTGTGTGGACTTGGGCCGCTGGCCGAAGCGCGACAGCCATGGCAACGAGGTTGTGGATAAGAAAGGCCAAGTGGTGATGGAGAGCTGCATAGGTGACGAGAAGAATGAAAGACTGTGGTGGGAGAACCTCCCGAAGGTGTGTCGCATGCTGCATGAGCTGTTCCCGAACAGGTCGTATGAGTATTACTACAACCGCATAGTGCGTGAGCGCAACAAGGAGAAGCCGAGCCGCTGCCTGTATGTGGAACGCCGCGTGCCGTACTCGAAATGGGATGCCATCCGCAAGTTGCCCGGCTGGGGCCGCTGCGTGGTGGAGAGGACGGCGGACGGCGACGTGAAGAGTTTTGTGCGCGCCCACATCTACGGTAATATGGGCGAGAATGTCATCGGGTTGCATTACAAGACCCCGAACCGTGAGGGCTACACGGGCCTGGAGGGTTACTACGACAGTGTGCTGCGCGGGCAGGACGGCCAGTATCTGTGCCGCCGCTTGACGAGGGGCACATGGATAGCCGTGGAGGACGGCAGCGTGCCGGACGAAGACTCAACCCTGGTGCGCCACCGCGTGGACGGAAAGAACATTGTGGCCACAATCGACACCCGCTACCAGGATATTGCGGAGAGCGCTTTGCGCAGCTCGATGAACCAGTACGGCGGCCAGGCGGGATGCGCCATACTGATGGAGGTGAAGACGGGCTACGTGCTTGCATGCAGCAGCCTGACGCGCGACACGACGGGGCACCTCAGTGAGAACCTGTGGAGCAATGTGGCGTGCAGCGACAGCTATGAGCCGGGCTCGACCTTTAAAACGGTGGCCATGGTGGCCATGTTTAACGACAAGAAGATTGAACTGGACACGTCAAAGCGCGTGCAGTGCGGCGGCGTGAAACGCTATAGCGCCACGAGCGGCGAGATTAACGCAGGCCATGGCTACACGACGGACACGGCCAACCTGGCCGGGGTGCTGGCGCAGAGCAGCAATGTGGGCATGTGCGAGCTGGCATGGGAGTATTACCGCAACCGTCGCGACGACCTGAAGAAGGGCATCGAGGGTGTCTTCCCCTTCGGAAGGTTGCACCCGGACCTTGATGTCATCGAACCCAACACCCGCGTGGTGAACCTTAATTCGGACCGCGATTTCTTGAACCTCAGCTATGGCTACAGCGCCACGGTGACGCCCCTGCAGGTGGTGACATTCTACAACGCCTTGGCTAACGGCGGCAAGATGGTGAAACCCCTCTTCTGCAAGGAGGTGATTGAGGGCGGACGCGGACGGAGTGTGAAGCCGGTGGTGCTGAACGAGAGGGTGTGCAGCGAGGAGGTGGCCAAGCAGATGCGCGAGTTGCTGGTGGGCGTGGTGAAGAACGGCACGGGCAACAATGTGTACAACACGGTCTACGGCATCGGTGGTAAGACGGGCACGACGCAGGGTATCAGTGACAAGAGCATAAAGAACTCTTCATTCGTGGGTTTCTTCCCCGCTGAGAATCCGAAGTACACCTGTCTGGTGCTGGTGGAAAGGACGAGCATAGCCGGACGTATGGCCGCCGCCCCTGTGTTCAAGAAGATTGCTGACTGCGTGGTGGCTTTTGACGAGGAGCTGGGGAGCGTGGACTTGCAGGATTCGGGCCGTGTGATGCGCCCGGTGCTCACCAAGGGCCGCCGCGCGGGGCTCCAAGCCGCCCACAATTTGTTGGGGCTGCCCTTTGCACAGCCTGACAGCGCAAGGTTTACGGAGTGGACGGTCTATGACCCGGGCAAGGGACTCTATGTGGACTATGATGTGCCGCAGGGCAGGGTGCCGGACTGCCACGGGATGACGGTAAGGGACGCTATGGCCCTGCTGCGTGCCGCGGGCATGCGCGTGCGCTTCACGGGTCAGGGCAAGGTGGTTTCGCAATCGCCCGCCGCCCGCACTGCCGCCCGCAAGGGAACGACCGTGACATTGGAACTGCAGAAAAGTGAAATAAGACTCACGCATTAACACATTGACACATTCAAGAATTAATAAAATGAGACTGCAATCGCTTATAGAAGGAATCACACCGCTCCGCCCTGTGGCGGGCAACCCAGAGGTGACGGACATCTGCTTCGACTCGCGCAAGGTGGGGCAGGGCAGTTGCTTCGTGGCACAGGTGGGGACCCGCGTGGACGGGCACGATTATATACCGACCGCTGTGCAGCAGGGCGCTGCTGCCGTGGTCTGCCAGCGCATGCCTGAAGAGGAGTATGAGGGCATCGCTTTTGTCCTTGTGGAGAACAGCGACTACGCGCTGGGCGTGATGGCCGACAACTGGTACAGTCATCCCTCGCGCCGCCTCAAGCTTGTCGGCATCACCGGCACCAACGGAAAGACCACCACCGTCACCCTCCTGCATCGCCTGTTCCGCGCTATGGGATGCCACGCGGGGCTCCTCTCCACAATTGTCAACAAGATTGACGACGACGAGGTGCCCGCCACGCATACCACGCCCGATGCCCTTGAGCTGAACGCCCTGCTGGCCCGAATGGTGGAGGCAGGATGCCAATACGCCTTCATGGAGGTGAGCAGCCACAGCGTAGTGCAGAACCGCATAGCGGGGCTCACTTTTGCCGGTGGCATTTTCAGCAACCTGACCCACGACCATCTGGACTTCCACAAGACCATGGCAAACTATATCGCCGCCAAGAAGATGTTCTTCGACCATCTGCCCGCCACCGCCTTTGCACTGGTGAATGTGGACGACCGCAACGGGCGCGTCATGGTGCAGAACACCAAGGCCAAGGTCAGTACATACAGTCTGCAGCGCATGGCCGACTTCCGTTGCAGGGTCATGGAGGAGACCTTCGGAGGCACCCTTCTGGAAATGGACGGCCACGAGGTGTATGCCCGCTTGGTGGGGCGCTTCAACGCCTACAACCTCACGGCCATCTACGGCGCAGCGGTGCTGCTTGGTGTCGAACGTCCTTTGGCACTGCGACTACTCAGTACCCTGGAGGCTGCCGAGGGGCGTTTCCAGTATGTGAACCTTGATGGCATCACCGCCATTGTGGACTATGCCCACACGCCAGACGCCCTGCAGAACGTGCTGGAAACCATTAACGACATCCGCACTGCGGGGCAGCAGATGCTCACCGTGGTGGGTTGCGGAGGCGACCGCGACAAGACCAAGCGCCCCGAGATGGCCAAGATTGCCTGCACCATGAGCGACAGGCTGGTGCTGACCTCGGACAACCCACGCACTGAGGATCCAGAGAGCATCCTTGACGACATGGAGGCGGGATTGACCTTGGAGGAGAAGAGCCGCACTGTGCGCATCACGGACCGCCGTCAGGCCATCAAGACCGCCGTCATGATGGCACACGAGGGTGACATCATTCTCGTTGCCGGCAAGGGTCATGAGAAGTATCAGGACATCAACGGAGTGAAACACCACTTCGACGACAAAGAGGAACTACTGAAATTGAAAACTGAAAAATGAGATAAGACTCGCACATTAATATATTCAAGAATTAACGCATTCAAAAATTAACTCTTATGCTATACTATCTGTTTGACTGGTTGGACAAGGCTTTTGACATTCCCGGTGCGGGAGTGTTCCAATACATATCGTTCCGCGCTTCGATGGCGGCAATACTCTCGCTGCTCATCATGCTGTTTTGCGGCAAGCCTTTCATCCGTTTCATCCGCCGCAAGTCTATAGGCGAGACCGTCCGCAACCTCGGCCTCGAAGGGCAGAAAGAGAAAGAGGGCACCCCCACCATGGGCGGTCTGCTCATCCTGGCGGCCATCGTGGTGCCCACCCTGCTGCTGGCCAAACTGGACAACGTATACGTCATCACCATGCTTGTCACCACCCTTTGGCTCGGGCTTATCGGCTTTATCGACGACTATATCAAAGTCTTCAAGAAGGACAAAGCGGGCATGCCCGGCAAGTTCAAGGTCTTCGGCCAGGTGATGCTGGGTTTGGGCGTGGGACTGCTGCTCTCCTTCCATCCCGACATTGCTTCCACCAAGACCACCATCCCCTTTGTTAAGGGCAACGAATTCGACTACGCCTGGCTCATCAGCTGGATGGGCAGCTGGACCGCGGACTGGGTGTGGGTGGTCTACGTGCTGGTGGCCATCTTTGTGGTGACGGCTGTCTCCAATGCCGCCAACCTCACCGATGGCATTGACGGTCTGGCAACCTCCACGGCCTCCATCATTGGCGGTGCGTTGGCCATTCTGGCATGGCTCTCCGGCAACATCATCATGTCCAACTATCTGAACATCGTTTACCTCTCCGACATTGGCGAGCTCACCGTCTTCATCACCGCCTTCGTGGGTGCCACGCTGGGCTTCCTTTGGTTCAACACTTTTCCTGCCGAAGTCTTTATGGGCGACACAGGCTCCTTGGCCTTGGGCGGCATCATTGCCGTCTTCGCGTTGCTGATTCGCAAAGAGCTGCTGCTCCCCATCCTCTGTGGCATCTATGTGGTTGAGGACTTCTCCGTCATCTGGCAGCGTTGGGGCTGCAAAATCTACCGTCGCAAGCACCATCTGCCACCCTCCGAAGCCGTGCCCATAGAAAAGCGGCCATTCCTCATGACCCCCATCCACCACCACTACCAGAAGCAGGGACTGCCCGAGCCAAAGATAGTGCAACGTTTCGTCATCATCGGCATCCTGCTGGCCATTGTCAGCATTGTGACACTCAAACTGAGATAGCACAAAGCGGGGGTAAAGACTCAAGCATTAACACATTCACGAATTAACACATTCAAAAAGAGATGAGCATAGAACAACTTGCAAAACAGAGTAGAGAACGGATGCATGGCAGCCTTGCCTCCGTGGACACAGCCTTGCTGCGCCAGATGCGTGACAGCGCTTTGCGTTCCTGTTTTCGTCGCATGGACGAGACCGCGCACCGCATGGAGCATGTGGCCACCATCCACGGCAAAGAATATATCAACGATGCCGCAGCCCGCAGCGTCAACGCCACCCTCTACACCATGCAGAACACCACCGGCCCAGTAGTGTGGATTGCCATGGCTGCTGACGATTTGGCCAACTACACCCCCCTGCAAACCATTGCGCTCCGCAAGGTGGACATGCTCATCTGTGTAGGCGGCCACACCCAAGCCCTCCACAAGGCCTTCGGCTCGCTCTTGCCGCGGGTAGTGGACGTGGACGATATTGCCACCGCTGTCAAGGTGGCCGCGCTGAGTGCCGTCGAAGGCTCCCGCATCATCTTCTCCCCTGCAACCCCGCAAGGCGACCCCACAGAGCAGGAGGCACGTCAATTCATCCATCAGGTGAATGAACTTTGAGGAAGTGAAAATTAAAAAGTATAAAGTGAAATAGGACTCAAGAATTAACACATTCAGAAAATGCGTCGCAAACTGAACATACTGGCAGGTGACAAAGCCCTCTGGGTGATATTCTTCCTCCTTTCGGGAATATCGCTGGTGGCTGTTTACAGCACCATCGGCCTCTCCGCCATCGTTGACCTCAACTCGACACCCATGCACATCTTCTGTCGCCATCTGGGTTTCGTTGTGGCCACCTGCATAGCTGTCGTGCTGCTCTCCCATGTCAACTACCGTCGTTTTGCGCCGCTCTCCAAGTGGGTGCTCTATCTCTCCGTCATTGCCCTCGTCGTTGTTCTCATCATGGGCACCGAGCGTTGGCTTGTCATTCCACACGTCACCCGTTTCCAGCCTTCCGAAATTGCCAAGGTGGCCCTCATCGTCTTCATTGCCCGTGCCATAGCCCTCAACAAAGACCCCTTGGACGACAACCGCACCTTCGTCAAACTCCTCTTCCCCGTCTTCGTCGTCTTCCTGCTTGTCACCCCCTCCAACCTTTCCACGGGCATCCTCATTCTATTGGCATCGTACATCCTCCTCTTCTTTGGCGGGGTCAACAAGCGGCTTTGGTGGCGCAGCCTCATCGTCGTCCTGCTTATTGCCTTGGCGGCGTTCCTTTTCCTCTACTATGTGGGCAGCCATATCGAGGTGGGACGTATCCCCACATGGTCCCACCGTCTCCAGTCGTGGGTGCACCCCAATCCCGACGAGCTGACCCAGGAGAACATGGCCCGCATGGCCGTGGCGCGTGGAGGCATGTGGGGCAATGGCATCGGCACCACCATCCATGGCCGCCTCATGACCCAAGCCCATAACGACTTCATCTTCGCCATCATCATCGAGGAGGCCGGACTCCTTGCCGCCCTCGCCATCTTTGCCCTCTATGCCTGGTTTTACTTCCGCTGCATCCGCATCGCCACAGCCTGCAAGGGGCAGTTCGGCAGCCTCTGTGTGGCCGGCATCGGCACCCTCATCCTCCTGCAGGCCGTCATCAATATGAGCGTGGCCGTGGGTCTGCTCCCCGTCACCGGCCAGACGCTTCCCTTCATCAGCTATGGCGGTTCAGCCTACCTATTCCTCGGTCTCGGCCTCGGTGTCATCCAGTCCGTGGCCTTCGACAACAAGCGGCAGGCCCGCCGTGCCAAAGCCGAAGAGATGAAAGCGAACAACGCAGCATCCGAAGCCAATCCCTCCGATTCCGTCAAGGCGGATAACCCAACAATCGAAAACAGCCCATCAAATAATAACCACAGTCATGAAAGCAATCATTAGCGGTGGTGGCACAGGTGGCCACATCTTCCCCGCACTCGCAATAGCCGCTGCCCTGAAGCGGCGCCACCCCGAGGCCGACATCCTCTTTGTCGGAGCTCGTGGACGCATGGAGATGGAGAAAGTCCCCGCTGCGGGTTACCCCATCAAGGGGCTCCCAATTGCGGGGCTGCAACGCCAACTCACCCTCTCCAACATCATCAAGAACCTGCAACTGCCCTTCAAGATGCTGCACAGCCGGGTTCTGGTGCGCCGCATCCTGCGCCAGTTCTCACCTGACATTGTTGTCGGCGTGGGCGGTTTTGCCAGCCAACCGACCCTCAGCACAGCCCAGCGCATGGGGCTTCCCACCCTCCTTCAGGAGCAGAACTCCTACGCCGGACTTACCAACAAGACCCTTGCCCGCGGTGCCGACCGCATCTGCGTGGCCTATCCCGACATGGAGCGTTTCTTCCCGGCGGACAAGATTGTCCTCACCGGCAACCCCGTGCGGGCCGATATTGAGCAGCTCTCCTGCACGCGCGATGAGGGCTGCGCCCACTTCCAGCTGGATCCCTCCCTGCCCGTCATTCTCAGCGTGGGCGGCAGCCTTGGTGCCCGCAGCATCAACCGCATGGTGATGGACAATCTGCAGCTCTTTGCCCAGCAACGCGTGCAGATCATCTTCCAGACAGGCGGTGCCATGCATGATGAAGCACGGCAGGCCGTGGAGCGTGCCGGATTGGGGCAGTGGGTCAAAGTGCACCCCTTCATCAGCCGCATGGACCTTGCCTACGCTGCTGCCGACCTCGTCATCTCCCGCGCCGGTGCCCTTGCCATCTCCGAGCTCTGTCTCCTTGGCAAACCCGCACTCCTCATCCCCTCGCCCAACGTGGCCGAAGACCACCAGACGCGCAACGCCAAAGCCCTTGCCGACAAAGGGGCGGCCATCATGCTGACCGATGCCGAATGCCACGACCTAGGCCTGCCACAGGCATTCGACCTGCTGCACAACCCCGAGCGTTGTGCTGCCATGAGCCAAGCCATCCTCACCCTTGCCGCGCCCCATGCTGCCGACCGCATTGTGGACGAAATCGACGCAATATTAGTGCGTAACCACGTCATTGATTCTGCAACAGAAACTAAATAGAAACAAAGTAGAAATAAAACAGAAACTAAATAGAAACAAAGAACCCCTGTGAGGAATAGGAAAAAGAGATAAGTGAAAAGTGAAATAAGACTTACGCATTAACACATTCAAGCATTAACACATTCAAATATTTAAAGGTCATGAACTACTACTTTCTCGGCATCGGAGGCATAGGCATGAGTGCCATAGCCCGCTTCCTGCACCAGCGGGGCGATAGCGTCAGCGGCTATGACCGCACGCCCTCACCCCTCACGCGCCAGTTGGAGCAGGAGGGCATCCCCGTGCACTATGACGACGACCCCTCGCTCATCCCTTCGCATATCGACCTTGTTATTTATACCCCTGCCGTACCCACGGACACTGCCGAGTATCAGCATCTCCAGGCCCTCGGCCTACCTATCAAGAAGCGCTCGCAGGTGCTGGGCGAGCTGACCCGCGGCAAACGCTGCATAGCTGTTGCCGGGACCCATGGCAAAACCTCCACCTCCACCCTCATTGCCCATCTCCTCAGCCAGACGGAGTTGGGCTGCAGCGCCTTCCTTGGCGGCATATCCAAAAACTTCGGCTCCAACCTTCTTGTCAACAACGACAGCGAGTATGTTGTGGTCGAGGCGGATGAGTATGACCGCTCATTCCTGCAACTGCACCCCTACTGTGCAGTCATCACGGCCACAGACGACGACCACCTCGACATCTATGGCACCCACGAAAACCTTCTCCAAGCCTTCCACCAGTTCGCCGCGCAGGTGGACCCCGAAGGCACCCTCATTCTGAAACAGGGTCTCACCCTTCAGCCTCACCATCATCATGACGACGGCGAAGAAGAGCACCACGACCACGACGTTCACATAGAGGGTGTTGCCGCCCAGACGCACAGCTACACCGCCCACGGCATCGAGGCGGACTACTACCCCTGGAACGTCCGCAACTACAACGGCAACATCTACTTCGATCTCCGCACTCCGAAAGGGGTTATCTACGACATCGAACTGCCCAACACCGCCCTCTACAACGTGGAGAACGCTGTGGCCGCTGCCGCCGTGGCAATGACGCTGGGACTGAACGAGTATGAGCTGCGTCACGGTTTCAAGACCTATGCGGGCGTGAACCGTCGGTTCGACTATCGTATCAAGACTCCCGACCTTGTCTACATTGACGATTATGCCCACCACCCGCAGGAGATTGCCGCCTGTCTGGAGAGCATCCGCTATCTCTACCCAGGCAAGCGCGTGGTAGGCATCTTCCAGCCACACCTCTACACCCGCACACGCGATTTTGCCGACCAGTTTGCGCAGGTCCTTTCCACGCTCGACGAACTCATCATGCTTCCCATTTATCCCGCACGCGAACGACCCATCCTTGGGGTGACCTCTTCGATGGTATTGCGCAAAATCGACAGCATGTCCAAGTACCTTTGCACCCCTGACCAGGTGCTGGAGCTTGTCCCCGCCCTCTGTCCCGACGTGGTGGTAACCATGGGTGCGGGCGACATTGACCGTCTTGTGCCCCGGTTGGAGGAGACTTTGAAAAACATGTAATAGTAACCAAGCGTGAAGAAAAGACTGAAAATAGTACCCCTCTGTGTTGTGCTGCTGATTGTGGCGCTGATTGTTGCTGCTAACCTGTGGCGCGGGAGTTCGCAGGTGCAAGGCATCCGTGTGGACATCGACTACTGCGGTGCCGACACGCTGGTCATGCCCCAGCAGGTGGCAGACCTTGTTTTGAACACCATGCCGGACGTCACCTCGCAGCGGTTGCGCGATGTGGACCTCTCGAAGGTGGCCAAGGCGGCTGTCGCCTCGCCGTGGCTGTTGCGCTGCGAGGCCGGTACCTCCATCAGCGGTACCGTGGTTGTGCATGGCGTGCAGCACAGACCCATAGTGCGCGTCTGCTCACGCGGCGGCGAGTACTACCTTGACGACCGTGGCTACCGTGTCCCCGTCAGCCGCGTGGGCTCGGCGGATCTTATTGTGGCCTCCGGCAACATACCTCCGCGGGGCAAAGGCCTCAGGGATGTATGGACCCTTGCCTCCTACCTTGACGGCCACAAGCAGCTTGCTCCCCTCTTCGACCAGATTTATCGCGATGCCAAAGGCGACCTTTTCCTCACCCCCAAACTCGGCAACCACGTAGTGCAGATTGGTTCGCCGGACGATTTGGACAGCAAATTCATCAACCTCATGGCCTTCTATCACAATGCGCTCCCTCAGGCTGGCTGGGAGACCTATAGCCAGATAAGCGTCAAGTACCGCGGCCAGGTGGTGGGGCAGCGAAACACCGCGGGCAACTAAAACAAGCTATGAAAAAAGTAATCCAATTATAGTAGAAAATAATAAAATCAACGCAATATGAACAAATACATCGTAGGACTTGACATTGGAACCACCAAGATTGCCTGCTTCATTGGCGAGCGGGCCGAGAAAGGAAAGATACGCATAGTCGGATTCGGCAAGACTGAGTCCGTGGGCGTTGAACGTGGCATAGTGAAAAACATACGCAGCACAGCAGACTCCATCCGCCGTGCCGTGGCCGACGCCGCCGATATGGCCAAGTATGACGTCGACGAGGTGTATGTTGGAATCGCCGGACAACACATCAAAAGCCGCTCCAACCAGGGCAGCGTGATGATTCCGCAGGAGCACCGCCTGATTGAGAAGTCGGACGTTGACCGCCTGATTGAGGACCAATACCGCATCATGCTGGAACCCGGCGAGGAGATTATCCATGTCTTCCCACAGAATTATATTGTGGACAACGATATGCTGGACCCGGACATCGACCCCGTGGGAGTTGCTGGTAAGTGCCTTGTGTCCAACTTCCACATCGTGACGGGCAACACGGCCAACGTGCGCAACATCCGTGATGCTGTGGCCGAGGCTGGCCTGCGTATCAAGGGCGTGGTGCTGGAACCCATTGCATCGGCTTACAGTGTGCTGGACGATGGCGACAAGGCTGCAGGCGTGGCCTTGGTAGACATTGGCGGTGGCACGACGGACATTGCCATCTTCCAAGAGGGCATCATCCGCCACACTTCCGTTCTACCCTTGGCTGGCAATGTGATTACCAACGACATCCGCGACAATTGCAAGATTCTGAAACATCAGGCCGAGAGCTTGAAGACCAAGTTCGGTTCCTGTCTCCCCTCCAACGTCAGTCAGGACGACATCATCGCCATCCCCGGTATCCGCAATCAGGAACCCCGCGAGATTTACGTGAAGACACTGGCCACCATCATCAACGCCCGCATGCGCATGATTTTGGAACAGGTGCAGTACGAGATTCAGTCGTCGGGCTTTGAGCGGCAGCTGATTGCCGGCGTGGTGCTGACGGGCGGCGGCTCCAAACTTAAACATATCAAGGAGTATTCCGAGCTCATCACGGGCATCGACACCCGTATCGGCACGCCTGACGAACACTTGGACCGCGACCGCAGCACGACCTACGAGGATTTGAGCCACCCGATGTATGCCACCGGTGTGGGACTGGTGATTTACGGCCTTTTGGAGGAAGAGAGCAAGGAGCGCGAGGCAGCAGCACAGGCAGTGGCAGCAGCACCGGAACCCCAAGCGGCGCCTGAGCCAGAGCCGGAGGAGGAACCTGTGGACAAGAAGAAGTCGAAGGCCGACAAGTCGAAGCGCAAATCCCTCTCGGCTGACGCCCGCAATTTCAGCAAGTCCATCACAGAATGGCTGACCCGTAACTTCACCGAAGATGGGCTGAATGAGTAGCTTGTTCATAACGTGTTGATAAACTGACGGCGAAGAGAGTCCTTAATTGGAAATAAATTCGTAATTTTACATTTTGAAATTACATTGGATTAATAGTATAACGATATAAGTAATAATAATTTATAATTTTCATCATTATGCCCGATTCACAACTAATTACTTTTGATTCGCCTTTGGAGCAGTCTTCCTACATCAAGGTTATCGGTGTGGGAGGTGGCGGCAACAATGCCGTGAACCACATGTACCGTAAGGGCATCTCAGGGGTCGATTTCATAGTTAGCAATACTGATATGAAGGCGCTGAAGGGCAGTCCTGTCCCCAACAAGCTGGTGCTGGGACATGAAGGACTGGGAGTAGGCGGACGGCCCGCAAAGGCTCGCAAAGCCGCTGAGGAACGCGAGGCTGAGATAAAACAGCAGTTTGAGCATAATACGAAGATGGTCTTCATCACCGCCGGCATGGGTGGCGGTACGGGTACGGGAGCCGCTCCCGTCATTGCCCGTATGGCTAAGGAAATCAAGCTGGAGAACGAGGATGAGGACGACCCAACGCAAATCCTGGTGGTGGCTGTGGTGACCACTCCTTTCCTCTTTGAGGGATACCGCCGCATCCAGCAGGCACAGGAGGGCGTGGAGGAATTGCGCAAGTATGTCGATTCGATATTGGTTATTAATAATGAAAAGCTCCGCTCGTATGGCAATCTGGTGATGACGGACGCTTTCGCCATGGCCAACGATGTGTTGCTGACTGCCGTGAAGGGCATTGCCGAAATCATCACGCTGAATGCGTATGTGAATATTGATTTCCGCGATGTCTACACGGTGATGGAAAACAGTGGCACGGCCCTGATGGGCATTGGCGAAGGCGAGGGCGAGAAACGCGCCCGTCAGGCCGTAGAGGAGGCCACGACTTCCGTCCTCCTCAACGACAATGATATTGCCGGAGCAAAGAATGTGCTGCTGAACTTCTCGTTCGGTCCCGAACACGAGATTACGATGGATGAGATGGGCGAGGTGACGGACTATATCACCTCCAAGACGGGCAGCATGGAGACAAATGTCATCTGGGGCATGGGCAGCGACGATTCCTTAGGCGACAAGGTGAAGATCACGCTCATAGCTACTGGTTTCGAGCAGCGCGAGCAGGAAGAACCCATCAAACATGTGCTGAAAGAGACCCCCGTGGCTCCACAGCCCAAGCCCACCGACCCGATGGAGCCTGTCATTCGGACTCGCCCCACTGACGAACAGACCGTCCCGCCAATCAATACCATTGTGGACGAATTCAGACAGCCGGCATCGCCCTATCAGCCGCCGACCATAGAGACTGTCAAGACCCCTGCCCCCAACAACCGTCCACCGGTGGTGCCCCTTGCCCCCCAGTCGGAGGCTGCCAGCGGGCAAAAAGGCAGAGTGTTCACCCTCGACGATGAACCTGAGCAGCCAAAGCTCACGCCCAAGGATACCGCCGGCCAAGCCGACGACGGCATCCGTCTGCAGTCCCACAACGCCCCCGAACCTATAGTCACGGTGCCCGAACCGCAGCACAAGGAGCCCGAAGTGCAACCGATACGCCGTTTCGACGCTGAGACGTTGCACCGCGAAACGGTTGCGGCCACCGCTGCCTCACAGCGTCAGGACCCCGACCGCGTTCTGGACCAGATGGCTCAGGACCGCGCCGAGCGCATCAAGGCCATCCACAACCTGCTCCGCAACGATGTGAACGGCCCGCAGAAGGTGGAGGCCATGACCATTGACCAGCTGACCGGCCAGTCCGCCTACGATTTGCAGACCAAGGAGGGTGCCATCTACTCCGCCCAGTCGGAGGCCACCAGTTCCACCATCGCTCCTGACGGCACGGTGCGCCCCAACTCGTCCTTGTATAGTCTGCCCGATTGATGGCTGTCAAGGAACAACTGAAATAAGCGAAGAAGTGAAAAAGTGAAAAGTGAAAAGAGGTTTGTACATCCTTTCACCTTTCACTTTTCAACTTTTACTATACAGATGATCACTACTAAAGTAACTAAATCGAAACGAGCCTTGGGCATGTTGTGCGGGGTGCTGGCGGCGGTCTGCTACGGCACCAACCCCCTTGGGGCGCTGAAGCTCTACGCCGAAGGCATGTCCACGGGTTCTGTCCTGTTCTACCGTTTTGGGCTGGCATGGCTCATTGTCAGCCTTGTCCTCCTGTTCCGCCATGAGAGTGTCCGCGTCTCCCGCCGCGAGCTGCGTGTGCTGTTAGGCTTGGGAGCATTGTTTACGGCCTCCTCGCTGACGCTTTATCTCAGTTTCCACGTGATGGAGGCGGGCGTGGCGTCGACCATCCTCTTCACCTATCCCGTCATGACGGCTGTCATCATGGCTCTCTTTTTCCACGAGCGCATGAATTGGGTGACGGTGACGTCGATAGTGCTCTCCTTTGTCGGGGTGGCGTTGCTCTACCGCGGCGACGGCACGCAGGTGCTGCCCTGGGGCGGCGTGGTGCTGGTGCTGCTCTCGGCTTTGACCTACGCTGTGTATATCATCGTGGTAAATCGCAGCAAGCTGAAGTTGTCCTCATTCCAGATTAATTTCTATGTGCTGTTGTGCTGCGCTGTGGGCATGTTGGTTTATTCGTTGCTGAGCGGCGAGCCCATCACGTGGCCTCACACAGCCACAAGCTGGTTCTACGTGGGCTGGCTGGCTACGGTGCCGGCCATCATGGCGTTGGTGCTGTTGGTCTATGCCGCGCGTTACGCGGGCTCGACGACAACGGCCATCCTCGGCGCCTTGGAGCCGCTGACGGCGGTGCTGATTGGCATCGGGGTGTTCGGCGAGCCTTTCACGGGCTGGCTGGCGGCGGGCATTGCGCTCATCCTGGCGGCCGTGATATTGGTCGCATCGGCGGGAAGCAGGAAGGTGGAGAGTGGAAAATGAAAAGGGATTCAAGAATTAACGCATTCAAGAATTAACGCATTCAAAATGGAAAGTATAGCGGCATTGGTCTCTGGAGGAGTTGACAGCTCCGTGGTGGTGCACCTGCTTTGCGAGCAGGGCACCAAGCCTGACATCTTTTATATCAGAATAGGCATGGAGGACGAGGAGGGGTATATCGACTGCCCCGCCGAGGAGGATATCGAAATCACCCAGTTCATAGCCAAACGCTATGGATGCCGTTTCGAGGAGGTGAATCTTCACCGCGAGTATTGGGACAATGTGGTGGCTTACACCATTGACTCGGTGCGCCGCGGCCTGACGCCCAACCCTGACGTGATGTGCAACAAGCTGATTAAGTTCGGGGCTTTCGAGCAGCGCAGGGGGCATGACTATGACCGCATTGCTACGGGCCATTACGCCACAACCTGCACCGTGGACGGCACCCCGTTCCTTGCCACTGCCAAGGACCCCGTGAAGGACCAAACCGATTTCCTGTCGCAATTGGACTATAGGCAGATCAGCAAGCTGATGTTCCCCATCGGGCAGATGATGAAGAGCGAGGTGCGGCAAGTGGCCCACGATGCCCATCTGCCCAGTGCGGACCGCAAGGACTCGCAAGGCATCTGTTTCTTGGGCAAGATTAACTACAATGATTTCCTGCGCCGCTATCTCGGCGAGCGCGAGGGCAAGATTGTGGAGCTGGAGACGGGCCGCGTGCTGGGCACGCACCGGGGCTATTGGTTCCACACTATCGGGCAGCGCAAGGGGCTTTTCCTCAGCGGCGGTCCGTGGTTTGTGGTGAAGAAGGACATCGACGAGAATGTCCTCTACGTGTCGCAAGGCTATGACCCGGACACGCAGTACGGCAACGTCATCAACCTGCTGGGCTATCACCCGCTGACGGGCGACCTGTGGGGCGACCGTTTGGAGCGCGGCGAGACGGTGGATGTGAAGTTCAAGATTCGCCACACGCCCGATTTTGCCCAAGGGCACCTGATGCGCACCGACGAGGGCTACCGCATTGAGTCCGACGTGCGTGTGCAGGGCATTGCCGCGGGCCAGTATGCCACCATCTACGACAACGAGGCGCACCTTGTGGTGGCTTCGGGCATGATTGGTGCCAATGTCTGAATGTGATTCTGCGCCTCGGCTCCGCCCTGGCTCCACTCCATATAGGTCAGTTCTCTAACATTTCTCTAATATTTGTTCCTCTCTGGGAGGAACAAATGCATAACGATTGTGCCAGAAATGTGGGCGAGGGAGTGGAGGAGGAGCGCAGTTGGTGGCCATGGGGTCAGTGGGTGAAGACGTATTGGAGGATGTTCTCGCCCATCTGGAAAGCTTTCTGCCGTGTGGCCTGGCTGTCGTGGTGGACGTCGGGGTCCTCCCAACCGTCGCCGAGGTCGCATTCCCAGGTAAAAAGACAGATGAGGCGGCCTTCGTAGATGAGGCCGTAGGCGCGGGGCGGGAGGTTGTCGTGCTCATGGATTTTGGGCAGCCCGTTGGGGAAGTGGTACCGCTGGTGGAAGATGGGATGGGTGAAGGGGAGCTCGACAAAGTCGAGTTCGGGGAAGACGAGTTTCATCTGTGGGAGGATGAAGTCCTTGATGCCGTAGTTGTCGTCGATGTGCAGGAAGCCGCCGCCGAGCAGGTAGTTGCGGAGGTTTTGCCGTTGCTGCGGGGAGAAGACGACGTTGCCGTGGCCGGTCATGTGGACGAAGGGATAGTTGAAGAGTTGGTTGCTGCCCACGTCGACGACGGCGTAGTCCGTGGCGAGGTTCATGTGGGCATCGGTGTTGCAGTAGGCTATGAGGTTGGTGAGGGAGGTGGGATTGGCATACCAGTCGCCACCGCCGTCGTATTTGAGGAGGGCAATCTGGGTCTGCGCCCCGAGGGTGGCGGGGAGGAGCAGAAGGAGGGCGAGGAGGAAACGATACATTGTTGAGAGATGATGTTTGGGGATTGAGAAATGATGATCAGGATTGGTTGAGGAATTGCAGGGTTGTGAGGGCGTAGAGGGCGGCAGTCTCGGTGCGCAGACGGTTGGTACCGAGGGTGACGGGGTGGAACCCAAGGCTGAGGCAGCGGTCAATCTCGTCGGGGCTGAAGTCGCCTTCGGGACCTATGAGGACGAGGGCGTCGGTGCCGGGGGTGTAGAGTTGGCGGAGGGTGTCGCGGTGGCCTTCGGCACAGTGGCACACAAGTCGGCATTCGGGAAGGGCACCTGCAAGGAGGTCGGCAATGGGTGTGGGAGGGTCGATGAGCGGCAGGGTTGCCTGCAGTGACTGCTTCATGGCGCTGAGGGCTATTTTGTTGAGGCGGTTGAGGTTGAGGGTGGTGCGCTCGGAGTGGCGGCAGATGAGGGGCGTGATGCGGTGGATGCCTATTTCGACGGCTTTCTCGACAAACCATTCCAGGCGAGCGTTGTTTTTGGTGGGAGCCACGGCGATGTGCAGGCGGTAGGGGAGGGCGCCGTAGTTGGGCATGCGCTCCAGTATTTCGACCTGGCAGGCGGAGGGGTCCGGCAGCGTGATGCGTGCGCGGCAGAGGGTCCCGTCGCCACTGGTGACAAAGATTTCGTCGGCAGCGGTGAGGCGGAGTACGCGGATGGCGTGCTTGGACTCGTCGGGCGTGAGGGTGGCGTAGGGGCCTTCGGTGGTGTCGGTGAGAAAGAGGACCATGTTGAATGTGTTAATGTGTTAATGCGTTAATTCGGGAATCTTTTTCGAAGTGGTTAATTCGTTAAAGTGTTGATGTGAGAATCTTTTGACAAACGAATTAATGAGTTGGTAGGTTTGTGTTTAAATCTGAGGCTTGGGTCAGTGCGAGGCCGTAGTGGCGCATGTCGTCAGCTCGGCGGCGGGAGTCGGGCTGCTGGGTGGAGAGAAGGTCAGCGGCAGTGGTGTCGGACAGGAGATGGAGGCTTTCGATGCCCTCGGCGGTGCGGTAGATGTAGAAGTACTGATTGTCGATGACTCCTATTTTGTCGTCGTTGCAGAAGTAGGCATAGCGGCGGGGTTGGGCAAGGAGGTTGAGGCCGAAGGTGGTGTTCTGCCACGTGAGGGGGAGCATGGCGAGGAGGGTGGGGCCGAGGTCTACCTGCATGGCAAGGCGGTCTGACCGCTGCGGACGGAGGTGAGCGGGGTTGTGGAAGAGGATGGGTATGTGGTGGTAGGTGAGGGGCATGTCGTAGCGGTTGGTGCCCCACACGCCGCCGTGGTCGGCAATGAAGACGAAGAGGGTGTTGGCGTACCAGGGTTGACGGCGTGCCATGCGCATGAAACGGCCCAGTGACCAGTCGGCATACTCGACGATTTGTTTGTTCATGTCCTTGCTGCGTGGGTGGAAGTCGATGCCGGAGGGGATGGCGTAGGGCGCATGGTCGCTGCAGGTCATGATGGTGGCGAAGAAGGGCCCTTGTGAGGCGGCTTGGCTGCAGTGGAGCAGTGCGTGGTCGAACATGACGTGGTCCGGCACGCCCCAGGTGCCGATGACTTCGGAGGCGGGATAGCTGTGCTGGCCGATGACGCTGTCAAAGCCGTTGCCAAAAAGGAAGCCGCGCATGTTGTCGAAATCCTCGTCGTGGGTCATGAAGTAGGCGGTGTGGTAGCCGGCCTCGTGGAGCACTTGGGGCAGGCCGTAGACCTGCGGGATGACAGCTTGTTTCATGGTGTGGCGTGAGGGGACGCAGGGGCGCGAGTAGAGGGTGGAGTAGATGCCGTTGTAGGTGTGGATGCCGGAGGAGTAGGCGCGGGTGAAGAGTAGCGACTGGGCCATAAGGCTGTCCAAACAGGGGGTGAGCGAGGGGTGTCCGGAGGTGGAGAGGGAGGTCTTCTCGACAGTCATGGACTCCATGATGACGAGGACGACGTTGGTGCCTTCAGGCAGCGGCAGGTCGAGGCCGGCAGGCATAAGGGCGGGGTCGGCGGGCGTCTGCTGCTCGGCAGCGAGGGCTTGCAGGGCTTCGTCGGCGGTGGTGAGGGTGAGGGGTTGGTTGGCACGCTTGCCCAGTTCGGAGGCACTCTTGATGAAGGTGAAGATGGGGTTGAGGCCTATCTGGTTGAGGAAGGGGTCGGAGCAGAAGTAGGCTGTGCCGACACGCAGAGGGCTCTTCTTGCTCAAGCGGCCCCGCATGCCCACAAAGGTGGCGAAGACGAGGAGCAGCGCCAGGGGGATGCACAGGGAGTAGGGTTGGAACTTGTCAAGCCCGGCGGCGAGGGTGCGGCGGAAGATGTACCGCATAAGGAACCAATAGCCCACGGCCACAGCAAGGAAAGCCGCGATGCCGGCAAGGTACATCGGTTCGGAGAGAATCATGTCGGCAATGATGGCAAAGGAGTCAATCTCGTTGATAGCAGTGGCGTTGAGGCGGGTGAAGAAGTAGGCAAAGAAGGGGATGTCGGCAGTGCAGGCAAAGAAGCTGACGATGTAGCCGATGAGGAGGAGGTGATGGGCTACAAGGTAGTAGGCCTTGGCACGGATGCGAGCCAGTTCGGCCACAATCAGCATGAGGGCTGGGAGCGCGAGGAGGTAGCAGCTGACGGCGGTGTCGAAACGCCAGCCCATGAAGAGGGCGTGGCCGTAGAGGCCGCCGAAGTCGGGACGGCTGGGGGCGTTGAGGAGGTAGACCCAGGTGCCAGCCAGACGGAAAAGAGTGAAGAAGACGATGCCGACAAGGTAGGCAAAAACGATATAGTTATAGCGTGCAGAGTGTTTCATAAGCGGGTGCAAAGGTACGATTTTTTTTTGAAAAAACAATTATTAACAAACGTCCATGAATAAAAAACAATAATCTGCGTTATCTATGTCGGCAAAAAGTGCTATTTTTGCATTTAAATCGGAACCCTAAAAACAAGAGGATTAGAGGTTGGGGATGGATAGAGGGGCGAAAATAGTCAACATAATGACGCATCAACTTAATAACACAATACAAATGAAACGGTTTGTCTTAATCCTTATTGCCGCAGTGCTGCTTGCAGGACAAGGCTATGAAGCCAACGCACAGAGCCGCCCCAAGCGGGTGAAAGTGACATTTGAAGTAGATTCGCTGCCGGCGCAGCTGCTGGTGTACCTCAACGGCAACTCCAAGGCTGAGGAGAAATTGGCCGCCAACAAGCAGTTGGTGGACAAGTTCACAACGGTGTACAACAATCTGGACGACCAGAACAGACAGAAAGTGACCGACCTTTATATAGCCGCCCGCAAGACCAAGATGGAGCCCACCCCGGACTATGAGGTCTTGACCCAAACGCTGGTGGACTATAGCGGCAACCGACTGACAGCAACACTCTTCGACGAATGGTTGTCCGCCACCACGGCCATCATGTCCATCACCAACAAGAAGAAGGAGATCAACGATTTTATACAGTATACCTCCCGACTGCTGAACCAGCGCACACTCTACGCTTCGCGGACCTCCGTGTGGAGCGTGGGGAACGGCGCGACGTACTCCTTTGTCCCTATCCGCAATGACATCAAGACGGTCTTCAACAGTTCATTCGACCTCACCTATGCCTCCGGCACTGGGGCCAATGCGGATCAGGCAATCATCCTTGGCACTAAGGGCACTTACTTCTTCCTCACCAACACCTTTGAGGGCAAGGGTGGGCGCATCACGTGGGAGCGCTGTGGTGTGGCGCGGAACGTCTGCTATGCCGATTTGCAGGACTACTCCGCCGTGGTCAAATTCCCTAAGTTCACCGCGGACTCCGTTACCTTCATTAATACCAACTATTTCAAAAGCCCCATCAAGGGCGTTGTGGAGGAGGCCCTCTCCAACCGCACGGAGCCGGATAAGTACAACTTCCCCAAGTTCCGTTCATATCAGAAGGACTTCCAGCTGAAGGACGTGCTGCCTGGCGTGGATTTTGAGGGGAACTTCATGATGTATGGTCCCCGTTTTGTCACCAATGACGAGAAGAATCCTGCCTCGATGATTTTCTATCGCAACGGCAAACGGTTTCTTGTGGCCAGTTCGACGCACTTCACAATCCTGCCCCACATGCTCACCTCCGAGCGGGCCGCGGTGAAGATGTATATCGGCGACGACTCCATCAGCAATGCCGGTGTACTGATACGCTACACCACGAAGGACAACCGCGTGAACCTCCTCAACAGCACGAAGCGCAACTACTACAGCCCCTACAACGACAGTTACCACCAGTTGGACATCTACTGCGAGAATATAAACTGGCTGATAGATAAAGACATCATCGAGTTTAACATGGTGGCGCAGGCGGGTACGCAGACCTTCGTCACGTTTGAGTCCAACCGCTACTATTCGGAGAATAAGGACCGCGAAGTGCAGGGCATAGACGAGACCAGCCCCGTGGTGCGTGTGTATAAATATATGAAAGCGCACGACATGCGGCAGGACTTCTCCTTGGTCTCCTTCCAGAATTTCATCCGCATGGACGAGGGGCAGACAAAACTGATGATACATGGCCTGTCGCGCCACGGCTTGGTATCGTACGACGAGGGCCGTTCGCGCATCCATGTGCACGACAAGCTGATAGGCTTCTACAAGGCCATTGTCAAGCAGCAGGGACATGACTACGACGCACTGACCCTCCAGTCCGACACCAAGGAGAACAACGCAGAGCTGGACCTTGCGACACTCGACTTGAGAGTGCATGGCATCAAGAAATTCGTTGTGAGCGACAGCCAGTTGGTGGTGGTGAAACCCTATTTGGGAGACATCATCGTGAAGCGCAATCGCGACATCCTCTTCTCGGGCTATATCAATGTGGGCCGCTTTGAGATGAACGTCACCGACGCAACTTTCTTCTACGACGATTTCCGTTTCGACCTGCCACAGATTGACTCGCTCCGCTTCTCCGTCACCTCCTTCACCGACCCGCAGAAGCAGGTCATGGTCCGCACCCCGCTCTACAACCTTGTGGGCGACATACAGATTGACAAGCCCGACAACCACTGCGGCCTCAAAAAGAATAAAGACTATCCCATCTTCAACAGTGTCAAACCCTCATACGTCTATTACGACCGACCCTTTATCTTCAACGGAGTGTATGAACGCCAGAAGTTCTACTACTCACTGCACCCCTTTGTCATCAAACAGCTCACGGACTTTCAGACGGACAGTCTCGAATTCCTCGGCACCCTGACCTCGGCAGGGATATTCCCCGACATCGAAGAGCCGCTGAAAGTGCAGCGGGACTACTCGCTGGGATTCCGTGTCACTATCCCCACCGACGGCCATCCCGCCTATGGGGGTAAAGGTACTTTCCAGAATCTGATTGACCTCAGCTATCGAGGCCTCCGTGGCGAGGGTACGCTGAAGTACCTCACCTCCACCGCAGTCACGGACAAATACCTCTTCATGCCCGATTCTGCCATGGCCTTGACGGACACCTTCTACGTGAAGGAGGAGGATGATTATCCTGATGTGCATAATGGCCACGCGCTGTTGCGGTGGTACCCCTATCAGGACTCAATGACCGTGTCGCAGCTGCGTGACGGCACCCCCTTCTCCCTCTACCATGGTGTCACTACCCTTGCAGGACGCGTCACGCTGCAGCCCAAGGGCGCCACGGGTTACGGTACGGCAGACCTCTATGAGGGCACGCTGCGCTCCAAGCTGTTCCGGCTCCGCACGCTTCAGATGGATGCCGACCATACGGATTTTACGCTCCGTTCTAACTTGTATAATAATGTAGCATTCGAGGCCTCCGACATGCGCTCCCTTGTCGACTACGAAGGCCACACGGCTCAGTTTACCTCCAATGATACAGTGACGCAGACTTTCTTGCCAGCCCTTGGGTTTTCGGCTTGGGTTGACCAATACACGTGGCAGTGGGACAACAAACTGCTTGCCCTCGACAACAGCAAGAGCATGGAGACTCAGGGCACGGAAGCCCTCACACTGCGCGAACGCTCCAAACGGCTCGACAAGATGCCGGGAGCCCTGTTCCAAAGCACCGATGCAGCCTTGAAGGATATTCGCTTCCATGCTATCAATAGTCTCTACCGCTATGACCAACTGGAACTCTCCAACCACAATGTCTATGCTCTGCCTATTGCTGACGCATTGATAGCTCCGGGCGGCGACTCGGTGCATATCTCCAAGGGTGGTGTGTTCTCCCTTATGGCAGGGAGCCAGCTGCTCTTCCCGCGCGACAGCGCTTTCCATCTTTTCTACAACTGTGACCTGATGGTTGCTAATGGGCAGAAATATAGTGGTAAGGGAACAATTGACTATATCAGTGTGGACGAAAAGAAGCAGCCAGTCTATATGACCCAGATCGCTCTCGACGCGCAGGGTGTGAGCACCGCGGAAGGCACAATCTCCGACACGGCGCAGTTCACCCTCTCCACGGCTTTTGGATTTGCGGGAACTATGCGAGTGGATGCGCAGCACAGATTCTACCATTTCAACGGTGGCGTTCGTTTGCTCCACAAGTGTGCCCCTACCGAGCAGCTTGCACTGCTCTCTTATTCCGATTATCTCGACCCTGCCAATATCCGTGTCGTGGTGCCCGAGAATCCTGTCGACTGGAAGGGTAAAGCCATCAGCGCTTCCGTGGCTATGGGCAGCCCCGGATTGCAGCCTTCGTCGGCTTTCCTCCTCCGCAAGACGGGTGTAAATCCCCTTCTCAGCAGTCATGGTCTGCTCCACTTTGATGAGGGTGCTGGCACCTATACCATTACGTCGCAGGAGAAACTGGACGACCCCGAGTTCGTCGACCGCTACCTGACACTCAATACAGAAAACTGCCAGATAGATGGTGAGGGACCTATTACCTTCGGACCGATAGCCCAGCCGGCAGGTGTTCAAGCCTACGGTACGTTGCACTTCGATCCCGAAAAACAGGATGATTTCAGTATGCATACGATCTTCGGTGTCACCTTCCCCATAGACCAGTCGCTCCTCACCCAGATGGCAAAACAGATTGAAGACGACCTGCGGCCAACGCCAGCTGATCGCGACAATGAGTTGCTTGACCGCGCATTGCTCTTCCACATGGGTGACCCTGACGGCGAATTGGCCTATCAGACCTACCTTAGCACAGGAGCTTTTGACAAGTTGGAGGGCTTCCTCAATAATACCTTCCTGATTGAGGGCATCCGTTGGAAGTATTCGCCAAAGGTGGGCTACACGGCTGCGGGTACGGCAGCTCTTTGCAATGTAGGTTCGAAACAGTTGCATGTAAATGTGAGAGTCCGTGCACAGTTGTTCAACCGAGGTAACCAGACCCATCTGGTGCTCTATCTGCAAGTGGCCAACGACCATTGGTACTATTTCAACTACCAGTATCAGACTCACCACCTCACCATCTCGTCCAGTGTTGGCGAATGGAACGACCGACTCCTTTCCATCAAGAAAGATAAGCGGACATCCGACACTTTCAGCTATTCGTTAGCAGGTTCCAAGACTGAGGTACAACGATTCCTCGCCTCCTTTACCTCTGACGGAACCGACGAGGAAGAAGAGGACTACGGGGACGAAGGCTCGGACGACGAGTAACGTCCAAACTGATTGACAATCTGACAAAATCCAGTGTGGAGATTATGACGCTCTATACTGGATTTTGTGTGTAATATTGTTGTATTCAATAAGTTATTTAGATTTGTGCGGTGAGGGCTGTGTTTAATGCCCCCAAATCCAAGAAAAAAGGCTCCTGAAAAGCGGGAAATGATTTCTTTGATGACTAATATGCTGTAATAATGCGTTCAAAAAGCCTTTGATAAGCAGTGTGTTAGGTATTCTTTTTCAAAAAAAATGAGTTTTTTTTTGTCATGTCGAAAAAAGTTAGTATTTTTGCAACCGCTTTCGAAAAGGAAAACGAAAGTTTTGCCCAGGTGGTGGAATTGGTAGACACGCTACTTTGAGGGGGTAGTCGCCGTAGGGCGGTGCAAGTTCAAGTCTTGTCCTGGGCACAGAAAAGGAGCAACGAAGGTTGCTTTTTTTTACCACCAAGTTCCAAGAGAGGGGCGGAATTGGTAGACGCGCACGTTTCAGGTGCGTGTTCCGAAAGGAGTGCAGGTTCAAGTCCTGTTCCGGGCACCAAAGAGATTTTGCAAGTAACTCAAAATGAGTGAAAAAGCAAAATCTTTTTTCTTTTATATCCCAATCTTGGCCATAGTTTGGCCATATTATTGGAAACCTCACACAACACTTTTATACAAGTGAGGAGCACGACTCTCACAAGCATTTTTTTTCTGATTGATATGCCGCTATTGGGATTTTCCTTTCAGAGCATAATTCATGAAAGGAGAAATAAATAACCGAAGGGGGAAAGGTCGGTCGTAAGGAAGGGTATCGGAAATCAGACGAAAAGTTGCAAGAAGAATATGCCGGTGTCATCAAACAACTACGGAAAGGGTATCCAATTCGTATGATTGCCAAGAACGAGGGTGTGGGCATCAGCACTGTGCAGAGAATGAAGAAGAAATTTGTAGATGTAGCATAACAGAAAGGAGGTAATTATGGGACGTACAAAGTGCAAAGTGGATTATATGATGGAATACGGAGGAGAGATTGAACTGTTGAGGTCAGGATTCAGTCTTCGTCAGGTAAGGAGCAGGACAGAGAGAGCAATCAACACTTTAAGAAAATTAAGGAGAATGTTTCCTCCAGATTGAACACACTACTAAATGCCTGTAGATTAATAATATTAGGCATTATTTCACAACCGAATCCCAGTGAGCAACTCGCTGGGATTCTTATTTTTATGGCAGTTATAGACAATAAAAAATGTATTTTCACGTTTTATTTCACGAGTGAAATAAAGTTAAACAAATTGCAACAATAAAACTGGTTGATTATGATGAAACTTATACGAAACGGTGAGCCATATATATTTGAACATAAATGTTCAGTGTCAGAAAAGAATCAAATGATGTCAGAGGAAGAAAAACGTGAATTCCTTGTTGATAATCTTTTGGATATATACAACCAATGCCACACAGTTGCTTCCCGATGTGTGAAACCAAGACTATCTTTTTTCGATAAGTTGAAAGGTATAACAGTCCCGCTTTTTTACCCAGATATTGTAATCGACGATTTTCACGGAACAAGAGGTCGTAAGGCATACTACATTGTCCTACCGAAAGGAACTGATATCGGCAAGGTCGATGTTTCCAAATTGCCAGACTATATGAGGAATGCATATATTAAGATAATTTATGGCTCGGTTTTTTGTTTGGAAGAGCAAACACCAGAACTGTATAAGAAAGGATGCCATTTTGCCTCACAATATCTATCAAAAGCTGTTTCACCAGCTCAATCAAACCCACCTCTTGACAAGATATATAGTGACCAAGAGTTAGCACAGGTTTATTCTACTGCTTGGCAAACTTTGGATGCTTCCATCTTGGAGAATGTTTTGGACAAAGATTTCCATTATTCCAACGATACGGTATTTGACGATATGTCCAGTAGGGCGGAATATCTTGACTATCTTGAAGGGAAGTTTAATGTACTTCAGAGAACAAAATCAATCAAACGAGTACAAATAGGCAGGAATGGAGAATCAGGAGATTGGGCTGTGATAATAAAGCAAATTCAAAATAATGGAATGCCTGTGATTTGTGGATTCTTTCTTACTTCATCAAAAGAAAGAATACTCTCTGTGGAAGTTCACGAAATGGATTTGCCAAACTTTTAACATGTTTTAGGCATTAATTTATATATTGTCATATGAGTAACACATATCTAAATACATATGTTGATTTTTACATCAAAGCATTCCGAAGATTTGACCAAAACCATATAGTTGTAAAATTCCCTTGGTTAAAAAACATTGGGAACGAAAAGGATAGTACTACTCAAAAGTGTATAGAACTCTTACACGAGGCTGATATTGATGTCACAATAAAAGAATGTAATACTATTGAACAATGTATTCCAGTTGAATATACAATAGGCAGCGACAACCAATCACATTCATTTTCAATTGGGAGTTTGCCATCTTTATTTGAATTATCACAACAAACGGGGTTGTCAGCACTATGTTTGGTTACAATGAGAGTTGTGTCGAGTGTGATTTGTCGTAAGAAAATTATCTATAAGGCCATTGTCCTTGACCTTGATGAGACACTATGGAATGGTATTTTATCTGAAGATGGCAAAGAAGGTATCGTTCAAAAATTGACATCTGAAAGTGGCTATCCGTATATTACATTTATGAAATTTATAAAATCAATTGCTGAAGAATTGGGAATCTATATTGCAATATGCACGAGAAATGATTCTAGTTTAGTTCAATCGTTATTAGAAGAAATCAATGAGGATATTTTCCCAATCAAGAATCAAATTGATTTAGTAGTATCAAACACTAACGACAAAAGCGAAAATATAAGGAGTATTGCAAAATATCTGTCGATTTTGCCAAATGCAATTGTATTTATCGATGACAACCAAATTGTTCGGGACGAAGTACTCAGTAAAATACCAGAAATGTATGTACCTGATTGGGAGCATCATAATGAGTTGATTACACTGTTAATTGTATGCTGTTTCTTTGAGCGAAATGAATTGTCTGTCAATACAAAAAACAGGAAGAAGCAGTTTAAGATTATACAAGAAGAAAGGAAGAATAACACACTGCCGGAACTATACATCAGAGTGCACGAAGATAAGGAGCACACAGAGGCAAAGAAACTATACGCTAAGTCGAATCAATTTAAGTTGTCAAAACTCGATAATAATTTTAACGAAAGTACGTCTTCTCTATTCTTTGAAATATTTCGCCCCAATGGCGATAGTTTAGGAATTTGTTCTGCTATTACATATTATTCCTGCGATAATGAGTTTGTGATTCTAAATTGGGCAATAAGTTGTAGATTCTTTGAAATCGGATTAGAAGAATTTATATTGCTGTACATACTTAAAAGAAAAAAACATAAAACCATCTCATTCATTTTTCAAACAACTGACCAAAACCAAAAGGTCATAGAATTGATTGACAAATACTATGGGAAGATAATAATGGATGATAGCAGTAGTATTCCTAATGATAGTAATGTGTTTCTTGATTATTATCCGGACAATGCGATTAAACCACAATTAATAGTAACAAGAGATGAGATAGGAGGTTTTCAATTATATGACATATATGAATGTACGGAAGGTGGAATAAATTTCGTAGAAGAAAATACTAAGTTAAAATCATATAATGGATAAAAAAGTCATATACACAATTGGATACACATTGTTTCAAAATGGCAATTATTACGATGTGGATGCTTTATTTAAGACGCTCCATCAATTCAATGTAACTCATTTGGTTGACGTTCGGTCTGTTCCTTATTCAAAACAATACCCACAATGCAACGCTGATAATTTAAAAGTTCTTGGCAAACGATATAACATACCTTATATTCATATGCCAGAAGTTGGTGCAAAAGCTGATAGTTCGCAAGATGTTTTTTCAAAAGCTAGTGAAATTTTCTTTGATGATATTTTCCCTGTTTCAAAAAGTAACCGTCCTGAGAAAATCGAACTGCTAGCGAATGAAGAAATTGTGGACTTTAGAAAATTTAGAAATAGTGAATATTTCAAAGATGGATTAAAGAGAATAGAAACGGCGTACGAGAAGGGGTTCGTTTTAGCCCTAATGTGTAGTGAAAAGAAGCCCATAGATTGCCATAGATATTTCTTTATAAGCAAAGCGTTAGAACAAAAATATGGAGAATGGATTGAAATAAGACATATCGTTCAAAACACAGATGGTACTATAGGTACACTGAGCAATGCTGACCTCGCTTGTCAACTCCAAGAATTAATATTCAAAAAGTCTGAAATCGCTAATTTAGATGTTTTAAACCCATCTATGTTTGAACCAGCTAAGATTGACAATTATTTCGGTAAAACACGGCAAGAGAAAATAGAAGATTTTTGTGACAGGTATTGGAACTTATTGCATGGTTGGAAAAAATACAATAATTCACTTAATAACGAAGAATATGATTAAGCTTTTTAACATTGGTTTTACGCAGAAAACCGCAGAGGAATTCTTTGGGATTCTTAAGAAAAACAAAATAGAATGTCTGGTCGATATTAGACTTAACCCCAATGGTCAACTATCCCGTTTTGCATTTGAAAAAGATTTGCCATTCTTTTTGGACAAATTAGTAGATGGTTGCAAGTATGTACATCGTATTGATTTAGCACCGACAAAAGAATTGCTGAAAGATGTAAGAGATAAAGACAACCCTATGAGTAAGGATTATAAGTTGTTTGAAAAAGCTTTTATCCAGCAGTTAAGAGAAAAATCCAAAATATCCAATTTTGTGGAGCGTTTCAACAAATACGAAAATGTTGTTTTACTATGTTCAGAGCCGACAAATGAAAAATGTCACCGAAGAGTTGTAAGTGAAATGTTACTTGATAGATTTGATAAAGACATAAAGTTTGGAGGAAATTTATAATGAAAAAAAAAGTTTTGTTGTTGGCTGTTAGTTGCCGAGAGGGTGGATTGTGCCCTGGTGGACTTGACTTGGATAATCCTGAAAATTGGATTAGAATCGTTAAAGACGATGGCCGTTCAGGTGCAGTTCAAGGTTTTGAAATAGATTTTGCAGAGCCATTGGATATTATTGAATTTGATGGGCGACCGATGCCACAAGGGAAGCAACAAGAAAATTGGGTTATCGACAATAATTCCTGTAAAAAATTGGGAAAAGGACGATTGAAAAACGGAAATGGGTCTGACAAAGAAATACTTGATTGGGCATACAATAAATACGGGTATCATGGTTACTGGAATAATTATAAGTCGTTTCTAAATGAAGAAGAATTTGACAATATTAATACCCCCTCTGAATCTATCTTAAAGGTGTCTTGTATTCGTATATATACTGATGATAACGACAAAGCAAAAATAGATTTTGATTGGGAAGGGGCAAGGTTCCGATTAAAATGGGTTTCTATGACTGACCAAGAGTTTTACGACAAAATAAAGAATGGTAACGAAGTAGAGTTTGAACAGGCATATATCGTAATTTCTATTCCAAAAGAAACAGGTTTTTATGCTAATGAGCAAAGAGCCTACAAATTTGTAAGTAAGATTTTTGATATTTCTCCGAAGAAGTCCCAACATACAGATGTCGATGATGATTTGCCATTTTAGTACAAATGTTGCGAACAGTAAATACGTCACTATGATTATGTGAAAATGATATGACAAAGAACGAAATAAAAGAATTGCTGCTGAATGG
Organism: uncultured Bacteroidales bacterium; assembly: GCA_900318175.1. Lineage (GTDB taxonomy): Bacteria > Bacteroidota > Bacteroidia > Bacteroidales > P3 > Colimorpha. Next base: position 1,276 of record ONJQ01000005.1, on the reverse strand, counting down.
CGAGTGTGTGACTTTGGAGTGCAAGCGAGCTAAATCAAAGGTTTAGGGATTATCAAATGAATGCCATGTATAAAGATATCCAGTTAGACAATAACAGCAACTATCAGCAATATGCACCTTACGACATTATTGCTGTAGATGAATCATTCCACAAGCTGTATGATAGAAAGAACCGATTGTTTCGGTACGATGACTACAACGACCTCCCATTGGAATTGATATTCAATTGTACAGATGAAGGCACTTGGGAAGAGGCCATGAATAACGGTGACTGGTTGAAAATTGAAACGTCGATTAGAAACGGTTCGATTGTTATTAGGCGGTTTATCCATAAATCGATAGAAGAAGAATACCTGGAACGAACAAGTGGGTTGCTCAAATGGAATCCAGATTTTATCTATGAGATAATAGTTGATAAACATAGGGTGACACTTACTAGCAGTAATTATATAGATTATTCACCACGAAAGATGATTGCATTTGCCTCGTTGTATTCAGGTGTGCCATATTATGAAATCATTGATGAATATGGGGGATGGTTTTACTTGGATACTATTAAGGAAAGTGAGATTCAAAAGGTGTTCCCCAATTACAATGAGTTTACGTTTGGAAGGGACGATACATTCTTCCATATGGGATTGGGAACTGGAATGTGGGTGGATAAGTCGATTGTTGAACCCTTCTCCAAAGAGGCAGAGCGAATATATTCTGACGGAATGCCCCCATTACCTGATGGGACAAAGAAGAAGTGGCCGAGAAATTTGTATCCCGTGTGGAGAGAAGTCGTATGGGGAATAATTGGTGATATAAGAACTAATAGATAAGGAATTTGTGCTCCCGGTACCTAATAATAGGAATAGAGATGCAAGTGATACGATAAATGATAGATTAAATGATAGATTAAATGATGGATTAAATGATAGATTAAATGATAGTGTAATGACAACATACACTATTATCAGTTCCAATCCTGGGATTCAAGGTAAAGACATTGCTGATATATTAGGAAAGAGTATTCCTACAATCGACAGACATATAGCTATCCTTTAAAAGAAGGTTTGATTGAACATCGAGATTCTAAAAAGACAGGTGGATATTATGCCAAATGAGGATTTTGTTTGATTCACTTTCCTTGGCCACCTTTTGGCCACCTTTTTGACGTTTTGTCGGATTTTGTGGCGTAATGGACAAAATGTAGGCTGTTTTTGAGACGAAGAGTCCGAGTGGACAAAAAGTAGGCTGTTTTTTAAGTCGAAATTTGGTGGGGACAAAAACA